>NZ_LN868938.1:0-608127 GCF_001182745.1 Nocardia farcinica | reverse complement strand
GCCGGGTTGTTGCCGCCGAGCTCGAGCTGGAGCACCTTGAAGTCCTCCGCGGCCGCGCGCGCGATGGCCCGGCCGGCGTTCGGGCCGCCGGTGAAGGAGACGATCTTCACGCGCGGGTCACCGGTGACGGCCGCGCCCACGTCGCCCGCGCCGTGCAGCAGTTGCAGCGCGCCGGCGGGTAGCCCGGCCGCGACGAAGCACTCGACGATGATCTGGGCACTGCTCGGCGCGTGTTCGGACGGCTTGAGGATGACCGGACAGCCCGCGGCCAGCGCGCTCACCATCTTCGCGGCGGGAATGAAACTCGGTCCGTTCCACGGGGTGAGGATGGCGGCCGGGCCCCACGGGACCTTGTACAGCCGCACGTCCCGCCCGCCGGCCTCGAGCGCGACGCGCCGCGGAACAGTCCGCAGATCCGCGGCCGCGGAACGGATGCGGTGCGGCAGGAACTGCGCCACCATCCGGGCCTTGGCGATCGGAACTCCGCTGGTCAGTGCGTCGGTGCGAGCGATGTCCTCGATCCGGGACGCCACGTTGTCGGCCGCGCGTTCGATGACCTCGGCGCGTTCCTCGCTCGCCGCGTCGTCCCAGCGTTCGAAACCGTAGGACCGCTCGGCGTGGCGCAGTGCGCGTTCCACGTCCTCCGGGGTGGTGGTGACCGCACGGTGCACCGGCTGACCGGTGTTGGGGTCGAGGTTCCAGGCGTCGGGGATCGTCGCACACTCGGACCACTCGTCGGCGATGTAGTTGATCGGTTGGGGCAGTTGCGGATTCGTCATCGGGGATCCTTCGGTGCGCGAGTGGTCGGGGCTCAGACGGTGAGGTCGGCGACGATGCGGGTGACCGCGCCGGACTTCATCGCCTCGAAGCCCTTGTCGAGGTCGTGGAACGGGATGACGTCGCTGACCATCTCGTCGAGCAGCAGCCGCCCCTGCTGGTACAGGCGGGCGAACTGGGCGATGTCCTGCTGTGCCTGGCCCGAACCCATGTAGGAACCGATGAGGCGCTTCTCGCTGAAGAAGAAGTTCCAGGCGGGCAACGTCAGGTCGGTGCCGTCGGGGGCGATGCCGACCATGCACGCGGTGCCGGTCGGGCGCAGCACCTCGAGGGCGGTCGCCGCGGTCCGCGCGCTGCCGACCGCTTCGAACGAGTAGTCCACGCCGTCGCCGAGCAGGTTCCTGATCTCGGCGGCGACATCGGCGGCGCCGTTCACGACGTGAGTGGCACCGAAGGTCTTGGCGGCGGCGAGGCGAGCGTCGTCGAGGTCGACGGCGACGATGACGGAAGCGCCGGCCAGGCGCGCGCCCTGGACGATGGCCGAACCGACACCGCCGCAACCGATCACGGCGACGGTGGCGCCGGGACGCACCTCGGCGGCCCGGAACACCGCTCCGACACCGGTGATGATGCAGCACGAGAGCAGGCAGCCCACGTGCAGACTCACCTCGTCGGCCACGGCGACCAGGGAGTTCTCCCGCATCAGGGTGTGGCGTGCGAACGCGCCGACATCACCGAGGCGGTGCACGACCTGACCACTCGGCAGCTGGAAGGCGGGCCGCGGCCGTCGCCGGATCTCGGTGACGCGCTGGCACTGGGTCGAACGCCCGACCTGGCAGTTGCGGCACATCCCGCACGAGGGAGTGAGGGCGCCGACGACTCGGTCGCCGGGACGCAGAGTCGTCACCGCGGAGCCGACCGCCTCGACCACGCCGGCCACCTCGTGGCCGACGACCACGGGCAGGTCGGCGGCGACGGTTCCGGTCATGTAGTGCAGGTCGCTGTGGCACAGACCGACATTCGAGACCGCGAGGCGGATCTCGTCGGGTTCCGGGTCGTCGACCAGGATCTCGGTGAACTCCAGCGGTTCGCCGACCGCGGTGAGGACAGCTGCTTCGGTGGTGATCATGATCGGCTCCGATCTCGGTTGCTCGGCGCGGACGCCGGGGACGCCGCGTTCTTCGATGTCCAGAAACCCGCGATGCCCTCGCTGAACGCGCCGGACTCCCAGGCTTGGCGGGCGGCGTCGTCCTCGCGGGCGAACGCGGCCTCGATCTCGGCGGGCAGCGGACGCAGCAAGCCGAGGTGCAGTGCGGTGATGCGGGGATCGGAGTTCCACTGCCGGATCACCTCGACGGCGCGATCGACCAGTGTCTCCGGGGCGACGATCTCGTCGAGCAGCCCGATGCGCAGCGCCTCCTCGGCGCCGACCCGGTGCGAGCCGAGGACGATGCGCATCGCGTGGCTGCCGACCAGCCTGCCCATCAGGAAGCTCGAGGCGTTGGAGATGATGATGCCGCGGTGGTTCTCCGGCTGGAAGTACTCGGCGGCCGGGCTCCCGATGCGTCCGTCGCACGACAGCGTGATCTCCGAGGCGCCGCCGACGGCGATCCCGTTCACCGCCGCGATCACCGGGATCCGCGTCTCCAGGATCGCGCGGGTGATGTCGTGGAAGGTCGCGACAGCCTCGCGGACCTCCGCGTAGGTCGACGGAACCGCCTGCAGGTCCTCACCTGCCGAGAAGGCCCGGCCGGTGCCCGTGAGCACGATCCCGCGCACCAGGTCACCGGTGCCGAACTGCCGGATGGTCTGCGCGAGCAGCACCCGCGTGGCCACATCGAGCGCGTTCAGCTTCGCCGGGCGGTTCAGGGTGAGCACCGCGACGTCGTCGTCGATGCGTACATCAAGGTGGGTGTCGGTCACGTCCGGCTCCTCAGTCGCGCGGTGGTTGCAGGTCGTAGGTGACGCCGGGGTGCTCGGCGGCGCGCGCCTTCAGCGCGGGTTTGGACACCCGCTCGGACGGGGTGCGCGGGAAGTCGGCGACGAATTCCACGTAACGCGGGAGTTTGAAACGCGCCAACTGATTCCGCGCGCCGTCGAGGATCCGCTGGGCGGTCTCACGGCTCGCCGCCACGCCGGGCGCCAGTTGCACGAAGGCCTTGACCTCCTCGCCGAACAACTCGTCCGGCACGCCGACCACGGCGGTGGCGACCACGCTGTCGTCGCGTTCGAGCACGCGCTCGACCTCGGCGCTGGCGATGTTCTCCCCGCCGCGGCGGACCATGTCCTTGATCCGGCCGATCAGCCGGTAGCTGCCCGCCTCCCGGACGGCGACGTCACCGGTGTGCAGCCAGCCGTCGCGCAGGGTCTGCGCGGTTTCCTCGGGGCGGTTCCAGTAGCCGAGCATCATCGGCGTGCCCGAGGTGATCAGCTCACCGGACTCGCCGTCACCGACGTCGCGGCCCTGCGGGTCGACGACGCGGACCTGCTTGGTCGGCACCGGTTGCCCCAGTCGGCCACTGCCCACGTCCTCGGTGTTCTCGACGTGGCTGAACAGGTCGACGCCGCTCTCGGTCATCCCGAAGATCTCGCGCCACGGTGCGCCCCACCGCTGTTCGAGCTCGGCGTGCAGGGCGACGGGGATCGCCGAACAGAGCACGATGCGCAGGTCGTTGTCGCGGTCCTGCGGGGTGGGCGGTTGCTTGAACAACAGCGTCGGCATGGAACCGAGCACATAGATGAACGTGGCCCGGTGCTTGCGCACATCGGCCATGAAACCGGAGGCGGAGAACCTGGGCAGCACCACCAGCGGCGCACCGATCGTCAGGCACAGCGCGGTGTTCCACTGCGGGTCCATGTAGGAGAACGGCTGGGAGGTAAGCACGACGTCGTCGGCGCCGAGGCTGTTGGCGTTCGCGCAGAACCAGCCGATGCGGACCCAGTAGTCATGGGTGAGCATGCACGCCTTGGGGAATCCGGTCGTGCCCGAGGTGTATTGGAGGTTCGCGAGCGTGTCGGGGGTGATCTCCACCGCGGGCCGCTGCGCGGGGTGGGCGGCGAGTTCGGCCGGCGACGCGGCATCGACGATGCGCACATCGGCCAGCTCGCCGTTCGTGGCCCGCACCTGTTCGACCAGCGCGGTGTGCGCCGCGTCGGTGAACACCACCCGGGCGCCGGAATCCTGGAGCACGAATTCGAGATCGGCCCGCTGATACGACGAGTTCACCGGAACCGTCACCGCGCCCGCCTTGAGGACCGCCAGCCAGGCGACCGGCCACTGCACGATGTTGGGGAGCATGATCGCGACTCGATCACCGGGGCGCACGCCGTCCTCGACGATCAGGCGTCGAGCCAGGCGGGAGGTCCAGTCGTCGATCTCGGCGAAGGTCCACGACCCGTCGGCGAAGCGGAGGAATTCGCGGTCGGGCGAGCGGACGGCCTGGTCGGCAAGGAGCTCGACGAGGGTGCCGATCGGCGGGTCAACGGCCAGCCGTTCGAGCGCGAGCGCGCGTTCGGGGTGGACCGGTTCGACTTGGGTCATGTCGTCCTCTTCGCGGTTGCCAGGCGGCGGGTCGTCGTCGATCGACCTGCGGTCGACGGGGGCTGCGCGCCGTGACGGGTGTTCTCGATGGGGGCCTGGATCGCCGGGTGAGTGCGACCGTTCGGCGGCGGAAATGTGAGGCCTGCCATAACAGTAGCCGTAGTTAGTCATATGATCAAGGCGAATGACTAACTTATCCGGCGCTCCGCGCTCCCGTCGTCGGAGGAAGCACTGGCCGCCCTGCTGATGTCGGCATGACTTGATCAATCGTTCAGATTGCCTGGACAGGAGTACCGCATGGCTCGCATCCCCGCCGCTGAACGTCGCGCCGACCTGGTGGCCGCGGCCGTCCGCGTGATCGCCGCCCACGGGGTGGACGGAGCGACCACGCGCCGCATCGCCGAGGCAGCCAACGCTCCCCTTGCCACGCTGCACTATTGCTTCGCCACCAAGGAAGCCCTGTTCGCGGCGGTGTTCGAGTACCTCGCCGGCGAGTATCGCGACGTGCTGATCCGCAACGACGTCCACGGCGACGTGCAGACCACCGCACGGGCACTGCTGCGCGGCGTGATGGAGTGGTATCGCGAGAACCCGGCCTTCGGCGCGACGATCATCGAGCTGATCAGCTGGGGGCAACGGGAGGGCACGCAAGCCCAGGTGGTGTACAAAGCCGCCTTCGACACCATGCGCACGATCCTCGGCGCGCCGCGGACGGCGGCGGGCCGCCGGGTCGCGCCGGAAACCATCGACCAGTTGATCTACCTGGTGGCCGCGTTGTCCGACGGCTTCGCACTCAACTGGCTGGTGTTCACCGACGAGGCCGCGGCGCAGGGGCAGATGGAGCTCACCCTCGGCGCGCTCGACGCGTGGATGGCCGCCCATCTCGGCGACGGCCCCGCCGCGACGCCCGCTGCCCAGGCCCCCGCGCGCACTCCCGAACCGAGGATGCGCTCCCTGGTGTCCTGGGTGGGCGTGGACTGACCGCACACCGGACCGGCCGTGCCACCGAAATGACTGTGGCCACCACGAAACGGCAGTGGCCACAGTCATTTTCGCTCAGCGTGGTGCCGCGGCCGCGTCGACGAGCCAGCGCAGGGCGCCGTCGTCGGTGATCATCCACTCCGGATGCCACTGCACGCCGAGCACCGGGGCGCCGGGCAGCTCGACAGCCTCCGCGACGCCGTCGTCGGTGCGACCGGTGACGACCAGCCCCGCGCCGCACCCGTCGATCGCCTGGTGGTGCCACGAATTGGTGACCAGCCGATCGCCGAACACCTTCTGCGCCATCGTCCCCGGCTCGAAGCTGACGGCGTGCTCGGGGTCGCCGTCCGAGAGTGGACCGGTCGCCGCGAGGTGCTGGATCGGCCCGGCGGGCAGGTCGGGAATCAGCGTGCCACCGAGGGCCACGTTGAGCACCTGCATGCCACGGCACACCCCGAGCAACGGGATCCGGCGCGCCAGCGCCATCCTGGTGAGCGCGATCTCGAAGCGGTCGCGGTCGGGATCATGCACCGACGGATGGTCCACCGCGGCGATCTCACCGACCACCGATTCGTCGCCACCCCAGCACCGCGGGTGCACATCCTGACCGCCGGTGATCACCACCCCGGACAGCCAGTCCCCGAGCGCTTCGGGATCGGCGTCGTAGGGCAGCATCACCGGCACCCCGCCCGCGCGCGTGATGCGCTCCGCGAAATCGGCGAAGAAGGCGTCGGTGAGACGCTGACCGTAGCCCGGGTGACTGCCGCTGATCAGCCCCATCCTGAACCGGCGGCCGGTCAGTCCGATCAGCGGCTTCACCGGGTTCGAGCGCGCGGTCACGGGAACTCGAAGTAGCGCGCGGACTCCCACTCCGACAGCTCGGCGAACGGATCGCCGCCGGTGGTGTGGAACTGCATCCATTCCCAGCGCCGCGTGCCGATCCAATAGTCGACGAACTCGTCTCCGAGCTGCTCGCGCAAAATCAGGTCGGACTCGAGCGCGTCGGCCGCCTTGGTGATGGTGTCGGGCAGCCGTTCCAGGTCGGGTGCGCACCAGGCCATGTCGCTGACCGGTTCGGCCGGTTCGAGCGCGCCGTCGATACCGGCGATCACACCGGCCAGGATGGTCGCGACCGCGAGGTACAAGTTGGCGTCGGCGCCCGGTACGCGGTACTCGAGGCGGGAGTACTTCGGATGCCCGCAGACCGCGCGTACCGCGGTCGTCTTGTTGGCGATGCCCCAGGTCACCGTGGTCGGCGGGCCGCTCAGGTCGACCAGGCGACGGTAGGAGGTGATCTGTGGGAGCATCACCGAGGTCGCCCCGCGCATCGTCGCGAGCAGTCCGGCGACCGCGTGCCGCATGGTGTCCGACGGCCCGTCGGGGGCGTAGAAGGCATTCGCGCCGTCGCGGTGCAGCGACAGGTTGACGTGCGAGGCCTGGCCGTAGCCCGCGGTCGGCTTGGCCATGAAGGTGACGGTGTGACCGAGTTCGAAGGCCACCTCGCGCATCACCTGCCGGGCGCGAGCCCAGTTGTCGCACACCGAGATCGGGTCACCGGGCACGAGATTGAGCTCGACCTGGCCGGCCGCGTCCTCGTCGCTCCACGCCTCCCACTCGATGCCGATCTCCTCGAGCCGCCGCGCGACCGCCGACATGTAGTCGACCCAGTCCTTGGACTTCGCCAGGTTGTAGGCGGTGCCTGCGGAGCCGCCGAGCGGGGTGAGATCGCGATACCCCTTCGCCCGCGCCTCGTACACCGACTCCTGGAACAGGGTGGCTTCGATCTCGACGGCGATCGTGGCGGTGAAACCACGTGTCGCGAGCCGGTCGACCATCCGCCGCGCGAGATTCCGCGGGCAGGTGCCGACCGGGGTGCCGTCGGGCTGCCAGTAGTCGCCGATCACCGACTGCACACCCGGCGCCCACTGCACCAGCGTCGACAGGTCCGGACGGAACTGCAGGTCGGCGAGATGGCCGCGCCAGTCGGGGTAGGCGAATCCGAGGGTCGGCGCGTTGCCGAGGTCGAGGCCGAACAGCAGGTCGGCCATGGCGAAGCCCGAATCCGCGCACGCGGTGAACTTCGCGGGCGCGATGTTCTTGCCGTGGAAGGAGCCGTCGTGGTTGGTGGACTCGATCCGCACCGTGTGGACGCCGGGCTGGAGAACCGTTGCGGCGGTGGCATTTTCAGACATCGTAACGAACCTTCCAGGAGGCGGCGACCAGCACGGACAGCTGCGAGAGGGTGCCGCGCACGCCGACGAGGCCGGTGGACAGGGCAGCGAGCAGATCGACCGCTCCGGTGAAGACGGCGGCCAGCAGCTCGGGCGGGCCCGCGATGACGTAGTGGGTCTCCCCCTCGCCCGCGACGACCTGGTCCACGCCGTCGGGGCCCTCGGTGACGGCGACCAGCGTGTCGGGGATGCCGGGAACCGTGCGTCCCTTTTCCCAGAAGCTCACCGCGGCGGTCTTCCAGTCCGGCAGCGGCGGCGAGAGCAGCGCGGTGGCCACGGCCGCGAGTTCCGCCGACCCGGTGGGCTCGCCGACGGGGGCGAAGAACTGGTTCAGGTCGACGGTCACGTCGAAGTCGGGCTCGATGTGCACACCGCCGGTCACCTCGATCGCACGGTCGGCAAGGGTGATCGTGGCCGCCTGCGGGGTGTCGTGGGAACGGATCGCGATCGTGCCGGTCAGCCCGGCAGGCAGCAGTGAACTGTCGGCGCGGAGGGAATCGGTGATGGTCCGGGCGATCAGCCGGACGATCGGACTCGCGTCGTCCTCCATCCGGATGTCGACTTCGCCGACCGCGTCGGTCCCGCGCGTCGCGGGACCGATCGTCGTTTCGGTCATCAGGTTGTCCTTTCGATGCGACGAGATCTGTGCGCGGTAACACTCGTCGACAGCGGATCCCACATGGAACGTGATTTCTAGTCAGATGTCTGGATCACGTGACTATGATGGTGAGGCACAGATCACTTTTTGTCAAACGACAACCGAGGATTTCTCATGAACGACGCCGCTCCGGCCTGCTGGGCCCTGCTCGACGACCAGGCCGCCGCCGTGGCCGCGATGATCGGCCGGCTCCTGCCCGAACCCCTGCACGTTCTCGGCCCGCAGCAGGCCCGCGCGTTGCTGAACTCCGCCCCGTCCGCCGACCCGATCACCCGCCTCGATCATGTCGAACAACTGACCGTGCCGACCAGGTCGGGCACCATCGCCGCCCGCCTCTACCGCACGGATGACACACCGGCGGGCGGCGCCGCTCCCACTCTGGTCTACCTGCACGGTGGCGGTTTCGTCCTGGGCACCCTGGACGGTTGCGACGAGCTGTGCCGCGCGATCGCCGCCGGGTCCGGCTGGACGGTCGTCTCCCTCGACTACCGGCTGGCGCCGGAGAACCCCTACCCGGCGGCGCTGCACGACTGCGTCGATGCCTACGCCTGGCTGACCCGATCGGCCACCGATCTGGGCATCGACGCCGGCCGGATCGCGGTCGGCGGCGATTCGGCGGGCGGCAATCTCGCCGTCGCCCTGCTCCTGTCCCTGCGCGAGCAGGGCGGTGCGCTACCGGTCGCGCAGGTGCTCGCCTATCCCGCCGTCGACGACACGTTCAGCCGCGCGTCGTGGACGGAATCCGCCGACGCGCCGCTGCTCGGCGCCGCACAGGGCCGCTGGTTCTGGGAGCAGTACACCGGTGTCGGACACCCCGGCGGCGATCCGCTGGCCGCGCCGATGCGCGCGGAATCGTTGCGGGGGCTGCCGCCCGCACTGGTCCTGACCGCGGAGGTCGACCCGATCCGCGACGACGCCGAGGCCTACGCGCAGCGGCTGCGCGCCGAGGGCGTCGCGGTGTCCTCGACCAGGTACCGCGGCGTCTTCCACGGCTTCTTCACCGAGGTCGGGGTGTTCGCGCAGACCACGGCGGCGATCGACGAAGTGTGCCGGTTCCTGCGCGAACTGCCCCGCGACCGGCGGCTCGCGCGCGGGCGAGGCGAGCCCTGTTGACGACCGGCAAGCCCGGCGATACTTTATGAGTCACTTGTCATAGTCAGATGATCATATTCATGATCGTCCACCGGACCCACCGCTGTCCCCCGCACGTTCTGCACGCACCCGGACACTCGAAGGCACTCCCATGACACACTCCACCCCCGAACCGCTCGACGTCATCTGCGTCGGAGCGGGGTTCTCCGGCCTCTACGTCGCCTATCAGGCCAGGCAGCACAACTGGTCGTTCGCCGGGTTCGAGACCGCGCCCGATGTCGGCGGCACCTGGTACTGGAACACCTATCCCGGCGCTCGCTGCGATGTCGAGAGCATCTACTACTCCTACTCGTTCAGCGAGGAACTGCAGCAGGAGTGGACCTGGAGCGAACGCTTCGCCGCGCAGCCGGAGATCCTGCGCTACATCAACCATGTGGCCGACCGGTTCGACCTGCGCAAGTACTTCACCTTCAACACCAAGGTGTGCTCGGGCCGTTGGCTGCCCGCAGAACACCTCTGGGAGGTGACCCTCGGTTCCGGCGAGGTGCGCCGCTGTCGCTACCTGATCTCGGGCACGGGCGGGCTGTCCACGCCGAAGGAATTCGACGTTCCCGGAATCGACAACTTCACCGGGATCAAGGTCTCCACCAGCCGCTGGACGATCCCGCTGGCGGATCTGGCAGGCAAACGCGTCGCCGTGATCGGCACGGGATCGTCTGCGGTGCAAGCGATTCCGCATATCGCCGCCGTCGCCGAACAGCTCACCGTCTTCCAGCGCACGCCGAACTATGTGTTTCCCGCGCGCAACGCGCCGTTGGCACCGGAAGACGTCGCCCGGGTCAAGCGCGACTACCCCGCGATCCGCGAGGAGTGCCGCCACTCCCCCGGTGGCATCCCCGACCGCCCCGTCACCGACAAGGCCTTCGACGTCAGCGACGCCGAGCGCCGGCGCCGCTACGAACAAGCGTATGAGCGCAGCGGCTTCCTGGGTGTCGGCGCCGAATTCGCCGACCTGCTCACCGATGCCGAGGCGAACAAGACCGCCGCCGACTTCGTCTGCGGCAAGATCCGCGAGATCGTGCACGATCCGCGGACCGCTGCGCTGCTCGAACCGCGCTTCCACCCCCTCGGCGCCAAGCGCAGCGTATTCGGCACCGACTACTACGAGACGTTCAACCGCCCGAACGTTTCACTGGTCTCGCTGCGCGAGGAACCGATCGAGACGATGACCGCCGACAGCATCGTCACGAGTGCGGGCAGCTACGAGGTGGATGCGATCGTGCTCGGCATCGGCTTCGACGCCTTCACCGGACCGCTGTTCGGCCTCAATCTCTCCTCCCAGGATGCGGGCAGCCTGCAGCGCGCATGGAGCGATGGGGTGCGCACCTTCCTCGGCATCATGACCGCGGGCTTCCCGAATTTCTTCATGATCGGCGGTCCGCAGAGCCCGGCCATCGTCAGCAATGTGATCGTCACCATCGAGCAGGCGGTCGACTGGGTCACCGACCTGATCGAACACGCGCGGGCTCGGGGCGCCGAGGTCATCGAGGCGACGCCGGAGGCCCAGGACGAATGGGTCACCATCTGCGAGGACATCGTCGGGAAGACCCTCTACGCCACCACCGATTCCTGGTATCGCGGTTCCAATGTCGTCGGTAAGCCGTCCACCTTCCTCGGCTATGTCGGCGGGGTGGGCAAATACCGTCGCATGTGCGCCGAATTGGCCCGTCGCGGCTACCCGGGTGTGCTGCTCGACGGCGAGACCGTCGACCGCAAGATCGGCCGAATCGACGAGGACATCGATTAGCCCGATCGTGCGGCGCGGGAGATCGTTGGTCCGGAGCGGGTCATCGGGCCTCTCGCTGCTTGCGCAGCTCGTTCTTGGCCAGCGCGTTCTTGTGGACCTCGTCGGGACCATCGGCGAAGCGCAGAGTGCGGTTGCCCGCGTAGGCGGCGGCCAGCGAGAAGTCCTGGGAAAGACCGGCGGCGCCGTGCACCTGGATGGCCTTGTCGAGAATCCACTGCACGGTGGCCGGGGTGGCGATCTTGATCGCCTGGATCTCGGTGTGGGCGCCCTTGTTGCCCACGGTGTCCATCAGCCACGCGGTCTTGAGCACCAGCAGCCGCAGCTGCTCGATCTTGACCCGCGACTCGGCGATCCAGTCCCGGATCACCCCCTGGTCGCTGAGCGGTCGGCCGAAGGCCACCCGCTCCTCGGCGCGCGCACACATCGCCTCGATGGCCCGTTCGGCCACGCCGATGGCGCGCATGCAGTGGTGGATGCGGCCCGGGCCGAGCCGGGCCTGCGCGATGGCGAAACCGTAACCCTCCCCGCCGATCAGGTTCGCGGCGGGGACGCGGACATCGGTGAACGTCATCTCGGCGTGGCCGCCGTGCTCGTGGTCGTCGTAGCCGAAGACCTCCATACCGCGTTCGATCACCACGCCGGGGGTGTCGCGCGGGACCAGGATCATCGACTGCTGACGGTGCCTGCTCGCCTGCGGATCGGTCTTACCCATCACGATGAAGATGCGAGCGTTCGGGTTCATCGCGCCGGTGATCCACCATTTGCGGCCGTTGATCACGTAGTCGTCGCCGTCGCGTTCGATGCGGGTGGCGATGTTGGTGGCGTCGGAGGAGGCCACGTCGGGCTCGGTCATCGCGAACGCCGACCGGATCCGGCCGTCGAGCAGCGGCTCGAGCCACTGTGTGCGCTGTTCCTCGGTCCCGAACTGCGCCAGCACCTCCATGTTGCCGGTGTCCGGCGCCGCGCAGTTGAGCACGGCCGGGGCCAGATGCCCACTGCGGCCGGTGATCTCGGCCAGCGGCGCGTACTGCAGGTTGGTCAGCCCGGCGCCCTCGTCGCCGGGCAGGAACAGATTCCACAGGCCTCGGCGGCGGGCCTCGGCGCGCAGTTCGGCCAGTACCGGCACCGAATCCCACGCCCAGCGGTCCTCCAGCTGGGCGAGTTGCTCGCGGAACACCGGCTCGGCCGGGTAGATGTGGGTCTCCATGAATTCCAGGAGCGAGGCACGCAATTCCTCGGTGCGGGCGTCGTAGGCGAAATCCATCAGCGGTACTCCTTCACTGCGGTGAGTCCGGTCTCGAGGAGCGGCTCGATCGCCGAACCGATGACATCGAAACCCTCGCCGACCGTCTGGCCGTGCAGATAGCGGTAGTGGATGCCCTCGAGGATCGCGGCCAACTTGAACGCGGCCAACCCGAGGTAGAAGCCGAACCGGGACATGTCGCGCTCACTGCGCGCGGTGTAGCGGGCGATGATCTCGTCCTCGGACAGGAAGCCCGGTGCCGCCGTCGCGTCGGCCACCACGGCGCCGCCCGCCCTGGCCGCGAGCCGGCCGTAGACGACCATCAGCGCGAGGTCGGTGAGCGGATCACCGAGAGTGGCCATCTCCCAGTCGATCACCGCCACCAGCCGGTCCCGGCTGTCGGTGAGCACGTTGTCGAGCCGGTAGTCGCCGTGCACGATGCCCACCGCGGACTCGGCGGGCACATCCGCGGCCAGCAGCGCGTGGAGTTCGTCGGCCAGCGGCAGCTCGCGGGTGCGTGAGGCGTCGAGCTGCTTCTTCCAGCGGCGCACCTGGCGTTCGAGAAAGCCCTCCGGCCGACCGAAGTCCGCCAGCCCGATCGCCGCCGGGTCGACCGCGTGCAGCGTGGCCAGGGTGTCGATCAGGCCGGCCGAAATCGCCCTTGTCCGTTCCGGGCCCAGGTCGGCCAGTTCCGCGGCGGTCCGGTAGGGCCTGCCCTCGATGCGCTCCATCACGTAGAACGGGGCACCGATCACGCTGTCGTCCTGGCACAGCGCGTACATCGCCGGTACCGGTACCTCGGTCTGCCGCAGCGCGGCCATCACCCGGTACTCGCGGGCCATGTCGTGGGCGGTGGCCAGCACGTGCCCCAGCGGAGGCCGCCGCACGATCCAGCGGGTGGTACCGTCGCCGATCTCGTAGGTCAGGTTCGACTTGCCACCGGCGATGAGGGTGCCGGTGAGCGCGGTGCCCGTCATCGGCAGGTGCTCGCGCAGCCAATCGGACAGCCGGTCGAGGTCGAGGCCGGGCAGGTCGGACCGGGTGGTCATCCGGCCACCACCAGGGTCAGCGACTCGACCACACAGACCGGTTTGTCGCCGCCCGCCCGCTCGACGGTGACGGTCGAGGTGACCAGGTGCCCGGCCGCGCCCGGTGCCACCGAGACCAGCTCGACCCCGGCACGCACCGTCGAATCCACCGGTACCGGGGCCGGGAACCGCAGCTTGTTGGAGCCGTAGTTGACCGCCATCCGCACGCCCTCCACCCGGTAGATCTGCGCGACCAGCAGCGGCACCAGCGACAGGGTGAGGTAGCCGTGCGCGATGGTGGTGCCGAACGGGCCGTTCGCCGCCTTCTCGGCGTCGACGTGGATCCACTGGTGGTCACCGGTCGCGTCGGCGAACGCGTTGATCTGCGACTGCGTGATCGTGTGCCACTCCGAGTAGCCGAGATGGGACCCGACCGCCGCCTCGAGCTCGGCCACGCCGTGGAACGTCCTCATGCCTTCGGCCCTCCCGCGACATACAGCACCTGGCCGGACACGAAACCGGCGCCCTCGCTGACGAAGAACGACACGGCGTGCGCGATGTCCTCGGGCACACCGGTGCGCGCGACCGGAATCTCCTTGGCCGCAGCAGCTTTGAAATCCTCGAACGGAACACCGATACGCTCGGCGGTGGCCGCGGTCATCTCGGTCTCGATGAAGCCGGGCGCGATGGCGTTGGCGGTGATGCCGAACTTGCCGAGCTCGAGGGCGAGGGTCTTGGTGAAGCCCTGCAGGCCCGCCTTGGCCGCGGCGTAGTTGGCCTGGCCGCGATTGCCGAGCGCCGAGGTGCTCGACAGGTTCACGATGCGACCGAACTTCGCCTCGGTCATGTACTTCTGGACCGCGCGCGTCATCAGGAACGACCCGCGCAGGTGCACGTTCATCACGGTGTCCCAGTCGTCGGTGGTCATCCGGAACAACAGGTTGTCACGGATGACGCCCGCGTTGTTGACCAACACGGTGGGCGCGCCGAGTTCGGCGGCCACCCGCTCGACGGCCGCGGCGACGGCGGCTTCGTCGGCCACGTCGGCGCCGACGGCGATCGCGGTGCCGCCCGCGGCCTGGATCTGCTCGACGACCGGCTTGCAGGCGACCTGGTCGAGGTCGATCACGGCGACGGCCATGCCGTCGGCGGCCAGGCGCCGGGCGACGCCCGCGCCGATGCCGCGGGCGGCGCCGGTGACGACAGCGGTCGTGGTCTGGGTGCTCATGAATATCTCCTGGAGTCGAATGTGGTTGTCAGACGCCGCCGGTCAGGGTGATGCCGCCGTCGAGGACGAGGAGCTGGCCGGTGATCCAGGCGGCGTCGTCGGAGAGCAGGAACGCCACCGCACCCGCGATGTCCTCGGGCACGCCGAGCCGCTTCAGCGGATAGGTTCCGGCGAGTTCCTGTTCGCGGCCCTCGTAGAGCGCGGTGGCGAACTTCGTCTTCACCACGGCCGGGGCGACCGCGTTGACGCGCAGGTCCGGCCCGAGTTCCACGGCCAGTTCCTGGGTGAGGTAGGTCAGCATGGCCTTGCTGGCGCCGTAGAAGCCGATCCCGGGCGCCGGTTTGATCCCGGCCACCGAGGACACGTTGACCACCGCGCCGCCGTGTTCGGCCATCCACGCCTTGTGCGCGCGCTGGGTCCACGACAGCGCGGCCAGGCAGTTGACCTCGATGATCTTGCGCGCCGCGGCCAGGTCCATGTCGATCAGCGCACCGTAGACCGGGTTGATCCCGGTGTTGTTGACCAGCAGGTCGGCGCCGCCGAAGGTCTCGATCGCCCGCGCGACGGTCTCCTCCTGGTGCTCGAGGTCGTCGGCACGTCCGGCGACGCCGAGCGCGTGCTCGGCCCCGCCCAGCTGCCGGACCGCCTCGTCGAGGGCGTCCTGCTTGCGCGCGGTGATCACCACCTTCGCGCCGTCGTCCACCAGGCGCTGCGCGATGGCCAGGCCGATGCCGCGGCTGGCGCCGGTGACGATCGCGGTCCTGCCGGCGAAACGGCCGGTCACGACAGCCGCTCCAGCACCATGGCCATGCCCTGGCCGCCGCCGACACACATGGTCTCCAACCCGAATTGCTTGTCGTGGAAGCGCAGCGAGTTGATCAGGGTGCTGGTGATGCGGGCGCCGGTCATGCCGAACGGGTGGCCCACCGCGATCGCGCCGCCGTTGACGTTCAGCTTGTCTTCCGGGATACCGAGTTCGCGGGCCGAGCCGAGCACCTGCACGGCGAACGCCTCGTTGATCTCGACCAGGTCGATGTCGTCGATCGTGAGACCGGCCCGGCCCAGCGCCTGCTTGGACGCCTCGATCGGGCCCAGGCCCATGATCTCCGGGGACAGCGCGGAGACGCCGGTGCTGACGATGCGCGCGAGCGGGGTGATGCCCAGATCCCTGGCCTTGGTGTCGGACATGATGACCAGCGCCGCCGCGCCGTCGTTGAGCGCGCAGCAGTTGCCCGCGGTGACGGTGCCGTCGGGCCGGAACACCGGCTTCAACTGGCTCACCGCCTCCATGGTGACGCCCGCGCGCGGGCCGTCGTCGGCACTGACCACGGTGCCGTCCGGCAGCGTGACGGGGGTGATGTCGGTGGCCCAGAAGCCGTCGGCGATGGCCTTCTCGGCGAGGTTCTGCGAACGGACACCGAACGCGTCCTGTTCGGCGCGAGTGATGCCGGTGAACTGCGCGACATTCTCCGCGGTCTGGCCCATCGCGATGTAGACGTCGGGCAGGAGACCCTGCGCGCGCGGGTCGGCCCAGTCGGCGGCGCCCCCGCTCGCTCGTTCGGCCGTGCGGGCGACGGCGTCGGCGAAGACCGGATTCTGGGTGTCGGGCCACCCGTCGGCGCTGCCCTTGCCGAACCGGCTCACCGTCTCCACGCCCGCGGAGATGAACACCTCACCCTCGCCCGCCTTGATGGCGTGCAGCGCCATCCGGGTGGTCTGCAAGCTGGAGGAACAGTAGCGATTCACGGTGGTGCCGGGAACCGTGTCCAGCCCGGCCAGCACCGCCACCGTGCGGGCCATGTTGAAGCCCGATTCGCCCGCGGGCTGCCCGCAGCCGAGCAGAAGGTCCTCGACCTGGGCCGGGTCCAGGGCGGGCACCTGGGCCAGCGCGGCCCGCACCATCTGCACGGTCAGGTCGTCGGGACGCATCTCCTTCAGCGAGCCCTTGCCCGCCCGCCCGATCGGGGAACGGGCAGCGGCGACGATCACAGCTTCCGGCATCGAATCTCCTTTGATGACTAAGCGCTTGCTTAGTAGCATAGTGCAGGGTGGTCCGGGTCACCGTCAACAGTGATCAGGACTCGCCCCCTGTTGACCACATCACACCCGCCGTGACCGGAGCGGCCGGACCGAGGCGAGATAATGGCGATCCCATGACCGACATCACCGAACCCCGCGGCGATTCGACCCGCGCACGCCTGCTGGAAGCCGCCGTCGAGGCATTCGCCGAGAAGGGCTTCAACGGGACGACGACGCGCGATATCGCCGGAGCCGCCGGCATGAGCCCGGCCGCGGTGTATGTGCATCACAAATCCAAGGAAGAGCTGCTCTACCTGATCTCGCGAGCGGGCCACGACGAGACACTCGAGCTGATCAGGAAAGCGGCCGCCTCGTCCAGCGATCCGGCGACCGCGTTGCGCACCGTGATCTACGATTTCGCGGTCCATCACGCCCGCGCGCACACCAGCGCCCGGATCGTCAACTACGAGCTGAACTCACTGAGCCCCGAGCACCTGAACGAGATCCGGGCCATCCGCCAGCAGATCGACCAGACCATGCGCGACCTGGTGCAGCGCGGGATCGAGCAGGGCGTCTTCGACATCCCCGACGCGCGCATCGCATCCACCGCCCTGCTCTCCCTCGGCATCGACATCGCCCGCTGGTACCGCGACGCGGGCCACTGGACCCCGGAGGACATCGCCACGGCCTATGCCGAGATGGCATTACGCATCGTCGGCGCGGCCTGACCCGGCCCGCACCGGGGGCGATCAATTCGACAGCGGCGCACCGAGGTGAACCGCGGCGGCTCGAACGTGTACATCACGGTCCCGCCATCGGCCACGAACCGATCGGCGTGGCCAGCCGACCGGCGCGATTCACCTGGTGTGGGTGAGGTGCGGGGAGAGGCGGGGTGCTTCGGTGGTGTAACCCCAGATTTCGCACGGACTGGCGATGAATTGCACAGCCTCGCCGGCATCGGCGCACTGTCGGGGCTCCGACACGAGCAGGAAGCCGAGCTGCGCGAGGTCTTCGCCGACTGACCAGCAGTGTTCGACTCGATAGCCGAGGGGAAGTCATGAACGCTTACCCACCGATCGCCGAGCACGGGATCATCGGCGATCTGCAAACCGCGGCATTGGTCTCGTCGACGGGCACGATCGACTGGTGGTGCAGTCCACGTTTCGATTCACCGAGCCTGTTCGCTTCGCTGCTGGATGCCGAGCGCGGCGGATACTGTCGAATCGCCGCCGACACCGGCAAAGACGACACTCGGGCGCGGCAACTGTATCTATCGGATACCGCGGTGCTGATCACCCGCTTCATGGCGCCGGACGGCGTGGGCGAGGTCATCGATTTCATGGACCCTCTCCAAGAGCCGGTGGCAACCGATCGGCATCGGCTCGTGCGGATCGTACGAGTGGTACGGGGGTCGCTGCCGTTCGGGTTCACCTGCCGGCCGCGCTTCGACTACGCCCGCGCCGCACACACGCTCACCACGCCCACACCGGATCGCGCCGTATTCCACAGCGCTGATCTCGATCTGCACGTGCAAGCCAGCGACCCGATATCACTGCGTCGCGACGGCAACGACCTCTCCGCGACGTTCACCCTCGAGGCGGGACAGACGGCGGTGCTGGTGCTGACCACCACCGCCTCCGGTGGTGCCGTGAGCGACCTGCCGGCACGGGACGAGGTGCTGGCCGGGTTCGAGGCGTGCCGGGAATTCTGGCAGACCTGGCTGCGGTCGTGTACCTACCGGGGACGGTGGCAGGACATGGTGAAACGCTCCGCGATCACCTTGAAACTGCTGACCTACGCGCCCACCGGAGCGCCGGTCGCGGCCTTGACGATGGGGTTGCCGGAACAGGTCGGTGGTGAACGGAACTGGGACTATCGATATACCTGGGTGCGGGATGCTTCGCTGTCGGTGCGCGCCCTGATCGACCTGGGATTCACCGAGGAGGCCGCCGGTTTCCGGCGCTGGTTACGCGATCGTGTTGATGCCGGTGCGACCGCCTCCGGGGAACCGTTGCAGATCATGTACCGCATCGATGGTGCACCCCACCTCGACGAAGAGGTCCTCACCCATTTCGAGGGCTACCAGGGTTCGGCGCCGGTGCGAGTGGGCAACGCCGCCGCCGATCAGATCCAGCTCGATATCTACGGCGAGGCCGCCGACGCGCTGGCGCAGACCACCGATATCGGCAGCGTCAGCGGCTGGCGAGCGTTCGCCGGGCTCCTGGACTGGCTCGCGGACAACTGGGACCGCCCCGACGAAGGGATCTGGGAAACCCGCGGCGGCCGAAAGAACTTCACCTACAGCCGGTTGATGACCTGGGTGGCGTTCGACCGCGGAATACGGCTGGCCACCGAACACGCGCGACCGGCCGACCTGACTCGGTGGACCCGCGAACGCGACGCGGTGTTCACCCAGATCATGGACCGTGGCTGGAGTCCGGGACGGCAGGCATTCGTTCAGCACTTCGACTCCGAAGTCCTCGACGCCGCCCTGCTGCTCATGCCGAAGATGGGTTTTCTGGCGCCGCACGACCCGGACTGGCGAAGCACCCTCGACGCGATGGACAGCGAGCTGGTCAGCGACAGTCTCGTGTACCGCTACGATCCGGCCGCCTCACCCGACGGGCTCCGCGGGGCCGAGGGCACGTTCAACCTGTGCAGCTTCCTGTATGTCGAGGCGCTCGCTGCCGCCGGCCGGGTCGGCCAAGCCCGCTACGCCTTCGACAAGATGCTCACCTACGCCAACCACGTGGGCTTGTTCGCCGAAGAGATCGGGCCTTCCGGTGAGCAGCTGGGCAACTTCCCGCAGGCCTTCACCCATTTGGCGCTGGTCGGCGCCGCCATGGCGTTGGACGCGCGGCTCGACGACGCCGAGTCCACACCGATGACCGCGACCTGACCATGGCGGTGTCCGGCGATCGTCCGCGCGGGGTCCTGCTGCCCTTGGCGCTGGCACAGTTCATCTGCAGCTTCGCCGGCTCCAACATGAACGTGATGATCACCGACATCAGCGACGACCTGAACACCACCGTCCACGGTGTACAGCTCACCATCACCCTTTTCCTGTTGGTGATGGCCGCGCTGATGATCCCCGGCGGCAAGCTGACCGACCGCTACGGCCGAAAACGCTGCTTCGTCACCGGTCTCGCGGTGTACGGCGTCGGCGCGCTCGTCTGTGCGCTCGCGCCATCGCTCGGTGTGCTGATACTGGGCAACTCGATTCTCGAAGGGATCGGCACCGCGATGCTGATCCCACCGGTCTACATCCTCGCCACCCTGCTGTTCACCGATTCCGACGCACGGGCACGGGCTTTCGGCACAATCATGGCGCTCGGCGGGGTCGGGGCAGCCGCCGGCCCGCTGATCGGCGGTTTCATCACAGACACCCTGAGCTGGCGCGCCGCCTTCGTGTTCCAAGCCGCGGTCGTCCTCGTCATCATCGTGTCCAGCCGGCGGATCCTCGACCCGCTACCGCCGGACCCGGCCCGGCCATTCGACGCCCGCGGGGCAGTCCTGTCGGCAGCCGGCCTGATCCTGCTCGTCGCGGGCATCCTCGCCGCCGACGACAGTCTCTTCCTGGCACTCGCGCTCAGCATCGGCGGCGCGCTGGCACTCACGGTCTTCTTCGTCACCGCGCGGGCAACCGAACGTGCCGGTCGCGAACCCCTGCTCTCCACACGCCTGTTCGGCAATCGCACAGCCAATCTCGGGTTGATCACCCAGAACATCCAGTGGTTGGTACTCATGGGCACCTCGTTCGTGGTCTCGGCATACCTCCAGGTCGTCCGCGGCTACAACGCCATCCAAACCGGCGTCATCTTCACCGCCGCCACCGCCGGGCTCCTCGCCACCTCGCTGTCGGCCGCGTGGCTGGCCCGGCGGCGGACCCGTCGCGCCCTGATCATCATCGGCTTCGCCACCACCATCGCCGGCATCGCGGTCCTCCTCGCCCTGGCGGGCCGCTCGGTCAACCCATGGGGATTCGCCCCCGGCCTCCTGCTGATCGGAGTCGGGCTCGGCACCATGCTCACGCCCTCGGTCGACATCGTCCAATCCGCGTTCAGCGACAGCCTGCAAGGCGAGATCTCGGGACTGTCCCGCAGCATCTCCAACCTCGGCTCCTGCCTGGGCACCGCCATCGCCGGGACCATCCTGGTCGCCGGCCTGACCACCCACGCATATGCCGCCGCCATGATCGCTCTGGCCGTGGCCGCCGCCGCCGGCCTCATCGCGGCCATGTTCCTGCCCCGCAGCCGAAGCACCACGCGAGCCGGTAGCCGCAGCGGGTGAACGCCGGCACGCACGTGAACACCCTGGAGCAGGGAGGACGACAGTGGATTCCAGTCCGGACAGCCTGCTGCACCGGCCGTTGTTCTTCCGGCGAACCCCACTGGACCGAAGCAACGCCGCCAGCCGTATCAGCGCTTACATCTACGGCAACATCCTCGCGCTGACCGCACTCGTCCCCATCGTCACCGCCGAAAAGCACCTCGGGATACTCGTCGTCCTCGGTACGTCCGCCTCGACGTTCGTCGCCCACAGTTTCGCCGAATCGGTCGCTCGCACAGTGCGCGACCAGGAAACGCCCACCCTCACCGACCGCCTTCGCGAACTCCGCAACTCGGTGCCCATCCTCACCTCCGCCATCCTCCCCTGTCTTGTTCTCGCCGCGGGATGGTTGGCCTGGCTCGAACCGCGCAACGCCCAAATCCTCGCCGAGGTCGTCATTCTCACCCGCATCGGTGGCATCGCCTTCGTCATCGGCAGGCTCCGCGGCCGGCGACCCACTCGCACCACCCTGCTCACCGCACTCCTGCTCACACTCGCCGCCACCCTCGTCGTCATCGTCAAGATCGCCCTCACGCACTGATCGTCGAGTCGCACCGCGATCCGCTCCCGTGAGCGGTGCTGCTGGGGCACGGCTGGCCGCCACATTCAGCTCGGCAGGTCTCGGCTCACATCACCACCTGACTGCGGCGCCCACGGCATGTGCGCAGCCGGTTCCAATTTCATCGGCGGGGTCGTTGTCGAGCCGGTTCGGTGGCACGTGGATGCGGCCTGGCCGCAGCCGCAGGCAGGCGCCGGTGGTCCATGGTCGAGCTGCCGCCGGGGACGAGACGGCGCATCGCGGCGATAGGGTGAGGTCGTGCCGTCCGTCGAAGCCCTCATCACCTTCGCCCTCGCCTCGCTGATCCTCATCGCCATCCCCGGGCCCAGCGTGCTCTTCGTGATCGGTCGTTCCCTGTCCCTCGGGCGGCGCGGCGGGCTGTGGAGCGTCGTCGGCAACGAGTTGGGCGGGCTGATCCCCATCACCGCCGTGGCCTTCGGCGTCGGCTCGATCGTCGCGCAGTCCGTCGCCCTGTTCACCATCGTCAAGATCCTCGGCGCGTCGTATCTCGCCTACCTCGGCGTGCAGGCCATCCGGCATCGGAAAGACGGGCTGGGCAAGAGCGCCGCCGTCACGCCCCGAGGCGTCTCCTCGCCCACGGTGCTCCGCCAAGGGTTCATCGTGGGAGCGACCAATCCGAAGACGATCGTGTTCTTCGTCGCGGCACTGCCCCAGTTCGTCGACTTCCATGCCGGGGCCGTCCCGGTGCAGATGCTCGTGCTCGGCGTCGTCTTCACGGTGATCGCCTTCCTGTGCGATGCCACCTGGGCGTTGATCGCCGGCTCGGCACGGACGTGGTTCGCCCGCTCGCCACGACGGCTCGCGGCGGTGCGGGCGAGCGGAGGCGGCATGATGATCGGCCTGGGCGGGACACTCCTGCTCGCCGAGAGCAAGGCCTGACCCCCGCGCCGCCGAGCAGCGAGAAGACGATCGCTGCACCGCGCCGCGGCGTCGGAGAAGGCGCGCAGCGTCAGCGCGATCCCTCGATGGCAACGCAGCGGGGACGGCGCCTACGAGCCGGTGTCCGCGCGTGACGTGCATTCGGCACGGCGGCGTGATGACCGGCACGGTGTGTCGCGCACCTGCTCATGTACACGGTTGACTTGCGAGTCGTTTCCGTCGTCCGCGGCACCGCTCCTGCACGTCGCCGGCGTGTCCGTCCGACTCATCGACACCAGAACCCGGATGTCGGCGCGACGCTCGAGGGTGGCGGAGGTGCAGGTGCCATCGGCGTCGAGGGGCCGACGATGGGGATGTACCACAACGATCGCGACCGGCGCCGCTTCGGCGAACGGCGGCCCCCAGGTGGCCGTGGCCCAGCCACAGGGGCGCACGGTGACGTGATAGCGGATATGCTGGTGATGCAGCATTGATGGCATCGAGCGTCGCGCTGCTATCAACAAGAGTGGCTGTGAGGAGTGGATAAGCGCATGAAGAACGTGACGATCCGGAATCTGAGCGACGAAGTACACCGCGCCATCCGCCAACGCGCGGCCGCCAACGAACGCAGCATCGAAGCCGAGATGCGCGCCATCCTCACCGAAGCGGTCAAACCGACCGAGCGGACCAAGATCGGCACACTCCTCGCAGGCGTCATCAGCGAAGAGAGCCGGCTCACCGACGATGAACGCGACATCTACTTCGGCCGCGACCAGACCCCGCACGAGCCGATGGTGTTCGGCCAGTGATCATCCTCGACACCAACGTCATCAGCGAACCCACCACCAAGGCCCCCGACGAACGGGTCATGGCATGGCTCGACGCCCAAGTCAGCGAAACCCTGTACCTGTCGGCCGTCACCGTCGGCGAACTCCGCTACGGCATCGCGACCATGCCTAGCGGGCGCCGCCGCGACGAGTTCACCGACTGGCTGGAGAACCACACCCTGCCCGCGTTCACCGGCCGCATCCTGGCCTACGACCTGAATGCCACCACGGAATACGCCCGCCTGATGTCGCAGGCCCGCGCTCAGGGGCTCGCAATCGCCGTCGCCGACGGCATGATCGCCGCCACCGCGGCCGCCGCAGGCTTCGCCGTCGCCACCCGCGACCGGTCACCGTTCGAGGCAGCCGATGTGCCCACTATCGACCCCTGGCACTAGTCCACGGTCCGGCAGCAGGCCATCTCGATCGCCGCTGTTTCGGCGCGCAACGCCTGGCCCACCCCTGATCAGAGCGGGCACACCACGGCCGGCTCCCGGTTGCACCGATCGTCAGCGCGTCATCTTCGAGAATCGTGAAAGTCTCGCTCACTGGGATTCCCGCTTTCATGGGATCGCCATGAGTGAGGACGGAGCGCAACTCCCGCTCATGCCGGTGACGGTACCGACCCGCCCGCCCCTCCTACGGCCCTTCCGGGAGATGAAACCGGGAACTACGGCCCTGGACGCACACCGGGCAGGCTTCGTCAGCTGGTTGATTCCGCTCGCACCCCCAGCACCCTGGCCCGGACCCGGAAGTCTCGTAGTCGCAGCCGGTCGGGACCGTCCCCCATGCCGGCGAAGGCAAGCCACGGCAAGCCCGCTTGTCCCATCACCGACGAGGCCACCCACCCTCCTGCGTGTGGTTGCAGTATTAGAAGAGGCCGCCGCCCGCGTGGATGCGTTGGCCGGTGATCCAGCGGGCGTCGGGGGAGGTGAGGAAGGCGACGATGGCGGCGATGTCGTCGGGTTCGCCGATTCTGCGGAGGGGGGTTTGGGCGGCTACCTGGTCGAGGGCGGCGGGGTCTCGGGTCGTGACGAGGGCGTCGGTGCGGATCGCGCCGGGGAGGACGCTGTTGACGGTGATGCCGCGCGGGCCGAGTTCGGATGCGGCCGTCCGGACGAGCTGGTCGACGGCGGCCTTGCTGGCGGCGTACGCGCCCGAGCCGGGGCGGGCGGTGGCGACCGCGCCGCTGGAGATCACTACTATGCGGCCGCCGTCGCGCAGGCGGTTTGCGGCCTCGCGCAGGGCGTGGAAGGTGGCTCGGGTGTTGACCGCGAAGAGTTCGTCGAAGTCGGCGTCGGTGGTTTCGGCGATGGGTGCGAAGTGGGCCACGCCCGCGTTGACGACGAGGACGTCGAGGCCGCCGAAGGTTCGCTCGGTGGCCTCGAATAGTCCCCGCAGGTGCGGGGGATCGGCCACGTCGGCGGCAACGGCCAGCGCCCGGCCGCCCGCTCGCTCGATCTGGGTGACGACTTGCGATGCCGCCGCGGCGTTTCGGCGATAGTTGACCACCACGGCCGCGCCGTCAGCGGCGAGACGAGTGGCGATGGCGCGGCCGATACCCCGCGAGCCGCCGGTGACGAGGGCGACGGTCATGAGCACTCCCTGAAGTAGCGATGGCTAATAGTCGAGATGCTCGACTATTAGGTGGAGGATGTCAATGGTCGAGGAGCTAGACTGTCTTCGTGACTCCCGACGACCTGACCACCGCGGTGATGTCCCTGCATCGCGAAATCGCCGTGCTCTACGCCGAGGTCGCCCGCCAATACGAATTGACCAGTCAACAAACGCAATTGCTGTGCCTGCTCGGCAACGACCCGCCCTCATTCGGCACCATCGCCGCCCGCCTCGGCTGCGACAAGACCAATGTCACGGGCATGGTCGACCGCCTCTCCCGCCGCGGCCTGCTCGCCCGCGAACCCGACCCGACCGACCGCCGCGTCAGCCGCGTCGTCCTCACCCGCGAGGGCGACGCCCTCCGCCGGGAAATCCGCGACACCCTCGCCACCGCCATCGCCACCCGCCTCTCCACCCTCATAGCCACGGACCCCACCCGCTTCGCCCCGCTGGCCGCCCTTATCAACCCGTAACCGCTCCAGCCGCCCCCGTATCCGGATCCGCACCCCTCGACCAGCTTCATGAGTTTGTCGGCCATCTCGCAACCGTGTGGACGGCCGATTGGTCGCCGAGTGCGCGCAGCGGAGTCCAGCGAGTGGTGCTGCTCGATGTGCCGTGATCTCTGGGCCACCCATGCCGCCGATCTGCACCCAGTCCAGCCAACGTGCCGGGCTCGCCCGTACCGCTCCACCTCGCCGGCGCCGAAATCCGGCGCCTCTACGCCTTCCCCCCACCCTTGGCACAGCGTTCAACGCCGCCCTGGTCTCGCACGTCGATACCTGCCACTTAGGCATCGATCTGGACACCACCGTGGTCTCCGACCCCGACACCTTCGCCGCCGGCCTCGACGCCGGCTTGCACATGCTGTTGGCTGCACCCGCGACCGCCAGGGAGTGACCGCGCCGGCGACCGTCCTTCTGACGACACCAGACATCGTGTTGCCGCTAGTTTGCCTTCACCGCTCTCTTTTCACGCACCGTCGGGCAAATCCGCTTCACAACGCGTCGAGCCACCCACCGCGCCCAACTGTCCGGGTCAATCGAGTCGCCACATAGCCAGCGGTCCATGTGCACACTTGACTTGCGCTTTGGCCGGAAGTTGTGTGTCGTGGAGTCGTGACCAACACTTCCGGAGACGCGTATCCCCTGGCGGACACGATGACCACCTCCGTCGCGGTGCACGACGGGGCCACCGTGTTGACGGTGGCCGGCGAGGTGGACCTGGCGACCGCTCCCGCGCTGGAGAATGCGATCGAAGGGGTGCTCGGCGAGAAGCCGGCGGCCCTGATCATCGACCTCACGCGGGTCAGTTTCCTGGCTTCGGCCGGGATGGCGGCGCTGGTTGCCGCGCATCAGCGGGCCGGTGCGGCGACCACGATCGCGGTGGTCGCGGACGGGCCCGCCACCAGCAGACAGTTGAAGATGACCAGCTTGGACCAGGTGTTCGCGCTGTATTCGACCCTGGACGCGGCGCTGGCCGCGGTCGGCAAGGGCTGACCGCTCCCGAACCACGAACGGCGTCCCGGCGGAGAGCCGGGACGCCGTTCGTTCTGCGCTTGCCGGGGTCAGAGCAGTTCGCGCAGCTGCTCGATCAGTTTCACCCGTTCGGCGGCGGTGCCTGCCATCGGCACCACGTTCAGCACGGTGGCGCCCGCCTCGCGGAAGGCGGCGATGCGTTCCTTGACGAAACCGGCGGGGCCGACCAGGGAGATGTCGCGGACGAGCGCGTCGGGGACCACCTTGGCGGCCTCCTCCTTCTTGCCGGCCAGGTAGAGCTCCTGGATGCGGTCGGCTTCGGCGCCGTAGCCGTACTTGGTGGCCAGGGTGTGGTAGAAGTTCTTGCCCTTGGCGCCCATGCCGCCGATGTAGAGGGCCAGGTGCGGCTTGACGAACTCGAGCAGCGGGGTGACGTTCTCGCCGATGGCCAGCGCCGGGCCGGCGAACACCTCCAGCTCGCCCAGGGCGGGATCGCGCTTGGCGCGGCCCGCGGCCAGCGATTCGCCCCAGACCTCGGTGGCCTTCTCGGGCAGGAAGAAGATCGGCTGCCAGCCCTCGGCGATCTCGGCGGCCAGTTCGACGTTCTTGGGGCCGAGGGCGGCCAGCAGGACCGGGATGCGGTCGCGCACGGGGTGATTGATGAGCTTGAGCGGCTTGCCCAGGCCGGTGCCGCGCTCGGCGGGCAGCGGGATCTGGTAGTACTTGCCCTGGTATTCCAGGCGTTCGCGCCGCCACACCTTGCGGCAGATCTCCACCAGTTCGCGGGTGCGGCCGATGGGCGCGTCGTAGGGCACGCCGTGGAAGCCCTCGATGACCTGCGGGCCGGAGGCGCCGAGGCCGAGCAGGAAGCGGCCGTCGGAGACGAAGTCCAGGCCCGCGGCGGTCATGGCGGTGAGGCTGGGGGTGCGGGTGTAGAGCTGCAGGATGCCCGACGCCAGCTGCACCCGTTCGGTTCGGGCGGCCAGGTAGCCCAGCGCGCTGACCGCGTCGAAGGAGTACGCCTCGGGCACGAAGACGATGTCGAGTCCGGCTCTCTCCAGGTCGGCCACTTCGGCCGCGACCTCTTTGAAGCCGCCCGAGTAGTTGATGCCCAATCCGATCCGCATAGTGCTCAACATAACCCCGGCTATCGCGCGGGCGCGCACCGGCTCGCGGTGTCGGGCGCGGACGGCGAGCGGGCGCCGAGTAGCGTGAGGCCGTAGTCACTCGCCGAAGCAGGAAAGGCCACCCTCCGTGTCGCAGCCGACCACGTCGTCCCAGGCCACGTCGTCCCCGAGCGGGTCGTCCCAGGAAGCCGCGTCCTTCGGTGCGGCCACCCTCGCCGGGTACCTGTCGGAGCTGGCGGCGAAGGTGCCCGCCCCCGGTGGCGGCGCCGTCGCCGCGCTGCACGCCGCCCAGGGCGCGGCGCTGGTCGCGATGGTGGCCCGCTACACCACCCGGGCCAAGGACGCCGAGCACCGGCCGGTGATCGACCGGATCATCGAGGCCGCCGACGCGGCCCGCGCGCGCTCGCTGGC
This sequence comes from Nocardia farcinica, assembly GCF_001182745.1. Taxonomy (NCBI): domain Bacteria; kingdom Bacillati; phylum Actinomycetota; class Actinomycetes; order Mycobacteriales; family Nocardiaceae; genus Nocardia; species Nocardia farcinica. The sequence continues at coordinate 580,301 of NZ_LN868938.1, read as the reverse complement.
GCTGGCCGAGGCCGACGCCGCCGCCTTCACCGCCGTCGGCGACGCCTACAAGCTGCCCAAGGGCACCGACGCCGAGGCCCAGCACCGCCAGGAGGCCATCACCGCGGCGCTCATCGAGGCCGCACGCGTTCCGGCGGCCGTGGTGGACGAGGCCGACGAGGTGCTTTCGCTGGCCGCCGAGCTGCTGCCGATCGGCAATCCGAACGTGGTCACCGACATCGGCGCCGCCGCCGACGCCGCCCGGGCCGCCGCGACCAGCTCGCAGCTCAACATCGAGATCAACGTGGCCTCGCTGCCCGCCGCCGAGGGCGATCGGTTCGCGCCGACGCTGGCCAGGATCGAGGAGATCACCGCGCGTGCCGACGGCCTGCACGCCGACGTGCTGCACGCGGTCCGCTCGTCCTAGCGCTCCGGCGTCCTCGCGGACTCGCCGACACGCCCGTCCGCGTGATCGCCCGGCTAACCGCTGGCATGTGAGGTGACCAGCGGCGTCGGAGCGACCTCGAACCCCAGGTCACAGGTAGTCGCGGCGCGGTTGCCCGCGGCCATCTACCGTTGGGTGTCATGAGTGACGAGGTGCCGTCCTCGCCAGGGGGCGATCATGATCCGGCGCGGCAACTGCTCGAACGCCGCGAGCAAGCGTGGAGCAATTTCCGCGCGGCCAGGATCGCCCTCAACGATCTGCGCATCCGCACCAATATCGACGGCTGGCCGACCTGGGTGCACCGACTGCCCGGCGGCAAGCTCGAACGCGCCGAACGCAAGCTCGACCGGCTGCGCCGGGAGCTGTCGCGCCACGGTGTCGGCGCGGAGGACAGGCGCTGGGGAGTGCTGTCGGGCGGCGAGACCCCCGGCACCCAGGGCGTGGTCGGGCTGGAGGCGACCATCGCCCGGCTGGTCCCGCGCTACCGGCTCGTCGCGCCGCGCTGGACCGAGGGGCTCGCGGCGGTCGCGCGCGCCTGCCCGGCGGTGCGCGAGCAGGCCGCCGAGGGCGACCGTTCGGGCGTGCACCAGCTGACCCAGCACCTGTTGACGCTGATCCGCCTGGCGCCCGACGACCTCGCACGCCGCCCGCTGATCGACCACCTGCCCGGTTCGCTGCGACCGATCCCCGCCGACCCGGCCGGGCTGCGCCGGTCGGGGCCGGGCCCGGTCGAGGTGTCGTTCGAGATCCGCACCAGCACCATCGAACTCGACACGATCACGGTGGCCCCGGCGCTGCGCGGGATGGGTCTGGGCAGCGCGAACCTGCTGCATCTGTGCCGGGCCGCCGACGAGCACCGGATGACCATCGTCGGCAGGCTGGTGCCGATCTTCCACGACGAGACCGCGATTCCGGCGCTGGCCGCCTGGTGCCGCCGCTACGGGTTCACGGTGCAGGAGCGGGTCGGCGGTCGGATCACCCGGGCGCCGGAGACACCGAAAGCCGGTGTGACGGGACGCTTCTGACCCTCACGCCGCCGCGCGCGCCTGCCTGGCCACCCCGGCCCGGACGGCTCGCGCCGCCCGGCGCGCCCGCTTCTGCTGCGCGGTGATCAGCCGGATGACGGCCCGGTCGATGATCTGCTGTTGCTCGGTGAGATCGGTGACGCGGTCGGCCCGCCGCATCGCCGCCGCGATCGTCGCGCCCTCCTCGAACGCGGCCACCACCCGCGGGTCCACATAGGAGGACTTCGCGATGGCGGGGGTGTTGCCCAACGCGTTGGACACGTCCACCATCACCGCCCGGATCGCCTTGTTGCGTGCGCGCTGCGAGGTCGGCAGCGCGATGGCGCCGAACCCGACGGCGGCCAGCACCGTGCCCTGCCAGGTGCGCAGGTCCTTGGCGCTGCACTCCTCGCCGACCAGCTCCTTGAAGCGCGCGTTGATCTCCTCGGCGTGCAGTTCGCGGTAGGCCCCGTCGGGACAGCGGTAGGTGAGCAGACGCTCGGACTCGGCGCGGCTGCGTTTCAGCGCGCGCACCGCCCTGGCCAGGGCGGGATCCTCGATGCGGACCCGGCGGCGGATCCCGCTCTTGGCGATGTAGTCGAAGGTCATCTCCGCGCCCGACACCGTGACCTGCGCGCGGAGCAGGGTGGCCATGCCCCTGGTGCCGTTCTCCTGCGCGTACTCCTCGCCGCCCACCCGGAACACGCCGCGATCGATCAGCCCGAGCGCGACCGCCTCGACCCGGCGCCGCTCCAGGCCGGGCAGCTCCAGATCGGCGGCGATCCGCGCGCGGAACTCCGGTAGCCGGGCCGCCATCTCCAGCACCCGGTCGAACTTCACTTCGTCGCGTTCGCGGCGCCACTGCTCGTGGTAGAGGTACTGCTTGCGCCCGGCGGCGTCGACACCGACGGCCTGCAGGTGCCCGTTCGGGTAGGGGCAGATCCACACGTCCCGCCAGGCGGGCGGGATGACCAGTGCCTTGATCCGCGCGAGGGTCTCCTCGTCGGTGACGGTTTCGCCGTCGCTGGTGACGTAGGAGAAGCCGCGCCCGCGCCGCACCCGCAGGAAGCCGGGGCCGTCGGGTCTGCTGCGCCGCAATCGCATGGGGACTCCTTCCACATCGTGCGGGCGGGGTACCCACGAACACGCCGACTATGGGTATGGAGGAGGGGTGTTTCACAACGGCCGGGCACTGTTGATCATGCGCGCGTAGACTGGTCTACCCAGGCCCACACCAGCTCGAAAGGGGTGGCCGCCATGAGGAGCGTTCGTCGCCACCTGTTCCTCGCGATCGTGGTCATCGCGCTGGCAGTGTTCGGCTCCGGCGCGGCGGCCGCGACGCTCGTCGGCACCACGACCACCGGCACGATCGCCGCGATCACGCCGTCGGACGGCCGGATGGTGGGCATCGCCCATCCCGTGACCGTCGAATTCACCCAGCCCGTCACCGACCGCGCGCGGGTCGAGCGCGCCGTCCGGGTCGAGGCCGCCGCACCGCTGCCGGGCACCGTCGCCTGGACCGGTGACCGCACCCTCACCTGGACTCCGTCGGCCCCGTTGCCCGCCGACAGCACGATCACCGTGCGGGCGGGCGATGTCCGCACCGAATTCCGCACCAACGCAGGCGTTTACGCCGAGGCCGACCTGTCCGCGCACACCTTCACCGTCAGCATCGGCGGCCAAGTGGTGCGCACCATGCCCGCGTCGATGGGCAAGCCGGGCTTCGAGACCCCGACCGGGACCTTCCCCGTGCTGGAAAAGTTCCGCTCGATCGTCTTCGACTCGCGCACCATCGGCATCCCGTTGAGCTCGCCGGAGGGCTACCTGATCGACGGCGAGTACGCGGTCCGGCTCACCTGGGGCGGGGTGTTCGTGCACTCGGCGCCGTGGTCGGTCGACTCGCAGGGCTACGCCAACGTCAGTCACGGCTGCATCAACCTCTCCCCCGACGACGCCGCCTGGTACTACAACACGGTCGGCATCGGCGATCCGGTCTACATCCACTGGTGAGCGCGGTCCGCGCGTCGCTTTTCGCCCTTCCCCACTCCCCGGCGGTATCGTGCCCCGGGGAGTTGTTTCGAGGCAGGCGCGCGCCGATCGGATGAAGGGTGGGGACAGTGAATCGACCGGACTCGGGGATGCGGCCGCACACACCGGCGTCCTCCGGCGAACGGCCGCCGTTCGATCCGTTGTCCGACACCCCGCGACCGGTGCGGCCCCCGGCGTTCTTTCCGGAGGACGACGTCTTCGCGCGGATGATCGACCGCACCCCCAAGCGCAAGCCGATCGCGCGCTGGGCGCCGGTGCTGCTCGGCTCGCTGGCCGCGGTGGCGCTGGTCGCCGCCGCGGTCGTCTTCTTCCGCGGCGCCCCCGATCCGCAGCACACCGCGACCGACCAGCCGGCGCCCGCGCAGCCCGCGCCCGCGGACCGCTGCCCGGCCGAGCGGGTGGGTGAGCGGATCCAGGGCAACGGCGTCGGCGGCACCGATTCCGGGCCCGCGGCGATCTTCGCCTTCCAATACGCCTACTACGTGCAACGCTCGGCCGAGCTGGCCAGGGCGGTGGTCGCCCCCGACGCCGCGGTGCCGACCGTGGCCGAGATCCAGCGCGGCATCGATTCGGTGCCGGCCGACACCATCCACTGCGTGACGATCAGCCCCGGCGCAGGCGTCGACCAGTACCGCGTGGTGATCACCGAATACCGGCCGGGCCAGGCCCCGGTCAGCTACAACCCGCAGGTGGTGAGCGTGGCCACCAGCGCGGACCGCACCCTCATCACCGCGATCGCCGCCGACGGTTGAGCCGTCAGCCGCGGTGCCGCTCGGCGGCCTCGACGACGTGCCGCATGAGCAGCGCTGTCGTGACCGGCCCGACCCCGCCAGGTACCGGGCTCAGCCCGGCGGCCTTGCCGCGCACCGACTCCGCGTCCACGTCACCGACGATGCCGCCGTCCTCGGCCTCGTTGGTGCCGACATCGACGACCACCGCGCCCGCACGCACGTGATCGCCGGTCACCAGTCCGGCGCGGCCGACGGCGGCGACCACCACATCGGCCGTGGAGGTGATCGCGGCCAGGTCGGTGGTGCGGGAATGGCAGACGGTGACCGTCGCGTTCTCGGCCAGCAGCAGCTGCGCCAGCGGCTTGCCGACCACGTTCGAGCGGCCGACGACGGCGACATGGCGGCCCGACAGCGCGATCTCGTGATGCTTCAGCAACTCCACCACCGCCTGCGCGGTGGCGGGCACGAAGCCCGCCAGCCCGGCGGCGAGCAGGCCGAGCGAGAGCGGGCTCACACCGTCGACGTCCTTGTCGGCCGCGATCGCCGAGCTCACGTCGTCGAGCGCGACGCCCGCGGGCAGCGGGGTCTGCAACATGATGGCGTCGAAGTCGGGGTCGGCGCTGCGTTCGCGCAGTTCGGCGCGGATGCCGTCGGCGGTCGCGTCGGCGCCGAGATCGATACGCTCACAGGCGATTCCGAGCCGTTCGGCGGCCTTGCGCAGCGAGTTGACATACCAGGCGCTGGCCGGATCGTCGTTGGCCACGATCAGCGCCAGCCGCGCGGCGACGCCCCCCGCGGTGAGCGCTTCGGCGCGCTGCTTGGTGTCGGCGTTGAGGGCGGCGGCGAGTTCCTTGCCGGTCAGCGAAACGGTATCCACGTCGGGACAGCCTAATCCTCGCGTCCCGGCGCGCCGGTGCTGCGGGTGCACACGACCGCGGCGAGCAGCCGCAATTGCGCCGCAATCGGGGCGGCCGGTCGTATGGTGGGTGTGCTTCGCCCGCCGGCCCCGGCCGGTCGATCCAGCCGTGGACCCGTTCACTCGTGGAAAGGTGTCGACCGTAGTGAAGATCTCGAGGCAGTGGAAGTCCCTGGTCGCCGCCGGCTTCGCGGCCCTGACCCTGTCCGGCCTGGCGGGTGCGCCCGCCCAGGCCGCCCCCGAAACCGACGCCCTCTACAACTCCGCGCAGCGCCACTTCACCGACGGCAACGACGGGGCGGGACGCGCCGACCTGCGCGCGCTGCTCGCGATCGACCCGGCCGACGCGGAAGCACTCTCGCTGCAGGCCATCTGGTCGCACTACGCCGGCGACGTCCCCGCCACGGCCGACGCGCTGGCCCGGCTCCAGGTCGTCGACCCCGGCCTGGCCGGCGGCACACATCACGTGCTGCACGCGATCGGCGCCGCCGCGGGCACCCTGCCGAATCCGCTGCCCGCCCTGGTGGGTCCGCAGACCGGCATCGTGGTGCTCGGCTACGGCCTGCTGCCGGACGGCTCGCTCCGGCCCGAGCTGGTCAACCGGCTCACCGCCGCCTGGATCCAGGCGATCGCCTCCCCCTTCTCCCCCGTCGTCGTGACGGGCGGGAATCCGCAGAACGGCATCACCGAGGCCGAGGCGATGCGCAACTGGCTGGTCGGACGCGGCCTGCCCGCCGCCCGCATCCACGTCGAGAACCGCGCCGGGTCGACCGTGCAGAACGCGCTGTTCAGCACCCGGCTGCTGCGTGACATCGGCGCGAGCAGCGCCGTCGTGGTCACCTCGCCGAACCACATCCGCCGTGCGGTCGCCGATTTCATCGTGGCGGGCATTCCCGTGGTGGGTGCGATGACCTCGCTGGAACAGCTGGTCTCGCAGCTCCCGCCGCCGCCCCGGCACGCCCAGCGCGGCATCTACCTCGACGCCACCCGCACCTTCCAGCTCGCCACCTCGCGCTGAGTCGGCCGGCCGGACCCGGGGCTCCGTCCGGCCGACTGCCGAAGGCGCCGATCACCCGCCGGGATGCAGCCCGGGGTAGTTCGGGCGCGGGCCCGCCGCGGGCCCGGTCCACGGGGCCGTTCCCTCGGTTCTCGGCGCGTCGACCACGCGGCGCTGCCGGTCGGCGACCGCCCCGGCATCCACCTCGCGCCGGGCGAAGGCGATGTCGCGGACGCTGCGCACCGACAACCGGCCCAGCGACGTCGCGGCGAAGAACAGGATCAGCGCGCCGAGGCCGGAGAAGTAGGTGAGGTGCAGCAGCGCCCGTTTCCCGTCGGACGCGGCCACCGGGTCACCGGCCGAGCCGATCCCCAGCGGCTCCGCCAGGACCGGCCCGATCACGAACCACACGCCCGCCGCGACCGCCAGCCACGCGCCGAAGCTCGCCACCAGCCGGTTGCGGCTGGCCAACATGAGCAATCCGCCGATGATCGCGGCGACACCGGGCAGTACCTCGAGCCAGCCGCGCGCCGCCGTCCACGTCCACGGCTCGTCGGGGGTGAACGCGAAATCGAAGGACGGCCCGATGAACGGGATCAGCGCGCCCCAGACGCCCAGCAGCAGTACCGCGAGGCCGCCGAGAGCTCCCCGGCTCCGGGGAATGCGCAGCGGACGGCCACGGTCGGCAGGAACTGTGTCGTCGACGTCTCTCATGACGCCTCCATTCGTCGAAGTGGGTGCTCATCAGGCCGCCTACCCCGTATGCACCGCACTACGCCTGCGCGACGAGCACCATCGCGATCTCCCCCACCCGCGACCCGGATCGACCCCGGCACGCCCGGCCCGCACAGCTCGCCGCGTTCGGCGGTCGCGCATATCCGGTGGCGCGCACGGTGCGGTCGACCCCAGGATGAACGGATGCGACATGTGGACGCCGAGGTGGTGGCGCGCCTGCGGGCGGCGGGCTGTGTCTTCGCCGAGGAGGAGGCGGCCCTGCTCACCGACGCCGCCGCCGAGACCGGCACACCGCTGGCGGAGCTGGTGCGGCAGCGGGTGTCGGGCACGCCGCTGGAGTACGTGGTGGGGTGGGCGGAGTTCCGTGGCTTGCGGGTGGCCGTGCGACCGGGCGTCTTCGTGCCGCGCCGCCGGACCGCGTTCCTCGTCGACACCGCCCTCGCGGTCGCGCGGGAGCGGCCGGGGACGCTGTGCGTGGTGGACCTCTGCTGCGGCTGCGGCGCGCTCGGACTGGCGTTCGCGACGGAGATGCGCGCCCACGGCCGCACCGTGGAACTCACGGCCGCCGACGTCGATCCGACCGCGGTGCACTGTGCGCGCGGCAACCTCGCCGGTCACGGCACGGTGCACGAAGGCGACCTGTTCGACGCGCTGCCCACCGACCTGCGCGGCCGCATCGACATCCTGCTCGCCAACGTCCCCTACGTCCCGACCGCGGGCATCGCCGGCATGCCGCCGGAGGCGCGCGACCACGAGCCGCGCGCCGCCCTCGACGGGGGCGCCGACGGGCTCGACGTCTTCCGCCGCGTCGCCGCGGCCGCGCCCGACTGGCTGGCTCCGGGGGGCACCGTGTTCTTCGAGAGCAGCCGCGAACAGGCAACCGCGGCAGGCGAGTTCCTGCGTGCCCGCGGGTTGCGCGCAGCGCGCGCCGAGTCCGACGAGCGCTACGCCACCGTCGTCACCGGGACGCGCTGAGCGTTACTTCTTGCGCCCGGTGAACTGATCCATCGAGTGATAGACGCCGACCGTGTCCAGGAACAGGTCGCGCAGCTTCACCGGCAGCAGGCCGGACAGCGCCTTGTTCAGGCGCGAGGTCCACGGCAGCACCACCAGCGGCGTGCCCTTCTTCATCTCCTGCCAGGAGGTGTCGACCACCGCGTCCTGCTTGAGGATCGGGGTGAACCAGAATCCCTTGGCGCCGTCGAACATCCCGGTGTCGATGTAGGTCGGGCAGACCGTGGTGACCTTCACGTGGTCGTGGCCCGCCTGCTCGAGTTCCAGGCGCACCGAGTCCGACCAGCCCAGCGCCGCCCACTTCGAGGCCGCGTAGACGCTCATGCGCGGATTCGACACCAGACCCGCCGAGGACGCGATGGTGAGCACCCGGGCCTGCCCGGTGCCGCGCACCATCGCGGGCAGGAACTCGAGCGTGACGTACATCGGGGCGAGCGAGTTGATCGCCATCGTCTTCTCGATGTCGGCGACGTTCTCGGTCTCCCAGAAGTAGGTGTTGCCGCGCACGATGCCCGCGTTGTTCACCAGCACGTCGATGTCGCCGACGGTTTCGCGGGTGGTGGCCGCCGCCGCCACGATCGCCTCCCGGTCGGACACGTCGACCACCTGGGTGTGGATCTGCGTGCCGCGCCCGGTCATGCCCTCGGCGGTCTCCTTCAGGGCCGGCTCGTTGATGTCCCACAGCACCACCGCGGCCGCGCCCTCGCGGACCGCGCGCTCGGCGAACAACTTGCCCAGGCCCATGGCGGCGCCGGTGACGAGCACCTTCTTGCCCGCAACCGTCTCCAGTTTCATACGGCGTCCTCTCACTTCTGGCGCAGCTTCTTCATGACGCCCAGGTAGAGCGTCATCGTCTTGGCCCACAACTGCTCGGACATGCCGGGCAGCGGCGCGATCGGCAGCACCCGCTGCACCGCGATGGTCTGGGTGTCGACGTACTTCAGCAGCCCCTCCGGGCCGTGCCTGCGGCCGTTGCCGGAGATACCGAGCCCGCCCGACGGCGCGTCGGCGCTGCCCCAGGCGGCGATGAAGCCCTCGTTGACGTTCACCGACCCGGCGCGGATGCGGGCGGCGACGCGGCGGCCGCGCTCGGCATCCCTGGTCCACACGCTGGCATTGAGTCCGTAGGGGGTGTCGTTGGCGGCCTCGACCGCGGCGTGCTCGTCGGCGACCCGGTAGATCGAGACGACCGGTCCGAAGGTCTCCTCCCGGTAGACCGTCATCTCCTCGGTCACGTCGGTGAGCACCGTCGGTTCGTAGAAGTAGGGGCCCAGATCCGGGCGGGCGCGCCCACCGGCCAGCACGGTCGCGCCCTTGGCGACCGCGTCGTCGACGTGGGCCCGCACGGTGTCGAGCTGGCGCTGGAAGGTCAACGACCCCATGTCGGCACTGTAGTCGAGGGCACCGCCGAGCCGGATCGACCGGACGTGGCCGACGAACTCCTCGACGAACCGGTCGTGCACCGCCTCGTGCACGTAGATCCGCTCGATCGACTCGCACAGCTGCCCCGCCGAGGCGAAGCACGCCCGCACCGCGATCTTGGCCGCGCGCGTCACGTCGGCGTCGTCGAGCACCAGCAGCGGATTCTTGCCGCCGAGTTCGAGCGAGTAGCCGATCAGCCGCTCCCCCGCCTGCTGGGCGATGGTGCGTCCGGTCGCACTGGAACCGGTGTAGTCGACGTAGTCGGCGCGCGCGATCACCTCGCCGCCGATCACCGACCCCCGGCCGAGCACCGCCTGCCACAGCCCCTTCGGCAGTCCGGCCCGCTCGGCGGCGTCGATCGCCCACAGCGCGGTGAGCGCGGTCTGATTGTCCGGGCGGGCGATCACGGCGTTGCCAGCGACCAGGGCGGGCAGCGCGTCGGAGGCGGCCAGTGCCAGCGGGTAGTTCCACGGCGAGATCACCGCGACCACACCCTTCGGCCGGTGCAGCACGTCGACCTGGGTGAGCACCGGCATGACACCGCGCGGCTTGCGGGGCGCCAGCAGCCGCTCGGCGACCGAGGCGTAGTACCGCGCGTTCACCGCCACGTCGGCGACCTCGTCGAACGCGTGTGCCCGCGACTTGCCGGTCTCGGTCTGCACGATGTCGAGGATGGTGTCCTGCTCGGCGAGCACGATGTCGTGCAGGCGGCGCAGCACCGCGACCCGCTCGCGCACCGGTCGCCGGGCCCACTCGCGCTGGGCCGCCCGCGCGGTGGCGAAGGCCCGCTCGATGTCGGCGGTGGCGGACTGGGGCAGATCGGCGATCTTGCGCCCGGTGGCGGGCGCGAACATCTCGACCGTGCCCGCGCCGCCCGCGACGGCGCGGTCCAGCAACGGCTTCACCAGGTCGGCGGGCAGCGCGGAGTCGAGGGCAGGCAGGGGGGCGGTCGGCATCGGCGGCCCTCTCGTGGGTTCTCGGGAGACGGAGGCGTCAGGTTTAACTGAACAGTGGTGTTAGATTAATAGCTGGAAGGCGCTGCCTGTCAAGCTCTCCGTGGCGGCGCACCGCTGCCACCGCCGTCGTCTCGTGAGGAATCACCATGTCCGAGGTCACCTCCGCGAGGCGCGGCCGCCCGCGCCAGACCAGGGAGCAGGCCGAGGAAGTACGCGCCAGGATCGTCGCCGCGACCGCGGCCGTCTTCACCCGCAACGGGTCGCGCGGCCTGAGCGTCGCCCAGATCATCGAGCAGGCCGGCCTGGCCCGGCCCACCTTCTACCGCTACTTCGGCAACGCCGAGGAACCGCTGCACGTGCTGCTCACCCGCTCCAACGAGGGCCTGGTCGGCGGCATCCGGGACGCGCTCACCGGCTCCGACGAACCCGTGCAGCTGGGCATCCGCCTCATCGACGCCTTCGTCGGCTGGGCCCGTGGCCACGGCCCGATGCTGCGGCCGCTGTTCGCCGAACTCCACGACCCGGCCTCCCCGGTGTCGGCATACCGGGAGCGGGCGCTGGAGGACATCCGCACGACGGTGCGGGAGAAGTTCGTCGAACTGGGACGGCCGGTCCCCACCCCTCTGGACCTCGACGCCGCCCTGCACCTGTGCGAATACGTGGTCTACCGCTTGTCGGCGGCCACCGCGCCGGGCGAGGAACCGGACCCGGACGTCCTCGCCCCCGCGCGACTGACCATGATCCGAGTCCTGTTGACCACCTTGGGAACTCGCGCGGACCTGGAATACGCGCTGGAACTGCCGTGGATCTTCCCCCGCGAGTGAGCACCGCGGCGACGCGCACGATCAGGCCCGGACCGATCGTGCCGGACAAACGAAAAGGCTCCGCACCGTTCCGGTGCGGAGCCAACACGTCACGCTCGATCAGATGGCGCGGACATCCTGAGCCTGCGGGCCCTTCTGGCCCTGCCCGATCTCGAACTCCACGCGCTGCCCCTCATCGAGGGTCTTGAAACCCGTGCCACCGATGGCCGAGTAATGCACGAAGACGTCAGGACCGCCTCCGTCTTGGGCGATGAAGCCGAAGCCCTTCTCGCCGTTGAACCACTTCACGCTGCCTTGAGCCATGCTGATTTCGATCTTTTCTGTAGGCGAGCCGGGAAAACACTGCGAAAACCCGGTCTCCCCGACCACTCTTCCACATGGGAGCGATGGACGGGCGAGAGTGTGACCTATCGCTCCCGGACGGAGCGATAGGCGCACCGCTCCCGCATCCTTCGCTCGCGGTCTCACGTCGAGCCACGCCGGACCGGCAGCGGCGTGGTGCCCGACACATCCTCCCCACTGCTCGACCTGCGAAGCCCCATTTCCGGCACGGGCAAACCGGGGCTTCCAATATGTCATCGAGTGACATTATAGTCTCCATCACACAACCCGAACACGACGAAGGAGTGGTGATCATGACCGAGCGCTCGATGGATCAGGTGGACAACTCGGCGGCGGTGGACGAAACCCTCATCGAGGAGGTCTCTATCGACGGCATGTGCGGTGTCTACTGACACCTTCGACCCAGCTCGTGCCTACGCCCTCGCGCCGACGGTCTCGATCCGGCCGGAACCGTTCGGCGCGCTGGTGTACGACTTCGTCACGCGGCGACTGTCGTTCCTGAAGACCCCCGAGCTGGTCACCGTCGTCCGAGAACTGGCCGGCCAACCGACCGCTGTCGCGGCGCTGGCGGCGGCCGGGGTTCCGGCCGAGCAGCACCCCGGCTATCTGCGCGCCCTCGCGAGCCTCTGCCAGGCGGGCACGATCCGCCCCCGGGAGACCGACGGCGACGGACAGGAGTAGCAATGAAATTGGTGGAGCACTTCAAGTACGGTCTGGACGCCCCGATCTGCCTGACGTGGGAGCTGACCTACGCGTGCAATCTCGCGTGCTCGCATTGCCTGTCGTCCTCGGGACGACGCGACCCCCGCGAACTCACGACCGAGGAAGCCAAGGCGGTCATCGACGAGCTGCAGCGGATGCAGGTCTTCTACGTCAACATCGGCGGCGGTGAGCCGACGGTCCGGTCGGACTTCTGGGAGCTGCTCGACTACGCCGTGGACCATCAGGTCGGCGTCAAGTTCTCCACCAACGGCGTGCGGCTGACCCCGGCCCGCGCCGAACAGCTGGCCGCCACCGACTACGTGGACGTGCAGATCTCCATCGACGGCGCCACCGCCGAGGTCAACGACGCGGTCCGCGGGCCGGGCTCGTTCGACACCGCGATGCGGGCGATGGAGAACCTGGCGAACGCCGGGTTCGAGAATTTCAAGATCTCGGTGGTGATGACCCGCCACAACGTCGGCCAGCTCGACGAGTTCAAGGCCATCGCCGACCGCTTCGGCGCCCAGCTGCGCATCACCCGGCTGCGGCCCTCCGGCCGCGGCGCCGACGTCTGGGACGAGCTGCATCCGACCACCGAGCAGCAGCTCGAGCTCTACCACTGGCTCGTCGCCCACGGCGAGGGGGTGCTGACCGGTGACTCGTTCTTCCACCTCAACGCCCTGGGCTCCACTCCCCTGCCCGGATTGAACCTGTGCGGGGCCGGCCGGGTGGTGTGCCTGATCGACCCGGTCGGCGACGTCTACGCCTGCCCCTTCGCCATCCACGACGAATTCCTGGCAGGCAACGTCCGCGACCCCGGCGGCTTCGAGTCGGTGTGGAACACCTCCGAGCTGTTCGAGCGGTTGCGGCAACCGCAGACCGGCGGCGCGTGCACCGCCTGCCCCGCCTACGACTCCTGCCAGGGCGGCTGCATGGCGGCGAAGTTCTTCACCGGCCTGCCGCTGGACGGCCCCGACCCCGAATGCGTCTACGGCAACGCCGAACCCGCGCTGGCCGGCGTCGGTGCGTCGCGGCCCACCCCGGACAAGGACCACTCGCGCACCGGACGGGCCCGCAAGTCGGTCACCCTCGGGCTCCCCTCCCTGGGCCCGGTCCGCACCAGCGTCCCCGACCGCGCCTGCGACACCGACCCGCTGGCGGGGCTGCGGCGCTAGGCCGCGCCGGTGCGGCGGCGAGCGGCCGCCGCACCGGGCGCTCTCGCGGAAGCGGCCCGGCATGCGATAGAACTGGCTGATGAGTGAAACGCGTGCGTTCGCACGGAAAGCCTGGAGTCTGCTCGAGCCCGTCCACGCGGTGACCTACTTCTCCCCCGAAGCGGTGACGGCCTTGAAGGAGGCCGGATACCGCAGGCCGTGGATGGGGTACTTCGCGGGACGGTCGGCCCCGCTGGGTGCGGTGAGCGCCGAAGTGGTGCACGCGTTGTTCTACAACTTCTCCTTCGAGCGGGTCGCCAAGGAGGTGCCCGGCGCCTGGCAGATCGCCGGACCCGAGGTGGCGCTGGCGGCGCGTGAGCAGGGCTCGGTCGCGGCACTGCGCCGTCATCTCGGCGAGGCGGCCACCAGCGAACAGGTCGAGCGCGCGGCCGAATTGGCCGCGCGGGCGGCCGCGTCGGCGCCGCTGGAGGGCCGCACGCTGTTCGCGGCCAACCGGGCGCTACCCGAGCCCACCGACCCGCTCGCCAAGCTCTGGCACGCCGCCACCCTGTTGCGCGAGCACCGGGGTGACGGCCACATCGCGCTGCTCATCGCCGCGGGCATCGGTGGCCGCGAATCGCATGTGCTGCAAACGGTGGCCAACGGGACACCGCGCGAGGTGTACACGATGCTGCGCGAGTTCGACGACGCGGAGTGGGCAGCCTGTCTGGCATCGTTGACCGCCAAGGGCTTGGTCGCCGACAACGCGCTCACGGCCGAGGGCGAGCGGGTGAAGGCCGAGATCGAGGACCGCACCGACGATCTCGCCGCCGAAGCCTTCGCGGTCCTCTCGGAGTCCGAACGCGACGAGTTGCTCACCGCGCTCCGGCCGGTGACCCGGGCCGTGGTCGACTCCGGGGAGATCCCGTCGATCACCCCGATCGGCGTCGACCTGCGGGAGACCGCGAACCAGGGCTGAGACCACGACACGGTCGGCGGAAGACGTCGGCGTGCTCGACCGCCCACTGCCCGAACGTGCGTCGCCTCTGGCGGTCATCGGGTGCGAGCGACATGGTGCACGCTGACGTTGCCCATGCCGGTGCGCGCGATCACCTGCACGGCATCCTTGCCCGCCGGCTCGACCGGGTTCAGCCGGTTCCGCACGTCGCCGGTGTGCGCGGTGGTGTCCATGACCACAGCGCTGCGCGGGTCGACGCCCACGGTCAGGTCGCCCATGCCGGTCTCGAGCCGCAGGACACCGCGAACGGCCTCGCCGACGCGGATCGCCCCCATCGAGGTCTTGGCGGTGACCGCGTCGCGTGGCCGCTCCACGGTGATGTCGCCGGAGGAGATCTCCAGCTCGCAGCGGCCGGATTCGCCCGCGACCGTCAGATCGCCCACCGCGGCGGTCGCTTTCACCTGGGAGCCGGTGGGCACCTCGACCGTCAGCTCGATCGAGGGGTTGCCGCCGAAGGGCGTATAGGTGCGCCAGGTCTTCGGCGTCCGCACGGTGAGTGTGCCCGCGGTGAAATCGACGACGGTGCGTTCGACCGCTCGGATGTCGGCGGTCTCGGCCGCATCGGACGGGCGGACGTGGACCACGGTATCGGCGCGTTCGGTAGCCCTCACCGTGACATGCGCGGACAGCACGTCGACGACGACGGAGATCGGCTCGGGGGTCGCGAAAGTGAACATGATCGGTACTCCTCTGGTGGATCGGGGATCAGGGAGAACTGTCACCTGCTCGGCTGATACGGGCCTGACACCGGTCTGACACCACACCCGACACCGTGTCGGCCCAGGTCAGCGGGTCCGTCACCGTCGGGCGAACGATGCCGGACCCGGCACGGCAGAATGGATCGGTGCAGATCGGGTTACTTGGGCCGCTGGAGATCCGGACAGCGGACGGCGGTTCGATCGAGATCCCGGGCGCCCGGTTGCGTGCCCTGGTGATCGCGCTCGCGTTGGCGGCGGGGCGTCCTGTTCCCAAAACCACCCTGGTGGACTGGATCTGGGGCGAGCAGCCGCCTGCCGACGCGGTCAACGCCCTGCAAGCGCTGGTTTCCCGGTTGCGGCGACTGCTGCCCACCGGGCTGATCGACGGACAGGCCGGCGGCTACCGGCTCGCGGTCGATGCCGAGTCGGTCGACGCGGTGCGTTTCGAGCGGTTGGTCGACCAGGCCCGCGGCGCCGACGACGGCGAGCGGGCCGAGCTGCTGCGGGCGGCGCTCGAACTGTGGCGCGGCGCGCCGATGCAGGACGTCGAGGTGCGCGACAGTCAGGCCGTGGAGGCGGTGGTCACGCGGCTGGAGGGGCTGCGGATGGCGACCCTGGAGGAACACTACGACGCCGAGATCCGGCTCGGCCGCGGCGCCGAGATGGCCGATGAGCTGGCCGACCTGGTCGCCCGGAACCCGATGCGTGAGCGGCTGGTCGCCGCGTTGATGCGGGCACTCGGCGCCGCGGGCCGCGGCGCGGAGGCGTTACAGGTGTATCAGCGGGCCAGGGAATCGCTCGCCGACCTGCTGGGCGTGGACCCCTCGCCGGAACTGTCGGCCCTGCACGTCGCGCTGTTGCGTGGCGAGGGCGGCGCACAGCCCACCGGCCGCAGCACCAATCTGCGCGCCGAATTGACTCGCTACGTCGGTAAACACGCCGACATCGCGGCCGTGCGCGACCTGGTGGCCGAGCACCGGCTCACCACGATCACCGGTCCCGGCGGTTCCGGCAAGACCCGGCTGGCCGTGGAGACCGCGCGCACGCTGCTCGACGATCTGCCGGACGGGCCGTGGCTGGTGGAACTGGCCCCGCTCGGGCAGAACAGCGACCCGGCGCAGACGGTGCTGGCCGCGCTCGGCCTCCGCGACGCGCTGCTCGGTGGCGCGCCGGCCGTCGAACCGATGGACCGGCTCGTCGCCGCCCTGCGCGACCGGGAAACGCTACTGATCCTGGACAACTGCGAGCACGTCATCGAGGCCGCGGCCGCCTTCGCACATCGGTTGCTCGGGGAATGTCGCCGGTTGCGGATCGTGGCGACGAGCCGGGAACCGCTCGGCATCACCGGCGAGGCGCTGTGGCAGGTGGCGCCGCTGGCCCTACCCGAAGACGACGCCGATCCGGCAACCATCGAGGCCGCGCCCGCGGTGCAGTTGCTGCGCGATCGGGCGAGTGCGGTGCGACCCGATCTCGACTCCGATGCCGCCGCCCTGGCCACGATGGCGCGGGTGTGCCGCGCGCTCGACGGGATTCCGCTGGCGATCGAACTGGCCGCCGCCCGGCTACGCACCATGACCCTCGACCAGCTCGCCGATCGCCTCGACGACCGTTTCCGCCTGCTCACCGGCGGCAGCCGCACCGCCCTCCGGCACCACCGCACGCTGCGGGCGGTGGTCGACTGGAGTTGGGAACTGCTCAGCGACACCGAACGGAACGTGCTGCGCCGACTGGCGGTGTTCACCGGCGACGTCAGCCTGGACGCGGCCGAACACGTCTGCGCCGGTGCCGGATTCGCCGACGCCGTCGAGCGCTGGGAGGTGCTCGACCTGCTCACCTCGCTCGCCGAGAAGTCGCTGCTGGTCGTGGCCGGCGACACCGGACCCCGCTATCGGATGCTCGACACGATCAAGCAATACGCGCGCGACCGGCTCGCCGAGTCGGACGAGGTGGAATCCGCGCGCCGCGCGCATCTGGCCTATTTCACCGGGCTCGCCGACACCGCGGAACCCCATCTGCGCCGCGCCGACCAGCTGACCTGGCTCGTGCGGCTGGAGGCCGAGTACGACAACATCGTCGGCGCGATGCGGGGCGCGCTCGCGGCGGGCGACGCGGCAGGCGCCACCCGGCTCGCCGCGGCGGCGGGCTGGTACTGGTGGCTGAGCGGGCACAAGGCCGAGGGCCTGGAGCTGCTCACCGCCGCGGCCGAACTGCCCGGCGAGGTGGACGACGAGACCCGCGCGATCGTGTGCGGGCTCGTGGCGCACTTCCTGCTGTCCGGCCCGAACGACGGTGGCCAGGCGATGGCGTGGATTCAGCGAGCCCACCGGTTGACCACGGAAAGCAGCGTCCGTTACCCGTTACTGGCGTTCACCGGCGCCCTGGAACGCCTGCGGCAGGGCCCCGACGAGATGCTGTCGGCCTTCGAACCGCTGCTGGCCGAGGACGACCCGTGGGTACGAGCGCTGGCCCGGCTGCAACTGGGCAAGATGCGGATCGCGCTGGGCAGAGCGGGCCAGGAGGCGGACGCCTACCTCGAAACGGCGCTCGCCGAATTCCGCACGATCGGCGAGCGGTGGGGCATGTCGTTCGCACTCACCGAGCTGGCCAACCGCATCGCCACCCGCGGCGAATTCGGCAAGGCCAGTGAACATCTCGATCATGCGGTCCGGGTCGTCACCGAGATCGGCGCGCTCGAGGACATCTTCTTGATCCGCGCCAGGCAAGCCCAGCTGTACTGGTTGACCGGCGATGCGGAGGCGAGCGCCACCGCGCTGGCCGACGCGCAGCGGTTCGCCGACCGGTCCGCGTGGCCGAACGCCCTCGGTGTCTTCGCCCTCACCCGGGCCGAACTCGCCCGCTGGCGCGGCGACACCGAGGAGGCGGAGCGGCAGATCAAGGCCGCGGAGTCGCTGCTGAACGAGGCGGCGGATCAGGAATTCGCCGCCGCGCAGATTCACGATCTGCGCGGCTACCTGGCGACCGAGCCGGACGAGGCCCGCGCCCACCGCGCTGCGGCGTTGCGGATCGTCACCGTCGCGACCTACGCGCCGCTCACCACCGCCGTGCTCGTCGGGATCGCCGACCAGGCACTGCGCGAACAGGACGACGAGCAGGCGGTGCGGTTGCTCGCGGCGGCCGCCGCACTGGCCGGCCTGCCCGACCGCTCGATACCGGACTGGGTCCGCATCGAGCAGACGGCGCGACGCCGCCTCGGTGAGCAGCGCTTCACCGAGGCGACGCAGGAGGGTGCGCGGGCCGACTGGCCGGAGCTGGCTGCCGCTACGCTCGCTTCGTGAACGTGGCGCGCGACCACAGGTAGCCGACCAGGGCGAATGCCGCGCACCAGGCCAGCGCGGTCGCCGTGTCACCGCTGGATGGCGTGCCGGCCAGAAAACCGCGGATCGACTCGATGATCGGCGTGAAGGGCTGGTACTCGGCGAACTGCCGCACACCCTGGCCCATCTTGTCGGCGGGCACGATCGCACTGCTCAGGAACGGCAGCATGATCAGCGGAACCACGGTCATGCCCGCGGCCTCCGGCGTCGTGGCCGCCATGCCCAGCGCCACCGTCAGCCAGGACGCCGCGAACGAGGTCGCCACCACGATGCCGAGCGCGCCGAGCCAGTCGAGCGCCGACGCCCCGGGCCGGAAGCCGAGCAGGAACGCCACCACGACCACGGCTGCCACGGCCACCGCGTTGGTGAGCATGGTGGCCACGACATGGCCGGTGAGCACCGCGCCCCGGGACACGTGCATCACTTTGAAGCGGTTGATGATCCCCTTGGTCATGTCGGAGCTGACCGCGACCGCGGTGCCCGAGAGCCCGTAGCTGATCGCCAGCAGGATCAGGCCCGGTGTCGCGTAGTCGATGTAATCGCCGCCAACGTCGAAGGCGTTGCCGAAGACGTAGACGAAGATCACCAGCATCAGCACCGGCATGAACGCGGCGTTGAAGACAGTGACCGGTGAGCGGGTGATGTGGGTGAAGTTGCGGCGCAGCATGATCGAAGAGTCGGTCAACGATGCGGTGACGGTGCTCATGATGCGGTGGCCTCCGTGGTCGCGCGACCGGTCAGGGCGAGGAAGACGTCGTCGAGGTCGGGGGTGTGGACGGTGAGATCCTCGGCGTCGAGGGAGTGTTCGGCGAGCCGGTCCAGCAGGGCACGCAGAGATTTCGTGCCGCCGTCGCCCGGGACTCGCAGGACGAGGGCTTCGTCGTCGCGGGTCGCCTCGGGCAGCGCCCGCGCGGCGGCGTCGAGGGTGGCGGCGTCGGCGAAACGGAGCCGGATGTGGCTGCCGGGCACGCGGCGTTTGAGTTCGTCGGCGGTGCCCTCGGCGACCAGGTGGCCCTGGTCGAGCACTGCGATCCGGTCGGCCAGATGATCGGCCTCCTCGAGGTACTGGGTGGTGAGGAAGATCGTCACCCCGTCGGCCGTCAGGTCCCGCACGATGTCCCACAGCATGCGGCGGCTGCGCGGGTCCAGGCCCGTGGTCGGCTCGTCGAGAAAGACGATCTGCGGGCGGGTCACCAACGTCATCGCCAGATCCAGTTTGCGGCGCATGCCGCCGGAGTAGGTCGCCACTCGCTTGTCGGCCGATTCGGCGAGCTCGAACCGCTCCAGCAACTCGTCGATCACGCGGGTGCGGTCCGCGCCCCGCAGCCGATGCAGGTCTGCCATCAGCCGCAGGTTCTCCCGGCCGGTCAACAGGTCGTCCACCGCCGCGAACTGGCCGGTGACCCCGATCGCGGAGCGCACCGCGTCGGCGTCGGTGGCGATGTCGTGCCCTGCTACCCGCGCGGTGCCCGCGTCGGGGGTCAGCAGGGTGGTGAGCACGTTCACCGCCGTCGTCTTGCCCGCCCCGTTCGGGCCGAGCAGCGCGAAGACGGTGCCCGTCTCGATGTTCAAATCGATGCCGTCGAGGACGATCTTGTCCCCGTAGGCTTTCCGCAGCCCGGAGGCCGCGATCGCTGTGGTGTCCATGCAGCAAGGGTCACCGGCCGGACTGATACGGCCCTGATACGGCCCTGACACACCCACTGACACGAGATCTAGAACCTGTTCTAATCTGAGAGGGACTGCGCGAACCGGGACCGGTGGGTCCCTCGACGGGAGTGAGTGATCGTGCCTGTAGCCCTGACCGCGGATCAGGCGGCGTTGGCGGAGAGCGTCGGCGGATTCGCCGCGCGCCACGCCACCCGCGAGTACACCCGCAGGAACACCGAGCAGCTGAAGCGGGGCGAGCGGCCCGCGTTCTGGCCGGAGCTGGTGGCCACCGGGCTGACCGGGGTGCATCTGCCCGAGGAGGTCGGCGGGCAGGGCGGTGCGGTCGCCGACATCGCCGTGGTGGTCGCCGAGGCGGGCCGCGCGTTGCTGCCGGGACCGCTGCTGCCGAGCGTGGTGGCCAGCGCGATCGTCGCCACCGCCGCGACCGGGGCGGGCGCGGAGAAGG
The DNA here is from genome assembly GCF_001182745.1 of Nocardia farcinica. Taxonomy (NCBI): domain Bacteria; kingdom Bacillati; phylum Actinomycetota; class Actinomycetes; order Mycobacteriales; family Nocardiaceae; genus Nocardia; species Nocardia farcinica. Next base: position 559,864 of record NZ_LN868938.1, on the reverse strand, counting down.
CGTTGCGGCACTTCGCCGAAGGCGGCACCGGGGCGGTGCTCCTGCCCGAGCACGGCGTCACGGTGTCCGGCGGGGAGGCGCGGCTGTCCGGGCGCAGCGGCCTGGTGCTCGGCGCGCCCGGGGCCGAGCTGTTCGTGGTGGCGGCAGGCTCGCGGTGGTTCCTGGTCGAGCGGTCGGCACCGGGGGTGGGCGTGGAGATCGAAGACGGCGCCGATCTCGGCCGCGATCTCGGCCGGGTCGCCTTCCAGGACGTGACGCCCGCCGCCGAACTCGACGGCATCGACGGCGACCGCGCCGCCGACATCGCGGTGGCCTTCCTGGCGGTGGAGGCGGCCGGTGTCATCCGCTGGTGTTCCGACACGGCAACCGAGTACGTGCAGGCGCGCAAGCAGTTCGGCCGACCGATCGGCGCGTTCCAGGCGGTCCAGCACCGCACCGCCCAGCTGCTGATCACCAGCGAACTCGCCACCGCGGCGGCCTGGGACGCCGTGCGCGGGCTCGACGACGAACCCGATCAGCGCGCGCACGCCGTCGCGGGCGCGGCACTGATCACGCTCGGCAACGCCGTGCACGCCGCCGTCGAATGCCTCGCCCTGCACGGCGCGATCGGCTTCACCTGGGAGCACGACCTGCACCTGTACTGGCGGCGCGCGATCACGCTGGCCGGTCTGGCCGGGCCGGGCGAACGGTGGGAGCGGCGGCTGGGCGAGGTCGCCCTGCGCGGGCCACGCACCTTCACCGTTCCACTGCCGGAGACCGATACCACCTTCCGGCAATGGGTTTCGGGGATCCTCGACACCGCGGCCGAACTGACCAACCCGCACCCGAGCACGATCGGCGACCACGACTCGGTCAACACGGGTCCGCGCCGCACGCTGCTGGCCGACCACGGCCTGGTCAGCCCGCCCATGCCCAGGCCGTACGGCATCGAAGCCGGTCCGCTCGAACAGCTGATCCTGCAGGACGAGTACGACCGGCACGGCATCGCCCAGCCCTCGATGGGCATCGGTCAGTGGGTGGTGCCGATCGTGTTGCAGCGCGGCACGCCCGCGCAGCTGGAACGCCTGGCCGGTCCGGCGCTGCGCGGCGAGGAGATCTGGTGCCAGCTGTTCAGCGAGCCGGAGGCCGGGTCGGACGTGGCCTCACTGAGCCTGCGCGCCACCAAGGTCGACGGCGGCTGGCAGCTGAACGGCCAGAAGATCTGGACCACGCTGGCGCACCGCTCCGACTGGGGCCTGCTGCTCGCTCGCACCGACCCGGAGGCCGAACGGCATCGCGGGCTGACCATGTTCCTGGTCGACATGCACGCCCCCGGTGTCGACGTCCGGCCGATCACCCAGTCCAGCGGTGACGCCGAATTCAACGAGGTCTTCTTCGACGGCGCGTTCGTTCCCGACGACATGGTGCTCGGCGAACCCGGCCAGGGCTGGGCGCTGACCCTCGAAACCCTCGCCCAGGAGCGGTTGTTCATCGGCGGCGTACGCGACCCCGGCCACAACCAGCGCATCAGGGAGATCATCGAGCGCGAGGAGTACGCGGGCAGCCGGGACGAGGCGCTGCGGACGCTCGGCCGGATCAGCGCCCGCGGCGCCGCCATCTCGGCGATGAACCTGCGCGAGACGATCCGCCGCCTCGACGGCCAAGGCGTCGGACCGGGCACCAGCATCGCCAAGGCGGCCGCCGCCATGCTGCACACCGACGCCGCCGCGGCCGCACTGGAGCTCATCGGGCCCGCCGCCGCGCTCAGCGAAGCCCGCTCGGAGGTCGTGCACCACGAACTCGACATCCCCACCTGGGTCATCGGCGGCGGCACCCTGGAAATCCAGCTCAACACGATCGCCACCCTGGTGATGGGGCTGCCGCGCAAGTAGGCGCCGGTGATCGCGCCGGCGGCCGGTGCCCCCGTCGAGGACCGGCACGTCGACCACGCCGGGATGCCCTCCTGCGACGAGCCGGCCGCGCTCGCTTCGATCGGCCCGCTCGCCGCGGGCACGCAGGAGGACGGCCCCGGTTCGTTCGACAGTGTCGTCCGGAACTGCACGTGGCAGGCGGACGCCTCGACGGTGTCGGTGAGCATCTGGCGGTACTGGGCGCCGCGGATGCCACACGCGTCCTTCCTGAATCTGAGCATGCTGTGCTCGGGCGTGGGCACACCGGCCCGGTGCCGACCAGGGTGCCTGCCGCGACGGCGTGCTCGGGTTCGGTGCGGCTATCTCGGCGCGCTTGTGACCGGCGCGTCCACGGGCTGTCCGTCTCGCCCGGCGAGGCGTTCCTCGACCCGGCGGATGAGGGACCGGACGCGCTCGTCGCGGGCCAGCCGGTCGTCGAGGACCACGTTGACGACGCCGCGCAGCAGGGCGTACGCCTCCCACTGGCGGGGCGCGATGGTGCGGGGGGCGCGGCGCAGGATGCCGTCGGCGATGGAGACGGCGGCCTCGCGGGCGGTGATGCGCTGGTCCAGCGGCCAGGGCAACAGGCCGCCCACCTCGCGGCCGAGCTCGTCCTCGTCGAGGGTGTGCCGGGTCATCGCGGTCTCCACGATGCCGAGGTAGGCCACGCCCGCGCTGGCGCCGAGCCCGGCCAGCTCCACCCGCAGAGCCCGGCCGAACTGTTCGACCGCGGCCTTGGTGGTCATGTACGGCGAGCCGGCCATGCCGGGGGCGAACGCCGCGGCCGAGGAGACCACCACCACGTGGCCGCCGGTGGCGACGATGTCGTCCAGCGCGGGGTGCACGGTGTTGAACACGCCGGTGAGATTCACCGCGACGACACGGTCGAAGTCGGCGGGGTCCATCGTGCGGATCGTGGCGGGCTCGGGCACCACCCCGGCGTTGGCGACCACCACATCGATGCGGCCGAAGTGTTCGCGCACCCGGGCGACGGCCGCGCGCATGGCCGCCCGGTCGCGCACATCGGCGGCGAGGGCGTACCCGCGGATGCGCAGATCACGGGCCGCGGATTCGGCCGCGGCGGCGTCGATGTCGACGACGGCCACGTGGGCGCCGCGCGCGGCGAGCAGCCGGGCCAGTTCCCGGCCGATGCCGGTGCCCGCGCCGGTGACCAGCGCGACCCGTCCCTCAAGGTCGAAGATCGGCGGGCCGGAGACCGCGGCGAACGGGACGGCGGCGAGCAGCCCGCGCAGCCCTGGCAGTTTCATCGGGTCCTCATCTCGTACGAGTCGGCGTCGAAATGCCGTGTGCGGCGAGCGTATTCGAAGCTCCAGTTCGGGTACAGACCGGAGTTGGCGCCGTCGGCGGTCTGGTAGTAGCTGCGGCACCCGCCGGTCAGCCAGGCGGTGTCGCGACTGCGGGCGTTGACGTCGTCGAGGAAGGCTCGCTGCACCTCCGGGCGCACCGCCACCCGCGTGACACGCTGGGCGCGCATGGTTTTCAGCGCGTCGACGATGTAGCGGGCCTGCGCCTCGATCATGAAGATGGCCGACTGGTTGCCCGCCGCGCCGAACGGGCCGAGGGTGCAGAAGAAGTTCGGGAATCCGGCAATGGCCGCGCCGAGGTAGCTGCTGGGCCGTTCCCGGTAGATGTCGGCGATGGAGCGTCCGTCGACGCCGTGCACCCGCTGGAAGATCGCGGGCGGCACCCCGAAGCCGGTGCCCCAGATCAACGTGTCGATCGGGTAATCGGCACCGTCCACGGTGACGATGGAGTGCGGCCGGATCTCGGCGATGCCCGCGGTGACGACCTCGACGTTCGGCTGGGTCAGGGCGGGATAGTAGGCGTCGGAGAAGATCGCCCGCTTGCAGCCGATCACATAGTCGGGGGTGAGGATGCGCCGCAGCCGCGGATCGCGGACCTGCCGCAGCAGTTGCAGTTTGGCCAGGGTCTCGAACGGGTGACGGAAGCGCTTGTCCACGAAACCGACCAGGCCGAAGCTCTCGATGCCGGTGTAGTAGGCGCCGCGGATCGCCTTGCCGAGCGCGGGCAGGCGTCGCAGCAGTGCCCGCTCCACGCCGGTGGTGCTGCGATCCAGCCGCGACACGATCCACGGCGCCGACCGCTGGAACACCGTCAGCTGCCCGACCAGTGGCTGGATCTCCGGGATGAACTGCACCGCCGAGGCCCCGGTGCCGATCACCGCGACCCGCTCACCGCGCAGGTCGTGCTCGTGATCCCAGTGCAGCGAATGGAACTGGGTGCCGGCGAAGCTCGCCCGGCCCGGCAGGTCGGGGATGCTGGCCTCGCTGAACGGCCCGACCGCGGAGATCAGCACGCCCGCGGTGTAGTCGCCGCGGCTGGTCGACACGCGCCAGGCCTCGGCGTCCTCGTCCCAGCGCGCGTCGCGCAACTCGGTGCCGAACCGCATGTGCGCCACGACGCCGTGTTCGGTGGCGACACGCTCGAGGTAGCCGAGGATCTCCGGCTGCGTGCCGTAGGTGCGTGACCAGTCCGGGTTGGGCGCAAAGGAATACGAGTACAGCTGCGAGGGCACGTCGCAGGCGCAGCCGGGATAGGTGTTGGCCCGCCAGGTGCCGCCGAGGCCCTCGGCGCGTTCCAGGACGACGAAGTCGGTGAGGCCCGCGGCGCGCAGTTCGACGCCGAGGGCGATGCCCGCGATGCCCGCCCCGATGATCACCACGGGGACGTGCGCGGCAGTGTTGTCGGTCGCCACGGCGGCGACTCCTTCCCGGGGCGGGTGCCCCTTCACAGATCCAGCACCAGGTCGCCGTCGGCGGCGCGCGAGACGCAGGTGAGCATCGACTCGGCTCGCTCGGCGGCCGACAACGCGCGGTCGCGGTGATCCACCTGCCCGGCCAGCACGCGCACCTTGCAGGTGCCGCAGTAGCCCTGCCGGCAGGAGTAGGCCACCCCGGGCAGCACGCGGCGGATCGCGGCCAGCGCCGTCTCCTCCGCACCGACCCGCACCTGGGTTCCACTGCGCGCCAAGGTGATCGCGAACTCCGCACCGCCCGCCACCGGTGGCGGGGAGAAGCGTTCGGTGTGCAGCGAGATGGACGGATCGTCGCCGACCGCGCGCACCGCGGCGGCCAGCATCGGGGGCGGACCGCACACGTAGACGGCCGTGCCGGGCAGCGCGGTCCGCACGATCGCGGCGACATCGGGCTGCCCGTATTCGTCGTCGGGCCGGATATCGATGTCGGCGCCGGGCACGGCGGCGAGTTCGGCACGGAACGGCATGCTCGCCAGGGAGCGGCCGGTGTAGACCAGGCGGGCGTCGCGGCCGGCGGCCCGCGCGGCGCGCACCATCGGCAGGATCGGGGTGATGCCGATCCCGCCCGCGAGGAACAGGTAGCGGGGCGCGGCGACGAAGTCGAAGGCGTTGCGCGGGCCGCGGATCCGCAACCGGTCGCCGATGCGCACGGTGTCGTGGATCTCGCGCGACCCGCCGCCGCCGTCGGCGATGCGGCGCACCGCGATCCGGTAGCGGCGCCGGTCGGCCGGATCGCCGTTGATCGAGTACTGCCGCTGCGCGCCGGAGGGCAGGAAGACGTCGAGGTGCGCGCCCGGCGTCCAGGCGGGCAGCTGCGTGCCCGCCGGGTGGCGCAGCGTCACGGCCACGACGTCCTCGGCCACGGTCTCGATCCGCTCGACCACCACCGGCAGGTCGTAGCCGGTGCGCCGGACCGGCTGGGGGCGGGAGAGCAACGGCGCGGCCGGACTCTGCACGAACAACCGTTTGTAGGCGTCGGTGGCCGAGACGATCAACCGGATGCCGGCACCGGGCCGGTAACCGGTGGTCATGACTGTCCGCCGCGGGCGGCGGGCGAGGTGGCCAGGTAGCGCAGCGCGTTGTCCATCGGGCCGAGCTGGGAGGGATGGAAGCCCGGGCGCAGGTAGCGCGGAATCTCGGTGAAGAAGGTGGTGAAGCTGGGCACCACGCCGCGCAGGGACGCGCTCGCCAGCTGCAGCGGCCACCAGCGGCCCTTGCGCGGCGAGGGATCCTTGGCGAACAGGTAGCCGCCGGAGGCGATGAACAGCACCAGCAGGCCCATGCTCGCGATCAGCGCCTGCCGCGCCTTGCGGGCGTAGCTGCCGTCGACGTGCATGTAGGCGTCGTAGACCACGCTGCGATGCTCCACTTCCTCGGCGCCGTGCCAGCGGATCAGATCCAGCATGGCCGGGTGCATGCCCTTGTCCTCGAGCACGTCGTTGGTGAGCAGCCATTCCCCGATCACGGCCGTGTAGTGCTCCATGCCCGCGAACAGCGCCAGCCGTTCGCACAGCCAGGCGTGCGCCGCCTTGCCGGTGAGTCCGTGGTCGCCGAGCACGCGGTCGACCAGCCAGGCGACCAGCTCGACCATCGGCCCGACCTCGAGGCCGAGCCGCTCGAGCTGCCGGCGTGCCTCTTCATGGGAGCTGGCGTGCATGGCCTCCTGGCCGATGAAGCCACGCACCTCCTCGGCCAGCCGTTCGTCGGAGATCAGCGGCAAGGCCTCGGCCAGGGCGGCGGCCATCGCCCGTTCCCCTTCGGGCAGCACCAGATGCATCACGTTGATGATGTGGGTGGCCATCACCTCGCCGGGGATGTAGTGCATCGGCACGGTGGAGAAGTCGAAGGCGACATCGCGGGGGTGGATCGCATGCGCCTGCTCGGTATACGCGGCAGTACCCATCGGACTGTCCTCACGTCTCGTCGTTGAAACCGGAGAACTAGACGATATTTGCTGACATCAGTCAATGTCAACATCAGGTGATGTCAACTTTTCGGTGTGAGAGGATCGAGGCATGGTCGCCGATTCCGAGGGAGCTTTCGCGGGCATGCGCACGTGGCGGGGCCTGGCCCCGGCCGACCGGATCGCCGCGCGCCGGGCACAGCTGATCGAGGCGGCCACCGAACTGATGGCCACCGTCGGCGCCTCGGAGGTGTCGATGCGCGGGGTGTGCCGGCAGGCCGGGCTCACCGAGCGGTACTTCTACGAGAACTTCCCGAACCTCGACGCGCTGCTCACCACGGTGCTCGAGACCGTGGTGGTCGCCGCGCGGGACCGCCTCCTCGAGGCACTGACCGAAGCGCCGCTCGAACGCGACGCCATGTTCGAGCACGTGGTGGCGACGTTCACCGACTTCCTGCTCGAGGACCGCAGGCGCGGGCGGATCATGTTCGTCGAATCGCAGGCGACCCCGGTACTGAGCAAACGCGGCGACGAGCTCATCGCCCTGTTCACCACACCCATCGCGATCACCATCGGTGGCGGCGACCAGCGCATGCCCCCGCCGGACCATCTCGACAGCATGCTCAACGCCAATGCCATCTTCGGCGCGCTGGCCTACCTCTACCGGCCGTGGCTGGACGGCACGTTCGAAGTACCGCGCGAGCGCTTCGACCGGCACGCCGTGCGCGCCTTGACGAACCTCTCGCTCGTCCGTTCCGCCGACGAGGCTGCCGCACAAGCGGATTCCCGCTCTCCCCGGCAGTGAAGTCAGTCACAATCCACGGCCCCCGGCAGTCGTCCCGGTGCGAGTAGCCCGCCGATCGCCACCGCCGGGCGGGCAGGCGGCCGGTCGGTCGCGAGAGGCGAGGCGAATCACCGTCGGGCGCAGGGTTGTTCCCGTGCGGTAGCCGACTGTGAGCGGTCATAGCCGATCGGTCACCGACCTGTGAACCGAGCCGACACCGTCCGGTCTCCCCCGCCCCAGCGCGGCCACGCACGCGAATCACACTGGCGCCCAGACTAGTTACTCTCCGGTAATGTCCGCTGCGCGATCAGCGTCGATCCGCCACCGACAGTCCTCGGCGATTTCCAGGAGATGCCCGTGTCGCATTCCCGCTTCGAATCCCTCGGCGCGTACCTTCCCTCGACGGTCGTCTCGACACAGGAGCTGATCTCGCGGTTGCGGCAACCGCCCGCGTTCGATCTCGAACGGATCACCGGCGTGCGGGAGCGCCGGATGCGCGACACGAACCCGGCCGCGCCCGAGGACTCGTTCACCCTCGCACTGCGCGCCGCCGAGGACTGTCTGTCCCGATCCCGTTATGCCCCTGGCGAACTCGATGTGATCGTCTCCAGCTCCATCACACGCAGCAGGCACGGCACGCGGATGTACATGGAACCCTCCTTCGCGTCCATGATCGCGAAGGAGATCGGCGCCCACACGGCGATGACCTTCGACGTGTCCAACGCGTGCGCCGGAATGCTCACCGGCACCTACATTCTCGACCGGATGATCCGCACCGGTGCCGCCCGCACCGGCATGGTGGTCAGCGGGGAGGCGATCACCCCGATCGCCGAGACCGCCGTCGAGGAGATCTCCGACACCTACGATCTGCAGTTCGCCTCGCTGTCGGTGGGCGACTCCGGGTGCGCGGTGGTGCTGGACGAATCGGTCGACGACGCCGACCGCATCCACTACATCGAGCTGCTGACCGCCGCCGACCACGCGCACCTGTGCCTGGGCATGCCCAGCGGCCGCACCCAGGGCGTGGCGCTCTACACCGACAACCGGCGGATGCACAACGAGGCCAGGTTCCTGCTGTGGCCGCACAGCCAGGCCGGCTACCTCGAACGGCACGGTCGCGACTTCGCCGACGAGGGCTTCGATTTCGTCATCCACCACCAGTTCGGCGCCGCGGCTGTGCCGCACATGAACGCGCTCGCGGCGCGCGAGTTCGGCGCACCGATGCCGCCCGACCTCAACGTCATCGACAAGTACGGCAACACCTCCACCACCTCGCACTTCCTCGTGCTGCACGACCAGCTCGGCGCGCAGCGCATCCCCGCGGGGTCGAAGCTGCTGATGGTGCCCGCCGCCTCGGGCATCGTGACCGGTTTCCTGTCCACCACCGTCTCCTCCCTGAAGGTCTGAGGTATCGACATGGGCGTGCGAATCACATCCACCGGCGTGAGCCGCTCGGGAGAGACCCACAGCGTGGTCACCCACGGCGGCCGGGCGGCGCGACAGGCGATGCAGCGGGGCGGGGTGCGGCCCGAACAGATCGGCGTGCTGATCAACACCGGCGTCTTCCGTGACTCCAACACCGTGGAGCCCGCGGTGGCCGCGCTGATCCAGCAGGCGGCGGGCCTCGGCCTCGAGTACGACAAGGGCGATCCGACGACGTTCTCCTTCGACCTGATGAACGGCGCGGCCGGGGTGGTCGACGCGATCGGCGTCGCGAGTGCCGTCCTGGGCGCCGGCGGCGTCGAGCATGTGCTGATCGTCGCGGGCGACACCCACCCGTCGCTGACCCGCGCGGTCGCCGACGACGCATTCCCCTATGCGACGGCGAGTGTGGCGATATTGCTCGAGCGGACCGACGAGCCCGACGGGTTCGGCCGCGTGCACACCGCCGCCGCGCCCGGCGATCCCGGCACCCGGGCCTACGTGGACACGGCCACGATGGGGACAGCCGGACGCGGGGTGATGACCGTCGAGCGGGACGCCGACTTCGAGGACCGGCTGCTGCCGGTGGCGCTCGCCGCGGCCCGCGCGGCGCTCGACGATTCGGACGATCCGGCCACCACCGCGCTCATCGCATCCACCCCCGGCCCGCGGTTCCCGCTGCGCCTGGCCGAGGCGCTCGGCCTGCCCGCCGACGCGGTGCGGCTGCCCGACCTCACCGACGGCGACCCGCACACCGCCGCGCTGCCGCTGGCCTACGACCGCGCGGTGCGGGAACAGACACTGGCGGACTACACCTCGGTGCTGTTCGTGGCCGCCGGCGCGGGCCCCGCGGCGAGTGCCGTGCGCTACCGGCTGCCCGCCCTCGTGGGGGCGCGGCCGTGACGGTGCGGTGGTGGGCGCCGGTCGAGCGGTTCCGCGAGTTCGCCCGCGCGGACCCGGACCGGGCGGCGGTGATCCACCCGGACGGTATCGGCGGGGACGGACTGCCCCGGTACCGCACGCTGACCCGGCGGGAACTGGACGACTGGTCGGAGGCGATCGCGCGTCGCCTGCTCGACGCGGGCGTCGATACCGGCACGAGAACCATCGTCCTGGTGTTGCCCGGCCCCGAGCTCTACGCGATCCTGCTGGGACTGTTCAAGATCGGCGCCGTACCGGTGGTGATCGACCCGGGCATGGGCATCCGCAGGATGCTGCGGTGCCTGCGCGCGGTGGACGCGGCGGCTTTCATCGGTATACCCCGGGCACAGGTACTGCGAGTGCTGTTCCGCCGCAACTTCGCTGGGGTGCGGACCGTGGTGACCGTGGGCAGGCGCTGGTGCTGGGGCGGATTCCGGCTGGCCGAGTTCGGCCGGGCACCGACGGGCGCGGGCGTGCTCGAAGGTGCGGCCGCCGACCCGGACGAGCCGCTGTTGATCGCGTTCACCACCGGCAGCACCGGCCCGGCGAAGGCGGTGCGGTTGACGCACGGCAACCTGACCGCCATGCTCGCCGCGGTCGATGCCGAGCGCGACCACGTCCCGCCGGACACCTCCCTGGTCACACTGCCACTGGTCGGCGTCCTCGATCTGCTGCTCGGCGCGCGCTGCGTGCTGCCGCCGCTGATCCCGAGCCGGGTCGGCTCGACCGACCCCGCGCACGTGGTCGACGCAATCACCCGCTTCGGCGTCCGCACCATGTTCGCCTCCCCCGCCGTCCTCGTCCCGCTGCTGCGGCATCTGCGCGCGCACCCGGCCGCGTTGCCGACCCTGCGCAGCGTCTACTCCGGCGGCGCCCCGGTGCCCGCCTGGTGCATCGCCGGGCTGCGCGACGTGCTGGCCGAGGACGTGCTCGTCTACGCCGGGTACGGCGCCACCGAAGCGCTGCCGATCTCCACCGTCGAATCGCGGGAATTGCTGGGCGGCTTGGTGATCCGGGCGCACCGCGGCGAGGGCACCTGTCTGGGGCGGCCCTCCCCCGGCGTGCAGGTGCGGATCGTCGCCGTCACCGACGAGCCGATCCCCACGTGGGCCGAGGCCGAGGCGCTGGCTCCCCGGCTGGCCGACACCGACGGAATCGGCGAGATCGTGGTAAGCGGAGCACATGTCAGCACCGGGTATCACTGGCCCGCCGAGGCCGACCGCGTCGGCAAGATCACCGACGACGGGCGGGTGTGGCACCGCACCGGTGACCTCGGCCGCCTCGACGAGCAGGGCCGGATCTGGTTCTGCGGGCGCAAGAGTCAGCGGGTGCGGACCGCCGCCGGGACGCTGTGCACGGTACAGGTCGAGCAGGTGTTCAACGCGGTGCCGGGCGTTGCCCGGACCGCTCTGGTCGGCGTCGGAGCGCCCGGCGCACAACGCCCGGTGCTGTGTGTGGAGACCGAGCCGGGCGCCGACCGGCTCGCCGTCGAACTACGGCTGCGCACCCGAGGGGCCGAGTTCGCGCTCACCGAATCGATCGACGACTTCCTGTTCCACCCGGGGTTCCCGGTCGACATCCGGCACAACGCCAAGATCGGTCGCGAGCAGCTCGCCCGTTGGGCCGCCGGGCGGTCCACCGCCGGACCCGCTGGCCTGCGGGAGGTGATCCGGCGATGAGAGTTGCCGTCCTGCGGTCGATTCCGCTGATCGGGTGGCTCTACCTGGTCGCCGGGTTGGTCCTGGCCCGCTCGGGCCACGCACCACGCGACCCCATCCTGCGGACGCTGTGGTGGATCGATGCGTTCCTCAGTGTGGTCGTGCACGCCGCCCAGATTCCGGCGGCACTGCGGGCGGCCGCGGAGTCCGGTCGTCCCGCGTGGCGGACGGCGGTGCTCACCCAGATCTTCGGTCTCACCTGGTGGCGCACCGCGCCCGGCGCGCGGGAGGTGCCACGATGAAGGTGCTCGTGACCGGTGCGTCGGGCTTCCTCGGCGGTGCGCTGGTGCGCAGGCTGGTGCGGTCCGGGGCCCACGAGGTGACGGTGCTGGCCCGCCCCGCCAGCGATCTCGGCGGCCTCGGTGACGCGCTGGCCCGGGTGCGGGTGGCCCGTGGCGATCTCACCGACCCGGCCTCACTCGCGGCGGCGGTGGTGGGCGCCGAGGTCGTCGTGCACAGCGCGGCGCGGGTGGACGAACGCGGCACCCGCGCGCAATTCGAGCGGGAGAACGTGCACGGCACCGAGGCCCTGCTCGCCGCGGCCCGCGCGGCGGGCGTGACACGGTTCGTCTTCGTCTCCAGCCCGAGCGCCCTGATGGATCGCGACGGCGGCGACCAGCTCGACATCGACGAATCGGTGCCCTACCCCCGCCGCTACCTCAACCACTATTGCGCGACCAAGGCCGCCGCCGAACGCCTGGTGCTGGCCGCGAACGCGCCCGGCTTCACCACCTGCGCGCTGCGGCCACGGGCGATCTGGGGTGCGGGTGACCGGTCCGGGCCGATCGTGCGCCTGCTGACTCGTACCGCCCAGGGACGCCTGCCCGACCTCTCCGGCGGCCGCGACGTCTACGCCTCGCTGTGCCACGTGGACAACATCGTCGACGCCTGCGTCAAGGCGATGACCGCCGACACCGTCGGCGGCAGAGCCTATTTCGTGGCCGATGCGGAGCGGACGAACGTGTGGCGGTTCCTCGCCGAGGTGGCCGAACGGCTGGGCTACCGGCCACCCACCCGCCGCCCGGACCCGCGGGTGCTGCGCGCGGCGGTGACGGTGATCGAGGCGCTGTGGCGGATCCCGCCGATCGCCGCACGCTGGTCGCCGCCGCTGTCGCGCTATGTCGTCGCGCTGATGACCCGTTCGGCCACCTACGACACCTCGGCCGCCGCCCGCGACCTCGGCTACCGGCCGATCGTCGACCGGGACACCGGCTTGACCGCGTTCCTCGACTGGCTGGCCGCCGAAGGCGGCGTCGAGGCCGTCACCCGCCACGTCCGCTGAGCATCCGGAGCCGAGCTTGACCTACCGCCGTCGCATCACGCCCACCGAACGTCTCTACCTCGCGGCCAGGGAGGTGGCGCCGCCGTTCCTGATGCACCTGGTTGTGCACGGCAGCGGCGCGATCGACCCGGCGCGGCTGCAGCGGGCCGTCGACCTCGCCTCGGCCGCGAATCCCGGTGCGCGCCTGGTACGCGACGGCGCGCACTGGATCGACAGCGGCGTGGCGGCGCGGGTGCGCGTGGTCGCCGAGCACACGCTCACCTACCCGGAACTCGAGGCCGATCCGGTCCTCGGCAGCCCGATCGAACCCACCGCCGACCGCACCTGCGAGGTTCTGCTGCTCACCGCCGATCCGGTGACCGTGGTGTTCCGCGTGTTCCACGGGGTGATGGACGGGATGGGCGCGCGACTGTGGGTCGACGACGTCTTCCGGGCGTTGCGCGGCGAGGACCCGCTCGGCGCGCCCGACCCGGTCGCGGACGCCGACCTCGTCGCCCGGCTCGGCGCGCAGGGCACGCCCACCCGGCTGCTGCCCGTGCATCGCAGCGCCGCGGGTCACGGACGCCAGGACCCGGCGCGCCGCGCGCTGCTGCGGCACCGGACCGTCGCCGCGGGCGGCAAGGGCGTGGTCGCGCGGATCGCCGCCGCGCTCGCCGACGCCGCGGGCAGGCCGTCGCGGATCATGATCCCGGTCGATCTGCGCAGACACGATCCGCGGCTGCGCTCCACCGCCAACCTCGCCCTGCCACTGTTCGTCGACGTCGCGCCGGGTGACGGCGGGCAGCGGGTGAGCGCGGCCATGCGGGCCGGGCTGGCCGCCCGCCGCGAGCTGGCCGAGATGGACAACGGCGGGCTCACCGCCTTCCCACCGGCGGTGGTGCGTGGCGCCCTGCGGGCGGGCAACCTGCTCGGTGCCCGCACCGGACGGAACCTGGTGTCGGCCACGGTCTCCCACATGGGCACCGTCGACCTCGCCGCGCTCACCGCACCCGGCTTCACGCCGACCACGATGCGGATTCTCCCCCAGCACAGCGGGATCATGCCGCTGCTGTTCGGCATCCTGGAGACCCCGGCCGGGCTGGAGATCACCGTCTCCTGCCGCAACGGCGCCGGAGTCGAAGCGCGCCTGGAGGCGCTGCTCGACCGGATCGCCGCCGCCCTCGAAGGCGACCACACCGGGGCCGGCACCGGGCACTGACGCACCCGCCGTCTGCTCCGGTTGACATGAACCGACCGGTTGCTGGACCTGCCTGCGCGAGGCGCGGACCTGCCGAGACGCGGCCCCGACGGCCGGATTGGCGCGAACTTCCAGCGATGTGATATGGCCGTGTCCTGGGTCACCTCCGGCGAAAGTGCAGTTTTGAACGACCACTATGCTCTAAATTCGCACCCTGCATGTTCGTCGTTCGGGATGCCGATGGTCCGTCGCACAGCGGGCCGGCATCCGCCCAGCGAGGAGGTCCATTCACGTGGAGATCGACCATTTCAGTCACGGCTTGCTCACCCCCGTGGTGGCCTACCTGTTGTCGTTCACCGGTTCGTTGCTCGGCTTGCGCTGCATGACTCGCGTGCGCACCGCGTCCCCGTTCGACGGCTGGCTCATCGCCGCGTCCGTGGCCATCGGCGGCACCGGCATCTGGGTCATGCACTTCGTGGCCATGCTCGGCTTCCGCATCCACGGCGCGTCCATCAAGTACGACGTGCCGGTCACGTTGGCGAGCGCGATCATCGCCATGCTCGTGGTGTGGATCGGGTTGTGCCTGGCCCAGCAGCCGCGCCTCGGCCAGCAGGCCCTCGTCGTCGGCGGCGTGGTGACCGGACTCGGCGTGGCGGCCATGCACTACTCCGGCATGTACGCGATGAAGACCGACGTCGAAATCGGCTACGAGTGGTCGAAAGTGGTCCTCTCGCTGGTGATCGCCGTCGTCGCGGCCACCGCGGCGCTGTGGTTCACCCTCAACGTCCGCGGCACCCTGTCCACCATCGGCGCCGCGCTCGTGATGGGCCTGGCCGTCGCGGGCATGCACTACACCGGCATGTTCGCCATGCACCTCGGCCACCAGCACCACACCCCGCCCGCGGGCGCGGGCGCGAGCCAGCTGCTGACCCCGCTGATCGTCAGCGTCAGCCTGCTCACCATCGGCATGCTCTTCCACCTCGGCCTCACCGACATCAACGGCCCCGACCGCCGTTTCGCGCGTCGCGCCACGGATCAGGCGTATTGGCCCACGCGGGAGTGATTTCGGGAGAAACCGATTCCGTGGAACCGATCTTCCGGTCGGTGCGTCAGAACCAGGACACCCACCGACCGAGGAGGTTCCCCGTGCCCGATCCACTCGCCCCGTCGTCGAACCGCCTGCGATGGGAGCACGCCGCACTGGCCGACCTCGACCGCGCCTGCACCGGATTGCTCGAGGCATTGACCGCGGCGCACGATCAGGCACGCGCGCTGGCCGAGCGCCCACACTGGGGTCTCGGCGAGGCCGACCCCGCCCTCCACTCCGCGGCCGCCCTGGCGGAACTGTTCCGCGAGAAGGCGTCCGATACACCCGGCGGAGTCGGCGGGGCACTCGCGGCGCACACGGCGGAGGTCACCGAATTCCGCGACCTGATCGCCGCCGTCTGCGCCGCGCTCCCGAACATCGACACAGGATCGGCTCGGAGACTCGACGGACCGCTCTCCTAGCGCGTGTGTCACGACCTGAACGACGGCCCGGTCGGGATGCGCTACTCCACGAGCCCGACCGGCCCCGCCTGACAGTCCTCCGGCCGACGGACCCAAGCGGCACACGCTGCGCATCGAACCTTCCAGACTTCGCTCGCAGTATATTCCGCTGAGCGAACCGTCGCGTCGTAGGGCGCAATCTCCATCGTTCCAGCAGACCAGCGCGCACGGACCTGGCGGCGGCCGTCACATCCTCTGGCGAGTCAGGTCAGCAGTTCGCTTCGAACGGAAAGCACGGCTGCGGCGGCGCGACCTGCTGCGCGGGCGCGACCGGCCCCGGCACCACCTCGGTCTCGTCCGGCCGGTCCGCAGGCCCCATGTGCGTGAGGGTCAGCACGACCAGCAACAGCAGCACCCCGCCCACGAGCACCCCGAGCACCCACAGGATCGGCATGGGCGACGCGCTCCGATGACCGTGGAAATGCGGGGATCGGTTGCGCCCGCGCCGAGGCGCGGGCCGGTCCCGGAACCGAAGGGACCCCTTCACGTAGCTCCCGCCGATCCGCCCCCTGCGGGAATGCGCCCGCACCGCTTCATACCCCATGCGGTCAGTATGACGCCGGGCACCGACAACATCGGCCCCCGTCTCGGCTCGGTCGGGCACCACCAGCGTGAAGATATGGGGCAGCGCCCGAGCCGCCACGCCGAGATGCTCGAGGCTCGGCGCCAGAATCGCGACGGCCCGGACGCGGCCGGCGCACTCCGCGATGCACGCGGTCGGCATGAAGGTATCGTCATCGATGAGCAACACTTCGGCGAGGTCATAGTCGCGTGTTCGAGCGAGCCCGATCAGCGCCTGCCGATCATCGGCGGCAGAAACACTGACACTGCTGTTCACGATCCCGAGCGCGACTTCCACGGCTCCCCTCCCGTGCGGTCGCGGAAGTAGCGGAAGTCGTCCGCGCTGACCCGGATCGCGGCCACCTTGGTCGCGCAGTGCCAGGCGCAGTCGCCGTGGAGATGCAGCGCGTCGGCGGCATCGTCGGGTGAACGAACGGGCCAGTGCGGATTGTCATGACGCCCACGGTCCGTCGCAGCGAGTCCGCGAGCACTGGTGGCCCGGAGGAGTGGGATCACCGCCGTCTCCCGCTGCGGCACCTTCGATACTGAGATGTCAGCGGCCACGGCGGTCGCCTCCCTTTGCCCTGCGACCACGACACCCTGAGCCAGTCGAGTGTCAGCGCCCGCACCGGCTGACGTCCTCGGGTTCGACGCTGCCGTCGACCCCACACGAACAGTTGGCGCTTCACATGAGAATTGCACGGCCCCTGCGTTTTCGATGTTCAAGCGTTCACTCACCCCTCTCCCCTGCTGCCCTGATGGCTGGTCTCGTCAGCGGTCAGCAGCACCGCGTGGTTTGCCAAGGTACGAACAGGGAGCGGACAGTAGAACTCCTCGAGGGACACTTTCGCGGACACTTGAAACGTTCCCAACGTCCCTCAGGGACGTGGGACGATCACGTCATGACTTCTCGGCTCGAATCCGCGATGTTGAGGGCCCGGATCGACTCGGCGGCCCTGTCTGCCATCGTCGGAGTGGATGTCAAGACCGTCAGCCGGTGGCTCGGCGGGCGAGTGCCGCATCGTCGAACCAGGATTCGCATCGCTGAGGTACTCCAGGAGACAGAGGAGACGCTGTGGCCCGCCGCTCGGCCGGACTTGCTGTCCGGCGCACCGGCGACCGCCGAGGTCGTCGGCGCTTACGCACATCGGGCAGACATACCAACTGAACTGTGGGTCTCGCTGCTGCACAGTGCAACCGAGCGGATCGACATCATCGGATATGCGTACCCTTTCGTGCTCGAACTGCTTCCTGATGCTGCTGCTGTCATCGCAGCCAAGTGTCATTCAGGATGCGAAGTACGCCTCGGCTTCGCCGATCCCGACTGCGCTCACGTCATGGAGCGCGACTCATTGGAGCAGATGGGCGGGACGCTCCCCGGTCGAATCCGAAATGCCCTGTCCATGCTCGGACCACTGGCCGACACCCCTGGGTGCACGGTCGGACTTCACTCCGCACACATTTACAACTCGGTGTTCCGGTTCGACTCGGAGATGATCGTCACCCCATATCTGTTTCGGGCCAGGGGTTATCAGCACGCAGCTCTGCATCTACGACGGCTGTCGCAGCACGGCATATTCGAGTCGTTTGCCGATCAGTTCGAACAGATCTGGGGAGCTATCACACCGTACCCGACGAGAGAAGTCTCCGATGAGTGCACGGCGTGACTATTACCGCGATCCCGACGCACCCGCGGCGAACAGCCTCGTCCCCGGCGGGAGCGCCCTGGTCGTGGACGACCGGGGAGCAGTTCTCATGCAGCGCAGAAGCGATTCCGGAAACTGGTCTCTGCCCGGAGGGGTGATGGAGATCGGCGAAACACTAGAGCAGTGCGTTGTCCGGGAGACCAAGGAGGAGACAGGTCTCGATATCGAGATCACCGGGATCCTCGGTATCTACACCGATCCGGAACACGTCATTGCCTACGCAGACGGCGAGGTTCGCCAAGAGTTCAACATCACCTTCTACGGCAAGGTGGTCGGCGGAAGTCTCGCGGTCAGTTCGGAGTCGACGGATGTGCGGTTCCTGCATCTCGAGGAGTTGTCGGCACTGCCCATACACGAGACGGTCCGACTTCGGCTGAGACATCACACCGAACAACGGTCGAGCCCATACCTGGGTTGAATTGCACATTGTATGCTGCCAATCCTGTTGTGTAGAAACAGGAACTCCTCGTCGACAATCGAGGACGCTCGCCCTGGGCGGTGACGCCGGCGCGCGGCGACAGGAAGGGTGATGATCCGCGGCGTCAGGGTCGACCTTGGGGGACGGCACCACGCGAATCGTTCACATCGACTTCTGCGGCGTCCAGGGCGGCGAGCACGGCTTGCGCGGTACCGGGACGCGAAGCGGCCGCCGTCCACGTCTGTGGGCGGCGGCCGCCAGGGTCTAACCTCGCGCCGCTGAGGAATCGAAGGCGTCGAGTAGGCGCTCGGCCGCCAGAGCAGGGGTGAGCGTCCCCTCGCGCACTTCCCGCTCCACATCCGCGCGAATCGCCTTGACCTCCGGTGCTTCCGCCAGCCGCCGCAGCAATTGGTCGTGCACCATCGTCCAGGTCCAGTCGATCAACTGCCTGCGGCGTTTCTCGTCGAAAGCGCCCGCGTCGGTGAGTACCCGGCGGTGTTTGAGCACGGTTTCCCAGAACTCGTCCAGGCCGGTGCCTTCCAGGCCGCTCATGGTGAGGACCGGGGGGCGCCAGAGTGCGTCGCGCGGGTGGATCAGGCGCAGTGCGCCGGCCAGTTCGCGGGCGGCCGACTTGGCCTCGATCGCGTGCTTGCCGTCGGCCTTGTTGACGGCCACGATCTCGGCCAGTTCCAGCACACCCTTCTTGATGCCCTGCAACTGGTCGCCGGTGCGCGCCAATGTGAGGAAGCAGAACACGTCGACCATGTTCGCGACCGTCACCTCGGACTGTCCAACACCGACGGTCTCGACCAGGATCACGTCGTAGCCGGCGGCTTCGAGCAGGACGATGGTCTCCCGGGTGGCCTTGGCGACGCCGCCGAGGGTGCCCGCGGTCGGCGACGGCCGGATGAAGGCGTTGGGCTCCACCGACAATCGGGCCATGCGCGTCTTGTCGCCGAGGATCGAACCACCGGTCCGGGTGGACGACGGGTCGACCGCGAGCACGGCGACCTTGTGTCCCTTCCCGATCAGGTACATGCCGAGCGCGTCGATGAAGGTCGACTTGCCGACGCCGGGCACACCGGTGATGCCGACTCGGTTGGAGACCACGGCGGTCGCCGAATCACCGTCTTCGGGGGTGAGGCGCAGCAGCAACTGTTGCGCGAGGGCCCGGTGATCGGATCTGGTCGATTCGACCAGGGTGATCGCCCGTGCCAGGGCCGCTCGGTCGTTGCGCCGGACGGCGGCGGCGAGTTCGTCTACGTCGATCTTCCGCCGCGCCCGGGTGGGCGCGGCGGAACCCGGGTCGCTCATTCCGCCGCGGAACCCTCCAGTTCGTGACCCAGCTCGCCGGCGAGCTTGCGCAGCAGGTCGATGGCGGCGTCGGCGATGACGGTGCCGGGCGGGAAGATCGCCGCGGCGCCCGCCTGGTACAGCTCGTCGAAGTCACCGGGCGGGATGACGCCGCCGACCACGACCATGATGTCGGGGCGTCCGACATCGGCCAGTGCCTGCCGCAGGGCGGGCACCAGCGTGAGATGGCCCGCGGCCAGCGACGAGACACCGACGATGTGGACGTCGTTGTCGGCCGCCTGCTGCGCCACCTCCTCGGGGGTCTGGAACAGCGGGCCCACATCGACGTCGAAGCCGAGGTCGGCGAAGGCGGTGGCGATCACCTTCTGGCCTCGGTCGTGCCCGTCCTGACCCATCTTGGCGACGAGGATGCGCGGACGCCTGCCCTCGGCCTCGGCGAACTCCTCGACCAGCTTGCCGGCGATGGTGATGTTGGTGACCTTTCCGGCCTCGTCCCGGTACACACCCGACAGGGTACGGATCTCGGCCTGGTGGCGGCCGTAGACCTTCTCCAGCGCGTCGGAGATCTCCCCGACGGTGGCCTTGGCGCGGGCGGCGTCGATGGCCAGGGCCAGCAGGTTGTTCTCCATACCGCCCTGGGTGGCGGCGGCGGCGCGGGTGAGCTCGGCCAGGGCACGGTCGACCGCGTCCTGGTCGCGCTCGGCGCGCAGGCGGCGCAGCTTCTCGATCTGCTCGGCGCGCACGCGGGAGTTCTCGACCTTGAGGACCTCGACCGCCTGGTCCTCCTCGACCTGGTACTTGTTGACGCCGATCACCGGCTGCTGGCCGGTGTCGATGCGCGCCTGGGTGCGGGCGGCGGCCTCCTCGATGCGCAGCTTCGGGATGCCCTCCGAGATCGCCTGCGCCATACCGCCGTGCGCCTCGATCTCGGCAATGTGCGCGCGGGCACGCTCGGCCAGCTGATGGGTCAGCCATTCGACGTAGTAGGAGCCGCCCCACGGGTCGATCGGCCGGGTGGTGTTGGACTCCTGCTGGATCAGCAGCTGGGTGTTGCGGGCGATGCGGGCCGAGAAGTCGGTCGGCAGCGCCAGCGCCTCGTCCAGGGCGTTGGTGTGCAGGGACTGGGTGTGGCCCTGGGTGGCGGCCATCGCCTCGATGCAGGTGCGCGCCACGTTGTTGTAGACGTCCTGGGCGGTCAGCGACCAGCCGGAGGTCTGCGAATGGGTGCGCAGCGACAGCGATTTCGAGTTCTTCGGCTCGAACTTCGACACCAGCTCGCTCCACAGCAGCCGGCCCGCGCGCAGCTTCGCGACCTCCATGAAGAAGTTCATGCCGATCGCCCAGAAGAACGACAGCCGGGGGGCGAACTTGTCGACCTCCATGCCCGCGTCGATACCGGCCCGGATGTACTCCACGCCGTCGGCGAGGGTGTAGGCGAGTTCCAGGTCGGCGGTCGCGCCCGCCTCCTGGATGTGGTAGCCGGAGATGGAGATCGAGTTGAACTTCGGCATCTTCGCGCTGGTGTAGGCGAAGATGTCGGAGATGATCCGCATCGAGGGCTTGGGCGGGTAGATGTAGGTGTTGCGGACCATGAACTCCTTCAGAATGTCGTTCTGAATCGTTCCGGCCAGCTGCTCGGGCTTGACGCCCTGCTCCTCGGCGGCCACCACGTACAGCGCCAGGATCGGCAGCACCGCGCCGTTCATGGTCATCGACACCGAGACCTGGTCCAGCGGGATGTGATCGAAGAGCTGGCGCATGTCCAGGATCGAATCGATCGCCACGCCGGCCATGCCGACATCGCCCTGCACGCGCGGGTGATCGGAGTCGTAGCCACGGTGGGTGGCCAGGTCGAAGGCGACCGACAGACCCTTCTGGCCCGCCTGCAGGTTGCGACGGTAGAAGGCGTTGGAGTCGGCGGCCGTGGAGAAGCCCGCGTACTGGCGGATGGTCCACGGCTGGTTGACGTACATGGTCGGGTACGGGCCGCGCACGAACGGCGCCACACCCGGCACGCTGTCGAGCGGGTAGCCCGCCGCGGCGACGGCGTCCCGGTCGGCCTTGGTGAACACCGGCGGCACGTCGATGCCCTCCGGGGTCGACCAGGTCAGCTGGTCGGGGGTGTAGTTGTTGGCCGCGGCGGCCGTGCGCACGAACTCCTCGACCTGCGCGGCGTCCACCGCGGCGGGCTCGGGATCGTGCTCGGTCAGCGGCACCTCGGCGAAGTTGCCCACCAGGTGGGCCACGTCGCCCGGTTCTTCGATGTGACTGAGGGTCATCAGGCTCCCACCTTCTCCAGCAGGCCGGACAGTTGCGCCACCGCGTCGATCTTCGCGGTGAGGAAGCCGTCCGGGCGCTGCGCCGCGTCGAGGTCGGCGACGGCCTTCTCCGCGCCGGCCAGCAGCACCGTTTCCACTCCGGCCGCGCGCAGCGCCGCCACCGCCGCACCGGCCTCCGCGCCGTAACGCGCGTCCGAACCGCACAGCACCGCGATCGGGGCGCCCGCTTCCTTCGCGGCGGCCTCGACGGCCGACACCTCGAGCGGGCCCGGATTCACCGACTCGATACCGCCCGAGGCGAGCAGGTTCGCGATGAAGGTGACCCGCACGTTGTGCTCGGCCACCGTGCCCAGCGGCACCAGCAGCGCCTTCGGCCGCGCGCCGTTGGCCTCGAGGTAGGCGTCGGAGCGGTCGCGCAGCGCTTCGAAGGCGGCGCCGTAGCGGGCGATCTCGCCGGGCGTCCGCGCCTGCTCCGACAGCGGCTTCTCGGCCAGGTTCGGGAATTCGTTGACGCCGGTGACGGCGGTCCTGCGGTGCGCCACATCGGCGTCGCGGGTCGCCTTGGTCTCGGCGATCCGCTGCCCGAGCAGGCCGGCGTCCAGCGCGGCGCGGTAGCCGCCCGCCTTCTCCAGCTCCTGCATGAACTCCCAGGCCTTGGCCGCGAGCTTCGCGGTGTAGTCCTCGATGTACCAGGAACCCGCACCGGGATCCTGCACGTGACCGAGGTGGGATTCCTCGAGCAGCAGCAGCTGGGTGTTGCGCGCCATGCGGTCGGAGAACGACTTCGACACACCGAGCTCGCCGGGCGGCAGCGCGCAGTCGAACGGCAACACGGTCAGCGAGTCGGCCCCGCCGACGCCCGCGCCGAACGCGGCCAGCGTGGTGCGCAGCATGTTCACCCACGGATCACGCTTGCTCATCATCGCGGCCGAGGTGACCGCGTGCTGGGGGGCGCCGCCGAAGTCGGGCGCGCCGCAGACGTGCGCGACCCGCGCCCAGACCGTGCGCGCCGCGCGGAATTTCGCGATGGTCGCGAACTGGTCGTCGGTGGCGGCGAGGCGGAACTCCAGCTGACCCAGCGCGTCGGCGATGTCGACACCGGCGCCGGTGAGCGCGCGCAGGTACTCGAGGCCGGCGGCCACCACGGCGCCGAGTTCCTGGGCGTCGGAAGCGCCGGCGTTGTGGAAGACGGTGCCGTCCACGGTGATCGCGCGCACTGTCTCGGTGCGCGCGACGGCCTGCTTCGCCAGCTCGACGGCCCGGTCCGAGTCGACGTCGGCCGCACCGGCGAAGCGGCTGGTCAGCGGCGCGGCGCCGAGGCCGATCCGGATGGCCGCGCGGTCGTCGACGCGGTAGTCGTCGAGCACCGCGTACAGCTGCGCGGCGGCCTCGGGCAGGGCCGCGCCCGCGGCCAGGCTGAGCGGCGCGAGCTCGAACAACAGACCGCGCAGGGCGGTCGGCAGTTCGGCGACGGGCACGCCGTGCTCGCCGACGCCCACCCGCACGGCGCTCAGCCCGTTCTCCAGCCCCGCGAGGATCTCCCGATTCGCCGCGGCGGCATCGGTTTCGGTGATGTCCGCGCACACGTCCCAGCCCCGGTGCACGTCAAGGGTGGCGTCCCGGCCGCGCACGAACGGGAAGACGCCGGGCAACGGCGGCTCCGGGCGCTCGTCGCGCCGCGTGTAGAGCGGGGCGACGGCCAGTCCGTCGTAGGTCGTCTGCGTGAGCAGCTGTTCCGGCTCGTCGGGCAGATCGGCCACGTCCACCTTGCGCGCCTTGGCGAGCACGCCCGCCACTCCCTTGCGCCACGCGGCGTACTGCGGAACCGTCTCCGCGCCGGGAGACGGATCTGAAGCAATCGGCATAGCTGCTGTCCCTCTTCCACTCGACCACGGGGCGCGCACCTCGTGTGTGCGCCCGATACCTCGCATTCGCCCAGCTCAGCGAGCACATTGGTTAACGAGCATTCGTCCCGTTTCCCTTGATGCTAGCGGCAGCGGATGCGGCGGTTGACCCTGGCCGCCACTACCAACCGGTAACCTGTCGCGAGTGACCAGGCTGTTGCGGAATCCGCGTATCGTCGTCGCCCTCGCCGGGCTCGGCGCGCTGTTCGCGGTCGCGCTGCTGGTGCCGTTGCCCACCCCCCAGCAGATCCAGGACTGGGCGGGCTCGCTCGGTGTCTGGTTCCCGCCACTGTTCTTCCTGTTCTACGCGCTGGTCGCGGTCGCGCCGGTCCCGCGCACCGTGCTGACGATCAGCTGCGGGGTGCTGTTCGGTTCGCTGCTGGGCAGCGCGATCGCGTTGTCCGCCACCGCCGTCGCCGCCGTGCTCGCCCTGCTTCTGGTGCGCGCGCTGGACCGCGACCGGGTGGCCGCGCGACTCACCCATCCTGCCGTGCGGGCGGTCGACGACCGGTTGCGCCGACGCGGCTGGCTGGCCGTGGGGTCGCTGCGGCTGATCTCCTTCGCGCCGTTCTCGGTCGTCAACTACTGCTGTGCGCTGACCTCGATCCGGGTGCGCCCCTATCTGCTGGCGACCGTGGTCGGTTCGGCGCCCGGCACCGTCGCCACGGTGATCCTGGCCGACGCGCTCACCGGCGGCACCCATCCGGCCATGCTCGTCGTCTCCGCGGTGTGTCTCGGCATCGGCCTGGTGGGCCTGGTGGTCGATGCCCGGTGGCAGCCGGTCGACCCCGCGCCGGAACCGGTCGCCGTCGCCGCGGGGCCGCGCTCCTAGGTGCGCCGCTCGCCGCGGCCGAGGTAGTGCAGCGGAACGGCGGCGGCCAGCGCGGTCACGACCACGAAGACGAACAGGGCCGGGATCGGGTCCAGCCGCGGCAGCCAGGTGAACTCGGCCGCGTAGGAGGCGGCCAGCACGGTGGGCGGCAGGAACACCGCGACCACGCCGGTGTGCAGCCGCAGGATGCCGCTCTGGCGCACCCCGAGGCAGGCGGTGGCGGTCTGGGCCAGGAAACGCAAGCCGTCGTGCTCGCGCTCGGCCCGCCGGGCCACGCCCTCGATGTCGGCCACGAGCGAGCCGATCCGCTCGCCGAGCCCGCTGGTCTGTGCGGCGTAGTCGACGTCGAGATGGCGGGCGGCCGCGGCCAGCTGCGCCTGGGTCTCGCGCACCCGGGCGACGACCCGTTCGGCGGCGCCGAGCCGGTGGATCACCTCGCGGGCAGGCCCGGCGCCCAGCCCGTTGCCGTGCTCGGCGGTGGCGGCGTCGAGGATGTCGCGCTGCGCCTCGACGGTATGGCCCACCCAGCGCAGCACCCGGTCGGAGGCGTCGTTGAGCGCCCACAGCAGGGCGAAGGTCACACCGTAGGAGGAACCGGTGAGAGTGGCGTCACGGCGCATGGCCGCGATGGCGGTCTCGAACGGCAGGAAGGGCTCGGCCGGTTGCAGCGTGACGACGAACTCGGTGCCGAGCGCGAAGACGATGGTCTCCCGCTCGACCCGCTCGCCGCGGCAGTAGTTCACCGTCACCGGCAGATACGTGAAATCACCCTGCGCGGTGACCCCGTCGCGCGGCGTCGTGAAATCGACGCCGAGCCGCTCGCGCAGCACCGCCGCGGTGTCCTCGTCCGAGGACGGCAGCGGGATCCAGTGCATGCCGAGCACCTCGGTGTCGAACCGATCGGCGGGCGCGCGTAGGGATTTCGTCATCGTGACCTCCCACGCACCGATGGAACGGCGATGCGCGGACGCGACGGGGTCGCCGCGCGGGCGGCGGGCACGGGTTCGAGGCGGGCAGTGCTCACGGCGGGACTCCAGGCAGGGGCTGGTCGGGACACGTCGGATCGGGCGTCCGTGCGGCGTTCACGCTGTGGCCCTTGACGATTCGGGCGCGGCGCACGGATCAGCGACGAACCGGACAGCTTCGTCGCACGGGAAATGACCGGCAGTAGGCATCGATACTGTCATCCGGCATCTGCCGCTCACCCCGCTTCGTTCGTCGGAATCCGGCGCGCGAATCGCGCCATCGTTCATTAGAACGGCGGCGCGCGGCACAGTCAATCGAGGCGGAATGTATTCGACGCCCGTTCACCGGTCGTACCGCTTGGTCCGAATCCCGGTGTGCGCCAACGCGAGCCCGGGCGGCTCGCGGTGCGGGTCAGCGGGCAGCGGCCAGCAGGTAGCCGGAGGCGTTCGAGCGGATCAGGGCGCCGTCGAGGAACTGCGCCTCGGTCATCCCGAGCCGGGTGCTCACCAGTTCCAGCGCCATCCGCAGCACCTCGCGCTCGGTGGGCGCCACCACCTGCGACTGTTCCAATCGGGAGCCGCGCTCCACCCGCACCCGGCACCGCCAGCCGGTGCGCTCCCCCACCGGCACCGGCCGACCGATACCCGCCCAGACCGGCACGCCGTTGCGGCGGAACTCGCCGGTGGCCAGCGGATCGCCGATCGTTCGGCGTCCCGCCCGCACGGTCCCGCTCGTCGATTCTGGCAAAGCACCGGCGAACGGCTGGTCGTACATCGGATTCTCCCTGAACGTCGGATGACGGCGCCTGCCCACGGCTCTCGAACGGCACACACCGTAACCCGAGACCGGACCGTCCGCAACTTTTCAGCAAACGGCACGGCGGGAGTCGCACAGCTCCGTTCAGTCAGTCGGTCACGGTGTGCCCGGGCGGGGCTGCCACGCACCGTCCTGCGGATCCGTCTGCGGCGCGGGCGGCCATGCCTGCTGCTGCGCGGGCGGTTGCTGGGGCGCGGGCGGCCGCACCGGCTGGCCCACCGGCGGCGCCATCCCCTCGACCGGCTGCCGTGCGGTCGCCTCGGCGGCGCGCACGGCACGTTCGATGGTCGGGTCCGACGCCATGTCGAACCAGTCGGCCACGTCGGAGTCGTCCTCCACCTTCACCGGTTCGCTGTCGTCGGCGGGCGGCTCGTAGCGGAACACGCCGTCGGCGTCCTTGCTCGCGAAGCTCTTGGCGAAGCCTTCCAGCGCCTTGCCGAAATCGCTGGGCACCAGCCAGACCTTGTTGGCATCGCCGCGGGCGACCATCGGCAACGTCTGCATGTACTGGTAGGCCAGCAACTCCGGGGTCGGCTTGCCCGCCTTGATCGCGGCGAAGACCTTCTCGATCGCCTTGGCCTGGCCCTGCGCCTGCAGGTACGCCGCCGCCCGCTCACCCTGCGCGCGCAGGATGCGGCTCTGGCGTTCACCCTCGGCCGCCAGGATCGCCGACTGCTTGGCACCTTCCGCGGCGAGGATCTGCGCCTGCTTGGCGCCCTCGGCCGTCTTGATCTGCGATTCGCGGGTGCCCTCCGCGGTGAGGATCATCGCCCGCTTCTCGCGGTCGGCCTTCATCTGCTTCTCCATCGATTCCTGGATGGAGGGCGGCGGATCGATGGCCTTGAGCTCGACGCGGGCCACCCGCAGGCCCCAGCGCCCGGTCGCCTCGTCGAGGACGCCGCGCAGCTGGCTGTTGATCTGGTCGCGCGAGGTCAGCGTCTCCTCCAGCGTCATCCCGCCCACGACGTTGCGCAGGGTGGTGACGGTGAGTTGTTCGACCGCGGCGATGTAGTTGCTGATCTCGTAGACCGCCGCCTGCGGGCTGGTGACCTGGAAATACACCACCGAGTCGATCTGCAGGGTGAGGTTGTCCTGGGTGATCACCGGCTGCGGCGGAAAGGAGACCACCCGCTCACGCAGGTCGACCTTGGCCCGGATGCGGTCGGCGAAGGGCACCAGGAAGGTCAGCTGGCCCGACACCGTCCGCGAATACCGCCCGAGCCGCTCGATGACGGCGGCCTCGGCCTGCGGCACCAGCGCGATCGATTTGAAGGCCACCACCACGATGAGCAGCACCAGCACCGCGGCGACGATCAATACAGCCATCACGGACCCTTCCACACGACGGCCGTCGCGCCGTCGATCTCCATCACGGACACGGTCGTCCCCGGTTCGAAGACGTCCCCCTGATTCATCGGCCGCGCCGTCCACACCTCGCCGGCCAGCTTCACCAGCCCGGCGGTGTCGGTCACCTCCTCGAGCACCAGCGCGGTCTTGCCCGGGAGCGCGTGCACGTTGGTCGGCACCGGCGGCGGCGTACCGAACCGGCGGCGCAACACCGGACGAACCCCGAGCAGCAGCACGAGGGTGATCACGCCGAAGACCACCGCGTCGACGATCACCGAGGTATCGGCGGCGGCGCTGACCCCGGCCGTGCCGAGGGCGGCCACCCCGATCATCAGCAGGGTCAGATCCCCGACGAGCATCTCCGCGGCCGCGAGCAGGATTCCCGCGACCAGCCAAGCGATTGCGGCCACGCCCCCACTGTAGTCCGGGGACGCCGGATCGCGCGGGTGCTCGGTGAACGTCGGGCGACACCCCCGCGTCGCAGAACCGAAATCGCGGCGTGGCCGGGTAGTTTCGGACGGGTGGGTACGCGTGACAGGTTCGGCGGTGACAGTCGCTCCGGCGACATCTACTCCGGCGACATCTTCTCCGGACATGCCAGGACGAAGAAACGGGCGGTGCCGACGGTGCCCGCCGAACGCGATCTCGTGGTGGAGGACGCCGCGACCGGATTCTGCGGCGCCGTCGTCGGATTCGACCGCAGCTACGACGGCGAGTTCGTGAAACTCGAGGACGGGCGCGGGGTGGTCCGGCTGTTCGCGATGCGCGAGGCGGCGTTCCTGATCGACGGCAAGCCGGTCACGTTGGTGCGCCCGGCGGTCGCCGCGCCGCGGAAGCCGACGCGCTCGGCGTCGGGGTCGACCCGGGTGGAGGGGCTGCGCGCGAAGGTCGCCAAGGCCAGTCGCATCTGGGTGGAGGGTGTGCACGACGCCGCACTGGTCGAGCGGGTGTGGGGCCACGACCTGCGGGTCGAGGGCGTGGTCGTCGAGCACCTGGAGGGGCTGGACAACCTCGCCGAGCGGCTCACCGCGTTCGGGCCGGGCCCGGGCAGGCGGGTCGGCGTGCTGGTCGACCACCTGGTCACCGGCTCCAAGGAAACCCAGCTCACCACCGGTCTCGGCCCGTACGTGCTGGTGACCGGCCACCCCTACGTCGACGTGTGGCAGGCGGTGCGCCCGGCCGCGCTCGGCATCCGGGAGTGGCCCGCGGTGCCGCGCGGGGAGGACTGGAAGACCGGCGTCTGCCACCGGCTCGGCTGGGGAACGCCGCAGGACGGCTGGCGGCGGGTGTACCAGGCGGTGACGAGCTTCCGCGACCTGGAGTCCCCCCTCATCGGCGCGGTGGAACGGCTCATCGACTTCGTCACCGAACCGGAGTAGCCACACCCGCGGGTGCGCGAGCGCGAACCCCTTTATGCTCGAAGATTATGTGCTCTCCCAGTGCCACGCTGACGGTGTGGGCCGGCTCCTGGCTGGCCGGCAACAGTGCGCCCGACGATGTGCTCGAGGCGCTGCACGCCTGGGCGTCCAGGCACACCATCGCCGCCGGTGACCCGGTCACCGGCGGCCGCTCCGACCTGCCGTGGTCCTCGCGCGGCGCGGCAGCGGGTAGCGGGGTCATGCCGCTGCTCAAGGTCATTCGCGAGGCGATGAGCGCGCCGCAGGCGCAGCTGCGACTGGTGCTGCCGGTGCCCGGCGACGTGCGCGGACTGCCGGTCGGCACCGAGTTCGCCGCCGACGCGATCGAGGCCGAGGAGGGCCTGTTGATCGGCGCGCCCGGCGCCGAGGGCACCGGGCTGATCCCGCTGTGGGCCGACGACGACACCCTGCAGTGGACGATCTACACCGTCACCGTCCCCCCGGCGGCCGGACCGGACCTCTCCCTCGGCGAGGCCGAGTACACGATGCGGGAAGCCGTCCGCGACGCCGCCGACGCCCTGATGAAGCTGCACACCACGAGCATCGGCGCCGCGGACTCCGACCCGCGTGAACTGATCGAAGCCGAGCTGGCCGGTTACGCCCGCCACGACTACCCCGAGTCGATCCCGTTGCGCGCCAAGCGGATTCTCGACACCGCCGACCACGTCGCGGCCATCCTCACGGTGGCGCAACGGGAACCGGCGTCGGCGCCGACCTCCGCCAGCGCGATCGGCGCACAGGAGAATCTGCTGCGCCCGCTGTGGGACGCCATCCGCGCCGCCCGGCTGGTCGCGGTACACGCGGCCGCGCGCGGGTGAGACGATCGGTGAGCGCCGGTCAGCGGCCCGCGGCCGCCGGGCGGCGTTGCGGCGCACAGCATCCGCTCGCGCACGGCACCCCGTCGATGGTGCACCCGTAGCCCGGTTCGGCACCCAGCCTGCGCGGAGCCAGGCCGTCCAGATGCTCACGCATCAGCTCCACCACCAACCGCGGGAACCGCGGGTCGGTGCCCGGCGTCGACGCCCGCGCGAACGCCATGCCGAGCTCGGCAGCCTTGTCCTTCGCCTCGTTGTCCAGATCCCAGATGACCTCGAGGTGGTCGGAGACGAAGCCGACCGGGCACACCACGACCGCGTCCACCCCCCGGCCCGCCAGGTCCTCCAGATGATCGACGATGTCGGGCTCGAGCCACGGCACCTGCGGCGGCCCGGAGCGGGACTGCCACACCAGGTCGTGATCGGCGAAACCCGTTGCCGCCGCGCACAATCGGGCGGCATCGGCGACCTGACGGCTGTACAGCTCGCCGCCGTCGGCGGGCGGACCGGCGGCGGCGTCGGCGGCGACCGGCACCGAGTGCGCGGTGAACACCAGCCGGGCACGGTCACGCCGATCCGCGGGCAGCCGTTCCAGGGCGGCGCGGATCGCGTCGGCGAACGCCTCGATCAACAGCGGGTGGTCGAAGTACTGGCGCAGCTTGGTCAGGTGCGGGGCGGCGGGGCCGACGGCCGCCCTGGCCCGCTCGATGTCCTCGTGGTACTGGCGGCACCCGGAGTAGCCGCCCCAGGCCGAGGTGGGGAAGACCAGGGCGCCGGTCACCCCGTCGCGGGCCATCTCCGCGACGGTGTCCTCGACCATCGGATGCCAGTTGCGGTTGCCGAAATACACCGGCAGGTCGATGCCCGCCTCGTCGAGTTCGCGCTCGACACCGGCGATGATGTCGCGGTTGAGCGCGTTGATCGGCGAGACGCCGCCGAAGTGCAGGTAGTGCTGGGCGACCTCCTCGAGGCGGGCACGCGGCACCCCACGGCCCCGGGTGACGTTCTCCAGGAACGGCATCACGTCCTCGGGGCGTTCCGGGCCGCCGAAGGACAGCAGCAGCAGCGCCTCGACGGCCACGGGTCCTCCTTCGCTCAGTTGGCCGACCAGTTCTCCGGGAACCAGGTGTTGTGGCTGGCACCGCCGTCGACGTAGATGATCGAACCGGTGGTGGCGGGCAGCCAGTCCGACAGCAGCGCCACGATGGACTTGGCCACCGCGGTCGGGTCGTCGACATCCCAGCCGATCGGCGAGGCGCCGTCCCAGTAGATGTTGAGCTGGTTGAGCTTGGCCGCGTCGTCGGTGGCGGTGCCCGCGATGGCCTTGGCGGCCAGCGTCTTGATCGGGCCCGCGGCGATCAGGTTGGAGCGGACCTTCTTGGCGGTGCCGACCTCGCGGGCGACGTAGCGGTTCACCGACTCCAGCGCGGCCTTGGCCACGCCCATCCAGTTGTAGTACGGCATGGCGGTGCGCGGGTCGAAGTCCATGCCGACCAGCGAGCCGCCCTCGTTCATCACCGGCAGCACCGCGCGGGCCAGCGAGGCGTAGCTCCACGCGGAGATCTCGAACGCCTTGGCCGCGTCCGGGCCGGGGCCCTCCAGGAACGGCAGCGCCTCCGGGCCCATCAGGGTGCGCGGTGCGAAGGCGATCGAGTGCAGCACACCGTCGAGTCCCTCGGGCGCGAGCTCGCGGATCTTGTCCGCGAGTCCGGCCAGGTCCTCCTCGTTGGTGACGTCGAGACCGATGGCGGGCGGAACCTCCTTCGGCAGCCGCTTGGCGATGCGGTCGATGAGCCGCAGCCGCTCCGGGATACCGGTGATGATCACCTTCGCGCCCTGTTCCTGGGCCATCGCCGCCGCGTGGAACGCGATGGAGGCGTCGGTGATGATGCCGGTGACCAGGATGGTCTTGCCTTCGAGCAGTCCGCCCATGAGTTTCTCGGTTCTCCTGATGTCGAAAGTCCGTTGCTGCGGGCCAGCGGGATACTAGTGGCCCATGCCCATGCCGCCGTCGACCGGGATCACCGCGCCGTTGATGTAGGAGGCGTCGTCGGAGGCGAGGAAGCTGATCGCGGCGGCCACCTCCTCGGGCTGACCCGGACGGCCCGCGGGCACACCGTACTTCAGCACGACCTCGCGCATCTCCTCGGTGACCTCGTCACGAGTCATGTCGGTCTCGATGAAGCCGGGGGCGACCACGTTGGCGGTGATGTTGCGCGACCCGATCTCGCGGGTGATCGATCGCGCCATCCCGATCAGGCCCGACTTGGACGCCGCGTAGTTGACCTGGCCGGGACCGCCACCGAGGCCGACGACCGAGCCGAGGAAGATGATCCGGCCGAACTTGGCCCGCAGCATCGCGCGGTTGGCGCGCTTGGCGCAGCGCCACGCGCCGGTGAGGTTGGCGTCGATCACGCTGGTGAACTGCTCGTCGCTCATCCGCATGAGCAAGGTGTTGGCGACGATGCCCGCGTTGGCCACCAGCACCTCCACCGGCCCCTGGTGCGCCTCGACCTCGGCGAAGGCGCGGTCGACCGACTCGGTGTCGGTGACGTCGCACTTGACACCGAACAGGCCGTCCGGCACGCCCGAGCCACGATGGGTGACGGCGACCTTGTGACCGTCGGCGAGCAGGCGTCGCGCGACCGCGAGGCCGATGCCGCGGTTTCCGCCGGTCACCAGGACCGATCGCGATGTGATGTTGGTCATGGGAGTTAACCTATCTGTTCGAATTCCTGCGTCCGCGTGCGGGCAGCGCACCTTGTGCGATGCCACAACGGCGTGCGGCTACGGCAGGCGTTGACGATAGAGCAGGCCCGTCACGATGCCCGCGGCGACGACCAGCATGCCGAGCAGCAACCACGGGCGGCTGGCATCGCCGCGGGTGGTCTCGTAGCCGATCTGCTCCTCGAGCGTGTCGTAGACGGCGGTCAGTTCCTCCAGGCTGGAGGCGGTGTAGAACTCGCCGCCGGAGAGCTTGGCGATCTCGCGCAGCGACTCGTTGTCCACCGGCACCTTGACCCGCTGCGAGCCGCCCTGGCCGTCCTGGTCGGGGATCTCCACCGAGCCCCATTCGGTACCGAAGGAGATCGTCGAGACCGGGATGCCCTTGCTCTTGGCGAGGCGGGCGGCGGTGAAGGCATGCCGGGGGTTGTCGACATCCTTGTCGTCGGGCACGGTCTGTTTGCCGTCGGACATGAGCACGATACGCGCCGGCGGCGGGGTCT
Source organism: Nocardia farcinica (assembly GCF_001182745.1). Lineage (NCBI taxonomy): Bacteria > Bacillati > Actinomycetota > Actinomycetes > Mycobacteriales > Nocardiaceae > Nocardia > Nocardia farcinica. Next base: position 526,820 of record NZ_LN868938.1, on the reverse strand, counting down.
CGGCACCGCCGAGCACGGTCGCCAGCGTCTCGATGGACTGCAACGCGGTGAGGATGCCCTCGCCGGTGGCGGTGCGCTCGGCCAGCTTGATGTTGTCGATGGCGGCCTTGACCGCCTCCCGGTTGGTGGTCGGCGACTGCATGACCGAGGCCGTGCCCGCGAAGGTGACGAAGCCGAGGTTGATGCCCTGGGTGAGGCCGTCGACGAACTCCTTGCCCGCCTGCTGGGCCACCTCGAGCCGGCTCGGCGGCACGTCGGTGGCCTCCATCGACAGCGACACGTCCATGACGAGCACGACCGTCGCCCGATTGCGCGGCACCTTCTGCACCGAGGTCGGTCCCGCCGCGGCGATGGTGAGGAACACCAGGCCGACCAGCATCAGCGCGATCGGCGCGTGCCGCAGCGGCGAGGGCCGCGACGGCGCGACCTTCTCCAGCACCTCCATGTTGCTGAACCGCAGCATCTGCCGGTGCCGGGACCGCTGCACCAGCACGTAGCCGAGCGCGATGAGCGCGACCACCGCCAGGAAGCCGAGCCAGATCAGTGCGGTGAAATGCGAAATACTCACTGGCGAGGCACCCGCCCGGTCGGGGCGCCGAAGCTGTGGCGCCGGGTGGACACGAACCGGACCACGTCGGCGATCCAGTCGCGATCGGTCTGCAAGGTCAGCACCGGTGCACCGCAGCTGCGCAGCGCCTGGGCCACCTGGTCGCGGTGGCGTTGCGCGGCGGCGGCGAAATCGGCGCGCAGCGTGGGCGTGACGCTGAATTCGCGGGTGCGGCCGGTCTCGGGATCGTGCAGCACCACATCGCCCACGTCGGGCAGTTCCAGGTCGCGGGGATCGAGTACCTCGACGGCCAGCAGATCGTGCCGCGCGGAGATGGCGCGCAGCGAACGCTGCCAATCGATCTCGCCGAGGAAGTCGCTGATGATCACCGCGAGGCCGCGTTTGCGCTGCGGGCGGCGCAGCGATTCGATGGCGCCGCGCAGATCACCGCGCACGCCGTCGCGCGCGTGCGGGGTGGTCGCGATCGAGCGCAGCAGCGTCTGGGCGTGGATCCGCCCGCTGCGCGCGGGAATTCGCACCAGTTGTTCGCCGGTGGCGACCACCGCGCCGATCCGGTTGCCCCCACCACTGGTGAGGTAGGTGATCGCGGCCGCGGCGGCGATCGCCAGATCCCGCTTCTGGCAGGCGGCGGTGCCGAAGTCGAGACTGGCCGACAGGTCGAGGACCATCCAGGTCTCCAGCTCGCGGTCGGCGATCATCTGCCGCACGTGCGGATGCGTGGTGCGGGCGGTGACCGACCAGTCCATCTGGCGCACGTCGTCGCCGGGCTGGTAGAGCCGCGACTCCCCCGGCTCGGACCCCGGGCCGGGAATCAGGCCGAGATGGTCGCCGTGCAGCACGCCGTCGAGGCGGCGGCGCACGGTCAGCTCCAGGGTCTTCAGCGCGGCCGACAGCCGCGCGTCCGACAGCTCGCCCGCCCGGAACGAGGGCGGGGCATGCGATGACATCGTCACTCGGGAAACCTCGGGTCGAGCGTCGCGCGGGTTCTCGGGCACACCCGACGCCGACGTCACTTGGGCTGGTTGGTGCCGGCCGGGGCCATCGGGGCCTGGGCGCCCTGGTTCGGCGCGCCCTGACCCTGCTGACCCGGCTGACCCTGACCCTGCTGGCCCTGACCCTGCTGGGCGGGCGGCTGCGGGATCTGCTGCTGGTGCTGCTGCGGCGGACCCGCGGGCGCGGCCTGCGCGCCTGCGGGCACCGCCTGCGGCGCGACCTGCGGCAGGCCGACGGTCTGCAGGACCCGCCGGATGACGTCTTCCGGGCTCACCTCGTCGGCGAGCGCGTCGTAGGACAGCACCAACCGGTGGCGCAGCACGTCCGGGATCACCTCGACCACGTCCTGCGGCACCACGTAGTCGCGCCCGCGGATCAGCGCGACCGCGCGGGCGGCGGCGATGATGCCGAGGCTCGCGCGCGGGGAGGCGCCGTAGGCGATCCAGTTCGCGACGTCGGCCATGCCGTAGTCGAGCGGCTTGCGGGTCGCGGCGATGACCCGGACGACGTAGTCGACCAGCGCGTGGTGCACGAAGGTGTTCGCGGCGACCTTCTGCAGCCGGATCAGGTCCTCGGGGCCGAGGATCTGCTTGGCCTCCGGCGGGGTGACGCCCATCCGGTAGATGATCTCGCGCTCCTCCTCCACCGAGGGGTAGTCGACGACGACCTTGAACAGGAAGCGGTCGCGCTGCGCCTCCGGCAGCGGGTACACGCCCTCGCTCTCGATCGGGTTCTGGGTCGCCATGACCAGGAACGGATCGGGCATCGGGTAGGTCTTGCCGCCGATCGAGACGTGCCGCTCGGCCATGACCTCGAGCAGCGCGGACTGCACCTTGGCCGGTGCGCGGTTGATCTCGTCGGCGAGCACGAAGTTCGCCACCACCGGACCGAGCTCGGTGTCGAATTCCTCGCGGCCCTGGCGGTAGATGCGGGTACCGATGAGGTCGGTGGGCACCAGGTCGGGGGTGAACTGCACACGGGAGAAGGACCCGCCGACAACCCTGGCGAAGGTCTCGACCGCCAGCGTCTTGGCGATGCCGGGCACACCTTCGAGGAGCACGTGACCACGGGCGAGCACACCGACGAGCAGCCGTTCCACGAGCCGATCCTGGCCCACGATGACCCGCTTGACCTCGTAGATCGCCTTCTCGAGGGTCTGGACGTCACGCTCCAGGGTGCCCGACGCGGGTTCCGGCTTGTCCTTTGCCAGATTCGCCCCGCTCACACTGTCCGTCGAAGTCACCAACATCCCCGCTTTCGCCTCGGTCTTAGTGCGTGCGGCACCAACTATTCCAGGTAATCGCCCGCGATGCCGCAACCGGCTCCGCGATCGGTGGAATTCGGCGCTCGTCAGGAGGTGACGATGCGGACCGCGTACGGCATGATGCCGTCCTCACGCACCGGCGACACCTTCACCACGTCGCCGGACCGGGGCGCTTCGACCATCTTCCCGTCACCGAGGTAGAGGGCCACGTGCTGGCTGCCGCCCGGCCCCCAGAACAGCATGTCGCCGCGGGCCTTCTGGGCCAGCGGGACCCGGGTGCCCGCGTTGTACTGATAGCCGCTGTAGTGCGGCAGCGAGACGCCGATCCCGGCGAAGGCGTAGACCATCAGGCCCGAGCAGTCGAAGCCGACCTTGTTGTAGTCGCCGTAGCTGTCGGCCACGCCGCCGTCGCGGATGCCGAGGGTGGGGCCGTCCTCGTCGCCGCCACCCCAGGCGTAGGTGACGCCCAGCTGCGAAAGTGCCCGGTCCACCACGACTTCCACCGCCGCCGAGCCGCTCACCGACGGTGAGCTGGGCTTGGGGGTGGTGCTCTTCTTCGGGGCGGGGGCGTCCTCGAGTTCGGTGTGCGGGCGTTTGCCCTCGCCCAGCTGTGCGGCGCGTTCGCGGGCGGCCTGGTCGGCGGCGGCGCGGGCGGCGGCGGCCGCGGCGGCGACCCGGATCGCCTCGGCCTCCTCGGCGCGGCGTTGCGCGTCCCAGGCCTGATAGGCCTCGCGCTGGTTCTGTAGCCCTTGCACGTTCGCGCGCGCGGCGTCCAGACGGGACTGGGCCGCGTCGCGTTCGCGGAGCAGGCCGTCGCGGCGCACGGTCTCGCTGTCGAGGGCGGCCTTGGCGGCGGCCACCGCGCTCTCCGCCTCGGCCTTCTTCTGCTCGGCGGCCGCCGCCGCGGCATCAGCCAGCGATTTGGCTTCGCGCGCATCGGAATTGCGGTTGCCCTGTTCGATCTGGGCGCGGCGCAGCGCGTCGAGCACCTGCTGCTGGTTCTTCGACACCAGTCCGAGCACCTCGGAGCGGTCGATGGCGCCGGTGGGGGTGGCGGCGGCCAGGTAGGTCACCATCGAGCCGGACGCGGGCCGGGTGTAGGCGCGGGTGGCGAAGTCGTCGAAATTGTGCCGGGCCCTGGCGACCTCCTCGCCCGCCGTGGCCAGATCGCGCTGGGTGGTCTCGACGCGGGCGGCGGCCGCGTCGGCGGCCGCGCGCGCGTTCTGCAGGTCCACCAGCGCCTTGTTGACCTCCTCGCGGCGCACCGCGACCGCATCGTCGAGTTCGCGCAGCTGGTGTTCGACGTCGGCGACCTGGTTGATCAGGGCACCCACCTCGCCGATCCCGGCCTCGACGCGGGCGCCCGCGTCGGCGATCTGTCCGTCACTCGGATTCGGCGGCGGGGGCGGTACGGCGGTACCCGGTCCGGCCGACACGACCAATGCGGTGCAGATCAGCAACCCCACGGCGACCCACAGCTTCGATCGCTGACCCGCACGGCGGCTCTCGCGCATCGCACCTCCAAGGACTCGAATCCGGCCTCGCCTCACGAGCCCCACCGGGGACCTCCCAGCTCATCCGTCGGCGGATAGCTCTGCTACCACTTGTTCCCCATCGGCGATCACTCGAACCGTACGACACTTTATGCTCCGTGAGAACTCTGGTAACAGAATCACAGCCGGGTAATTCGTGCGTTGCCGGGCATTAGCCGGATACGAGTTCGGGTTTGCTGCCGGAAAACATACCGACCGTCTGGAAAACTCCCCGGCGGACGTGGCGCCGGTCGAGAATCAGGCGATGGTCGCGGTGTCCCGCTCGGCGACGGCGGGCCGCTCCTGCGCGGCGGCGCGGCGCGCCTTGATCAGATGGAGACCTGCCACCGCCAGCGCGGTGCCCGCGATGAGCACACCGGTGATGGCGGTCCAGGAGAAGGTCTCCGGCTGTTCGAGCCGGTCGACGAAGATGCGCGCGGCCTCCACCGAGTTGCCCTGTTTGCTCTTGGCCGCGTCCTCGGCCCACTCGAGCTTGACCCGGCTGATCGAATCGCTGTAGGTGCCCACCCAGTCGTCACTGAGGACCACCACGGTGCCCTGCTCGGTCTTGCCGACCTCGGTGGCCAGGTCCCGTAGATTGGAGTCGTGACCGGGATTGCCGGGAATCACCACGATGCTCAGCGGGATGCCCTCGGCTCGCGCTTCGGCCACGATCGCCTCGAGTCCGGACTGGTCCTTGCCCTTCGGCGCCGCCACATGGTTGTCGGCGACGTCCTCCTTGATCGACTCCAGGGTGTTCGCGTCGACGGTGGGCGGCAGTTCCGCGGCGAGCGGGGAGAAAACCGAGGTGTGCGAGGGGGCCATCTTCCATCCGGTCTGTCCAGCCACGTCACCGATGTGCGCGGCGGCGGGCATCCAACACTGCCAGAGCACAGTACGTCACGCGGTCACCGGGTGTTCGCCCACGCCACGCCGACCGCACCCCGCACGTTTCACAGGACAAGCGTACTGTTAGGGTCGTGGCGCGAGGAACCGGCACTCCCAGTGGCCGGAGCCCCTCCAAAGACTCGAGTCACCGGCACAGCCCCGCCGGTGACCCACCCTCACCGACGAGTGGAGCTGACGTGACGACAAGTATCGATACTTTCGGCGCCAAGGGCACCCTCGAGGTCGGAAGCAACTCCTACGAGATCTTCCGCCTCTCCGCCGTGCCCGGCACCGAGAAACTCCCCTACGCACTGAAGGTCCTCGCGGAGAACCTGCTCCGCACCGAGGACGGCGCGAACATCACCGCCGACCACATCCGTGCCATCGCGAACTGGGACGCCTCGGCCGAGCCGAACACCGAGATCCAGTTCACCCCCGCCCGCGTCATCATGCAGGACTTCACCGGCGTGCCCTGCATCGTCGACCTGGCCACCATGCGCGAGGCCGTCGCCACCCTGGGCGGCGACCCGGACAAGGTGAACCCGCTGGCGCCCGCCGAGATGGTCATCGACCACTCCGTCATCATCGACGTGTTCGGCCGCGAGGACGCCTTCCAGCGCAACGTCGACATCGAGTACCAGCGCAACGGTGAGCGCTACCAGTTCCTGCGCTGGGGCCAGACCGCCTTCGACGACTTCAAGGTCGTCCCGCCGAGCACCGGCATCGTGCACCAGGTCAACATCGAGCACCTGGCCCGCGTCGTCATGGTCCGCAACGGCCAGGCCTACCCCGACACCTGCGTCGGCACCGACTCGCACACCACCATGGTCAACGGCCTGGGCGTGCTGGGCTGGGGCGTCGGCGGCATCGAGGCCGAGGCCGCGATGCTCGGCCAGCCGGTGTCGATGCTGATCCCGCGCGTGGTCGGCTTCAAGCTCACCGGTGAGATCCAGCCGGGCGTCACCGCCACCGACGTGGTGCTCACCGTCACCGACATGCTGCGCAAGCACGGCGTGGTCGGCAAGTTCGTCGAGTTCTACGGCAAGGGCGTGGCCGAGGTGCCGCTGGCCAACCGCGCCACCCTGGGCAACATGAGCCCCGAGTTCGGCTCCACCGCCGCGATCTTCCCGATCGACCAGGTGACCGTCGACTACCTGCGCCTGACCGGCCGCAGCGACGAGCAGCTCGCGCTCGTCGAGGCCTACGCCAAGGAGCAGGGCCTGTGGCACAACCCGGACTTCGAGCCGGAGTACTCCGAGTACCTCGAGCTGGACCTGAGCACCGTGGTGCCCTCGATCGCAGGCCCGAAGCGCCCGCAGGACCGGATCCTGTTGTCGGAGAGCAAGATCGCCTTCCGCAAGGACATCCACAACTACACCTCCGACGCCGAGGGCGCCCCGCACTCGAAGCTGGACGAGGCCGTCGAGGAGTCCTTCCCGGCCAGCGACCCGGCCGTGCTGTCCTTCGCCGACGACGACGCCGTGCTGCCGACCGCCGCCAACAACTCCGAGGGCCGCCCGACCAAGCCGGTCAAGGTGCACAGCGAGGAGTACGGCGACTTCGTGCTCGACCACGGCGCCGTGGTGGTCGCCTCGATCACCTCCTGCACCAACACCTCCAACCCCTCGGTCATGCTGGGCGCCGCCCTGCTGGCCCGCAACGCCGTGGAGAAGGGCCTGGCGCGCAAGCCCTGGGTCAAGACCTCGATGGCGCCGGGTTCGCAGGTCGTCAACGGCTACTACGAGAAGGCCGGCCTGTGGCCGTACCTGAACAAGCTGGGCTTCAACCTGGTCGCGTTCGGCTGCGCCACCTGCATCGGCAACACCGGCCCGCTGCCGGAGGAGATCTCGCAGGCCATCAACGACAACGACCTCACGGTCACCGCGGTGCTCTCGGGCAACCGCAACTTCGAGGGCCGCATCTCCCCCGACGTGAAGATGAACTACCTGGCCTCGCCGCCGCTGGTCATCGCCTACGCGCTCGCGGGCACCATGGACTTCGACTTCGAGACCGACCCGCTGGGCAAGGACACCGAGGGCAACGACGTGTTCCTGCGCGACATCTGGCCGTCGCCGAAGGAGATCCAGGACACCATCGACGCGGTGATCAGCCGCGACATGTTCCTCGAGGACTACAAGGACGTGTTCAAGGGCGACGAGCGCTGGCGTTCGCTGCCCACCCCGGAGGGCAAGACCTTCGCCTGGGACGAGAACTCGACCTACGTCCGCAAGGCGCCGTACTTCGACGGCATGCCGCAGGAGCCGACCCCGGTCACCGACATCACCGGCGCCCGGGTGCTGGCGCTGCTGGGCGACTCGGTCACCACCGACCACATCTCCCCGGCGGGCAACATCAAGCCCGGCACCCCGGCCGCGCAGTACCTCGAGGCCAACGGTGTCGAGCGCAAGGACTACAACTCCTACGGCTCGCGGCGTGGCAACCACGAGGTGATGATCCGCGGCACCTTCGCCAACATCCGGCTGCGCAACCAGCTGCTCGACGACGTCTCGGGTGGTTACACCCGCGACTTCACCCAGGAGGGCGCCCCGCAGGCGTTCATCTACGACGCCGCGCAGAACTACCAGGCCGCGGGCATCCCGCTGGTGGTGCTCGGCGGTAAGGAGTACGGCTCGGGTTCCTCGCGTGACTGGGCCGCCAAGGGCACCCGCCTGCTGGGTGTGAAGGCCGTCATCACCGAGTCCTTCGAGCGCATCCACCGCTCGAACCTGATCGGCATGGGCGTCATCCCGCTGCAGTTCCCGGCGGGCGAGTCGGCCAAGTCGCTGGGCCTGGACGGCACCGAGGTGTTCGACATCGAGGGCATCACCAAGCTGAACGAGGGGGTCACCCCGAAGACGGTGAAGGTGACCGCCACCAAGGCCGACGGCGAGAAGATCACCTTCGACGCCGTGGTCCGCATCGACACCCCCGGTGAGGCCGACTACTACCGCAACGGCGGCATCCTGCAGTACGTGCTGCGCAACATGATTCGCGCCTGAGTGCGCTCGTCGACGACGATGTCGTCGACCCAGTCGGCAGGTCCGCGCACCGCTTCTCCGGAAGGCGGTGCGCGGACCTCGCCACATCGACCGCAGTCCGCCGAGGAGGAGCTCGCCCATGCCCAAGGTCAGCGATGACCACCTCGCCGCGCGGCGCAGCCAGATTCTCGACGGGGCGCGGCGCTGCTTTGCCGAATACGGCTACGACGGCGCGACCGTGCGCAGGCTCGAGGAGGCGATCGGGCTCTCGCGCGGCGCCATCTTCCACCATTTCCGCGACAAGGACGCGCTGTTCCTGGCGCTGGCCCAGGAGGACGCCGAGCGGATGGCCGACGTCGCGGCCAACCAGGGCATCGTGCAGGTCATGCGCGACATGCTCGCCCATCCCGAGCAGTTCAATTGGCTCGGAACACGTTTGGAGATCGCGCGCCGGTTGCGCACCGACCCGGAGTTCCGCGCGGGCTGGACCCAGCGCTCGGCGGAGCTGACCGCCGCCACGTTGGCCCGCCTGGAGCGGCGCAAGGCCGCGGGCGCGCTGCGTGACGACGTGCCCACCGATGTGCTGCTCGGGTATCTGGATCTGGTGCTCGACGGGCTGATCGCCCGGATCGCCTCCGGTCACACGAACGAGAACCTCTCGGCGGTGCTCGATCTCGTCGAAGCCTCGGTGCGCCGGAAGGACTGACCGGGCGCTCCACGACGCTGTGCCGGCACGGACGGTGTGGCGCTACCCGCGATACGCCGCGCACGCCCGGCGGTGGGAGCTGCTGCTGCGCGCCGCCGGAGTGGCCCAGGACAAGCTCATCGCCTCAGGCGTGGGCCCGGTGACGCCGGAGAACACCATCCGGTACCTCCGGGAGCTGCGCGGCGGCGACGAGCTGCGCGTGACCTGCGCGGGCGAATGGTCCGATGGCAAGACCATTCGCCCGCGCCAGGAGAGCCGCAGGATGGACGGCACGGTGGCCGCCCCTGACCGGTTGCTGTGAGGTCGCTGCGACCCGGTCCGCGGCATACCGAAAATCTTTCGGTACAAGCGGGTTCGGACACCGTGATCGACGTGTCGAACGGCGTGGATTCCGCCGAACCCGGCCGCGGGCCGCGGTCGCGCCGGTAGTATTCGAGACGCGCTCGCACCGTCCCCGGCAAATCGCGAGCAGATCGGAGAGCAGTACCGCATGGCCCCCGCGATCCCGCACCCCGCATCCGGCGGCGTCGTCCGCGCCGGTCTGGGCTGACCGGAGTCCAGGCCATGCCCGCGCGCCGAGGGTCGGTCCTCATCGTCGCCGCGGCCGGTGACCCGCACGCCGCGGCGGTGGCCGAGATCGTGCGAGAAGTTCACGGCCTCAACGCCATCCAGATCGACCCGGCCGACTATCCACGCAACTTCGGCAGCTTCCGGCTCGGCAGGCTCGGCACCGCCCGCTCGCTGGCGCAGTCAGTGGGGCTCGACGACGCCCGGGCGGTGTGGTGGCGCCCGCCCCACCCCGCGACCGCGGCCGGCGGCACCGCCGCGGAGGCGCACCGGCGGGCCGAATGCGACAACTTCCTCGAGGGCATGCTGTGGTCCATCCCGGCGCACTGGGTCAACGATCCCGCCTCGGACCGCACCGCCTGCCGCCACATCGTGCAGTGGGAGACCGCCCTGCGCGCGGGGCTGTGCGTGCCCGAGACGTTGGTCACCAACGATCCCGACGAGGCCCGTAGTTTCGCCGAATCCCGGCCCGGCCCAGTGGTTTTCAAACGCGGCGGCGGCGCAGGACCGCGCCTGGTCGACCGCGCGGATCTCGCCGCCGCAGGCCTGCGCCGCACCCCGGCCACCTTCCAGGACTACGTGCCCGCCGACTGCGACCTGCGGGTGGTGTGGGTGGACGGCGTGGAGTGGGCGGTGCGCATCGATGTGCCGCCGGGGGTCGACCGGCTGGCCGACCGGCCCGCGGCGAGCCTCGGCTTCGGTGTCGCCCAGCTACCGGCGTCGGTGAGCAAGTCACTGGCCACGTTGATGGGCGCGCTCGGCCTCGGCTTCGGCGTGCTCGACCTGCGGCTCGGCCTCGACGGGGAGTACTGGTTCCTCGAGGTCGATCCACGCGGCCGCTTCGAGCACCTGGTGGCCGCCACCGGGCTGCCGATGTTCCGCAGTGTCGCCGATCTGCTCGCCGAGGACTACGGACCGGTCACCGGACACTGAAAAGCCCTGTGCCACCGGCAGTCACCGCCGGTGGCCCAGCACCCGCGCCCCCTACTTGTCCGGATTCTTGCGCCGGTTGGCACCGCCGCGGCTGCGCAGCTGCACATGCGACTCCACCAGCACGTTGTGGATGAACCCGTAGGACCGACCGGTCGCGCGGGCCAGGGAGCGGATGCTCGCCCCCTGCTCGTATTGCTTCTTCAACTGCGATTGCAGGCGGTCACGCGATTTCCCCGTGACGCGTGTGCCCTTGCTCAATGTGGCCTTGTTCTGTGTGGGCCTGTCGCTCATGGCTTCCTCCGAGTCGCCGAGCAGCGCGTTATTCCAGGCTAAGCACTCCACAGTCCACGATCAACGAAATGTTGTGATGAAACTCACGCGAGCTGAATCAGTTCCAGGTACTCGGCCGACCAGTGGTCCTCGGTGCCGTCCGGCAGCAGGATCACCCGCTCCGGCGAGAGCGCCTCTGCCGCGCCCGGATCGTGGGTGACCAGCACGACCGCGCCCGCGTAGGTGCGCAGCGCGTCGAGCACCTGCTCACGCGAGATCGGGTCCAGGTTGTTGGTCGGCTCGTCCAGCAACAGCACGTTGGCCGCCGAGGAGACCAGTCCGGCCAGCGCCAGGCGGGTCTTCTCACCGCCGGACAGCGTGCCCGCGGGCTGGTCGAGCTGCGGGCCGGAGAACATGAAGGCGCCGAGCAGGCCGCGCAGGTCCTGCTCACCCGCGTCCGGGGCGGCGTGGCGGATGTTCTCCCAGACGGTGGCCTGGTCGTCGAGGGTGTCGTGCTCCTGGGCGAAGTAGCCGACCTTGAGGCCGTGCCCGGGCACCAGCTGTCCCGCCGTCGGCTGCTCGACACCGGCCAGCAGCCGCAGCAGCGTGGTCTTGCCCGCGCCGTTGAGACCGAGCACCACGACCCGGCTACCGCGGTCGATGGCCAGGTCCACACCGGTGAAGATCTCCAGCGAGCCGTAGACCTTGGTGAGGTTCTCCGCCATCAGCGGCGTCTTACCGCAGGGCGCCGGCTCCGGGAACTTGATCCGGGCCACCTTGTCGGCGACGCGCACCTCGTCGAGTTCGTCGAGCAGCCGCTCGGCGCGCTTGACCATGTTCTGCGCCGCAACGGCTTTCGTCGCCTTGGCACCGAGCTTGGCGGCCTGTGCCTTGAGCGCGGACGCCTTCTTCTCGGCGTTGGCGCGTTCGCGGCGGCGGCGCTGCTCGTCGGTGGCGCGGGCGTCGAGGTACTTCTTCCAGCCCATGTTGTAGACGTCGACCTCACCGCGCACCGCGTCGAGGAACCACACCTTGTTCACCACGGCCTCGAGCAGCTCGACGTCGTGGCTGATCACGATCAGGCCGCCGTCGTGGTTCTGCAGGAAGCCGCGCAGCCAGGTGATGGAGTCGGCGTCGAGGTGGTTGGTCGGCTCGTCGAGCAGCAGGATGCGGTCGGAGCGGCCGCCGCTGCCGTCGGAGGCCGAGAACAGGATGCGGGCCAGCTCGATCCGGCGGCGCTGGCCGCCCGACAGCGTGCGCAGCGGCTGCCCGAGCACCCGGTCGGGCAGGCCGAGGCTGTGGCAGATCCGCGCGGCCTCGCTCTCGGCGACGTAGCCGCCCAGGGCCGAGAAGCGCTCCTCGAGCCTGCCGTACTTGCGCACGGCCTTCTCGCGCTCGGCCTCGTCGGCGACTTCGGCCATGAGTGCCTGCTGCTTCTCCATGTCCCGGATCAGGGTGTCCAGCCCGCGCGCGGACAGCACGCGGTCGCGGGCCAGCACGTCGAGGTCGCCCTCGCGCGGGTCCTGCGGCAGGTAGCCGATCTCGGTGGAACGCAGGATCTTTCCGGCGTAGGGCTCCCCTTCACCGGCGAGGATGCGCAGGGTGGTGGTCTTGCCCGCACCGTTGCGGCCGACCAGGCCGATCCGGTCGCCCGCCTGCACGCGCAGCGCCGGACCGGGCGCCGAGAGCAGGGTACGGACTCCGGCCCGGACCTCGAGGTCGGTCGCGGTGATCACAGGCTGGCTCCTCCGGGCGGTGCGTCGACAATGCTGGGCGGACTCTGCGCGCCCAGTCTCACGAACCGGCAGCCTCACGAACCGGCATCGTTCCGAACGGCAGTGGTTCCGAACCGGCAGTGTAAGAACTGGGCAGGCACAAGAACCACCCATTTTACCCGCGCGAGCCCTCCGTCCCGGCATCGAGGACGCCGGTGTGACCGACCTGACCGCGGCGTTCGCCGCTTCGGTAGCGTGCGGTGCCATGAGTAGCGATCTGTTGGGCAAGAGCGCGCTGGTCAGCGGCGCCAGCCGGGGTATCGGCAAGGCGGTGGCGGCGGAGTTGCTGCGCCGCGGGGCGAACGTGCTGATCACGGCACGCAAACCCGAACCGCTGGCCGAGGCCGCCGCCGAACTGCGCGCCCTCGGCCATCAGGGCGAGGTGGCGACCATCGCGGGCAACTCCGGTGACGCGCAGGCCCGCGCGGAGGCGGTCGGGCGAGCGGTCACGGAGTTCGGTTCGCTGGACATCCTGATCAACAACACCGGCATCAACCCGGTGTTCGGCGCGCTGATGGACGCCGACCTGGACGCGGTGCGCAAGATCTTCGACGTCAACGTCGTGGCCGCGCTCGGTTACGCCCAGGAGGCGTACAAGGCGTGGATGGGCGAGCACGGCGGCGCCATCGTCAACGTCGCCAGCGTGGCGGGTCTGCGCTCGACCGGCGTCATCGCCGCCTACGGTGCGTCCAAGGCCGCCCTGATCCGGCTCACCGAGGAGCTGGCCTGGCAGCTGGGCCCGAAGATCCGGGTCAACGCGGTGGCGCCGGGCGTGGTCAAGACCAAGTTCGCCGACGCGCTGTACTCGGCCGACGAGGAACGGGCGGCGAGCGTGTACCCGATGAAGCGGCTCGGCAGCCCCGAGGACGTCGCCCGCCTGATCGGCTTCCTGGCCTCCGACGAGGCCGCCTGGATCACCGGCGAGACGGTGCGGGTCGACGGCGGCCTGCTCGCCACGGGCGGAATCTGACTCGGCGTCCCGTGCCCGCACCCCACGATCCCCCACCACGCAGGCAGTCGACCCGGTGCGGGTCGGCCGTGCACGCGGGTGGTGCCCGATGACGTTCGACATCGTCGTCTGCGGACTGGGCCCGGCGGGCCGGGCGCTCGCGCACCGCTGCCTGCGCCGGGGACTGCGGGTGGCGGTGGTGGACCCGGCGCCGCGGCGGCGGTGGTCGGCCACCTACGGGGTGTGGGCCGATGAGCTGCCGGACTGGCTGGATCGCGCCGTGGTGCGGGCACGGATGACGCAGCCGGTGGCCTGGGGGTCGCGGCGGCACGTCCTGGACCGGGACTACGCGGTGCTCGACACGGGGCTGTTGCAGGACGCGCTGACCGCCGACGGCGCGGAGGTGGTGACCGGCCGCGCCGCGGGGCTGACCCGGCGCTCGGTGACGCTGGCCGACGGGCGGGTGCTGCGCGCGGACCGGGTGGTGGATGCGCGCGGGCTGTCCCGCTCCCCACGCCGGGCCGAGCAGACCGCCTACGGCGTCGTCGTGGCCGGGGACCGCGCCGATCGCGTGGAGCCGATGTTCATGGACTGGCGCGACGACAACGGCGCCGAGCCCGGGGCGCCCCGCTCGTTCCTCTACGCGGTGCCGCTCGGCGCCGACGCGATACTGCTGGAGGAGACCTGCCTGGCCGGTCGCCCCGCCCTCGAGCCTGCCGAGCTGCGGCGGCGACTGCACCACCGGCTGGCGGCGCGCGGCATCGACCTCGACGGCGGCGAGCCGGTCGAACGGGTGCGGTTCCCGGTGCAGGGCGCCCGGCCGGGGCGACGGCGGTTCGGCGCCGCCGGTGGTTTCACGCATCCGGCCACCGGCTACAGCGTCGCGGCCGCGCTGGGCGCCGCCGACGACTGGGCCGCCGGTGCCCCCACCGGACTCGCGCGGGCCAGGGCCACCCACCTGTTGCGCGCCGCCGGACTGCGCGCGCTGCTCGCCCTGCCGCCCGCGGAACTGCCGGTCTTCTTCGACACCTTCTTCGAGCTGCCCGCCCCGCATCAGCGCGCCTATCTGTCCGGCCGTACCGATCCGGTGGGCACCGCGGCCGCGATGCGGACGCTGTTCACCGCGTTGCCACCCCGCCTCCGCACTCGAATCGCCGCTGCGACCTGCGGCTTCCCGTTTCGGTCGCAGATGCCGACCGGTTCGGCCATGATGGAGTGATGGCACGAGCTATCTGGAAGGGCTCGATTGCGTTCGGGCTGGTCAACGTTCCGGTGAAGGTCTACACCGCCACCGAGGACCACGACATCAAGTTCCACCAGGTGCACGCCAAGGACGGCGGCCGGATCAAATACCAGCGCGTGTGCCAGATCGACGGCAAACCGGTCGACTACGTGGACATCGCCAAGGCCTACGAGTCACCCGAGGGCGAGACCGTCATCCTCTCCGACGAGGACTTCGCCCGCCTGCCCGCCGCGGAGAAGCACGAGATCCCGGTCCTGCAGTTCGTGCCGTCGGAGCAGATCGACCCGATCCTGTTCGACAAGAGCTACTACCTCGAGCCCGACTCCAACACCCCCAAGGCCTACGTGCTGCTGGCCAAGACGCTCGAGCGCATCGACCGCACCGCGCTGGTGCATTTCACGCTGCGGCAGAAGACGCGGCTGGCCGCGCTGCGGGTACGCGACGGAATGCTGGTGTTGCAGACGCTGCTGTGGCCGGACGAGGTGCGCGCGATCGAGTTCGACTCGGTGCGCGATGCCGCCGAGCCGCGGCCGCAGGAGATCAAGATGGCCGAGACGCTCGTGGAGAGCATGTCCGACGACTTCGATCCCTCGCAGTTCACCGACGAGTACCAGGTGGAGCTGAAGAAGATGCTCGACGAGGCGATCGAGCGCGGCGGCAAGGTGCCCGAACGCGCCGAGCCCGCGCCCGCCGAGATGGATGCCGAGGTGGTCGATCTGGTCGCCGCGTTGCAGCGCAGCCTGGAGGCCAGCGGCAGGCGCGCCGCCGGTTCCGGTGGCACCGCGAAGAAGACGGCCAAGGCGCCCGCGAAGAAGACCACCAAGGCGGCGGCGAAGAAGACCGCCGAGAAGCCCGCGGCGAAGAAGGCGGCGAAGAAGACCGCCGCCCGCAAGGGCGCCTGATCCCCTGCTACAGTGCGTGATCGAGTTCAGGAGGGAACTCGGCTTCACCTACCGGGCCACGGGCCCGGCGCTCGACGGGGGGACGCATGCACCGCCTCGGCAGGACAGCCGCGGGCGTGATCGCCGTGATCGCGCTGCTGTTCTCGCTCACCGCCTGCGGTGACGACATCGAGAGCGCCCGCGACTACATCGCCGCGAAGTACACGCGCGCGAGTTCGCTCGACCAGGCCAACGACGGGCGCGCCTACACCGCGGCCCTCGCGCCGGCCGCCGCGGTCGGCGCGATCACGGCCGCGGCCCGGCCGCTGGACAACCGCACGCTGGGCGAGCGCACCTACCTGCAGTACCGCGACGACATCATCACCGTCGCTCCGCACGGCGCCGGGGCGCTGATCCTGGTCGATCAGTACCGCAACGGGTATCAGCGCCACCACTCGACGGTCTCGGGTTTCGGGTGGCCCAGTCAGCCGCCGGGCAGCGAATACCGCAGCAGCAGCGGCAAATAGCGGAGAAGGACGGAAACAGACATGCTCGCAGATCTCGCGGCCGAGGCGGGCGCCGCGCTGGCCTACACCGGTGTCGGCCTGGTACTCATGGTGCTCGGCTTCGTGCTGGTGGACGCGCTCACGCCGGGCAATCTACGCGCCCAGATCTGGGTGGAGCGCAATCGCAACGCCGCGGTGCTGGTCGCCTCGAATCTGTTCGGCGTCGGCGTGATCGTGGCGATGGCCATCTGGACCTCGCACGGCGCGCTGGGGGAAGGGCTGCTGGCCTGCGCCGTGTACGGGGTGATCGGACTGGCCGCGATGGCGGTGTCCTTCGTGCTGCTGGATCTGCTGACACCCGGCAAGTTCCGCGAGGTGGTCGCCGAGCAGGCTCTCCACCCGGCCGTCTGGGTGACGGCCTCACTGCACGTGGCGGTCTCCCTCGTGGTGGCCGCCGGCCTGTCCTAGTGCGCGCGGGCACCCGTACCCGGAACCCGGTCGCGCCGTCGCCGGTCCGGGCCAGGACGGCGCGGATCGCGTTGCTGCTCACCGCGTTCGTGTGCGCGGCCTGCGGGCTGGTGTACGAGCTGTCGTTGGTGACGCTGGGCAGCTATCTGCTCGGCGACACCGCCGCACAGGCCTCGATCACGTTGAGCGTCATGGTCTTCGCGATGGGGATCGGCGCGCTGATCGCCAAACCGCTGCGCGGGCACGCCGCGGCGGCGTTCGTGGCGGTGGAGTTGGCGCTGGCGCTGCTGGGCGGGCTGTCGGTCCTGCTGTTGTACGCCGCCTACGCCTGGCTCAACCTCTACACCACCGCGCTGATCGCGGCGGCGAGCGTCATCGGGATGCTGGTGGGCGCCGAGATCCCGCTGCTGATGGAGCTGTTGCAGCGGATCCGCCGCCAGGCACCGGGCGCCGCGGTGGCCGACCTGTTCGCCGCGGATTATGTCGGTGCCCTGCTGGGCGGGCTGGCGTTCCCCTTCCTGCTGCTGCCGGTGTTCGGTCAGATCCGCGGGAGCCTGCTGGTCGGGGTGCTGAACGCCGCCGCCGGACTGGCCCTGGTGTTCGTCCTGTACCGCGATCGGTTGACCCGCCCGGCCCGGCTGCTGTTCACCGCCCTCACCGCGCTGGTCGCGCTCGTGCTCGGCGGCAGCTACGTCTACGCGGACCGGTTCGAGGCCACCGCGCAGCAGGCCCTGTTCGCGCATCCGATCGTGCGCCACGAGCAGACCCGGTATCAGAGCATCGTGCTCACCGAATCGCTGTCCCCGTTCGCCACCCCCGACGTGCGGCTCTACCTCAACGGGGACCTGCAGTTCTCCTCGGTGGACGAATACCGCTACCACGAGGCCCTGGTGCATCCGGTGCTGGCGGGTCCGCGCGCGCGAGTGCTGGTGCTCGGCGGCGGCGACGGGCTGGCGTTGCGGGAGATCCTGCGCTACCCCGACGTGGCGGAGGTGACACTGGTGGAACTCGATCCGGGGATGATCCACCTGGCCCGCACCGAGCCGCGGCTGCTGGCGCTGAACCGGCACGCCTTCGACGATCCGCGGGTGCGGGTGATCAACGAGGACGCCTTCGCCTGGCTGCGCGGGCAATCCGGCCGGTTCGACGCGATCATCGTTGACCTGCCCGATCCGGACCAGACCTCCATCGCCAAGCTCTACACCAAGGAGTTCTACGCGATGGTGGCGCAGGTGCTCGCCCCCGGCGGCACCGTCGCGGTGCAGTCGGGGTCGCCGTTCTTCGCGCCCCGCTCCTTCTGGTGCATCGCCGCGACGATCCGCGCCGGTGGCTTGCGGGTACTGCCCTACCACGTGGATGTCCCCAGCTTCGGCGACTGGGGGTTCGTGCTGGCCACCCGGGACGTCGAGCCGGTGCTGCGCCTCGACCCGCCCGCTCCCCCGCGCTCGATCGATGCCGAAAGCCTGCGCGCGGCAGCGGTGTTCGCCCCGGACCGGCGCGATCCCGGCGCACCGGTCTCGACGCTGATGCACCCGGTGATCGTGGACCTGGAGCTGCGCGAGTGGCGGTGAGCCGAGGTCGCGCCGACCGCCGGGGTCACACCAGATCGCGCGGAATCCGCCGATGCCAGTTCTGCGAGTACACCCGGGTGGCCACCGGCCGTGGATCGTCGGACGGATCGCCGAGTTCGTAGGCGTCCAGCCGGGCGTCCAGCACGAAATCCTGCGGCGTGCAGCGCAACACGGTGTGCGTGGTGATCTCGGTGCGCCAGTTGTCGCGGGCGAAAGCGCGGACCGTGCGGGTTTCGCCGCGCACCGAGGTGGGGTCGTTGCCGCGGAAACTGAACCACTCGGTGGTGGCGCGGCGCACCAGGGTGCCGGTGTCGTCGAGCCGGATGAGGCCCTGGTCGTTCTCGATCTCGAGGGTGGAGACGCCGGTGGCGAGGTCGCGCTCGACCTTCCAATGGTGTGTGCCCCGTTCGATGTTCGTGGCCGGGGCGGGCGGGGCGGCTTCGGGGTCGTCGAACGGGCGCAGGCGCTCGTCCTCGGCGCGCCGGGGCCGCTGCGGCAGCGTGAGCAGGGATTCGCCGGTGGTGACGGTGAGCATCACCGGTTCCGGCGAGGGCCAGGCCAGCGGCCAGTACGAGGAGGAGATCGACAGCCGGATGCGGTGGCCCGGTGGGAACGAGTGCGCCATGCCGTTGAGCGCCAAGCGGACCCGATAGGTGCGGCCGGGCTCGAGGGGGCGCGGCTCGCCGCTGCCGTCGCGGTGGGTGAGGTTGAGCAGGCCGTAGGTGACGCGGGTCGCCTCACCGTTGGGGGCGACGTCGGACAGCCGCGCGGCCACCATCGCGTTGGGCCGGTCGGCGGCGACGGTGAGGGCCAGCTCCGGCTGGCCGAGCACCTCGAAGGTCTCGGTGAGTTCCTCGGTCTCGTAGACCAGCGAACCGCCGTCCTCCTCGCGCTGGTCCGACGGCAGGTCGGGGGTCGCGGCGTAGGAGGCCCACTTGCCCGCGAACATGCCGACGCTCAGCGGCGACTGCACCCGCATGGTGCGGGCGGGCACGTCACCGGCGTCCTCGGCCAATCCGTAACGGGTGAGTGTGAATTCGCGCGGCACGATGTTCGGAGAGGGCCAGGACGGCTCGCCCACCCAGCGGCCGGGGCGGTCGGCGTAGGACGGTTGCGGGGAGATGCTGTCCTGCATCCAGGCCCGCAGCATCGGCTCGTCCATGACGCCGGTGTCGCGGCCCTTGAGCCAGTGGTCCCACCACCGCACCAGTTCCTGCAGGAACCCGATCGCCGGGCCGGGCACGCCCAGGTGCGGGTACTTGTGTCCCCACGGCCCGATCAGCCCGCGGCGCGGCACGTCCAGGTGCTCGAGCAGGCGGAAGATGGCGTTGGTGTAGCCGTCGGCCCAGCCGCCGACCGCGAGCACCGGGCAGTCGACGGCGCGGTAGTCCTCGTTCACCGAGGCGCGTTTCCAGTACTCGTCACGGTGCTGGTGCTCGAGCCACTGCTCGATCCACAGCCCGCTGCCCGCGAGCCGTTCGCGCCACATGTCCCGCCACCGGTCCCCCACGATGGCCGGGTCCGGGGGCAGGCTGTTGAAGGCGAACATGACCGTGGCCTCGGACAGGTTGTCCGAGAGCAGGCAGCCGCCCATGTAGTGCATGTTGTCGACGTAGAGGTCCTCGGTGGCCGAGGCGCTGACGATCGCCTTCAGTGCGGGCGGGCGCCGGGCGGCGACCTGCAGGCTGTTGAATCCGCCCCAGGAGATGCCCATCATCCCGACGTTGCCGTCGCACCAGGGCTGGTCGGCCAGCCACGCGATCACGTCACAGGCGTCGTCGTGTTCGGTGAGCAGGTACTCGTCGGTGAGCACGCCGTCGGAGTCGCCGCTGCCGCGCAGATCCACCCGGACGCTGATGTAACCGTGCCCGGCCAGGTACGGATGGTTGAGCGCGTCACGGGCGCGGGTGAGATCGCGTTTGCGGTACGGGATGTATTCGAAGACGGCGGGTACCGGCTCGTCGGTCACCGGCCGCCAGATCCGGGCGGCCAGCCGCGCGCCGTCGCGCATGGGTATGAAGACGTTCTCGGTGTCGAGAACCTCGTAGGGGAACTTCTCGACGATACGCACTCAATCGACCTCCTCGAACTCGAACGGCAAGGCGGCCAGGCAGTCCCGGTAGCGGCGCTCGAGGTCGTCGGCGTCGCCGGCGCCGAGGTAGAGGGTGGCGAGCTTGTACCGGTAGGCGTCCTGGTTGGGCAGATCGGAGAGCCGGTCGCCGACCTGCACGTCCAGCCGCACGATGGTCCCGGGGAAGCGCTCGCGCAGCGCCTCGATCTCGGCCGGGCCCGGTACCCGGGTGACGATCCCGTCCTCGTACCGGGGCACGAAACACTGTGCTGCCACGGCGAACTCGCCCTTGCGGTGCGGCATGCGCGGCTCGCGGCCCAGCGCGATGTCGATCGCGACGGTGTGGTTGGTGGTGCCGTCGACCTTGACGAACAGTTCGCTGTGCGACTGGGAGATGCGGGTGTTCACCTCGATCAGCCACAGCTTGCCGGTGTCGGCGTCCCACATGAACTCGGAGTTGAAGCAGCCGTTGTCGTAGCCGACGTGGCGCAGGTAACGCTCGGTGACGTCGATCATCTGCCGCTGGATGTCCTCGGGCACGGTGCGCGCCGGGTAGTCGAGGTGGTCGAAGCTGTGGCCCGCCGCGTCCTTGCGCATGTCGAACACGCCGTGCACGCGGTAGTCGCCACGGAACATCGAGCCCTCCGGCGCGGCCTGGGTACCGGTGACGATCTGCTCGGCCAGGCACGTGCGGCCGCCGGCGACCCGCACCTGCTCGGGCACCTCGACGCGGGCGAGGGCCTGGTCGAAGGGGTCGGCGATGCGGCCGATCTCCGCCCGGATCTGCGCCACCGCCGCGGCGAACTCCTCGGCGTTCGACACTTCGAAGCCCAGCTGCGAGGAATGCGACTTGATCGGTTTCACCCAGAACGGGAACGACAGGTCGATGTGGTCCAGCGCCTCGGGATCGAACGGGTCGAAGGCGCAGAAGGCGGGCACGTGGTCGGGCACGACCTCGCGCTGCAGCACCCGGCTCCACAGCTTGTGCTCGGTGCGCAGCACGCTCTCCAGGCTGGGTGCGGGCAGGTCGTACTCGGCGGCCAGGATGGGCACCAGCACACTGGTGGGGAAATCCCAGTGCGCGATGATCGCGTCCACGGGGCCGTCGAAGGCCCGCAGCTCGGCGCGGCACCGGTCGAGCAGGTCGTCGAAGTCGAAGGTCGGTGCCGCGATCAGCGTGTCGTAGTCGAGCAGCCCGTGCAGCGCGAGTCCTTCGGGCAGCTCGACGGTGCCGATCTCGGCACGTTGCAGATCGGTCAGGGCGGGTACGAACACATTCTTCGTCACCCGTGAGGGCTATCCGGCTACCCCACCCTCAAACCCCGCGGAGCGGCCACCGCACGCCTGTCCGTCGGCTCCGGCGCAGGCAGACGTGCGGAACGACCCGCACCCGTGCATCGCGACACATTCGGGTGCGGTCGCCGGGCACCGCGACGCGGCCGCACAGGTGCGGGCCGCGCCGGGGTGAGGGAGGCGGATCAGAGCGCCAGCAGGCGTTCGCGGGCCGCGGCGTACTCGGAGGCCAGCTGGTCGACGACCTTCGCGGCCGGGCGGATCTCGCTGACGGCGCCGACGCCGTGGCCCGCGCCCCAGATGTCGCGCCAGGCCTTCGCGCCGACCGCCTCGCCGTCGCCGAAGTCCATGGCGGCGGCCGTCGTCTCGGCGAGCCGGTCGGGGTCCAGCCCGGCGGCGACGATGCTCGGCCGCAGATAGTTGCCGTGCACGCCGGTGAAACGATCGGTGTAGACGATGTCGGCGGCGCCGGAGTCCACGATCATCTGCTTGTATTCGGGCGCCGCGTTGGCCTCCTCGGTGGCGATGAACGCCGAGCCGATGTAGGCGAAGTCCGCGCCCGCGGCCTGCGCGGCCAGCACCGAGCGCCCGTGCGCGATCGAGCCGGACAGCGCCAGCGGACCGTCGAACCAGGTGCGGATCTCCTGGATCAGCGCGAACGGCGACTGGGTGCCCGCGTGCCCGCCCGCGCCCGCGGCCACCGCGATGAGACCGTCGGCGCCCTTCTCGATCGCCTTGCGGGCGAAACCGTTGTGGATCACGTCGTGCAGCACCACACCGCCGTATGCGTGGATGCGCTCGTTGACGTCCGGGCGCGCACCGAGCGAGGTGATCACCACCGGCACCCGGAACTCCTCGACCACACGCAGATCCTCTTCGAGGCGCTCGTTGGTCTTGTGCACGATGAGGTTCACCGCGTACGGCGCGCTCGGCGCCTCGGGGTTGGCGGCGTCGTGGGCGGCCAGCGCCTCGGTGATCCGGGTCAGCCACACCCGCAGCTCAGACTGCGGGCGGGCGTTGAGGGACGGAAACGAGCCGATCACCCCGGCCGTGAACTGCGCGATCACCAGATCGGGGTTGGAGACGATGAACATCGGCGACGCGATCACCGGCAGGCGGAGTCGGTCGCGCAGAACAGGTGGCAGGCTCATCACATTTCCTCGCGGGTGTGGGACAGTCCGCCCGAGCATAAGCGCACGCTTGTACCGGTCTGCGCCGATGGCCCGCGCAAGCGACGGCGCCCGCGCGGCCGGCGGCCCGGCGGTGACGACGCACCGCATCGCTCCCGCGGCGCGCAAACGGCCTAGGGTTGCGGTATCCGGGCCGCGGACGACAGGAGGACTCTCGTGGATGCGAACAAGGTGGCGGGAACCGCGTTGCGCGGGTTCAACGCCGGACTCAGCGCGCTGCTCGACGTGCCGGTGCTCGCCCCGCTGCTGAGCAAGGGGCTGGCGCGGATCACCTACGTGGGCCGCCGATCCGGGCGCACCATCAGCACGCCGGTCGGCTACCGGCGGGTGGGCGACGACATCGTCATCGGTGTCGCCATGCCGCAGAAGAAGACCTGGTGGCGCAACTTCCTCGGGGACGGCGCGCCGATCACGGTGCACATCAACGGCATCGACCGGCGCGGGCACGCCGTCGCCACCAAGGACGAGCGCGGCGGCGTCTCGGTGCGGGTGCGGTTCCAGCCGCAGGGCTGAATACTCAGCGGTCCCATTCGACGGCCAGCGCGTTCGGTCCGCGCAACGCCGTGCCGACCTGACTGGTCACCCGGGCCCGGTCGGCGGCGCCGGGCCGCAGGCGGAGTCCGGGCAGGCGCGCCAGCAACGCACCGAGCGCGGTGGTGAGTTCCGCGAGGGCGAGCCAGTTGCCGGGGCAGCTGTGCGGGCCCTGCCCGAACGAGAGCATCGCCGTCGCCTGCCGGGTGATGTCGAACCGATCCGGGTCGGGGTAGTGGCCGGGATCGCGGTGTGCGGCGGTGATCGCGAAGATCATCGGCGTGCCCGCCGGGATCGAGATGCCGTGCCACTCAACCGCTTCCGGGCAGGCGCGCGGCAGCAGGCCGACCGGGGGCTCCCATCGCAGCCCCTCCCAGACCGCCCACCGCACCCATTCGTCCGGGTCGGCGGCGACCCTGGCCAGCTGCTCGGGGTGGGTGAGCAGCGCCGAGAGGATGTTGCCGAGCCCGAGCATCGTGGTGTCGGCACCGGCCGGGAACAGCAGGCGCAGGAACGAGAGCACCTGTTCGTCGGTGAGGTGCTCCCCCTCCGCCGAGGTGGTGACCAGCAGCGAGATCAGGTCGTCGCCCGGGGCACGTCTGCGCTCGGCCAGGACCGGCGTGACGTAGGCGGTGAATTCGCGGGAGGCGCGTCGTGCGGCGTCGGGGTCGAGCGGAAAGTGGAACAGATCGCGCGCCCAGCGGTGCACGGTCGCCTCGTCGGCGTTCGGCAGGCCGAGCAGTCTGCTGATCACCAGTACCGGGTAGCGGGTGGTGAATTCGGCGACCAGATCGGCGGTGCCCCGGTCGGCGAAGTCGTCGATCAGCTCGTGCGCGAGCGGCTCCAGCAGCGGCTCGACCAGTGCGGCTACCTTGGCGCGGCGCAACGGCGGGGTGGCGATGCCGCGGGCGATGCGGTGCTCCCTGCCCTGCATGCATTGCAGGGTGTGCCCGAGCACGGGTCCGGTGGTGAGCCGGTAGGTGACGGCGGCGGGGAAGGTGACCTCGTCCTTGAAGGCGGCCGCGACCAGGTCGTGCGTCAGCAGCAGGATCCCGCGCGAGCCCGCGAACGGCACCGTCGCCCAGGGTGCGCGGCGGCGCAGGTCGGCGAGGGTGGCATGCAGGTCCGGTAGGTCGTGGAAGGCGAAATCGAGACCGTCGAGGCTGGTCGGTGTTGACATCGGCAACTCCTGATGCGAATATTCGCACTGGTGGATGCGAATAACTGTACTGCCGACTGTAAGAGGACGGATGGCCGCTGACAAGACCGAATCGGTGTCGCCGCCCACGCAACGGGTCGTGTCGGTGGTGGAAATGCTCGCCGCCGACGGACCGCGCACGTCCGCGCAGGTCGCCGACGCACTGGGATTGAGCCGGTCGACGGTCGGCGCGGTGCTGCAGGGCTTGCACCAGCGGGCGTGGGTCCGACGCCGCGCGGACCTCAGCTACGAACTCGGCCCCGCCCTGCGCCGGATCGCCGGGGCCGCGATGCCGGATCCGGTGGAGGCCGAACTGCGCGCGCTGGCCCGCACGGTGGACTGCGGCGTGGCGCTGCTGCACCTCGACGGCGGCGAGCTCCGCTTCGACGCGGTGATCGACGAGCACGGCCCGATCCCGCCCGGCATCGCCGTCGGCACCCGGCTACCTCTGATACCGCCCGCCGCGGCCACCCTCGTCGCCCACGCCGGGCCCGAGCTGCGCCGCCACTGGCTGGCAGCCGCCGAGCCAGCCCGCCGCGCCGAGTACGAACGCCTGCTCACCGACATCCCCGCCGTCGGCGCCGCCGTCTGGGGCGTGGACTCCGCGGGCCTGCGCGCCCTCGACGTGCTCGCCGACGTGGTCGCACACCTCGCCCACGAGCCGGGCAGCCGAGCCCTGCGGCACCGGGTCCTGTCCCTGCTGTTCGACATCAGCGGCACGGCACACGACCCGCGGGCACTCGCCGCCGACAACCCCCTGCCGGTCAGCTACCTCGCCGCGCCGGTACTCGCTCCGGACGGCACTCCCCGCGCCGAACTGCTGATCGGGCCCTTGCGCGCGTCGGTCCCCAAGCCCGACCGGGACCACTACCTCGCCGCGCTGACCGAGTCCGCCCGGACGATCGGGCGGACCAGCCCGCCGCGGTAGGACCGAGCGGCCCGCGACCACACCGCACCGGCACGCCCGGCGGGGCGGCACGCTCGCCCGGAGTGACGTCGGCGCATCGCCGCCCACCACACCGTGTGCGTCCTCGACGCCCGATGCGGAGGGCGGACCTGCCGCGCCGCGGGACCCGGTGGAGTCCCGCGGCGGCATCGGTCAGTCCCTGGTGAGGGTGCCGTCGATGCGGCGCCAGATGCCGAGCGGGTTGGCCGCGCGGATCTCGGCGGGCAGGAGGTCGTCGGGGATGTTCTGGTAGGAGACCGGGCGCAGGAAGCGCTCGATGGCCAAGCTGCCGACCGAGGTGGTGGCGGGCGCGCTGGTGGCCGGGAACGGGCCGCCGTGCACGACGGCGTGACCGACCTCCACGCCGGTGGGCCAGCCGTTGAACAGCACCCGGCCGGCGAGCAGTTCCAGCTCCGGCAGCAGGCGGCGGGCCAGCTCGTGGTCCTCGGCGGTCGCGTGCACGGTGGCGGTGAGTTGCCCGTCGAGCACCTCGATCAGCTCGGCGAACCGGTCGGGGGCGCCCACCCGCACAACGATCGAGGCCGGGCCGAAGACCTCCTCGCGCAACGCGGGATCGGCCCGGAAATGCTCGGCCGTGGTGACGAACAGCTGCGGCACCCCGCCGCAGGCCGCGGTCGCCGCGGCACCGACCGCCACCGAACGCACCTGCGGTCCCGCGCCGAGCCTGCGCACCCCCTCGGCATAGGCCGAGGCGATACCGCTGTTGAGCATCGGCGCGCCCGCGGCGGCCTCCACCGCCGCCGCGGCGGCCGCGACGAACTCGTCGGCACCCGGCCCGTCGGCGAGGAACACCAAGCCCGGGCTGGTGCACAGCTGCCCGACCCCGGTGGTCAGCGATGCCACGAACTCCGCACCCAGCTGCGCGCCGCGCTCGGCCAGCGCACCGGGCAACACGAAGACCGGATTGACGCTGGACATCTCGGCGAACACCGGGATCGGCACCGGTCGCGCGGCGGCGGCCGCGGTCAACGCGAGCCCGGCCTGCCGGGAACCGGTGAAGCCGACCGCGCGGATGCGCGGATGCCGCACCAGCGCCAGACCGGTGTCACGGCCACCGTGGACCAGCGAGAACGTGCCCTCGGGCAGGTCGTGCGCCCGCACCGCGGCGCGCACCGCGCGACCGACCAGCTCGGAGGTGCCGGGATGGGAGGGGTGCGCCTTCACCACCACCGGCGCGCCGGCGGCCAACGCGGAGGCGGTGTCGCCGCCCGCGACGGAGAACGCCAGCGGGAAGTTGCTCGCGGCGAACACCGCGACCGGGCCGAGCGGAATACGGCGTTGGCGCAGATCGGGTTTCGGCAGCGGGGTGCGCCGCGGGTCGGGCCGGTCCAGCCGCGCACCGGTCCAGCCGCCCTCGCGCACGACCTCGGCGAACAACCGCAATTGGCCGGTGGTGCGGGCGATCTCGCCGCGCACCCTGGCCTCGGGCAGACCGCTTTCCGCGATCACCCGCTGCACGAGCACGTCACCGAGGCCGTCGAGCTGGGCGGCGACGGTTTCCAGGAACGCCGCGCGGCGGTCGGGGCCGGTGTGCCGGTAGGTGTCGAAGGCGGCCCAGGCCAGCTCGGCGGCGCGGTCGACCTGGGCGTCGTCGGCCTCCCGGTATTCCGGGTCGAGCCGCTGCCCGCTCGCCGGATCGACGGCGCGGAACGGCGCGGCGGCGCCGGGCACGTCGGCGGCACCGACGAGGTTCGCCCCCGTCAGCTGTTCGGTGGTCGCGGCGGTCATCAGCTCACCTTCTTCACGAGATCGGCCAGTTCGGCGAGTTCGGCGTCGTCCAGGTCGGTCAGCGGGCTGCGGACCGGACCCGCGGGACGTCCGATCACCGTCATACCCGCCTTGATGATGCTCACCGCGTAGCCGGGCTCGCGGTTGCGCAGCTCGCAGTAGGGGATCACGAACTCCGCGAGCGCGTTGAGCACGAACGGGGCGTCGTTGCGCCGCACCGCGCGATAGAAGTCGAGCGCGAACTGCGGCACGAAGTTGAAGATCGCCGAGGAGTAGGTGGTCACGCCCAACGCCAGGTAGGGCAGCGCGAACATCTCCGCGGTGGGCAATCCGCCGACATAGAACAGCCGGTCGCCGACCTCGGCGTAGATCCGGGTCATCTGTTCGATGTTGCCGATGCCGTCCTTGAACCCGATCAGGTTCGGGCAGCGGTCGGCCAGTTCGGCGACCGCCGGCGCGGAGTAGGCGGCGTTGGCCCGCGAGTAGACGATGACACCGAGATCGGTCGCCGCGCAGACCTGGCGCACGTGCTCGACGAGCCCGCGCTGCCCGGCCTCGGTGAGGTAGGGCGGCAACAGCAGGATGCCGTGCGCACCGGCGCGTTCGGCGGCGCGCGCCATCTCGATCGCGGTGGCGGTGCCGTACCCGGCCGGGGCGATGACGGGCAGCCCCTCCGGCGCCTCCCGCACCGCGGCGGTGACCACCTGCTCGACCTCGGCCGGGGTCAGCGAGAAGAACTCGCCGGTGCCGCCCGCGGCGAACAGCCCGGCCGCGTCGTGGCCGCCCAGCCAGGCGATGTGCTCGCGGTAGGCGGCCTCGTCGAAGGAGCCGTCAGCCCGCAGGTGGGTGACCGGGAAGGAGAGGAGTCCGGAGCCGAGACGTGCGGCGATGTCCTGCGGAGAGGCTGTGGTCATGGTGTGCGCTCCTGTTCGGGGTGGCCTGCTGACCTCACCCTAGGAACGGCTTATGATTCACGTCCAACACTGATTTCCTATCTATCAATACAAGGTCTGTATCGATGTTCACCTTCGCCCAGCTCACCGCGTTCGTCGCGGTGGCCGAGGAACTGCACTTCGGGCGCGCCGCCGAACGCCTGCGGATGACCCAGCCGCCGTTGAGCCGCCAGATCCAGCTCCTGGAGAAGGATCTGGGCGCCGAGTTGTTCGACCGCTCCAACCGCAGCGTCAAGCTCACCCGCGCCGGGCGGGCCTTCCTCGTCGACGCCCGGCGCCTGCTCCAGCAGGCCGAGCGCGCCTCGCTGGCGGTCCGCCGGGTCTCGGCGGGCACCGGCGGCGTGGTGCGGCTCGGTTTCACCGGCGCGAGCGTGCACTCGGGCTTGCCGCGCGTACTGGCGACCGCGCGCGCAGCCCTGCCCGAGGTCGACCTGGAGCTGCGCGAGCTGGTCACGATGGATCAGGTGGAGGCACTGTCGGAGGGATCGCTGGATCTGGGCATGGTCCGCCCGCCCATCACCCGCCCGGACCTGACCACGCGCCCATTCCTGCGGGAGGGCCTGGTCGTGGCCCTGCCCGCCGAGCACCGGCTGGCCGGCGCCGACACCGTGGACGTGCGCGCGCTGCACGGCGAACCGCTGGTGATGCACGCCCCCGTCGAAGCCAGGTACTTCCACGAACTCGTGACCGCCGTCCTGCACCGGGCGGGAGTCGTGCCCGTGGTCACCCAGTACATGACCACCGTGCACAGCATCCTGGCGCTGGTGGATCTGGGCTGGGGCGCGGCACTGGTGCCGGAGTCGGCGGCGGCGATGCGATTCGAGCATGTGGCGTTCCGGCCACTGACCGGCATCGCGGCGCACGCGGAGCTGGCGCTGGTCTGGCGACAGGGGAACGAGAACCCCGCGCTGGCGAAATTGCTGGACGAACTGGCGGAACCGGTGAACCGGGCGGCCGGGCACGATACCTTTCCTGTATCGGTCCATCCGTAATCGGTGTTGGACGTGAATCACCTGAGGTCTTTACATTCGTTGCTTGTGAGGCGAGTCACTCGCCCCGAACAGACCTCTTCCCCACCGCACCGCACCAGCAGGTGGTTCGACCGAAAGGAGTGGACGATGTCGTTCACTCGACAGCCGACGGCGGAATTGGAATCCGCGGTGTCGAAGTTCTTTCGACGCGTCGTCCCGCTGTTCATCATCATGTTGATCTGCAACCAGATCAACCGCTCGAATATCGGCTACGCGAGGGAATACCTGGAAGCCGACGTCGGCATCGGCGCGGCCGCCTACGGATTCGGCGCCGGCGTGTTCTTCATCGCCTACGCGATCTTCGAATTGCCCAGCAACGTGATGATGGAGCGCTACGGCGCGCGGATCTGGCTCACCAGGATCATGGTCAGCTGGGGGCTGATCTCGGCCGCGATGATGTTCGTGCAGAACGCGACCATGTTCTACGTCCTGCGCTTCCTGCTCGGCGCCGCCGAAGCCGGGTTCTTCCCGGCGGTGATCTTCTACCTGGCCAAGTGGCTGCCCAACAGTCACCGTGGCCGGGCGACCGCGCTGTTCGTGGCGGGCTCGTCGGTGGCCGCGGCGATCTCCGGCCCGCTCTCCGGGCCGCTGCTCGCACTCGACGGCGGGCTCGGCCTGCACGGCTGGCAGTGGCTGTTCGGGCTGGAGGGCATGCTCTCGGTCGTCGTCGGCATCGTCGCCTACTTGTTCCTCGATTCCCACATCAAGGACGCCAGGTGGCTGTCCGCGGGTGAGAAGAAGGCGCTGATCGACACCATCGAGGCCGAGGAGCAGGACAAGGCCGCGAATTCCGGTGTCGCCCACCGTGGCTCGCGCTGGCGGATGCTCGCCGATCCGAAACTGCTGCTGTTCTGCTGGATCTACTTCGCGATCCAGCTGTCGATCTACGCCAACACCTTCTGGCTGCCCTCCATCGTGCGCCGCATCGACGGCACCAACGACATCACCGTCGGCCTGCTGTCGTCGCTGCCGTGGATCTGCGCGGTGGTCGCGATGTATGTCTCGGCGCGGATCGGCGACCGCACCGGCAACCGCAAGCCGCTGCTGGTGATCGCCCTGCTCACCGCCGCCGTCGGCACCTACCTGGCCGCGGTCACCTCGCCCTGGCTCGCGCTGGTGTTCCTGTGCATCGCCGCGATGGGCTTCAAGAGCGCCAGCCCGCTGTTCTGGTCCATCCCGCAGGGCGGGCTGCATCCGCTGGTGCTCGCACCGGCCATCGCCATCATCAATTCGATCGGCAATCTCGGCGGATTCGTCGCCCCGTACGGGTTCGGCCTGGTCAAATCGGCGACCGGCGAGGTCACCTGGGGCCTGTACGCCCTGGCCGCCGCCTCCGTGCTCGCCGCCGCCTCGGTCGCGCTGATCCGCCGGACCGGCGCATCGCACCCGCCCGCCGAGGAACCCGGGTCCGCCGATCCCGACCCGACGCCCGCCCGCCCGGCGCCCCTCGGCGCCACCGTCGCCACCGTGGAGAACCGTTCATGACCAGCACCGCCCGCACCCCCGCGTCACCGAGATGCGCGTCGTGCCGATCGCAGGCCACGACAGCATGCTGCTCAACCTCAGCGGCGCGCACGCGCCCTACTTCACCCGCAACCTGGTGATCCTCACCGATTCCGCGGGCCGCACCGGCGTCGGCGAGGTGCCCGGCGGGGAACGGATCCGCGGCACCCTCGAGGAGGCCCGCGGCCTGGTGATCGGCCGCGGCCTCGGCGAACACCACGCCGTGCTCGGCGACATCCGGCGCACCTTCGCCGCCCGGGACGCGGCGGGCCGCGGCAACCAGACCTTCGACCTGCGGGTCACCGTGCACGCCGTCACCGCCGTCGAATCGGCGCTGTTGGATCTGCTCGGCCAGCACCTGGAGGTGCCGATGGCCGCGCTGCTCGGCGACGGGGTGCAGCGCACCGACGTGCCCGCCCTCGGCTACCTGTTCTTCGTCGGCGACCGCAATCGCACCGACCTGCCCTACCGCTCCCCCGCGGACGAACCGGCCGACGCCGACGACTGGCTGCGCAGGCGCCACGAGGCGGCCATGACCCCCGAGGGCGTGGTCGAGCTGGCCCGCGCCGCACGCGCCCGCTACGGATTCCGCGACTTCAAGCTCAAGGGCGGTGTGCTCGCAGGCGCCGAGGAGGCCGCCGCGGTGCGGGCGCTGGCCGAGGAGTTCCCCGACGCCAGGATCACACTGGACCCCAACGGCGGGTGGCTGCTGCGCGAGGCCGTGCCGTTGTGCCGCGACCTGCGCGACGTGCTCGCCTACGCCGAAGACCCGGTCGGCCCGGAGGGCTCGTTCTCCGGGCGCGAGGTGATGGCCGAGTTCAAGCGCGCCACCGGACTGCCCACCGCCACCAACATGATCGCCACCGATTGGCGCGAACTCGGCCACACCGTCCGCACCGGCGCGGTCGACATCCCGTTGGCCGACCCGCACTTCTGGACCATGGCGGGCTCGGTGCGGGTGGCGCAGCTGTGCGACGCGTGGGGCCTGACGTGGGGTTCGCACTCCAACAACCACTTCGACGTCTCGCTGGCCATGTTCACCCACGTGGCCGCGGCCGCGCCGGGTGAGATCACCGCCATCGACACGCACTGGATCTGGCAGGACGGCCAGCGCATCACCCGCGACCCGTTCCGCATCGTCGAGGGCCGGATCGCCGTGCCCCGGCGCCCGGGCCTCGGTGTGGAACTGGACGAGGAACGGGTCGCCGCCGCCCACGAGCTGTACCTGCGGGCGGGGCTCGGCGACCGGAACGACGCCACCACGATGCAGTACCTCATCCCCGGGTGGCAGTTCGACAGCAAGCGCCCCGCCCTGGTGCGCTGAGCAGGTGGGGGCGAGGCCACCTCGCCCCACCACCGGCCGCATCGACGTCGCCGGGCCGGTCGGCTACCTGCAGCAGACGCTGACCCTCGACACCGACGCCACGATCACGGACCTGCTCGGCATCGCCGACACGCTCGCGGCACTGCGCGCGATCGAGTCCGGCGACGCGGACGAACGACACTTCGACACGATCGGCGAGGACTGGGATCTCGAAGCGCGCGCGGCCCAGGCGCTGCACGAGATCGGCTTCGCCGCAGCCGATCTCGATCGCCGGGTCGGCCAACTGTCCGGCGGCGAGGCGGTGCTGGTCGCCGTCACCGGGTTGCGCCTGCGCCGGACACCCGTCACCGTCCTCGACGAGCCCACCAACAACCTCGACCGGGCCGCGCGCAGCGACCTGGCCGCGCTGATCGACACCTGGCCCGGCACCCTGGTGGTGGTCAGCCACGATCGCGCGCTGCTCGAGCGCATGGACCACACCGCGGAGCTGCACGCCGAGCGGCTGGAGTTGTTCGGCGGGCCCTATTCGGCGTGGCGGCAGCACCTCGACCAGCGACAGGCCGCCGCCGAGCAAGCCGCGCGCACCGCCGCGCAGGTGCTGAAAGCCGAGCAGCGCCAGCGCATCGAGGCCGAGACCGAACTCGCCCGCCGCGAACGCACGGCCCGGGCGACCCAGCAGCACGGCGGCATCCCCCGGATCGTGGCGGGCAATCGTGCCGGCCGGGCCCAGAACACCGCGGCCGCGCTGCGCGGCACGCAGGAGGCGAAGGTCCGCGCGGCCGAACGTGCCCGCGCGGCCGCCGCCGCCCGGGTGCGCCGGGAGGAACGAATCCACCTGGAGTTGCCCGACCCGGATGTGCCGGCGGGGCGGCGGATCGCGGAGAGCGGTGACGGCGCGACCACCGTCGTGATCCAGGGGCCCGAACGGGTGGCGCTGGTCGGACCCAACGGCGCCGGGAAATCGACGGCGCTGGAGACCCTGCTCGGGCGGCGCGCCGCGACGGCGGGGCGGGTCGGCGGCACCCTGTTCACCGATCGCGTCGGATACCTCCCCCAACGCCTGGACAACCTGGACGAGCGGGCGTCGGCGCTGGAGAACCTGCGGACCGTAGCCGACTCGCTGCCACCGGCCGCCCTGCGCAACCAGCTGGCCCGGCTCCTGCTGCGCGGCGCCGCCGTGGACCGGCCGGTGTCGACATTGTCCGGCGGTGAGCGCTTCCGTGTGTCGCTGGCGCGGCTGCTGTTCGCCGACCCACCCGCCCAGCTGCTCGTCCTGGACGAACCGACGAACAACCTCGACATCGCCAGCGTCGAACAGCTGGTGGCGGCACTGTCGGGGTACCGGGGCGCGGTCCTGGTGGTCAGTCACGACGAGCAATTCCTCGCCGACCTCGGCGTCGACACGGTGATCGCACTCGACGCCGGCGGGCGCATCGCGCCGGACGCCGCCCCACCGGCGAACCGCTGACCCGGTATCGGCGAACGGCCCGGCCTTCGGTTGCCGGCCGTTCGCCGATACCGCCTCGGCGGTCCCCGCGCTCCGTATGATCGGAGACGATCCGTCCCGGGTCCGCCGAGATCGTGCGGTACGGCAGCGCGCTCGCGGCCACGGGGCCGACCGGCCCAGCCCGGCGCGCCGGAGTCGATGAATGCCCTGAGCAGCGCGCCGACCCGATAGACCCGACCGAGCAATTCGATTTCGGAGGTGTCGCGATGAAGGCTCTGCAGTATCGGACGATCGGCGCCCCGCCGGAAGTGGTGACGGTGCCCGATCCCGAACCCGGCCCGGGACAGGTGTTGCTGAAGGTGTCGGCGGCGGGGGTGTGTCACTCCGACATCGCGGTGATGTCGTGGCCGGAGAGCGAGTTCCCGTACGAGTTGCCGCTCACCCTCGGCCACGAGGGCGCGGGCACCATCGCCGCGCTCGGCGACGGCGTGCGGGGATTCGCGGTGGGCGATTCGGTGGCGGTCTACGGTCCGTGGGGCTGCGGCACCTGCCACCCGTGCGAAGGCGGCCGGGAGAACTACTGCGTGCGCGCGGGCGAACTCGGCATCTTCCCGCCCGGACTCGGCGCACCGGGCGCCATCGCCGAATACATGATCGTCGACGACGTCCGCCACCTCGAATCGCTGGACGGACTCGACCCGGTGCGCACCGTGCCGCTCACCGACGCCGGGCTCACGCCCTACCACGCCATCAAGCGGTCGCTGCCCAAACTGGTGCCCGGCTCGACGGCCGTGGTGATCGGCGCGGGCGGGCTCGGCCATGTCGCCATCCAGTTGCTGCGCGCGCTCAGCCCGGCGCGGGTGATCGCGCTCGACATCGGCGAGGAGAAGCTGGAACTGGCGCGCCGGGTCGGCGCACACAAGACCGTGACCTCCGACGAGCACGCCGCCGACCGGGTCAAGGAACTGACCGGCGGCCGCGGCGCGACGGCCGTGTTCGATTTCGTCGGCGTGCCGCCCACGACCGCGACCGCCGCGGGCTGCGTGGCGATGGAAGGCGACCTGACGATCGTCGGCATCGGCGGCGGGTCGGTGCCGGTCGGGTTCGGCACCACCCCCTTCGAGGTGTCGGTCACCGCCCCGTACTGGGGCAGCCGGGGCGAATTGCGCGAGGTGCTGGACCTGGCCCGCGCCGGCGCGGTCGAGGTGCACGTGGAGACCTACTCGCTCGACGACGCCCCCGAGGCCTACGAACGCCTGCACAAGGGGCAGATCAACGGCCGCGCGGTGATTCTGCCGAACGGATAGGGCCCGATGTCGACGACGGGCGCGCAGCTCCGACGTTCCCGGTGAGGATGGGCAGCGGCCCCGTCCACGACCGAGGAGCGACCCATGAAGTACGTCATTCTGATCCACTCCAACCCGCAGCCGTGGGGGCACCCGACCGGCGACTACCTGCCTGAGTTCCAGGCGTTGCCCGCCGCGGAACGCGAACGCATCACCGGTGATTTCGAGCGGCTGCTCGGCGAGATGCAGGAGAAGGGCGAACTGGTCACCGGGGAGGCGCTGGGCGCGCCCGAGGCGGCGCGGCTGTACCGGTGGGAGTCGGGGCGGCCGGTGGCGGCCGACGGTCCCTACTCGGAGGCCAAGGAACACCTGGCCGGGTTCTTCCTGATCGATGTGGCCGATCGCGCGCGGGCCGAGGAGATCGCCGCGGTGTTCGCCGGGCCCGGCGAGACCGTGGAGCTGCGCCCGGTCATGTGGCCGGGCGGCGACGATCAGTGACCGGCGCGACGGTGGCGGAGGTGTGGCGCCGGGAGGCGCCACACGTCCTGCTCGCCCTGCTGCGCAGGCACGGCGATCTCGGCGACTGCGAGGACGCGGTGCAGGAGGCCGCCGCCGCGGCGGCCGAGCAGTGGCCCCGCGACGGCATCCCCGGCAATCCGCGCGGATGGTTGGTGCGGGTGGCCGCGCGGAAACTGATCGACCGGGTGCGGGCCGACCGAGCCCGGGCCGAGCGGGAGGCGACCGTCGGCGTCGCCCGGCCCGCAGACGCCGACCTGGCCCCGCCCGCCGACGAAACCGACCACTCCGGCGAGGACACCCTCCGGTTGTTCCTGCTGTGCTGCCACCCGAGCCTGAGCCGCCCGTCCCAGGTGGCGCTGACCCTGCACGCGGTGGCCGGACTGCCGACCGCCGAGATCGCGGCCGCCTACCTCGTCCCGGAACGCACGATGGCGCAACGGCTTTCGCGAGCCCGTCGCACCCTGCGCGCGGCCGGGGCGCGCTTCGAACTGCCCGCCGCCGAGGAGTTGCCCGAGCGGGTGGCCGCGGTGCTCGACGTGTGCCACCTGATGTTCACCGCCGGGCACACCCGCAGCACGGGCGCGTCGGTCCACGACCCCGGCCTGGCCGCCGCGGCGCTGCGCCTCACCCGGCGCCTGCACCGCGCCGTCCCCGACCACGACGAGGTCGCCGGCGCGCTCGCGCTGATGCTGCTCACCCACGCACGCGCCGCCGCCCGCACCGACGCCGCGGGCGAACTCGTCCCCCTCGCCGACCAGGACCGCACCCGCTGGGACCGGACTGCCATCGCCGAGGGCGTCGCCCTGCTCGAGCGGGTGCTACCGCGCGGCCATGTCGGGCCGTATCAGATCCAGGCGGCCATCGCCGCCGTGCACGCCGAGGCCCCCGGCGGGGACAGCACCGACTGGGCGCAGATCGCCGTGCTCTACGGAATGCTCGACCGGCTCGCGCCAGGACCGGCCGTCACCCTCAACCGCGCGGTCGCCGTCGCGATGGCGTTCGGCCCACGCCACGGGCTCGAACTCGTCACTCCCCTGCTCACCGACCCCGCCATGCGCCGCCACCACCGCACCCACGCCGTGCACGCCCACCTGCTCGAGATGAACGGCGACCTCGAGGCCGCCCGTGCCGCCTACACTCGCGCCGCCCAGCTCACCACCAGCACTCCGGAACAGCGCTACCTCAACGCCCGGCTGCGCAAGCTCGCCGCCACCACCGGATAGGCCGCACAGCGCCGCTCGACCGCGGTCGCCGGGCTGGTCCGCCTCGCGAGCGCTCCCGGCGCGTGCGCTAACCGACTGGAACGGTGGCGGGCAGGGCGAAGTGGGTGCGGAGGTCGGCGGCGAGGAACCAGGCCACGTGGTGGATGGCGGTGGGTCCGACGGTGAGCACGAGCACGCCCGCGGGGTGCGCGGTGTGCGGGTCGGTATCGGTCAGGTAGCAGGCGAGGGCGGGCCGGGTGTTGGCGCGGGTCTCGATCAGGTGCAGGCGACGGGCTCCGCGCCAGGTGGTGAAGATGGTGAGGAAGGCGCCGATGGCGGGCAGGCCGTGGTATTCGTGTGGGGCGGGCGGCATGGTCAGCCAGGCGTCGTCGGTGAGCAGGGCGATGACGGCCGCGACGTCGCCCGCGGTGAACGCTTCGGCGAAACGGGCGGTCAGCTCGCGTTCCCGCGGGCTGTCGGGCAGCTCGACCGATTCGCGGTCGATCCGGTGGCGGCGCAGCTGCTCGCGGGCGCGTTGCAGCGCGCCCTTCACCGCGGTGGCGCTGGTGCCGAGCATGGCCGCGACCTCGTCGGCGGGAAAGCCGAGGACATCACGCAGCAGCAGCACCGCCGACTGGCGGGGCGGTAGGTGTTGCAGCCCCGCGACGAACGCCAGCTCGACGGACTCGCGTGCGTGGTAGCGGGCCTCCGGGCCTGCGGCCGGGGCGGCGACCCGGTCGAGCAGGCGGTCCGGGTAGGGCTCCAACCAGGTGACCGTGCTGCGGCGGCTGGGTTCGGGCGGGTCGAACGGCGGGTCGGGCTCGGGCGGGCGGCGACGGGCGTTGTCGCGCATGGCGTTCAGGCAGCGGTTGGTGGCGATCCGGTAGAGCCAGGTACGCAGCGAGGAGCGCCCGGCGAAGCCGCCGAGCCCGCGCCAGGCCGCCAGCAGCGTTTCCTGCAGCACGTCCTCGGCGTCGGTGAGCGAACCGAGCATCCGGTAGCAGTGCACCTGCAGCTCGTGCCGGTAGGGGTCGGTGAGGGCGCGGAAGGCGTCGTGGTCGCCGGCTCGCGCGCGCTCGAGAATGTCCGGATCCACCGGGGCATCGTCGCACGGGGCGGTGACGCGCTCCGGGACCGTTCCGTTCCGGCGACGGGCGGTGTCACCACAACGACCGACCCCGAACCGGATGGAGGAAATCCCGTGACCGAGACACCCACCCGCACCGTCCTCGACGATCTGGCGAGCACGATCGCCACCGTCGCCGATCTCGTCGCCACGATCGGCCCCGACCACTGGCAAGCGGCGACACCCTGTCCGGCGTGGACCGCCCGCGACCTGGTGAACCATCTCGTCCTCGGCACTCGGCTCTGCACCGCGGCGCTGACCGGAACATCGGAATCGGCGGCGGGCACACTGGACCCGGCGCTGGTCGACGCACTCGGCGCGGATCCGGCGAGCGCGTACCGGAGCGCGGGCGAGGCCCTGCTCGCCGCCTTCGGGCGGCCCGGCGCGGCGGACCGGATCGTGCACATGCCGTTCGGCGCCGTGCCCGGGACCGTCGCGGCGCACCTGCGGCTGACCGAGGAACTGGTGCACGGCTGGGACCTGGCGACCGCGCTCGGCACCCGGCCACCGTTCACCGATGCCGCGGCAGAGCGGGCGCTCGCGTTCACTCGCGCCACGCTCTCCGAGGTCCCCGCCGACCGCAGCCCGTTCGCGCCGCCGCGGCCCGCGCCGGCCACGGCCATACCGGTGGAGCAACTCGCCGCCCTCCTCGGCCGCCCGGTGCGCTGATCGAGACCGGGCCGCCCGCGCTGACATCGCGCATCGTTTCCGCATCGTTTTACCGACGGGCAGCGGGGTACGCGGCAAACATCCCGCGTCGGGCGGTCCGCCTCGGTGGCCGCTCGCTCGATCCGGGCCTCCCGCCCCCGACAGAGAGCGAAACACCATGACAGCGCACCGTTCCGAGGATCGCCCTGCCCTGCGGCACCGCCGTCCCGAGGGCGTCGACGACCAGACCGTCGCAGCCGCGGGCAAGCTCTCCGAGGCGCTGGAGACCATCGAGCGAGCCCGCGGCCACCTGTACTCGTTCCACCAGCTGACCGGCGGCGCCGACTTCCTGCTCGACGAGGCGGTGGCGTTGCTGCGCGACGCCGGACACCCCGAACTCGCCGACCGCATCGCCACCGAGCTCGTCGGGCGCAACGTGTTACCCGATCGCTGGACGTTCCAGATCGTCGAGGAGTACGACGAGGGCTACTACGCGCTGTTCCGCGAACTCGACCGCGCCGTCCGCGAGCAGTTGCTGGACGGGCGCACCCACGTGTTCGAAGCCGAACTCAAGGAGGCGCGGCGCACCCACGGCCGCGCGGGGCACTCCGCCGGACCCCGCTGACCACTCGGAAGCACCCGGAGCCGGATCGCTTCCGGGCCGGCGCATTCCAGGGCGGCTCATTCCAGAGCCGGTTCATTCCAGATCGATGACGACCTTCACCTCGTCGCCGGTGTCGCCGAACGCCTCGACCGCGCGTTCGAGGGGCACCCGTCGGGTGATCATGGCCGCCAGCCACGCCGGGTCGGCGGCCGCCAGCGCGTCCGCCGCGGCGCGATAGTGGCGCTGGTTGGCGTTCACCGATCCGACCACCACGTCGTTCTCCAGCACGATGGACCGGTTGAGGCCGCCGGTGTCCACCTCGAACGGCCGCCCACCGGTGGACACGCCGGTGAGGCAGGTGATCCCGTAGTGCGCGGTGCCCGCCATCGCGGCGACGACGAGGGCGCTCACCCCGGTCGCCTCGATCACGACGTCCGGATGCGTCTCGGCGATCACCCCCGCCACGTCGCCGTGGTGATAGGTGGCGCCCAGGCCCCGCACCAGAGCGGGTTTCGGGCCGTCGGTCACCCGGTCCAGCACGTGCACCTCGAGTGCGCGCTGGACGCCCATCAGCGCGGCGAGCAGCCCGATCGGCCCCGCGCCGGTCACCAGCACGGTGCGCGGCTCGAACCAGCTGCGTCCGCCGATGCGTTCGATCTGCTCCCACGCCTTGGCCAGCACGCTGGCCGGTTCCAGCAGCACGCCGAGGTGGCCGAGCTCCGGGTCGACGCGCACCGCGTAGTCGGTCTCGACCGTCCACAGTTCGCTGCCGAACCCGTCGAGTTCCTTGATGCCGCGTTCGCGGTAGCGGCCGTTGCGGCACATGTCGAACTCACCGTGCGCGCACGCCCCGCACGGCACCGGATCGGGCCTGCGCACCACACCGGCCACCAGCTCGCCCTCGGCGAATCCCGAGCCCGGCGGCGCCTGCACGACCCGGCCCAGCGACTCGTGCCCGAGCACCAGCCGGTCCCGCCCCGGCGGCGCCCACCCGTACTCCGCGGCACCGATCTCCTTGTCGGTGCCGCAGACGCCGAGCGCGACCCCGCGCACCAGCAGTTCGTCCGTTCCCGCGACGGGATCGGGCAGTTCCTCGACCTGTACCGACCCCGCCCGCCCCGGCTGCACAGTGATGGCCCGCATGCCCTCCGGCTACCCGCGCCGCCGTCGCTCTACCCCGCGGGTCTCAGATCAGCAACTGGTGCTGCGGCGGCCCGCTCGCGGCGGATTCGGCGGGCGCCGACCGCCCGAGCATGGTGGCGGCCGCGGCCTGCCAGAATTCCAGCACCGACCGATCGCCGTGTCCGCGCCGGATCGGCGCGCTGAAGGCGAGCCCGCGGGCCAGTTCGACGGTCAACATCGCCACCTGCGGATAGTGCGGGTGGGCAGCGATCTCGGGACCGAACAGCTCGGTGAGCTGCTCGCGCAGTCGCGCACCGATCTTCTCGACCAGCGGCACCAGGCTGGTGTGCAGGGCCGGGTTCGTCCGTGCGGCGGACCACAGCTCCATTTCGGCGAGAAAGTCCGGGCCGGAGAACAATTCGCGCACCG
Source organism: Nocardia farcinica (assembly GCF_001182745.1). Taxonomy (NCBI): domain Bacteria; kingdom Bacillati; phylum Actinomycetota; class Actinomycetes; order Mycobacteriales; family Nocardiaceae; genus Nocardia; species Nocardia farcinica. The sequence goes on along the minus strand of NZ_LN868938.1, from coordinate 486,556 downwards.
CGGCGATGGCGGCGACGAGCCGGTCGGCGGGTGGGCGGGCGGCGAATTCGTCGATGATGCGTTGCGCGCGGGTCGCGCGGCGGCCGACGAGTTCGTCGATGACCGCCGCGAGCAGGTCCTCCCGGGTCGGGAACTGGAACAACAGCGATCCCCTGGACAGCCCGCAGGCGGCCTGCACGGCACGAGTGGTGAGCGCGGAATAGCCGGCATCGGTGAGGATCGCGATGGCCGCGTCGATGATCGCGGCCCGCGCCCGCTCCCCGCGTGCCTGCCGCGCCATGGCCACCTCCCACCGACTCCTTCGCCGCCGGACCGGCGACCGCTTCACTGTATCCAGGGGCTTGACAGTGCTCTGGATCACATCCAGGATGAACTAGTCCGCTTGGACTATTTTTGCCGTTCCCGATCAGGAGTGCAGAGCGTTGCCCGAACTCGTCACCCGCTCCCCCGAACTGCTCATCGATGCCGTCGACCGCTGGGCCGCTACCACGCCGGACCGGATCGCCATCCGCTACGGCGATCGCACCTGGACGTGGTCGCAATGGCGGGCGCGGATCGCCCGGGCGGCCGGCGGCATGCGGGCGGCCGGCATCGGCCCCGGCGACCGGGTGGCGTTCCTGGACAAGAACCATCCCGCCTGCCTCGAGATCGCCCTGGCGGCCGCCTCCCTCGGTGCCGCCGTCACCATCGCCAACTGGCGGCTGGCCGGTCCCGAGCTCGGCTATGTGCTCGCCGACAGCGGCGCCCGCCTGTTGTTCGCCGGCGCCGAGTTCGCCGCCACGGCGGCCGCGGCAGGCACCGGGATCGAACGCATCGTGGTCGTCGGCGGCGAGCACGACGAGTACGAGCGATTCCTGGACACCGCCGAAGCGGCCGAGCCCGATCCGGCGGTCCGCCCCGAGGCCGACGCGCTCGTGATCTACAGCTCCGGCACCACCGGCCACCCCAAGGGCGTCGTGCTCAGCCAGCGGGCGCTGGTGGCACACACGGTCAACGCGGGCACCGGCTTCCCCTTCGACGCGGGAGATGTCAATCTGGTCGCGATGCCGCTGTTCCACGTCGGCGGGATCTGCTACGCGCTGTTCGGCATTCGCGCGGGCGTTCCCTCGATCATGACCCGCGAGCCCACCCCGGCCGCGCTGCTCGGCGCGCTCGCCGCCGGCGCCACGCACACGTTCTTCGTCCCGCCGGTGATCGCGGCCCTGCTCGATGCGGGCGAGCAGGCCACCGCCGCGCTCGGTCGCCTGAAGTACCTCGGCTACGGTGCCGCGCCGATGCCCCTCCCGCTCCTGCGCCGGGCGCTGGACACCTGGCCGGATCTCGCCTTCGTCCAGGTCTACGGCCAGACGGAAGTGTCCGGGGTGGTCACCATGCTGTCCCCCGAGGACCACCGCGGCGACGAGTCGCTGTTGCTGTCGGCCGGACGACCCGTCCCCGGCGCGGAGGTGCGCGTGGTCGATCCGGTGGACCTCACCGAGATCGGCGTCGGCGGGCAGGGGGAACTCTGGTTCCGTACCGACCAGCGGATGACCGGCTACCTGAACCGTCCGGACGCCACCGCCGCGACCGTGACGGCCGACGGCTGGGTGCGCACCGGTGACATCGGCCGGGTGGACGATCGCGGCTTCGTGTTCGTCGAGGACCGGCTCAAGGACATGATCATCACCGGCGGCGAGAACGTCTACGGACCCGAGGTCGAGCGCGTGCTGCTCGCCCATCCCGCCGTCGCCGACGCCGCGGTCGTCGGCGTGCCCGACGACCACTGGGGCGAGTCGGTCCACGCGGTGGTGGTGGCGGGCGAGCCGGTCGAGGCGGCGGACGTCATCGCGCACTGCCGCTCACACCTGGCGGGCTACAAATGCCCGAAGACCGTCGAATTCGTCGCCGAGCTGCCCAGGAACGCCAGCGGCAAGATCCTGAAACGTACCCTGCGCGAACCGCATTGGTCCGGGCGCGCCCGAGCCATCTGACCCGTCGACCGCCGTGCGTCACACCGCTTCGACGACCACCGCGAGGCCCTGGCCGACGCCGATGCACAGGGCCGCCAGTCCCCACCGGCCGCCGGCGCGGCGCAGTTGGTGGATCAGCTGGGTGACGACGCGGCCACCGGAGGCGCCGAGCGGGTGGCCGAGCGCGATGGCGCCGCCGTTGACGTTGACGATCGCGGGATCGAGTTCGGGCCAGTCGGCCAGGCAGGCCAGCGACTGCGCCGCGAAGGCCTCGTTGAGTTCCACCGCGGCCAGATCTCCCCAGCCGATGCCGGCGCGGCGCAACGCGATCTCGGCCGCGCGCACCGGGCCGATGCCGAACACGTCGGGGTCGACCCCGGCCGCCCCACGTCCGGCCACCCGCGCCAGCGGTTCGCGGCCGAGTCGGGCGGCGGCGGATTCGTCGCCGAGCAGCAGCGCCGCGGCGCCGTCGTTGAGCGGTGAGGCGTTGCCCGCGGTGACCGTGCCGTCGGGGCGGAAGGCGGGCTTCAGCCGGGCGAGGGTCTCGACGGTGGTGGCGGGGCGCAGGGATTCGTCGCGCACGAGTTCGCTGCCGGGCACCGCGACCACGTGGTCGTCGTAGAAGCCGCTGTCCCAGGCGCGCGCGGCCAGCTGATGGCTGCGGGCGGCGAACTCGTCCTGTTCGGCGCGGCCGATACCGTAGCGCTCGGCGAGGATCTCGGTGCTCTCCCCCAGCGACACCGTCCACCGGGCGGGCATGGCCGGGTTCACCAGGCGCCAGCCCAGCGTGGTGGAGTGGGCGGTCGCGTTCGCGGCCGGAAACGCCTTGTCCGGCTTGGGCAGTACCCACGGCGCCCGGCTCATCGACTCCACGCCGCCCGCCACCACCAGCTCCGCGTCGCCGGTCTCGATGGTGCGGGAGGCCTGGATGATCGCGTCCATGCCGGACCCGCACAGCCGGTTGACGGTGGTCGCGGGCACGCCGGTCGGCCAGTCGGCCAGCAGCGCCGCCATCCTGGCGACGTTGCGGTTGTCCTCACCGGCCTGGTTGGCCGCGCCGAGTACCACCTCGTCGACGGTGGCGGGGTCGAGGCCGGTCCGTGCGGCCAGCGCGCGCAGCACGTGGGCGGCCAGATCGTCGGGACGGGTGCCGGCCAGGCCGCCCCCGTATCGCCCGAACGGCGTGCGGACACCGTCGTAGACGAACGCGCCGCTCACGACGCCGCCCGCAGCGCGCGCAGGGTCGCCAGTTCCTCGGCGGTCGGGGCGGGCGAGACCGTCGGGTGGTCGGCCACGCGCAGGTCCCAGCCGGTCGCCGCGCGCACCTGCTCGACGGTGACGCCGGGGTGCACGGCGGTGAGCACCAGTTCGCCGGTCTCGTCGGGCCGCAGCACGCCCAGGTCGGTGATCACCAGGGTGGGTCCGGCGCCACGCAGGCCGAGGCGGGCACGCTCGCCGCCGCCGCGGCCGTGCCCGAAGGAGGTGACGAAGTCGACCCGGTCGACGAAGGTGCGCCGCGACTGCCGCACGACCACGAACACCTCACCGCAGGAGGCGGCGATCTCGGGCGCGCCACCCGCGCCCGGCAGCCGCACCTTCGGGTGGTGGTAGTCGCCGCCGATGACGGTGGTGTTGATGTTCCCGAAGCGGTCGAGCTGGGCGGCGCCGAGGAAGCCGACATCGATGCGGCCCGGCTGTAGCCAATAGTTGAACACCTCCGGCACACTGATCACCGCGTCGGCGGTCTCGGCGAGGACGCCGTCGCCGATGGAGGCGGGCAGCCGGTCCGGTTTCGACCCGAGGGTGCCGGATTCGTAGATGAGCACCAGGCCGGGCGCGTGCGTGGTGCGCGCGAGATTGGCCGCGGTGGACGGCAATCCGATGCCGACGAAGCAGCGCCGATCCCCCTGCAGGGCGCGGGCCGCGGCGATCGTCATCATCTCGTCGGCGGTGTACTCGGCCGCGGGCGCGGTGGCGGTCTCGGTGGTGGTCATGCTCGGCTCCCCTGTGCGGCCGCGGCGTGGACGTGCTCGTCCAGCCAGCGGGTGAAGCCGTCCCGGTCGCGGGCGATGGCGTCCCAGGCGGCGTAATGGGCGTTGTCGCGCTCGGAATAGCCCTGCGCGTAGGACGGATGCGCGCCGTCGGGCACCTCGGCGACCGCGGTGACCGCCCAGGCGGGCAGCACGATCGCGCCGGGCACCGGCGTCAGCTCGTCCACGATCTCCTCGACCGTGACCAGGCTGCGGCGCGCGGCCAGCACGGCTTCCTTCTGCACGCCGAGCAGGCCCCACAGCTGCACGTTGCCGTGCCGATCCGCCCGCTGGGCGTGCACGATCGTCACGTCCGGGTTCAGCGCGGGCACGGCGGTGAGCCGTTCCCCGGTGAAGGGGCAGGTGATCGGTTTGATCGTGTCGGTCACCTCGGGCAGGTCGGTGCCGACGTAGCCGCGCAACACCGCGAACGGCAGGCCGGAGGCGCCGGCGACGTAGCGGTTGGCCATGCCCGCGTGGCTGTGCTCCTCGATCTCGAGCGGCACCGGCCAGCCGTTCTGCACCGCGTCGCGGAACCGGTGCAGCGAGCCGACGCCGGGGTTGCCGCCCCAGGAGAACACCAGCTTGCGCGCGCAGCCCGCGCCGATGAGCTGGTCGTAGACCAGATCGGGGGTCATCCGCACCAGCGTCAGGTCGCGGCGGCGCTGCCGGATGATCTCCCGCCCGGCCGCCATCGGAATCAAGTGGGTGAAGCCCTCGAGCGCGACGGTGTCGCCGTCGTGCACGAGGTCGGCGATCGCGTCCGCCAGCGGCGCTATATAGGCCACGAGCCCTCTCCTGTTCGCATCGTGAACATTTGTTCTCATTATGAACACTGGGCAAGGCACCGTCAACCGTCCCGAATTGATCATTCGCACGTATCAATCGGGCCGGAAATAGTATTTGTCCTGACTCAATATCTCTCTCTACCGTGACTCAGGACACAGCCGCAGTCTCGGTAGGACGGAAGGAGGCCCCGATGGAGCTTCGCCATCTGCGCTACTTCGCGGCCGTCGCCGAGACGCGGCACTTCGGCCGCGCGGCCGAACGCCTGCACATGGCCCAGCCCGCGCTGTCGCAAGCCATCCGCCAGCTCGAGGCCGAACTCGGCGCGGCGCTGCTCACCCGCACCACCCGACAGGTCGCACTCACCCCCGCGGGCGAGTTCCTGCTGGGCGAGGCCCGGCGGGTGCTCGACACGCTGGACGACAGCGTGCGCGGGGTGCGCCGGATCGCCGCGGGCAGGCTCGGCCAGGTCCGGCTGGGCTTCACCAGCACCGCGACCCTCTCGCACCTGCCCGGCATCGCGCGGGCCCTGCGGCGCGAACTGCCGGGCGTGGTGCTCGAGGTCCACTCCGACCTGCTCACCGCCGACCAGTGCGAGCGCCTGCGCACCGGCGATCTGGATCTGGGCATCCTGCGCCCGCCGGTGATCGGCGACGGCCTCGGCCTGCGCACCCTCGAGATCGAACCGCTGGTGCTGGCCGTGCCCGCCGACCACCGGCTCGCCCACGAACCCGCGGTAGCGATGGCGGACCTGCGCGACGAGGACTTCCTGCTCTACGCCAACCGCGAATCCATCGTCAACGCCGCGGTGCTGCGCAGCGCCCGAGCCGCCGGGTACACCCCGCGCACCGCGCTCGAGGGCGTCAGCACCGGCGTCCTGCTCGCGCTGGTGGCCGGTGGGCTCGGCATCGCCGTGGTGCCTGCCTCGGCGCGCGCGCTCGCGCTCACCGGGGTGGTGTTCCGCGACCTGCCCGATGCCGAGTCGGTCGAACTGGCGTTGGCCTGGCGCCGCGACAGCGATTCCGAACTCGTCCGTTCCGTGCTCGGAGTGCTCGCCGCCGAGCTCCCCGACCCCCTACCACCCGTCGAGGTCGATCGATGAAAATCACCAGGGTCGAGGCGATCCCGTTCGCCATCCCCTACCGCAAGCCGCTCCGGTTCGCCTCCGGGGAGGTGCACACCGCCGAGCACGTGCTGGTCCGGGTGCACACCGACGACGGCGTCGTCGGTGTCGCCGAGGCGCCGCCGCGTCCGTTCACCTACGGCGAGACCCAGGACAGCATCGTCGCGGTGATCCGCAAGCTCTTCGCGCCGCAGGTCGTCGGACTGACGCTGCTGCAACGGGAGACGGTGGCCGCCCGCCTGGCCCGCACCGTCGGCAACCCGGCCGCCAAGGCCGCGCTGGACATGGCCATCTGGGACGCGCTCGGCCGCACCCTCGACGTGCAGGTGACCGAGCTGCTCGGCGGCTACACCGACCGGCTGCGCGTCTCGCACATGCTCGGTTTCGACGACCCCGCCGCGATGGTGGCCGAGGCGCAGCGCATGCGCGAACGGCACGGCATCACCACCTTCAAGGTGAAGGTGGGGCGCAGGCCGATCGGCCTCGACCTCGCGGTGGTGCGCGCGCTGCGCGAGGGCCTCGGTGAGGAGGTCGAGCTCTACGTCGACGGCAACCGCGGCTGGACGGCCTCCGAATCGGCGCGAGCCATGCGCGAGATGGCCGATCTGGGACTGCTGTTCGCCGAAGAGTTGTGCCCCGCCGACGACGTACTCGGCCGCCGCTGGCTGGTCTCGCAGCTGGACGTGCCGTTCATCGCCGACGAGTCGGTGCCCACCCCCGCCGACGTCACCCGCGAGGTCCTGGCCGGATCCGCCACGGCGATCAGCATCAAGATCGCCCGCACCGGCTTCACCGGCTCCCAGCGCGTACACCACCTGGCCGAGGGCCTCGGCCTGGAAGTGGTGATGGGCAACCAGATCGACGGCCAGATCGGCTCGCTGTGCACGGTCGCCTTCGGCGCCGCCTTCCCGCTGACCTCCCGTCGTGCCGCGGAACTGTCCAACTTCCTCGACGTGAGCGACGACCTGCTCACCGAACCGCTCGACATCCGCGGCGGCGAGCTCACCGTGCGACCCGGCGCGGGCCACGGCGCCGAGATCGACCCCGACAAGCTCGCCCGCTACCGCCAAGACCGCTGACCACAGCCCGGACATACCCACAGCCCGAGAGATACGAGGAGTCACCGATGACCACCGTGCATCCCGCACCGGCGCCCACCGCCGCCGATTCCGGCGCCAGCGCCACCGACCGCTTCAAGAACGACAAGGCCGTGGTCGCCGACACCCCGCCCGAGCGGGTGGATCTGCTGGCCCGCGAGGTGCTCTCGGCGGTGCACGAGACCATCCGCAAGCACCGTGTCACCTACGCCGAGTACAACGCGCTCAAGGCGTGGCTGATCGATGTCGGCGAGACCGGCGAATGGCCGCTGTTCCTCGACGTGTGGGTCGAGCACGTGGTCGAGGACGTCGCGACCTCGCACCGTCGCGGCAACAAGGGCACCATCGAGGGCCCGTACTACGTCCCGGGCGCGCCGGAACTGGGCGCGAAGGCGACCATTCCGATGCGCGAGAACGAGGACGGCACCCCGCTGGTGTGGACGGGCCGGGTCACCTCGGTGGACGGCAGCCCGCTGCCCGGCGCCCGGATCGAGCTCTGGCACGCCGACAGCGACGGCCTCTACTCACAGTTCGCGCCCGGCATCCCGGAGTGGAACCTGCGCGGCACCTTCGTCGCCGACGACGAGGGCGGCTTCGAGATCCGCACGATCCGCCCGGCGCCGTACCAGATCCCCACCGACGGCGCCTGCGGCAAGCTCATCGCCGCCGCCAACTGGCACGCCTGGCGCCCGGCCCACCTGCACGTCAAGGTGAGCGCGCCCGGACACGAAACCCTCACGGCGCAGCTGTATTTCCCCGACGACGAGCACAACGACGACGACATCGCCTCGGCGGTGAAGCCGGAGCTGATCCTGGACCCGCGGCCGGCCGCCGATGGCGAGCAGACCATCGACTACGGGTTCGTGCTCGACCCCGCGCAGCCGTAACCGTTCACCGACCGTCAGCGGCGCGGATGCCGGGCCGCGCCCTGCCCAGAGGAGTACTCACCCATGCTGTTCCATGTGCGGATGGATGTCCGCATCCCCCACGACCTGCCCGCCGACACCCGCGCCGAGATCGTGGCGCGGGAGAAGGCCTACAGCCAGGAGTTGCAACGGGCCGGGAAATGGCCGCAGCTGTGGCGCATCGTGGGTGAGTACTCCAACTTCTCGATCTTCGACGTCGAGTCCAACGACGAACTGCACGAACTGCTCTCGGGGCTGCCGCTGTTCCCCTACATGGACATCCACGTCACCCCGCTGGCCACCCATCCGTCCAAGGTCGCGGGGGTCTGAGGGTGGCGGTGCTGCGCACGCCCGCCGGTCCGGTGGGCTACACCGACGACGGGACCGGCCCGGCCCTGGTGTTCGTGCACGGTTTCCTCTTCGACAAGCGGATGTGGGCGCCGCAGGTCGCCCGGTTCACCGCACGCGGATACCGGGTGATCACGGTCGACATGGTGGGGTTCGGGGCGAGCACCGCGACCTCGGCGACGGTGCCGATGGGCGCGCACAGCGCCGCGCTGGCCGCCGTGCTGGCCGCGTGCGACGTGGACACCGTTGTGCTGACCGGGTATTCGATGGGCGGGCAGGTGGCGCTGGATTTCGTCGCCGCCCACCCCGGACGGGTGCGCGCGCTGGTGCTGTCGGACACGTTCGCCGGTCTCGACAGCGCCGAGGTCAAGGCATCCCGGTTCGCGTTGGCGGATCGGCTGGCGGCCGACGGCGTGGCGGACTACGCCGAGGAATTCCTGCCGCTGGTACTGAGTCCGCGCACCGTCGCGCAGCGGCCCGCGGTGGCCGAGCGGGCCCGCACGATGATGCGCGCGGCCGATCCGGCGGGGGCCGCCGCCGCGCTGCGCGGGCGCGCCGAGCGGCGCGACTACACCGGCGTCGCGCGCACACTCGACGTGCCGGCCCTCGTGATCGTCGGTGCCGAGGACCAGTTCGACCGGGGCGTGCTCGGCGCCGATCTCGCCGCGACCATCCCGGACGCCCACCTGACCGTGATCGACGAGGCCGGACACACGCCGAACATGGAGCGGCCCGAGGCGTTCGACGACGCCCTCGCCGCGTTCCTGGACTCGCTCACCCGCGTCGGATAGCCCCATCACCGGCGCCGCGCCGCCACATCCCGACCCGGCCCGGCTACCGCCCGCCCGGGCTCAGGCCCCGCCCCGACCTCGGGCGGGGCCGTTCGTGTTGCGCAGATCCTGCTCGATCCGCGCGGCCGCCGCCAGCAGCGGCGGAACCAGATCCGCCCGGATCGAGGCGACGCTGTGCCGGGTCGCCTGGGTGGAGATGTTCACCGCGGCGATCACCGTGCCCGCGCGGTCGCGGATCGGGGCGGCGACCGAGCGCAGCCCCTCCTCGAGTTCCTGGTCGACCAGCGAATACCCTTGCGCGCGAACGGCGTCCAGTTCCGCACGCAACGCCGCCTCCGACACCGTGGTGTGCGGGGTGCGCGGCGCCAACGTGGTCGCGGCCAGATAGGCGTCGAGTTCGTCGGGGGTCAGCCCGGCCAGCAACACGTGACCCATCGACGTGGCGTAGGCGGGGAAGCGGGTGCCGATGTCGATGCGGACCGTCATGATCCGCGAGACGGCCACCCGTGCCACGTAGACGATGTCGGCGCCGTCGAGCACCGAGACCGACGACGACTCCGCCACCGTGCGCGAGAGCTGCTCGAGGTGCGGCTGCGCCACGTCCGGCAGACCCATGCTCGACAGGTAGGCGTAGCCGAGCTCGAGCACCCGCGCCGTCAGCGCGAAGTTCTTGCCGTCGGTGCGCACGTAACCGAGATCGGCCAGGGTGAGCAGGAATCGGCGCGCCGCCGCCCTGGCCAGACCGGTCCGCCGGGCCACCTCCGACAGCGTCAGCTCGGGATGCTCGGCGTCGAAGGCGCGGATGACGGCCAGACCGCGATCCAGCGACTGCACGTGGTGCGCGCCCCGTTCGCCGTCCTGTGCTGCCACCATCCCGCATCCTCTCGCCGCCGATTCCCCGACCGGCGTTCACGATACGCCCAGGTGTGCGCGATATCGGTGGTCAGAGCCCGAGCAGTTCGGCGGTCTCCTCGCCGAGCGCGGGTCCGAGGGTCATGCCGCGACCGCCCGGCCCGGTGATCACCCACACGTGCTCATCGGCGCGCGCCCGCGTGACGATCGCCGCCGGGTCGACACTCTGGCTGTACACCCCGGCCCAGCGCCGTACCACCGGCGGCAGGGTGCGGCCGAGCAGTTCCTCGGTGACCGCGGTGAGGTGTTCGTAGGGCGCCTCGTCGACGTCGAAGGCGAACGGCTCGGTGTATTCGTGGGTGTCGCCGATGGTGAGCCCGCCGTGCAGGCGCTGCACGCACAGCAGCTGCATCTTGTGCTCGGCGGCGGTGGCGGCCTGGGACTGCTCCCGCTCGAGCGCTTCGACCGCGGGCCCGGCGAAACCCGGGTAGTAGCGGAAGCTGTCGCCGTCGGCGATCGAGGTGGTCAGCGGCTCCCCCAGCGGCGCGGTCTGCATCATCTGCAGGCGCACGCGGCGCACGGGGATCTCGCCGACCAGTTCGCGGACCAGCCCGGAATGCGTGGCGCCGGGGCAGACCAGCACCAGATCACCCGCGTGGACGCGGCCGTGGTCGTCGAGAACCGTGGCCGATGAGCCGGCCACGGACCTGGCCTCGGTGGCGGGGTGGAAGGTGTAGCGCCCGGTGCCGGTGAGGTAGGCGCGCAACGCGGGCAGCGCCTGGCGGGATTCCACCGCGGCGTCGGTCGCGCAGTGCAGGCCGGCCAGATACGTGCCGCGCAACGCGGGGTTGAGCGCGCGGACCTGTTCCGGCTCGAGCAGGCGGAACCCGCGCGCGTCCGCGGAGGCCCCCGCCGCGGCGGCTTCGGCGACGGCCAGTTCCTCGGGGGTGCGCACCAGCGTGATCGAGCCGTTGGCACGGAATCCGATGCCGGGCACCTTGCCGCCCAGTTCCTCCCACAGCTCCCGGGAACGCAGGGTCGACGCGAGTTCGTGCTCGGCACGACCCGACACCCACACCAGACCGAAGTTCCGCACGGTCGCGCCGCGCGCTTCCGGTTCCCGTTCCAGCTGCACCACCTCGTGTCCGCGGCGCACCGCGGCCAGCGCGTGCGCGGTGCCGAGAATGCCGCCACCGATGATCGTTACTCGCATGACGCCAGGATGCCGAATGGTCTAGACCTATGCGCGTCCCCGCCGCGAACGGCACGTGAACAATTGGTATAGACCAGTACCGCGGCATCGGTGGCGGCGTTGAGCGGCAACCTGCTCGGCTTGGGTCAGGGTGCGACGGCGCAGCGGGTCCGTCCGGCGGGCGGACCGGTCAGGGCGGCGGCGATGTCGTCGAGCGGCAGCGGCTCGGCGACCAGTTCATGCCAGGGGTAGGTGCCCACCGTCGCCGCGAGGAAGTCGACGGCGTCGGTCAGGTGCCGCGGCTCGTAGTTGTGCACGCCCGCGATGCGCAACCAGCGGCGCACCACCCGCTCCGCGTCCAGCGGGACCGGCGGACCGGGCGCCACCGAACCGGCCAGCACCAGCGCCCCGCCGATGTCCAACCGGGTGAGCGCATCGGCGATGGCGGCGGACGAGCCGGAGAAGTCGAACGCGGCGTCCACCGGCAGGCCGTCGTCGGCCCCGCCGCCGAAGCCCGCCGCCAACGCCGCCCGCGCGGCGACGACGTCGCGTACCGCGACGTGCGCGCCCCGGTACGCGCAGGCCGCGGCGGCGGTCAACCCGAGCATGCCCGCCCCGTAGACGAGCACCCGCCGCCCGGCCAGGTCACCGGCCGCCTCCAGCGCGGCCATCACCGTGGCGGTCGCGCAGGCGGCCGGGGCCGCCACCGCGTCGGGCACCGCGTCGGGCACCGCCACCGTGCGCACGCCCGCGGGCAGGACGAGATGGCGGGCGTAGGAGCCCGACAGCGGCCAGTCGCCGTCGAAGGCCTCGTGCCCGACCTTGCGCACGGACAGGCATTTGGCGGTGCGGCCCGCGCGGCACCGCGCGCACCGCCCGCACGCCGCCGTCACCGACCACACGACGCGCTGTCCCGGCGCGCCGTGCCCGGCCCGCGGCGTGGTGGCCACGATCTCGCCGACCGCCTCGTGCCCGAGCACCGACGGGCACGGTGCCGCACGCCGGCCCGCGACGGTGTGCAGGTCGCTGCCGCACACCGTGGCGAGGCGGACCCGTACCAGCGATTGGCCCGGCGCCAGGCGCGGCACCGGCACGTCGCGGACCGCGACCCCGGCACCGGTCCACACCGCCGCGCGCGTCACACCACCTGGGAGCGAATCCATCCGGAGAGCCTTTCGATGAAGTAGACGAGCGCGAAGACGACGAGCACGATCGCGCCGGCGACGCCGAACTCGAGCGTGCGGATCGACTCGAACAACAGGTAACCGATCCCGCCCGCGCCCACGATCCCCAGGATCGTGGAGGTGCGGATGTTCACGTCGAGCAGGTAGAGCGTCGAACCAACCAGCGCGGGCACCGCCTGCGGAATCACCGCCGCCACCAACGTCTTCCACCAGCCGCCGCCGAGCGCGCGGACCGCCTCGAGCGGGCCCGTGTCGATCTCCTCGACGGCGTCGGCGACGAGTTTGCCGAGCAGCCCGACCGAGCCGATGGCCAGCGCGCAGGTACCCGCGATCGGCCCGAGGCCCAGTGCGGCGACGAAGATCACGGCCAGGATCAGCTCCGGGATCGCGCGCACGACCAGGATCCAGGCCCGCGCCGCCCAGTACACCGCCGGATGCGGAGTCACCGTGCGGGCGGCGAGGATTCCGACGGGCACCGACAGCACCGCCCCGATCGCGGTCGCCACCACGGCGATCGCGACCGTCTGCCAGGCCGCCTCGAGCAACTGCGGGCCCAGCGCGGCGAAATCCGGCGGCAGCAGCCGCCCGAACACCTCGACGGCGGCGGTAGGCCAGGTCAGCAGTTCCACCGGATCGACGTCGAGCACCACCAGCGCGGCCACCGTGGCCGCCACGGCGATCGCGCCGAAGGCCGTGCGGGCCGCCCTGGCGGCCCGGGGTCCGAGAGACTCCGGACTCAGCAGCACCCGCCGCGCGAGGATCGCGAACACCTCCATCGCCGCGATGATCGCCAGGATCACCGCCACGATGCCCAGCGCGCGGGGATAGGCCAGCCCGCGCAACGAATCCTGCAGCGCGAAACCGATGCCGCCCGCGCCGACGAAGCCGAGCACCACCGAGATCCGCAGGTTGATGTCGACGCGATAGACGAACGTGCCGATCCAGGACGGGACCGTCTGCGGCACCACGGCGTGGATCATCTCGCGCAGGTACCCGGCGCCCGCCGCCCGGGCGGCCTCGCGCGGGCCGGGATCGGTCTGCTCGATCGCGTCGGCGAACAGCTTGCCGAGCATGCCGATGGAGTGCAGCGCCAGCGCGAGAATGCCGGGCAGCACACCGATGCCGAGCGCGCGCACCAGCAACGCCGCGAACAACAGGTCCGGCATGGCCCGGCAGAAGGTGATGATCCCGCGCGCGATCGCCGCCACCGCCGGGTGCGGGGTGGTGTTGCGTGCCGCCAGGAACGCCAACGGCATCGAGGCCAGTGCCGCCAGCACGGTGCCAAGCACCGCCATCAGCAGCGTCTCCACCGCGAGCGCCCAGATCCGCGGCGGATCGTCCAGTCGCGGCGGCAGCATCCGCTCGAGCAGCGCGGCCATGTCGTCGAGACCGTCCAGCAGGGTGGCCGGGGCGAAATCGATCGACCAGGCCGAGATCAGGGTCAGCACGAGACCGCCCACCCCGAGCAGCCGCAGCAGCACCGCCCGCACCCGCTCGGCCCGCGGCGGCGAGCCGGGCAGGACGGGCCCCGGTGTGGTGAGCGTCGCGGTCACAGCGCCCCCGCGGCCAGTCCGGCGGGCGCCGACCGGGTGACCTCGGCCCGCTGGTAGATCGCCATGACCTCGTCGCGGGACAGCCCGGCGGCGGGCCGGTCGAACACCTTGCGGCCGTCCCGCAATCCGATCACCCGGTGCGCCCAGCCCAGCGCCAGGTCCACCTGGTGCAGCGTGCACACCACGGTCAGGTTGTCCTCCAAGCAGATCCGGAACAGCAGATCCATCACCACCCCGGCGTTCTCCGGATCCAGCGAGGCGACCGGCTCGTCGGCCAGCACCAGCTTCGGGCGTTGCATGAGGGTGCGCGCGATCGCCACCCGCTGCTGCTGCCCACCCGAGAGCGTGTCGGTGCGCCGGTGCGCCAGATCGGCCAGCCCGACCCGGTCGAGGTGCGCGACGGCCTCCGCGCGCATCCGCTTCGGGTAGGTCAGCGCGCCGTAGCGCGGCAGACGCAGCCGGGCCAGCCCGCCCAGCAGCACGTTGTCCAGGCACGACAACCGCCCGACGAGGTTGAACTGCTGGAAGACGAACCCGATGTCGCGCCGCAGCGCGCGCACGGTGGCCCGCGGCGCGGTGTCCACCCGCGTGCCCGCCACGGTCACCGCACCGGAGGTCACCGGGTGCAGGCCGTTGAAGCAACGCAGCAGCGTCGACTTGCCCGAGCCCGACAGACCCAGCAGGACGACGAGTTCACTGCGGTGCACGGAAATCGATACCGCATCGAGCGCCAGGATGGCACCGAAGCGCTTGGTCACCGCCTCGGCGTGCAGCACCACCTCGGCGCGGGAATCGGCGGACACGTCGCTCAGCCCGCGCACTTGTCGGAGCGGGTGACCTCGCAGACGTGCCGCACACCGTCGTAGTCGCTGTCGGCGGCGGGCACCACGCCCCAGGCGCGTTCGTCGGTGATCCGGCACTCGCCCGTGCACAGGCCGGCGCCGCGCAGGTGGTCGGCGTTCACCTTCTCGGTGAACAGCGTCCGCAGTTTCGCGACGGTCTCCGCGCCCAGCGCGTCGGCGGCGGCGAACACCGAGCCCGCGATGGTCTCGGACTTCCACACCGTCTTCAACTGGCCCGGCGCCAGGTCGCCCTTCTCGACGAGGGTCTTGTCGACCATGGTGTCGAAGGCGAAGCCCGCGTCGCAGTCACCGGCGGCGATCGAGAGCGCCGAGGCGTCGTGCCCGCCCGCGTAGATCGGCGTCAGCCCCTTGGACAGGTCGGCCTCCGCGCCGGAGGCGATGACCTTCTGCTCGATCAGACCCGCGGTGGGATAGAGGAATCCGGAGGTCGAGCTGGGATCGACGAAACACACCTTCTTGCCCGCGAAGTCGGCCAACGACTCGATCGCGGCGTTGTCGGAACGGGCCAGGCCGTAGGACTGATAGCCGGGCTTGCCCCCGGGTTCCTGCACGACCGCACCCAGCGGGGTCATCTTCGCGCCGTTGACACCGGCGACGACGTAGGCGAACGGGCCGAAGAACGCCATGTCGACGTTGCCCGCGATGATGCCCTCGACCACGCCCGCGTAGTCGGACGCCTGCACGAAGTCGATCTTCGCGCCGGTCTCGCGTTCGAGCAGCGCGATGACGGGATCGTAGCTGGCCTTCAGGTCGGTCGAGTTCTCGGCCGGGATGGCGGCCAGGGTCAGGGTCTCGGGGAAGCCCCTGTCGTTGATCGCGCGGGAGTCCGCGCCGGAGCCGGAACAGGCCGACAGCGCGAGGGCGAATCCGGCCAGCAGCGAGACGAGCGGGCGGGAGCGGCGGATGTTCATGCGAAGTTCCTTGCGGTGGAAGAGGTTTCAGGCGGGCAGCAACAGGGCGGGCAGTTCGGCGACGGAGTCGAGCACGTGGGTGGCCCCGGCGCGGCGCAGCGTGTCCGCGTCGTGGGCGCCGGTCAACGTGCCGGCCAGGATGGTGGCGCCGGCGCGGCGGCCGGATTCGATGTCACCGGCGGTGTCACCGGCCACGGCGACCCGGCGCACGTCGTCGACCCCGGCGCGCAGGACCGCCGCCAGCACCAGGTCGGGCATGGGCCTGCCGCGACCGGCATCCGGTGGGGCGAGGGCGAAGTCGGCGAGGGCGCGCCAGCCCAGGACGTCGAGGATCCGGTCCTGGGTGGCGGAGCTGAAACCGGTGGTCAAGGCGACGGTGAGCCCCCCGTCGCGCAGCGCGGCGATCGTCTCCGCCGCGCCGGGTAGGGCCTGCACGCCGCCGTCCTCGACGAATCGGGCGTAGGCGGCCTCGAACGCGGCATTGGCGCGCCGGGCGCGCTCCTCGTCGGCGAACAGCGCGCGGAACACCGCGATCTTCGACTGGCCCATGGTGTCGAGCACGTAGCGGCGCGCGTTCTCGCGTTCCGCGCCCTCCGGCGGCAGGCCCGCGGCCGTGGCGGCTTCCTCGAAGGCGCGCGTGACGAGGCCGTCGTCGGTGACGGTGGTGCCGGCCATGTCCAGCACGGCCAGAGCGATATCGGTCATCTGAGTCCCAGTCCGTAAGGGGTGAACGGAAGTTCGGCGCCGGTCGGCCACGGGTCCGCCGGCGCCGCACCCCACGATGGCGATTGGTATAGACCATCCGTCGACGGTCGAGCGAACCGCAGGTGAACTCTTGGTATAGACCAAAATCCGGCTATGCTGGGTCGAGTGACCGCCCGCGCCGAACCACGCGTCCTCAAGCACCAGATCGTGCGTGCACAGGTGGACAAACTCCTCGACGAACTCGACGAGGGTGACCCGGTACCCTCCGAACGCGAGCTCGCCCTGCGCTTCGACGTGGCGCGCGAGACCGTCCGCCAGGCCCTGCGCGAACTCCTGCTGGCCGGGCGCATCCAGCGGCGCGGCCGCGCCACCGTCGTCGCCGGGCCGAAGTTCGTCCAGCCACTGGCGTTGGGCTCCTACACCGAAGCCGCACTGGCGCAAGGACATCGGGCCGGGCGCATCCTCGTCGGCTGGACCCGGCTGACCGCCGACCCGGCGCTGGCCGGCGACCTGCACATCGCCGAGGGCGATCCGGTGATCCAGCTCGAGCGCGTGCTGACCACCGACGACCTGCGCGTCGGCCTCGAGACCACCCGGCTGCCCGCCTACCGGTACCCGGAACTGGTCGAGACCTTCGACCACACCGCCTCGCTGTACGCCGAGATCCGCCGCCGCGGCATCGTTTTCGACCGGGCGGTGGACACCATCGAGACGACGCTGCCCGACGCCCGCGAGGCCGCGCTGCTCACCGCCGACGCTCGCACTCCGATGTTCCTGCTCAACCGCGTCTCCTACGATCCCGACGGCGTTCCGATCGAGCACCGCCGCTCCCTCTACCGCGGTGACCGGATGACCTTCACCGCCGTCCAGACGCGCGACCACTGATCCGGTAACCACGCCGCACCTGATCGGTCGGCTTGACACATCGTTGTGTTTTTACAACACTTCGATATATGAGCCCAGTGCGACGGGGGGAAACCCGCCCGATCTACAACCGCATCGCGGTACTGCGCGCCGAACGGTCGCTCAGCCGCGCCGCGCTGGCCGAACTCATCGAGGTGAACCCGCAGACGGTGGGCGCGCTCGAGCGCGGCGACCACTATCCGAGCCTGGATCTGGCGCTGCGCATCTGCGAGGTGTTCGGCCTGCCGGTGGAAGCGGTCTTCTCCCGCACCGAGTTCACGCCGCTGTCGGCCGAGATCTACGGCCGTGAGAACCGAGGAAGGTGATCGGCATGTCCGCGACCAACCTGCTCGAGAACTATCAGGCCTACCGCACCAGGAGATTCCTGCAGAACGAGGCGATCACCGGCCGCTGGTTGCCGGGCTGGCGCACCAGGACGCGCAGGCGCGCGCTCGTGATCGCGCTGGCCGTCGAGTTCGCGGCACTGATCGCGATCGGCGCCATCTGCCTGGCGTCCATGACGATCGGACCGCTGCTGTGGCTGGTGGCCTGTGTGCTCTTCCTGCCGACCTGGACGATCCTGCAGGTGGTCTCGAGCAGGCAGAGCGACGCTCCCCGCGACGCGCTGGACGAGCGGGAGATCGCCGAGCGCGACAGCGCCCGCTCGATCGGGCTCACCATCACCCAGACATTGGCGATGCTGCCCGCGTTCGTCCTCATCGTGGCGAGCTCGTTGAACGAGACGAATCCCGGCTTCGGCTACGCCTGCGGGCTGTGGATCGTCACCGCCCTGCTGATCGGCGGGTGCTCGCCCGCGATGATCCTGGCGTGGAACCGCCCCGACCCGGACCCCGAGGACTCCGGAATCGCCGGCGCCGTGCGCTGAGCGCACCGCGCGGCATGGCATCGGAACGACTGCCTCGGCACGGATCGACGCGGTCCGCGAGACTTCCGCTGCCGCGTTTCAGCCCCCGCGGACGCGGGCATGCCGTCGACATGCCCCGCTCCCCGCAGCCCGCGGTCGCCGCGTCCAGCCGGTGGACCGGCGACGACGGCATCCGCTACCCGAGCGGCGACACCCACGCCTGGCTCCCCGGCACCAACCAGACGGTCTGTGGCGTGCCGCTGTCGCGAGCGCGGCTCGCGCGCTTCCCCCACGTGCCCTGGGGTGAGGCGCTGTGGCTGGCCGACACCGGGGACCGGCGGGTCGTGCTGTGCCGCCGGTGCACCGCGGCGACCCGCTCCGAGCGGCGCGGCTGGCAGCGGATCGATCCACGGCCGTGACCGGTCTCGTTTGCCCGGCTCCCGCTCGGGTAGCCGACACGAGCCGGAGCACGATCGAGACGAAAGGGTGCACATCGTGGCCGAGACCGAGGTGGATCAGGCACTGTGGGACGAGTTCCACCGGCTGGTCAACATGTCCTCCCGGCAACTGGGCGACTGGCTGCGCACCGAGGGCGCGGGCCCGCGCAGCGAGACCGAACCGGACCACGCCGGGCCCGAGCTGGGTCGGCGCATCCTGGCGGTGCTCGGCAAACGCCGCACCGATCTGAGCGCCGACGACATCGAGGTGATGCGCCGCGCCGTCGACGAGATCACCGCCGCGCGCGGCGCCGAGGACGACGGCGAGCCCCGCGCCGGCTCCGACGAGTGGCGGCGACGCTTGATGTCACTGGGCCACGATCCGCTGCAACGCGGGTGAACACGCGCTGAACAGCGCCGAGCGGGTCCCGGATCGACCTTCCCGGCACGGGCCGGATCGGGTTGGATGGGGCGCATGGCTGACCCGGATTTCGTTGCACCGCAGGTCTCTTCCCCGTCGCCGGACACCGGTCCGGCCCGACCCCGCGGCCACGGCATGCTGGCGGCCGCGATCGTCGTCGCCGGTCTCGGCGGCGGCCTGCTCGCCTGGCACCCGTGGGACGAGAACACCGTGCAGCAGCCGGCGAAGGACCCCCATCGAATCACCGTGCAGAAGGTCGGTGAGCAGCGCGAGTCGGGTAATTCCGACGCGACGCGGCCGGTCTACTGCCTCACCAACGAGACCGGTGGCCTGTACTGCCTGGTGATGCCCGACCGGTACACGATCATCGAGCCGGAGACGCGCTGACCCGAGCAGCGACATCCGGAACCCCGACATCCGGAACCCCGTCCGTTCGTTCCCCTTTCACCATAACGCGCACGGGGGGCCTTGCGGCAAGGCCCCCGTCGTGCTGCACACTGTGCGGCCGACGCCGGCACAGAAGGACCGGCCGGTCGCGTACCCGCGCACCGGTCGCCGGCCGGAAAACCCTCGAGTGAAATGGGACGACTGACGTGATCGATGTGATCATCGCGGGTGGCGGACCGACCGGCTTGATGCTGGCCGGCGAACTGCGCCTGCACGGTGTGCGCACGGTGGTACTGGAGAAGGAGCCCACCCCGAACCAGCACTCCCGCAGTCGGGGCCTGCACGCGCGCAGCATCGAGGTGATGGACCAGCGCGGGCTGCTGGAGCGGTTCCTCGCGCACGGCGAGCAGTTCCGGGTCGGCGGGTTCTTCGCCGGGCTGGCCGCCGAATGGCCCGCCGACCTGGACACCGCGCACTCCTACGTGCTCGCGATTCCCCAGGTCGTCACCGAGCGCCTGCTCACCGAGCACGCCACCGAACTCGGCGCCGAGATCCGCCGCGGCTGCGAAGTGGCCGGGTTGGATCAGGACGCGGACGGGGTGACCGCCGAGCTGGCCGACGGCACGCGGTTGCGCGCCCGGTACCTGGTCGGCTGCGACGGCGGACGCTCGACCGTGCGCCGTCTGCTCGGGGTCGACTTCCCCGGCGAACCCACCCGGGTCGAGACGTTGCTGGCCGACGTGCGGATCGACGTGCCGGTCGAGACACTGACCGCGGTGGTCGCCGAGGTGCGCAAGACCCAACTGCGATTCGGGGCCGTCCCGGCCGGCGACGGGTTCTTCCGGCTGATCGTGCCCGCGCAGGGCCTGTCCGCGGACCGCGCCGCACCCACCCTCGACGAGCTGAAGCGATGCCTGCACGCGACGGCGGGCACCGATTTCGGCGTGCACTCCCCGCGCTGGCTGTCCCGCTTCGGCGACGCCACCCGGCTCGCCGAGCGCTACCGCACCGGGCGGGTGCTGCTGGCGGGCGACGCCGCCCACATCCATCCGCCGACCGGCGGCCAGGGCCTCAATCTGGGCATCCAGGACGCCTTCAACCTCGGCTGGAAGCTCGCCGCCGCGATCGGCGGCTGGGCGCCGCCGGACCTGCTGGACAGCTACCACGACGAACGCCATCCGGTCGCCGCCGAGGTGCTGGACAACACCCGCGCCCAGATGACGCTGCTCTCCCTCGACCCCGGCCCGCGCGCGGTGCGCAGACTGATGGCGGAGCTGGTCGAGTTCCCCGACGTGAACCGGCACCTGATCGAGAAGATCACCGCGATCGCCGTCCGCTACGACCTCGGCGACGGCCACGACCTGGTCGGTCGACGGCTGCGCGACATCCCGCTCACCGAAGGCCGCCTCTACGAGCGGATGCGCGGCGGCCGCGGGCTGCTGCTCGACCGGACCGGACGGCTGTCGGTATCGGGCTGGTCCGACCGCGTCGACCACCTCGCCGACCCGGGCGCGGCGCTCGACGTCCCGGCGGCGCTGCTGCGCCCGGACGGGCACGTCGCGTGGGTGGGCGAGGACCAGGACGATCTGCTCGCCCACCTGCCCCGCTGGTTCGGCGCCGCCACCTGACCGCGGAAGCGCCTACCCGTCCGCGGGGAGCCGAAGGTGCGGCCACCGCGCCAGATCGGCGAGCAGCTGCCGATCGTGGGTCGCCACCACCACCGCCGCCGCGGTCTCGCGCAGCGCGGCGGTCAGCTCGTCCACCAGCGCCGCCGACAGGTGGTTGGTCGGCTCGTCGAACAGCAGCACGTTGGGCCGGGCGGCGAGCCGCACGGCCAGGTGGAGCCGACGCTGTTGCCCCTGCGACAACCGCCCGACCGGGGTGTGCCGTGCGCCTTTCTCGAGCAGACCGGTCGCGGCCAGCGGCAAGGGCGCGATGCCGTCGTTCAGCTCGAGACCGCGCACGTGGCGCTCGTAGAACTCCTGCGCGGTCGGCTCGGGATCCCAGTCCGGCACTTCCTGACCGACCAGCGCCACCCGCGCCGTCGCGTGATGCCGGACGTCGCCGGTGGTCGGCGCCAGCTCGCCGGCGAGCACGGCCAGCAGGGTCGATTTGCCTGCGCCGTTACGTCCGGTCACCAGCAACCGCTCCCCCGCCGCGAGCGCGAGCGTGACCGGCCGGGCCGTCCGCCCCGCGACCGCGACCTCGTCGGCCCGCAGCAGCGGAGTGCCCGCGCGGGCGGGCAGTTCCGGGAACCGCAGGCGCAGCGGCGGTTCGGGCACGGTGACGACATGGGCGTCCAGTTCGGCCTCGCGGCGCCGCAGCGCCTGCACCACGCCGGGCGCGCGGGACTGCCGCTGATGCTTGCCGTGGCCTTTGTCGGGCCGCCACCCGGTGCTCAGCCGCTCGCGCGCACCGGCGACGGCCTCGCGCAGCCGCGCCCGCTCGGCGAGTTGTTCCTCGTGGTCGTGTTCCCAGCGCTCGCGGGCGCGGCGGCGACCCTCCTGCCACCCGGCGTAGCCGCCGGCGAACAATTGCGGCCGCCCGTCCCGGCTCGGGTCGAGGTCGAGGAATTCCTCGGCGACCGCGCGCAGCAGTGCCCGATCGTGGCTGACGACGGCGAACCCGCCGGGATGGGCGCGCAGGCGTTCGGTGAGGAAATCCAGGCCGTCGCGGTCCAGGTGGTTGGTCGGCTCGTCCAGCAGCAGGATGTCGTGGGCGGCGCCGAGCAGGCAGCCGAGCCGGACCCGATGGCGTTGTCCCACCGACAGTGTCGCCAGTGGCCGCGCCCGGTCGGTGCAGGCGCGCAGCGCGGCCAGGGCGATGTCGACGCGTCGCTCCGCGTCCCAGGCGTCCAGCCGGGTCGCGGCATCCAGCGCCGCGCCGTAGGCATCGTCGGCACCCGCTGCGCCGGGGCGATGGTCTCGGCGACGAGATCGCCCACGGTCTGGCCCGCGCGGAACGGGATCGCCTGCCGGGCGACACCGACGGTGCCGGCCCGGGTGACGGTTCCGCTGTCGGGCGCGCGCAGCCCGGCGAGCACGTGCAGCAGCGTGCTCTTGCCGCGCCCGTTCTCACCGACCACGGCCAGCCGGGAGCGCGCGGACACGGTGACCGACACGTCGGCCAGCACGGTCCGCGCCCCGAGGGTGACGTGGATCGAGGTGGCTCGCAGGTGCGCGCCCGCGCCGGCCGGTAGCGGGTCGCCGGTGGCGGTAGGGGCATCGGAGGTGGACAGGCCGCAACGGCCCGTGGAGGAAGCAGACACTGGAACTCCGCAGCTCGAGAAGGAGCCGGGACAGCGGAAGACCGCCCGGCGGGACTACCCGGACGGCGGCTGAGGGGAATCGAGGTATCGGGTCGCCGCCGTCAGCGGAGCGACCAGGGCCTCGTCATCGCGGTGCCTGTGAACACGCGCCCGACTGTATCGCTCGGCCGAGGCGCGGCAACGGGATTTTCCGGTATCCGGCGCCGACCCGCCCGACCTGCCGTGGTTCCGCGCGGCACCGGGGTACGGTCGAGCGACACGTCAGCGGTGTGGAATGCCGGAGCCGATCAGGAGTCGCCATGCCTTTGTCGCACCCCTCCTTTCCGCAGGATCCCGGGCCGAGCGAGGTGGCCGTCAATCCCGTCTTCACTCGCGAACCGGTGTCGGTGCCGCGGGATCGGCTACCCGCGGGCGAACTCGACGCCGATATCGCCTACCAGGTGGTGCACGACGAGTTGATGCTCGACGGCAACGCCCGGCTGAACCTGGCCACCTTCGTCACCACGTGGATGGAGCCGAGCGCGCGGGTGCTCATGGCGGAGTGCTTCGACAAGAACATGATCGACAAGGACGAATACCCGCGCACCGCCGACCTCGAGCAGCGCTGTGTGCGCATGCTCGCCGACCTCTGGCACGCCGCCGATCCCGCCCACGCCACCGGCTGTTCGACCACCGGTTCCAGCGAGGCGTGCATGCTGGCCGGGCTGGCGTTGAAACGGCGCTGGCAGCACCGGCGCCGGGCGGCCGGGTTGTCCACCGAGCGCCCGAATCTGGTGATGGGAGCCAATGTTCAGGTCTGCTGGGAGAAGTTCGCCGACTACTGGGATGTGGAAGCCAGGCTGGTGCCGATGGCAGGCGACCGCTTCCACCTGACCGCGGAGGCGGCGCTGCCGCACTGCGACGAGAACACCATCGGCGTGGTCGCGGTGCTCGGCTCGACCTTCGACGGCAGTTACGAACCGGTCGCCGAGATCTGCGCCGCGCTCGACGAGCTGGAACGGCAGCGCGGCTGGGACATCCCGGTGCACGTCGACGGCGCCTCCGGCGCGATGGTCGCACCGTTCTGCGACCCGGATCTGGTGTGGGACTTCCGGTTGCCGCGGGTCGCCTCCGTCAACACCTCCGGGCACAAGTACGGGCTGGTGTACCCCGGGGTGGGCTGGGTGGTGTGGCGCGACGCCGCGGCGTTGCCGGAGGATCTCATCTTCCGGGTCAACTACCTCGGCGGCCAGATGCCCACCTTCGCGCTGAACTTCTCCCGCCCCGGCGCGCAGGTCGTCGCCCAGTACTACACCTTCCTGCGGCTGGGTCGCAGCGGCTACACGCGGGTCCAGCAGTACTGCCGCGACGTGGCGACCCGCCTCGCCGACCGGATCGCCGCCCTGGGCGCGTTCCGGTTGCTCACCGACGGCCGCCAGCTGCCGGTCTTCGCGTTCACCCTCGCCGAGGGCGAAACCGGCTACTCGGTGTTCGACGTCTCCGCCGCGTTGCGCGAACAGGGTTGGCTGGTGCCCGCCTACACCTTTCCCGCCGACCGCGAGGACCTGGCCGTCCTGCGCATCGTGGTCCGCAACGGATTCAGCCACGACCTGGCCGACATGCTGCTCGACGCCCTGGCCGCCGTCCTCCCCCGCCTGCGCGCCCAGGACCGGCCCCAGCACGGCCCGGACACCGCCACCTTCGCCCACGGCGCCCAGGCCCCGAGGGGCCACTGACCCGGCCGGGATTCAGGCGCTGATGCCCGCGGTGAGGATGGCGGCGAGTTCGCGGTAGGCGTGGGCGTCGTCGAGGCCGGTGCTCGCCCGGACCCCACCCTGCTGGATGCGGACCATCATGGTGGCCACGAGGTCGGCGGCGAAGGCGGCGTGCACGTCGCGGAACTCGCCGCGCGCGACGCCGTCGTCGACGAGTTCGCGGACGCGGCGGGCCGCGATCCTGGTGTTGCGCTCGTAGACCTCACGAGCGGGGGCAAAGGTGTCCAGGTCGGCCATGAACCGTTCCGATGCGCCGGCCAGGGTGGTGCCGACCGCGGACAGGTAGGCGGTGATCTGCTCACGGGCGCTGTCGATGTCCCGGATGCGGGACTCGACGTCGTCGGTTGCGCGCCGGAAGAAGTGCACGGTCGCGGCCTTGACCAGCTGTTCCTTGCTGTCGGCGAGGGTGTAGAGGGTCGACTTGGAGCAGCGCAGCCGCCGGGCGATCTCGTCGAGGGTGAGGTGGGCGAAGCCCTCGGCGAGGAACAGGTCGACCAGCGCGTCGAACAGCTGGGTGCGACGTCTGGTCGCGAAACCCGCGGTGGTGAGCCCTGACATGGGGTCGATGGTACTGGAGAGCGCCTTGCAGTACTGTCGCGCGAATAGTACTGTGATTGGTAATCCAGTACTGTTTCCCGTTGCCCACCGAGGAGAGATCGTGGCCGTCGACCGTCTGCTGCCCACCGAGGAGGCGCGCGA
The DNA here is from genome assembly GCF_001182745.1 of Nocardia farcinica. Lineage (NCBI taxonomy): Bacteria > Bacillati > Actinomycetota > Actinomycetes > Mycobacteriales > Nocardiaceae > Nocardia > Nocardia farcinica. The sequence goes on along the minus strand of NZ_LN868938.1, from coordinate 461,533 downwards.
GCTGATCCAGCTCACCCGCGACATCGCCGACAAGGTCCTCGCTCCGCAGGTCGACGAGTGCGAGAAGACCGAGACCTATCCGGCCGGGGTGTTCGCGACGCTGGGCGAGGCGGGGCTGTTGAGCCTGCCCTACCCGGTCGAGTGGGGCGGCGGGGGCCAGCCGTACGAGGTGTACCTGCAGGTGCTCGAGGAACTCGCCGCGCGGTGGGCGGCGGTCGCGGTGGCGGTCAGCGTGCACAGCCTGTCCTGTCACCCGCTGCTGGCGTTCGGCACCGACGAGCAGCGGCAGCGCTGGCTGCCGGAGATGTTGAGCGGCAGCACCATCGGCGCCTACAGCCTGTCCGAGCCGCAGGCCGGTTCGGATGCCGCGGCGCTGGCGTGCAAGGCCACGGCGGCCGAGGGCGGGTACCGGATCGACGGCACCAAGGCGTGGATCACCCACGGCGGGGTCGCCGACTTCTACACCCTGTTCGCGCGCACCGGCGAGGGGGCGCGCGGCGTCTCCTGCTTCCTGGTCGACAAGGACACCGAGGGGCTGTCCTTCGGCAAGCCGGAGGAGAAGATGGGACTCACCGCGGTGCCCACCACCTCCGCGCACTACGACAACGCCTTCCTGCCCGCCGAGCGCCGCATCGGCGCGGAGGGCCAGGGCCTGCAGATCGCCTTCAGCGCCTTGGATTCCGGTCGCCTCGGTATCGCGGCCGTGGCCGTCGGCCTGGCACAGGCCGCCCTGGACGAAGCGGTCGCCTACGCGCAGGAACGGACCGCCTTCGGCCGCAAGATCATCGACCATCAGGGCCTGGGCTTCCTGCTCGCCGACATGGCCGCCGCCGTCGATTCGGCCCGCGCCACCTACCTCGACGCCGCCCGCCGGCGCGACGCCGGACTCCCCTACTCCCGCCAGGCCTCCGTGGCCAAACTGGTGGCCACCGATGCCGCCATGAAGGTCACCACCGACGCCGTGCAGGTGTTCGGCGGCTACGGCTACACCCGCGACTTCCGCGTCGAACGGTTCATGCGCGAGGCCAAGATCACCCAGATCTTCGAAGGCACCAACCAGATCCAGCGTCTGGTGATCGCCCGCTCACTCGCCACCCGCTGACCGGAAGTTCGACGAGCGCGGGAGCATCGCCGGCGGCGCCATCGCCCTCGGGCACCCGATCGGCATGATGGGCGCGTCGTGCCGCACCTCGCGCTCGAGCGCGGCCGCACCCGTGCGGCGGGGCGGACAGGGTGATGTGCTGCTGGTCCACGCCTCGTGACGATCGAGCGACCACCATCACGCGGGGGAAGTTTGCGTCCCCGTCCCGGCCTGGGAATCATCGGTGGAGAGGAGAATTTCCACCCCCGGCCGAGAACGGACCCATGGACACCCACTCGCGCACCTCGCCCGGACCGCTGGCCCGATGCTGGAACCTGCGGCCCTGGCGCGCCCACCCGCTGCTGCGTCGCAGCGATCGGGCGATCGCGTGGCTGGTGTGCTGTGGGCTGCTGCTGGCCGCGCTGATGATTCCCGTCGCGGCCACCGTGGCCGCCCATGCGCACCAGGCCGCCACCGTCTCGGCCACCGAAGCGGCCGCCCGCCTGCATCCGGTGCAGGCGACGCTCGAGCAACCCGCCGCGATCCCCAACGGCTTCGACGGCAGGCCGCTCACCCCGGTGCGCTGGTCCGAACACGGCGCGACGCACCGGGCCGAGGTCTTCGTCCCGGCCGGTTACCAACGCGGCGAAACGATCGAGATCTGGGTGGACGGCGACGCCCGACCGGCGCAGCCACCGCTGGGGAGCTCGGCGATCCTGCTGGATTCGATCCTGCTCGGCCTGTTGGTCTGGGCGAGCGTCACCAGCGTGTCCGGTGTGCTCGTCTACGCGGTGACCCACCGCATCCGGGCCGGCCAGCTGGACCGCTGGGCCACCGAGTGGGCCCGGGTGGCGGCGGGCCGGCATCCCTGACCAGAACATTCAGCCGATCGGTTGAACATTGCGCCGCGCGCGTGCATACTCAACCATGTGGTTGAACATGACACCGAGACGCTGGACGCCCTGTTCCACGCCCTGTCCCACCCGACCCGGCGCGCGATGCTGCGACGGCTGGCCGACGACGGCGAACGCAGCGTCGGCGAGCTGGCCGAGCCGTATGCGATCACGCTGGCGGGCGCTTCCAAGCACATCCAGGTGCTCGAGCGCGCGGGACTGGTGCGGCGCACCGTGCACGGCCGGGTTCATGTCTGCCGCCTCGACGCCCGGCCGCTCCGGGACGGCGCCGAGTGGATGCGCTATTACGAGCGCTTCTGGACCGAGCGGCTCGACCGCCTGGAAACCCTGCTGCGAAACGAGGACGACGCATGACCACACCCCAGATCTCCGAGTACGGCACCCTGGTCGAACCGCGCACGGTGCGGCTCGAACGCCTGCTGCCCGGCCCGATCGAGCGCGTCTGGCGCTACCTGACCGAGGCCGAGCTGCGGCGATCGTGGCTGGCCGACGGTGCGATGGAGCTGACCGACGGCGGCCCGGTGGAGCTGATCTTCCGTAACTCCGAGCTTTCCACCGCCGACGATCCCGCGCCCGACGAGTACGCGGCCGAACACCGGATCCGCGGCGTGATCCTGGCCTGCGAGCCGCCGCGACTGCTGCGCTACACCTGGGGCGACGAGAGTTCGGAGGTGACCTTCGCGCTCGAGCCTGCCGGCGATCAGGTGCGGCTCGAGGTCACCCACACCAAGTTGCCCGACCGCTCGGCGCTGCTCAGCGTCTCCGGCGGCTGGCACAGCCACCTCGACCTGCTGACCGCACGGCTGGCGGGACGGGAACCGGAAGCGTTCTGGCCCAAGCACGCCCGGCTCCGGGAGGAGTACGAGCGCCGGTTCGCGGAGTAACTCACACCGCCTGCGCGTACCAGTCCAGCGGGCCCTCGCCCTCGACGTCGGTGCTGCGCAGATACTTGAAGCGGGCCCGGCGGGCGACCGCCACCGAGGCGGCGTTCGCCGGGTCGATCCGCAGGACCACCTCCTCGGCCAGTCCCGCCGCGGCCACATATCGGCAGCCGAGCACCACCGCGCGCGTGGCCAGCCCGCGCCCGCGCCACTGCGGGTCCACCGCGTAGGTCAATTCGGCCTGATCCCGGTGCAGATAGGGCGCCTCGGCGCGGACGCCGAGCGTGCCGACGACCTCCTCGTCGGCCGACCGCACGATCGCGAAGGTCTCGATCGGCGCCTCCGCGGCGATCCGATCGGGGGTGACGCCGGTGGCCTCGGCGGCCTCGGCCGCGGGCGGCGAGATGCCGATCGGAGACCGCTCGGCCCCGGTGGCCGGCCGTAAACTGATGACGCCGTCGGATAACTGCACCCCACCATGATCGGCAACACGGTCATGGGATCAAACCGGCGACACGCCGATTCAGCCGATCGCGTTGGCGGTGCAGTCGGCCACCACGACCAGCGCCGCACGCGGCTGGGCGCTGCCGAGATCCGGGAACGGGGGCGCGCTCTCCCCCAGCGAAGCCACCGCGGCCTGCTCCGCCTCGGCGCGCGAAGGCGCTGCGGCCCAACCGAATCGGCCGTCCGCACCGCGGGCGATGGCACCGCAGGCATCGACCAGACGCAGCACCAGATCGCAGTCGTAGACCCCGCACTCACGGATGGCGGCGGCATCGGCGGCGACCGGGCTGGGATGACCGACCGCGGCCACCGCCCGGCCGGTGCTCGGCGAATACGCCAGCGTGCCGTAGGACTTCGCGGCACCGGCCGCGGCGCCCGCGCCCACGACGCCCGTGACGGCGGTGGCGGACACGGCCACCACGAGGGCGGACTTACGCAACACAGACAACGAGATCTCCCCGTCGAGATGGAACAACGGGGAGATCTTCGTCGAGCACGATCGAATTGTCCAGCGCCGAGGCGCTTTCCGGGGCGGCCGGATCAGACGGTGAAGCCCAGCGCGCGCAGCTGCTCGCGGCCGTCCTCGGTGATCTTGTCCGGGCCCCACGGCGGCATCCAGACCCAGTTGATCTCCATGTCCTCGACCAGGCCGCTGCGCACCAGCGCGTTGCGGGACTGGTCTTCGATGACATCGGTCAGCGGGCAGGCCGCGGAGGTGAGCGTCATGTCCAGCTTGGCGATGTCGTTCTCGACCCGCATGCCGTACACCAGGCCCAGATCCACCACGTTGATGCCGAGTTCGGGATCGACGACGTCGCGCATCGCCTCCTCGATGTCCTCGAGGAGCTTGGCGTCCTCGGCCGAGGGTTCGGCCTGCTGGGCAGGCTCGGTCACATCGGTCGGTGTCTCACTCATGGCGTTCCCCGCTTCCGCTGGCAAGGTCGGTCTCTCGGTCGGAGGATATCCGGATCACCGCGTCCTTGAACGCGAGCCAGCCCAGCAACGCGCACTTGACCCGGGCCGGGTATTTGGACACACCGGCGAGGGCGATGCCGTCGCCGAGCAGGTCCTCGTCGCCCTCCACGGTGCCGCGGCTGGAGATCATCTCGTTGTAGGCGTCGACGACCTTCAGCGCCTGCTGCACCGGCAGGCCGATCACCTGATCGGTGAGGATCGAGGTGGCGGCCTGGCTGATCGAACAGCCCTGGCCGTCGTAGGAGACGTCGGCGACGTCGCCGTTCTCGGCCAGCTGCACGCGCAGGGTCACCTCGTCACCGCAGGTCGGGTTGACGTGATGCACCTCGGCGCCGAAGGGCTCACGCAGACCGCGGTGATGCGGGTGCTTGTAGTGGTCCAGGATCACTTCCTGGTACATCTGCTCCATGCGCATGGTCTATGCAACCCCGAAGAAGCGCTGAGCCTTCCGCACCGCGGCCACCAACTGCTCGACCTCGTCGAGGGTGTTGTAGACCGCGAAGGAGGCACGGGCGGTGGCGGGCACGCCGAGGCGGCGCATCAGCGGCCAGGCGCAGTGGTGCCCGACCCGGATGGCCACGCCCTCGTCGTCGAGGATCTGGCCGACGTCGTGGGCGTGGATGCCGTCCACCACGAACGACACCGCGCCGCCACGGTCCACGTTCTCGGTGGGGCCGACGATCCGCACGCCGTCGATGGCGCCCAGACCCGCGAGCGCGGCACCGGTGAGCGCGTGCTCGTGCTCGGCGACCGCGGCCATGCCGATGCCCTCGAGATACCGCACGGCCGCGCCGAGCCCGACGACCTGCGAGGTCATCGGCACGCCGGCCTCGAACCGCTGCGGCGGCGGGGCGAAGGTGCTGCCCTCCATCGTCACGGTCTCGATCATCGAGCCGCCGGTGATGAACGGCGGGGTCTCCTCGAGCAGCGCGCGGCGGCCGTAGAGCACGCCGACACCGGAGGGGCCGAGCATCTTGTGTCCGGAGAAGGCGGCGAAGTCCACGCCGAGCGCCCGGAAGTCCACCGGCATGTGCGGCACCGACTGGCAGGCGTCGAGCACGGTGAGCGCGCCCACCGCCGTCGCGCGCCGCACCAGTTCCTCGACCGGCGACACCGCGCCGGTCACGTTGGACTGGTGGGTGAACGCGACGACCTTGGTGGCGGGCGAGAGCTCCAGCGAGTCCAGGTCGATGCGGCCGTCGTCGGTGATGCCGTACCACTTCAGGGTGGCGCCGGTACGCCGCGCGAGCTCCTGCCACGGCACCAGGTTCGCGTGGTGCTCGAGTTCGGTGACCACGATCTCGTCGCCCGGTCCCACGTGGTAGGGGAACCGGTTGTCGGCGAAGGAGTAGGTCACCAGGTTCAGCGACTCGGTCGCGTTCTTGGTGAACACGATCTCCCCGGCATCGACACCGACGAAGCGGGCGATGTCGGCGCGGGCGCCCTCGTAGGCGTCGGTCGCCTCCTCGGCCAGCTGATGCGCGCCGCGGTGCACCGCGGAGTTGCGCTCGGTGAGGAATTCGCGTTCGGCGTCGAGCACGGCCAGCGGTCGCTGCGAGGTGGCGCCGGAGTCCAGGTACACCAACGGCTTACCGTCCCGGACCGTGCGGCTCAGGATCGGGAAGTCGGCCCGGATCCGGGCGACGTCGAGTGTCCGGCCCGTGACAGGCGCAGCGGTCATGTCAGGCTCCCGCGGTCGCGGTCTGGGTGAAGCGGACGTAGCCGTTGGCGTCGAGTTCCTCGGCGAGCTCGGGGCCGCCCTCGGCGACGATGCGGCCGCCGACGAAGACGTGCACGAACTGGGGCTGGATGTAGCGCAGGATGCGGGTGTAGTGCGTGATCAGCAGCACGCCGCCGTTCTCTCGCTCGCGGTAGCGGTTGACGCCCTCGGAGACGATGCGCAGCGCGTCGACGTCCAGGCCGGAGTCGGTCTCGTCGAGGATGGCGATCTTCGGCTTGAGCAGGCCCAGCTGCAGGATCTCGTGGCGCTTCTTCTCACCGCCGGAGAAGCCCTCGTTCACGCTGCGCTCGGCGAAGGCGGGGTCGATCTCGAGCTCGCTCATCGACTCCTTCACCTCCTTGACCCAGTGCCGCAGCTTCGGGGCCTCCCCGCGCACGGCGGTGGCGGCGGTGCGCAGGAAGTTCGACATCGAGACGCCGGGCACCTCGACCGGGTACTGCATGGCCAGGAACAGGCCCGCACGCGCGCGCTCGTCGACCGACATCTCCAGCACGTCCTCGCCATCGAGGGTGATCGACCCCGAGGTCACGGTGTACTTGGGATGGCCGGCGATGGCGTAGGAGAGGGTGGACTTGCCGGATCCGTTGGGGCCCATGATGGCGTGCGTCTCGCCCGAGCGCACGGTCAGGTTCACGCCCTTGAGGATCTTGATCGGCTCGCCCGTCTCGTCGGGGTTGGCGACCTCGACGTGCAGGTCCTTGATTTCCAGGGTGGTCATGGAGTTCCTTTGCGGGGAGGGAAGTTTCGATGTGTCAGACGCCGACGGCGGCGAGCTCGGCCTCGATGGCCGCCTCCAGCCGCTCCCGGACCTGGGGCACCGTGATCTTCTGGATGATCTCGTGGAAGAAGCCGCGCACCACCAGGCGGCGGGCCGCGTCCTCGGGGATACCGCGGGCGCGCAGGTAGAACAGCTGCTCGTCGTCGAACCGGCCGGTGGCCGAGGCGTGCCCGGCGCCGACGATCTCGCCGGTCTCGATCTCGAGGTTGGGCACCGAGTCGGCGCGGGCGCCGTCGGTGAGCACCAGGTTGCGGTTCAGCTCGAAGGTGTCGGTGCCCTCGGCGGCGGCGCGGATGAGCACGTCGCCGACCCACACCGTGCGAGCGTCGCCCTTCGGCGAGGCCGGGTCGCCCTGCAGCGCGCCCTTGTACAGCACGTTCGACTTGCAGTTCGGCACCGCGTGATCGACAAGCAGCCGCTGCTCGAAGTGCTGGCCCGCGTCGGCGAAGTAGAGGCCGAGCAGTTCGGCGTCGCCGCCGGGGCCGTCGTACTTGACGGTGCCGGTGAGCCGCACCAGATCGCCGCCCAGGGTGACCGCGGTATGGCGCAGGGTGGCGTCGCGGCCCAGCCGCGCGTGGTGCGCGGTGGCGTGCACGGCGTCGTCGTCCCAGTCCTGGACGGCGACGACGGTGAGTTTGGCGCTGTCGCCGACCACGAATTCCACGTTCTCGGCGTAGGTTCCGCCGCCGCGCTGGTCGATGACCACGGTGGCGACGGCGAAGGCGCCGACCCGGATCTGCAGGTGGCCGTAGGCGGTGCGGCCCGCGCCGGGACCGGTGATCGTGACGACGACCGGCTGGCCGAGCTCGACCTCCTTGCCGACCGAGACGATGGTCGCGGTCTCGAAGCCGGAGTAGGCCTGCGCGGCGACCCGGTCGGCGGGCACGCCCGCGGCGCCGAGGCGCTCGTCGGTGCGGTCCACGGTCTCGGTGATCACACCGTCGACGGGGGTCACCTCGACGGTGGCCTGCCCGTCGCGCACGGCGGTGCCGTCGTGCAGACCGCGCAGGCGGCGCAGCGGCGTGAACCGCCAGGCCTCGTCGCGACCGGAGGGCACCTCGAAGGCGTCGACGTCGAAGGAGGTGAACACCTCGCCCTTGTTGATGGCAGGCGTCCGTGCCTCGGCCGCCTCGGCCACGGAGGCCGCCCCGGTGGTCGATTCGAGCTCGGTCATCAGCCGACGGCCCCTTCCATCTGCAGTTCGATCAGGCGGTTGAGTTCCAGCGCGTACTCCATCGGGAGTTCCTTGGCGATCGGCTCGACGAAGCCGCGCACCACCATCGCCATCGCCTCGTCCTCGGTGAGGCCGCGGCTCATCAGGTAGAACAGCTGGTCCTCGGAGACCTTGGAGACGGTGGCCTCATGCCCCATCGTCACGTCGTCCTCGCGGATGTCGACGTAGGGGTAGGTGTCGGAGCGGCTGATGGTGTCGACCAGCAGCGCATCGCACTTGACCGTCGACTTGGAGCCGTAGGCGCCCTTGTTCACCTGGACCAGGCCGCGGTAGGAGGCCCGGCCGCCGCCGCGCGCCACCGACTTCGACACGATGGTCGAGGAGGTGTGCGGCGCCAGGTGCAGCATCTTCGCGCCGGTGTCCTGGTGCTGGCCCTCGCCGGCGAAGGCCACCGAGAGCACCTCGCCCTTGGCGTGCTCACCGGTCATCCAGACCGCCGGGTACTTCATGGTGACCTTGGAGCCGATGTTGCCGTCGATCCACTCCATGGTCGCGCCCGCCTCCGCCTTGGCCCGCTTGGTGACCAGGTTGTAGACGTTGTTCGACCAGTTCTGGATGGTCGTGTAGCGGCAGCGGCCGCCCTTCTTCACAATGATCTCCACGACCGCCGAGTGCAGCGAGTCGGACTTGTAGATCGGCGCGGTGCAGCCCTCGACGTAGTGCACGTAGGCGCCCTCGTCGACGATGATCAGGGTCCGCTCGAACTGGCCCATGTTCTCGGTGTTGATCCGGAAGTAGGCCTGCAGCGGGATGTCGACGTGCACGCCCGGCGGCACGTAGATGAACGAGCCACCCGACCACACGGCGGTGTTGAGCGCGGAGAACTTGTTGTCACCGGCCGGAATCACCGAGCCGAAGTACTCCTGGAAGATCTCCGGGTGCTCCTTGAGACCGGTGTCGGTGTCGAGGAAGATCACGCCCTGGGCCTCGAGATCCTCGCGGATCTGGTGGTAGACGACCTCGGACTCGTACTGCGCGGCGACACCGGCGACCAGCCGCTGCTTCTCCGCCTCCGGGATGCCCAGCTTGTCGTAGGTGTTCTTGATGTCCTCGGGCAGCTCGTCCCAGGACGCGGCCTGCTTCTCGGTCGAGCGCACGAAGTACTTGATGTTGTCGAAGTCGATGCCCTCGAGATTGGAACCCCAGTTCGGCATCGGCTTGCGGTCGAAGATGCGCAGCGCCTTGAGCCGCTGCTCGAGCATCCACTCGGGCTCGTTCTTCTTCGCCGAGATGTCGCGCACGACGTCCTCGGACAGGCCGCGCTGCGCGGCGGCACCCGCCGCGTCCGGATCGGCCCAGCCGTAGCCGTACTTGCCCAGCGAGGCGATCGTCTCTTCCTGGGTCAAAGGCGGTACCTGGGTGGCGGCTTCGCGGCCTGCCGCTGCGGTCGTCGTCATTCGGCACTCCTTCCGGAGTCGTTCGTTCCTGCCGCCGCGGGCTGTGCGACGGTTCGGGGAGAGGCTGTCTTCGTGGGGGCGGTGGGGGTTTTCGTGGCGCGGTTGTGTTCGGCCGCCGCGAGCGGGAGCAGCGGCACGTGGGTGGTGCACGCGCAGTCGCCGTTGGCGATGGTCGCCAGCCGCTGCACGTGCGTGCCGAGCAGGTCGCGGACCGCTTCGAGTTCGGCCTCGCACAGCTGCGGGAACTCCTCGGCCACGTGCGCGACCGGGCAGTGGTGCTGGCAGATCTGCACGCCGGCGCCCACCTTGCGGGTGGTCGCGGCGAACCCCGAGTCGGTGAACGCCGCCGCGAGTTCCTCGGCCTTGGCCTCGGTCCGCTCGGGCGTGTGCTCGCGCACCGGCTCGATGCCCGCCACGATCGTGCGTGCTCGTTTGCGGGCGAACTCGGTGATGGCCTGCGGGCCGCCGATCTCGCCGAGCTGACGGATCGCGGCACCGGCGAGGTCATCGTAGGCGTGGCCGAGCTGTCCGCGTCCGGCGGCCGTCAGCTGGTACTGCTTGGCCGGGCGGCCGCGGCCCTTCTGCTGCCAGGGCGCCGAGCGACCGGCCCTGGCCTGGCCCGATTCGATGAGCGCGTCCAGGTGCCTGCGCACGCCCGCGGGCGCGAGCCCGAGCTTGTTGCCGATGGCGGTCGCGGTGATCGGACCCTCCTCCAGCAACAGCTGGACGATCGCGGCGCGGGTGTGCCCTTCGGCCACCGCCGCGGCGGGCGCAGCGGACAACGCGGCGCCGGTCCTGCGACCGGTCCCGTCGTCGTTCTTCCGCAAACCCACGGTTTTCACAACATCAGTGTGGCGGAATTCGTTCCCGAAATCTAATAAGGGTGCCCTGAGAAAAGGGGGTGACCGGCTGCGACATTCGCCACAGTCGGTCACCGGGGTGCGCGGTGCGCGCAGGTCAGCGCACCGCGACCAGTTTCAGCGGCGTCTCGAGCAGCGCGTCGATCGCGTCGTCCCAGCGCGCGGTCGAGGTGGTGACCGGGGTCGGATCGAAGCGGCCCGCGGCCACCAATTCCAGCACCCGCGGGATCGCAGGCCGCACGTGGGCGCGCCCGGTGTGCACGGTGCAGCAGCGGGTGTACATGTCGAAGAACGGCAACGCGACCTCGCCGAGTTGCACGCTGACGCTGGTGCACCAGCCGTCGTAGTCGGCGGCGGCGACGGCCGCGCGCAGTGCCGCGGCCGAGCCCGCCGCCTCGACGACGATCGGGAATCGCCCGACGCGCGTGTCCGGCGCGCCCTCGACGGCTTCGGCGCCGAGCCGCGCGGCGATCGCCAGGCGCTCGGCCGAGGTGTCGAGGTAGACGACGCGCTCGGCGCCGAGGGCGACGGCCAGCCCCGCCGCGTACAAGCCGATCGAGGCCGCCCCGGGCCCGCCGAGCACCAGCACCGGAGCATCCGGCCGGGCGGCGAGCTGCGGCGCCACCGCACGGTAGGCGTCGGGGATGTTGTCGCTGGCACTGGCCACGGCCACCGGGTCGACGCCGGGTGGCAACGGCACCAGCATCGCGTCGGCGTGCGGCACCAGCGCCAGATCCGCCCACAGCCCGCCCCAGCCGAGGCCGCCCAGGGAGCCAAGACCGTAGGTGGACAACCGCGGATGACTCGCGCAGTTGCCGGTCGTCCCGCGCAGGCACGCCGGGCAGGCGCCGCACGAGATCTGGAACGGCACCACCACGCGGTCCCCCACCGCGACCGAGCGCACCTCGGCGCCGACCGCGACCACCTCGGCCACCCCCTCGTGCCCGAAGGGATAGGGACCGGGCAGTGGAAAGGCGCCGCGCAGCACGGCCGGATCGATGTCGCAGGTGGCCAGGGCGACGGGTCGGACCAGCGCCTGGCCGGGGCCGGTGAGTTCGGGTTCGGGGGCGGACTCCCAGTGCAGCGCGCCGGGGCCGGAGAGCATCAGACGTTTCATCGACCGAGTGTCGCTAGAACGTTCTTTCCAGTCAAGCCCCGATCCGCCCCGGCACCGCACGCGGGCGGATCCGCGCGGCGCTCAGGTCGGTACGGCGCCTCGCCTCGCGTCGTCTCCCCGCAGCGCCGGTGCCGGCTCGGCGCCCGGCGCCGCCAGCACCCCGCGCAGCATGCGTTCCATCGCCGCGGAGACGACCCGGAGCGGTTCGTCGCTGCGGCGCACGCGCGCCAGGATGGTCGCCCCCTCGTAGGCCGCGACCACCGTCGTCGCCAGCTCCCCCGCCGCGCGTTCGTCGAGGCCGAGTTCGGTCAGCAACCCGGCGTAGGCGCGCTCCATCGTGTCGAACGCCGCCACGCACGCGTTCCGCACCGCGTCCACGTCGCTGCCGCCGTCGAGGGCGGGGGTGCCGACCGGGCAGCCCTCGGTCCAGTCCGAGCCCGCCAGCTTCGTCCGCATGAAGTCGAACATGGTGGCCGTGGTCGCGAAGACGTCCCCGGGCGCCTCGGCGATGATCCGGCCCGACATCAGCCCGGTGCCGGTGATCGCGGCGACCGCGATCTCCTCCTTGCCGCCCGGGAAGTGGTGGTAGATCGACCCGTAGGGCAGCCCGGCCGCGGCGCTGAGCGCCTTGAGACCGAAACCGTGATAGCCGTGCCTGGCCAGCAGCGCGCACGCGGCCGTCTCGATCCGGCGTCTCGACTCGGAAACCATGGTTCGATTGTGCTCCGCGCCGCCCACTAGGCTCCCTCTGGTGGCGGTACTCGAGCGCGCGCGGCGCAGGACATCAGCTCTGGGGCGCCGGGCGCTCGGACTCGACGTGCCTGCCGCCGACCACACCGTTGCGGTACTGCATCGCGACGAGATCGAGGTCCCCGAACTCGACCGCAGGGAACTGGTCCAGCTCGACCGGATCCGGCTGCTCGGCGCGACCGGCACGGTGCTCATGGCGATCAGCGCGCTGGGCATCGGCGCCCAGCCGGTGCAGCAGAACCCGACCTCGGGGATGCGGGTGCTCGGCATCTTCGCCCGCGCGCACACCGGCTCGCTGGCGATGTGCATGATCGGCGCGGTCGTGGTGGTGCTGGCCTGGTTGCTGCTGGGGCGCTTCGCGATCGGCGGTTTCGGTGACGCGCCGCGGCACCGCCTCACCCGCTCCCAGCTCGATCGCACGCTGCTGCTGTGGATCATCCCGCTCAGCGTGGCCCCGCCGCTGTTCAGCAACGACGTCTACTCCTATCTCGCGCAGAGCGAGATCGCCGCGCGCGGGATCGACCCGTACCAGGAGGGCCCGGTCGCGGGCCTCGGCATCGACAACGTGCTGACCAACAACGTGCCAACCATCTGGCGCGACACCCCTGCCCCCTACGGCCCGCTGTTCCTGTGGGTCGGCCGCGGCATCGCCGAATTGACCGGGGACAACATCATTCTCGGCGTCTGGGTGCATCGTGTGCTGGCGCTGGCGGGCGTGGCGCTGATCGTGTGGGCGCTGCCCCGACTGTCGGTGCGCTGCGGTGTCGCCCCGGTGAGCGCCCTGTGGCTGGGCGCGGCCAATCCGCTGGTGCTGTTCCACCTGGTCGGCGGCGTGCACAACGACGCGCTGATGATCGGCCTGATGCTGGCGGGCGTGGAGTTCGCGCTGCGCGCCATCGAGGACTCGCCGGTGTTCGACGCGCGGGCCTACACCTTGCTGATCGGCGGCTCGCTGCTCATCGCCCTGTCCTCGTCGATCAAGATCACCTCGTTGATCGCGATGGGTTTCGTCGGGATGGCGCTGGCCAGACGCTGGGGCGGCACGCTGCGCGCGGTCCTCGTCGCGGCGGCGTTGCTCGGCGCGATCGCGCTGGGCGCCACCCTGTTCATCAGTTCGGTCAGCGGGCTGGGCTTCGGCTGGATCCACACCCTCAACACCGCCAGCGCCGTGCGCAGCTGGATGTCGCTGCCCACCGCCGTGGGCATCATCACCGGATTCGGCGGCGTGCTGCTCGGCCTCGGCGACCACACCACCGCCCTGCTGAGCATCACCCGCCCGATCGCGGGCGCGGTGGCCGGCTTCGTGGTGGTACGCATGCTGGTGGCGACCGGCACCGGGCGGCTGCATCCGGTGGGCGCGCTCGGCGTCTCGCTGGGGGCGATCGTGTTGCTGTTCCCGGTGGTGCAGCCCTGGTACCTGCTGTGGGCCATCGTGCCGCTGGCCGCGTGGGCGACACGGCCGGTGTTCCGGGTGCCCGCGGTGGCCTTCTCCGCGGTGGTCAGCGTGCTGCAGATGCCGCGCGGCGCCGATCTCGAGGTGTTCCAGATCGTCGGCGCGGCCATCGCGACGACGATCGTGTGCGTGCTGTTCATCGTCGTCACGCGCAACGCCCTGCCGTGGCGGGCCCAGACGGGGGTGTCGGCTCCGTCACAGCGCACCACGTCCTACGGTGTGTCATCGTGACCGCAGCCACCGGACCCGCCGTACGCGTCGAGGACGTCGCCAAACACTTCGGCGAGACGGCCGCGGTGGACGGGCTGAGCTTCGAGGTCGAGCCGGCCCAGGTGCTCGCGCTGCTCGGCCCCAACGGCGCGGGCAAGACCACCACGGTGCAGATGTGCGAGGGCTTCGTCCGGCCCGACGCGGGCCGGGTGCGGGTGCTCGGCCTGGACCCGATCGCCGACTCCGAGCGGCTGCGGCCCCGGATCGGCGTGATGTTGCAGGGCGGCGGCGCCTATCCGGGCGCCCGTGCCGGGGAGATGCTGGACCTGGTCGCCTCCTACTCGGCCGACCCGTTGGATCCGGACTGGCTGCTGCGCACGCTCGGCCTGCAGGACAACCGGCGCACGCCCTATCGGCGCCTGTCCGGCGGGCAGCAACAGCGCCTGGCGCTGGCCTGCGCGCTGGTGGGCCGCCCCGAGATCGTCTTCCTCGACGAGCCGACCGCGGGACTGGACGCCCAGGCCCGGCTGATCGTCTGGGAGCTGGTCGACGCGCTGCGCCGCGACGGCGTGAGCGTCGTGCTGACCACGCACATGATGGACGAGGCCGAGCAACTGGCCGACCAGCTGGTGATCATCGACCACGGCCGGGTCGTCGCCTCCGGCACCCCCGCCGAGGTCACCGCGCACGGCGCCGCGGGCCAGCTGCGATTCACCGCGCCGCCGCGGCTGGACCTGGCCCTGTTGCAGAGCGCGCTGCCCGAGGGGTTCGCGCCACGCGAGACCTCGCCCGGCTGCTACCTGGTGGAGGGCGAGATCGATCCGCAGGTGCTGGCCACCGTCACCGCGTGGTGCGCGCGGATGAACGTGCTGGCCACCGACATCAGGATCGACCAGCGCCGCCTCGAGGACGTCTTCCTGGAACTGACCGGACGGGATCTGCGCGGATGACCCAGCACGAACTCACGCCGAACCGCTTCGCGCCGGGCACCTTCGCGCCCGACCCGCGCCCGAGCAGCCGGGCCGCCATGCTCACCGCGCAGACCAGGATCGAGCTGATCCTGTTGCTGCGCAACGGTGAACAGCTGCTGCTGACGATGTTCATCCCGATCACCCTGCTGGTCGGGCTCACCCTGCTGCCCTTCGGCGAACTGGGCGACACCCGGGTGGACACCATCGTGCCCGCGGTGATGATGGTGGCGGTGATGTCGACCGCGTTCACCGGCCAGGCCATCGCCGTCGGCTTCGACCGCCGCTACGGCGCGCTGAAACGGCTGGGCGCCACGGCGTTACCGCGCTGGGGCATCATCGCGGGCAAGAGTGCCGCGGTCCTGATCGTGGTGGTGTTGCAGGCGCTGATCCTCGGGCTCATCGGCGTGGCACTGGGCTGGCGTCCCGGTGTCGGCGGGCTGGCGCTTGGCGCGGTGATCATCGCGCTGGGCACCGCGACCTTCGCGGCGATGGGCCTGCTGCTGGGCGGCACGCTCAAGGCCGAGGTGGTGCTGGCCCTGGCCAACATCCTCTGGTTCGTGATGCTCGGCATCGCCAGCGTGGTGTTCGTCGGCGAGGATCTGCCCACCGCGGTGACGGTGATCGCGCGGCTGGTGCCCTCCGGTGCGCTGGCCGAGACCCTCGAGCGCGCACTGGCAGGCTCGGTGGATGTGTTCGGTGTGCTGGTGCTGCTGGCCTGGGGCGCTGTCACGGGCGCGCTGGCCGCGCGCTGGTTCCGTTTCGAGTAGTAACGACGGCTTGTAGTAGACCGGGTGCGGGCGCGTTCCGGCGGCTGGCTACCATCGTTGGGTGCTGTATCGCGCCTTTCTGCGACTCGTCGACAAGCTCCCGCTGCCCTCGCTGCGGGTGCAGCGGCTGATCGCCCTCGCGGTTCTGCTCACGCAGGCCGGCATCTCGGTCACCGGCGCGGTCGTGCGCGTCACCGCCTCCGGGCTCGGCTGCCCCACCTGGCCGCAGTGCTTCCCCGGCTCCTTCACCCCGGTCGGGGTGTCCGAGGTCGCGGTGGTGCACCAGGCGGTCGAGTTCGGCAACCGGCTGCTCACCTTCCTCGTCACGCTGTGCGCGGCGCTGGTCGTGCTCGCGGTGACCAGGGCCCGGCGCCGGCGCGAGGTGCTGGTCTACGCCTGGCTGATGCCCGGCGGCACCGTCGTGCAGGCGGTCATCGGCGGCATCACCGTGCTCAGCGGCCTGCTGTGGTGGACGGTCGCGGTGCACCTGCTGGCCTCGATGGTGATGGTGTGGCTGGCCGCGGTGCTCTACGCCAAGATCGGCCAGCCCGACGACGGCATCGCCACGGTGCAGGCACCGGCGCCGCTGCGCTGGCTGACCGTGCTCAGCGGCGTCGCGCTGGCCGGGGTGCTGGTCGCGGGCACGCTGGTCACCGGCGCGGGGCCGCACGCCGGTGACAAGAGCATCGACCGCCCGGTGCAGCGCCTCGAGGTCGAGATCGTCACGCTGGTGCACCTGCATTCGCAGTTGCTCGTCGGCTACCTCGCCCTGCTGATCGGCCTCGGTTTCGGCCTCTACGCCGTCGGCATCACCCGCGCGGTGCGCACCCGGCTGTTCGTACTGCTCGCGGTGGTGTGCGCGCAGGCGCTGGTCGGGATCGTGCAGTACTTCACCGATGTGCCCGCCGTGCTGGTCGTGGTCCACGTCGGCGGCGCGGCGGCGTGCACGGCGGCGACCGCGGCGCTGTGGGCCGCGCTGCACACCAGGGAGAAGGTGGGCGCGCCGGTCGCCGATCAGGCGGTGTCGTCGGCCTGATCGCCGGGGGTCTCGAGCACCACGGCGTACCCCGCCGCCCGCAGGGTGCGGGCCAGCAGTTCCAGCTCCACCGAGGTGCCGATGCGCCCGGTGGTGCGGATCTCGGCCACCGTCGACTTGGCCTCGAACAAGGCCGCGCTCTCGTGGCGGCGCAGCAGCCCGAGCAGGCAGGCGTCGTCGGCGGGACCGTCGGCCACCCACAAGCGGCTCGGGCCGTGGGTGGCGAGCAGCGCGGCACGGACGTAGTCGTCGGGGCCGTCGGAGCAGGCGGCCCAGGCGTTGCCGCAGGCCGGGCAGCGGCTCTCGATCTCCGACCGCAACCGGTCCTCGACGATGGCTTCGCGCACCGCACAACGCATCACGGCGCCGCACCGGTCACAGGTCGTCCCGGTCACCACCGATTCACTGCTCACATGCCGCGTCATCGTCGAACCCCGCCATCCGAGACGAGACGCTAACCCGGCCGGTGGCCGCCCGACAAAGAATGCGTCATTCGCCGTGCAAGGCTCACTCACCGGGGCAACACGCGCCCGGCGCGGATCACCCGCGAACACGCGCTCCGGTGTCAGGCTGGAGGCACTCTGGCCTTCGCACAGACGGGAGCGCAGCATGCAGGATCGGGTCGATCGTCAGACCATCGTCGTCGGCATCGACGGCAGCCGCGGTGCGGTGGCCGCGGCCCGCTGGGCGGGCGGGCTCGCCGCGCGGCTCGGGGCGCCACTGGCGTTGATCGCCGTGGTCGCGACCGTCGACTTCCGGATCACCGCGGCCGCGCTCGCCGAGGCCGACATCATGCCGACGCTGCGCCAGGCGGCGCGGCGCACGGTGGAACAGGCCGCCGACGCGGTGCGCGCCGACCGGCCGGATGTGGCGATCACCGAACAGGTGGTGGAAGGACTGCCCGCGCGCGAACTGGTGAGCGCGAGCGAACACGCCCGCATGCTCGTCGTCGCGGCCACCGCCGACGACCGGATCAGCACCTTCCTGCTCGGCTCCACCGCGTTGCAGGTGGCCAACAAGTCGCGGTGTCCGGTGGCGGTCTGGCGCGGCGATCCCGCGCGCGTCCTGCCCGACGACCGCCCGGTGCTGGTGGGTGTGGACGGCAGCCCCGAGGGCGATGCCGCGGTCGGGCACGCGTTCGCGCTGGCCGCCGGACTCGGGGTCGAACTCGTCGCCCTGCACGCCTGGAACGATCCCGATCTGCTGCGCTGGGTGCCGGTGCCGCCGAGCAACGAGGCACTGGCCCAGCAGGAGGAGTCGCTGCTCGGTGAGCGCCTGGCCGGATGGACCACCAAGTACCCCGACCTGCGGGTGACCCGTGAGGTGCGCAAGAGCCCGACGGCGCCGGCGCTGCTGGAGCGGGCCGCCGATGCGCAGGTGATCGTCACCGGGAGCCGGGGCCGCAACCGGGTGACCGGCACGTTGCTCGGCTCGACGAGCCAGAACCTGCTGCACCACGCGCCGTGCCCGACGGTGGTGTGCCGCACCGACTTCGAGTGAGACGCGCTACTTCTCGTTGCGCGCCGCCGGGAACCGGGTCTGCTTGGCGACCCAGCCCGCCATCCGGGCCCAGTGACCTTTGCGCGGAGTGACCACGGAGGTGAGTTCGCGGTCCCACTCCTCGGTCGCGGTGAGACCGGGCACCAGCTCGACCAGCTTCTCGGCGGTCGGCAGGTCGGCCACGACGCGGTCGCCGAGCACGCCGTCGGCCCCGACCAGGGTGACCCGCACGCCCATGCGTCCCAGCGGCTGCAGCACGGCGGTGCCGGAACCACCGTGCTCGGCGACGAAGCCCTTGACCGAATTCACCACGGCGGCGGGCACTTCTGCGGGGGCCGGGGCAGTCTCAACGCTCATGGGCGCGAGTTTACCGGCCGGTAGGCAGCCGCGGGACCCTGCCTGTGCCGTGGCGGCGGTCACCCCGGGTGTAGAACTGGACCCATGCGCGCGATTCAGGTTTCCGAGCACGGCGGACCCGAGGTCCTCACCTACACCGAGTTGCCCGAGCCCTCGATCGGAGCGGGCGGATTGCTGGTCGAGACCGAGGCGATCGGGATCAATTTCATCGACACCTACATCCGCACCGGCACGTACCCGCAGGACGTGCCCTACGTCCCCGGCGCGGAGGGCACCGGTGTGGTGACCGCCGTCGGCGACGGCGTCACCGAGTTCGCCGTCGGCGACCGGGTGGCCTGGGCGGCAGCGCCGGGCAGCTACGCCGAGCAGGTGGCCGTGCCCGCCGACGTCGCGATCCCGGTGCCGGACGGGGTGAGCGCCCCGATCGCCGCCTCGGTGCTGCTGCAGGGCATGACCGCGCACTACCTGATCGAATCGGTGTACCGGCCCGAACCCGGCGACACGGTGCTCGTGCACGCGGGCGCCGGCGGGGTCGGCCTGATCCTCACCCAGCTGGCCGTCGCGCGCGGTGTCCGGGTGATCACCACGGTGTCCTCCGACGAGAAGGAGGCGCTCTCGCGCGAGGCGGGCGCCGCGGAGGTGCTGCGCTACGGCGACGACCTGGCCGAGCGGGTGCGGGCGCTCACCGACGGCGTCGGGGTGGCCGCGGTCTACGACGGGGTCGGTAAGGACACCTTCGACGCGAGCCTGGCCGCCCTGCGCATCCGCGGCACGCTGGCATTGTTCGGCGCGGCCAGCGGGCCGGTGCCGCCGGTCGACCCGCAGCGGCTGAACTCCGGCGGATCGCTGTTCCTCACCCGCCCGACGCTGGCGCATTACACCCGCGACCGCGCCGAACTGCTCTGGCGGGCCGGTGACGTGTTCCGCGCGGTGGCCGACGGGACGCTGCGCATCCGGGTCGGCGCCCAGTATCCGCTGGCCGAGGCCGAACGCGCGCACCGCGATCTGGAGGGCCGCAAGACCACCGGCTCGATCGTGCTGATCCCCTAGAACACGCGGGCGGTCGCCGTTCCGGCGGCCGCCCGGCAACGGCCGGAAGACGAGACGGTCAGCCGAAGAAGCTGCCGATGGTGTCCCAGCCGAGCACCGAGTCCACGGCCAGACCGCAGAACACCACGGCCAGGTAGTTGTTGGACTGCAGGAACAACCGCAGCGGCTTGACCGACTCGCCACGGCGCACACCCGCGTACAGCTGGTGCGCCATCAGCAGGAACCAGGCGCCGGCGACCAGCGCGACCGCCGCGTAGATCACGCCGGTGGCCGGCACCAGCGCGAGCGTGGTGAGCACGGTCAGCCAGGTGTAGATCACGATCTGCTTGGTGACGGTGCGCTCGGTGGCGACCACCGGCAGCATCGGCACCCCGGCCGCGCGGTAGTCCTCCTTGTAGCGCATCGCCAGCGCCCAGGTGTGCGGCGGCGTCCAGAAGAAGATCACGCCGAACAGCGCCAGCGCGGGCCAGCCGATGGTGCCCGTCACCGCCGACCAACCGACCAGCGCGGGCATGCAGCCCGCCGCGCCGCCCCACACCACGTTCTGCGAGGTGCGGCGCTTGAGGCCGAGGGTGTAGACGAAGACGTAGAACAGGATGGTCGCGACCACCAGCGCGCCGCTGAGCAGGTTCGCCTGCCACCACAGCCAGGCGAAGGAGGCCAGGCCCAGCACCACGCCGAAGACGAACGCGTTGCGGGTGGGCACCGCGTCCCTGGCCAGCGGCCGCTTGGCGGTGCGCTTCATGACCTTGTCGATATCGGCGTCGGCGACGCAGTTGAGCGTGTTGGCGCTCGCCGCGCCCATCCACCCGCCGAACAGCGTGGCCAGGATCAGCCGGATGTCGATGTGCCCGCGATCGGCCAGCAGCATGGTCGGGATGGTCGCCACCAGCAGCAGCTCGATCACCCGCGGCTTGGTCAACGCGATGTAGGCCAGCACCCGTCGCATCAGCCGGGACGGCAGGCCCGAACCGGTGAACCGGTCGGCAAGCACCGTCGCGGAGGAGCCGTGCGCACCATTGCCACTCGGCTGTTCCCCAATCCGCACTGTCTCTCCTCGCACGCTGTGCATCGCATCGACACCGAACAAAAGCAGCGCCCTCGTGTCTTCCGGTCCGGACACGCACAACTGTTGCGGCGCGACTACTACAAAGGATGGTAGACCCTCGGGCACCCCGCCCCGCCCCGAGCCCCGTCCGGCCGCCCGCTCCCCCGCCGAAACCTGCGCGGCGATGTAACCCGGGTTACTTCCATGTGCCCGAGCGGGCACAACTAGGGTGGTCTCGTAACACCCGGAACCTTCGAGCAACCGGCGCGCGTCCCCGCCTCGGGCGAGCCGCGGCCGGAGCACACCCCGCCGTCGACGAGACCACATGTCAGGAGAATCCCGGTCGTGTCAGTGACAGACGACATCCGCGCCCTCACTCAGCCGAACTACCCGGACGACTGGACGGATCTCGACACCAAGGCCGTCGACACCGTCCGCGTGCTGGCCGCCGACGCCGTGCAGCGGGCGGGCAACGGCCACCCCGGCACGGCCATGAGCCTGGCCCCGCTGGCCTACACCCTCTACCAGCGGGTGCTGCGGCACGACCCGAGCGACCCGAGCTGGGTCGGCCGGGACCGGTTCGTGCTCTCCTGCGGTCACTCCAGCCTCACCCAGTACATCCAGCTGTACCTGGCCGGCTTCGGGCTCGAACTCGACGATCTGCAGAACCTGCGCAAGTGGGGTTCGCTGACCCCGGGTCACCCGGAGTTCCGGCACACCGACGGCGTGGAGATCACCACCGGCCCGCTCGGCCAGGGCCTGGCCTCCGCGGTCGGCATGGCGATGGCCGCCCGCCGCGAGCGCGGCCTGTTCGACCCGCACGCCGCGCCGGGCACGAGCCCATTCGATCACCACATCTACGTGATCGCCTCCGACGGCGACCTGCAGGAGGGCGTCACCGCCGAGGCGTCCTCCATCGCGGGCACCCAGCAGCTGGGCAACCTGATCGTCTTCTACGACGACAACAAGATCTCCATCGAGGACGACACCACCATCGCCTTCACCGAGGACGTGGCCGCGCGCTACGAGGCCTACGGCTGGCACGTGCAGACCGTGCAGGGCGGTGAGGACGTGGTCGCCATCGAGGCGGCGATCGAGGCGGCCAAGGCGGTGCTCGACAAGCCCTCGATCATCGTGCTGCGCACCATCATCGGCTACCCGGCCCCCAACAAGATGAACACCGGCTCCGCGCACGGCGCCGCGCTGGGCGCCGACGAGGTGGCCGCCACCAAGAAGGTGCTCGGCTTCGACCCGGAGCAGACCTTCCAGGTGGCCGACGAGGTCATCGCGCACACCCGCAAGGCCGTCGAGCGCGGTCGGGCCGCGCACCGCGCCTGGCAGGAGCAGTTCGACGCCTGGGCCGCGGCCAACCCCGAGCACAAGGCCCTGTTCGACCGGCTCGCCGAGCGCAGGCTGCCGGAGGGCTGGACCGCGAATCTGCCGGTGCACGAGCCCGATCCGAAGGGCATGGCCACCCGCAAGGCGTCCGGCAAGGTGCTGGCCGCGCTGGCGCCGGTGCTGCCCGAACTGTGGGGCGGCTCGGCCGACCTGGCCGAATCCAACAACACCACCATGCCCGGCCAGCCCAGCTTCGGCCCGGAGTCCATTTCCACCGGCATGTGGAAGGCCGAGCCGTACGGCCGCACCCTGCACTTCGGTGTCCGCGAGCACGCGATGGGCGCGATCCTCAACGGCATCGCCCTGCACGGGCCCACCCGCCCCTACGGCGGCACCTTCCTGGTGTTCAGCGATTACATGCGCCCGGCGGTCCGGCTGGCCGCGCTGATGCGGGTGCCCGCGGTCTACGTCTGGACCCACGACTCCATCGGCCTGGGCGAGGACGGCCCGACGCACCAGCCGATCGAGCACCTGGCCGCGCTGCGCGCCATCCCCGGCCTGAACGTGGTGCGCCCCGGCGACGCCAACGAGACCACCTACGCCTGGCGCACCATCCTCGAACGCGACTCCGCCGAGCACACCTCGCATTTCCGCGTCTCCGAGCCGCCGCACCAGGACGGCCCGTCGGCGCTGGCGCTCACCCGCCAGGACCTGCCGATCCTGGAGGGCACCAGCTACGAAGGCGTGGCCAAGGGCGGGTACGTGCTGGCCGACTCCTCCACCGAGACCCCGCAGGTGATCCTGATCGCCACCGGGTCGGAGCTCCAGATGGCGGTCGCCGCGCGCACTACGCTGGAGGCGCAGGGCATCGGAACCCGCGTGGTGTCGATGCCGTGTGTGGAGTGGTTCGACGCGCAGGACAAGGCCTACCGTGACGAGGTGCTGCCGCCCGCGGTCCGCGCGCGCGTCGTGGTCGAAGCCGGTATCGCGATGCCGTGGCACCGGTTCGTCGGCGACGCGGGCGAGATCGTGTCGATCGAGCACTTCGGCGCCTCGGCCGATTACCAGACCCTGTTCCGCGAGTTCGGCTTCACCGAGGAAGCTGTCGTTGCCGCCGCGCAGCGCACGCTGGAAAACGTGAAGGGATAGCAGCTCATGGCACAGAACGAGAACATCGCGGCGTTGGCCGCGGCCGGCGTGTCGGTCTGGCTCGACGATCTGTCGCGCGACCGCATCCGGTCGGGCAACCTCGCCGAACTGGTCCGGACCCGCGGCGTCGTGGGGGTCACCACGAACCCGACGATCTTCCAGGGCGCGCTGAGCAAGGGCCACGCCTACGACGCGCAGCTGAAGGAACTGGCCGCGCAGGGCGCCGACGCCGACGCGGCGATCCGCACCATCACCACCGACGACGTGCGCGAGGCCTGCGACGTGCTCGCCCCGGTCTTCGAGGCCACCGGCGGCCTGGACGGGCGGGTCTCCATCGAGGTCGATCCGCGCTTCGCCTTCGACGCGGACAAGACCGTGGCCCAGGCCGTGGACCTGTGGAAGACGGTGGACCGGCCCAACCTGTTCATCAAGATCCCGGCCACCGAGGAGGGCCTACCCGCAATCACCGCGGTGATCGCCGAGGGCATCAGCGTCAACGTCACGCTGATCTTCTCGGTGCAGCGCTACCGCGCGGTGATGGGCGCCTACCTCGACGGCCTGCGCAAGGCCCGGGTGGCCGGGCACGACCTGGCCAAGATCCACTCGGTCGCCTCGTTCTTCGTCTCCCGCGTGGACACCGAGATCGACAAGCGGCTCGCGGCCGTCGGCACGCCGGAGGCGCTCGAGCTGCGCGGCAAGGCGGGCATCGCCAACGCCCGGCTCGCCTACGCCGAGTACCAGGACGTGTTCGACGGCGGTGCGCACACCTCGACCTACCAGCACCTGGCCGCCGCGGGCGCGCGTCGGCAGCGGCCGCTGTGGGCCTCGACCGGTGTGAAGAACCCGGACTACCCCGACACCATGTACGTCACCGAGCTGGTCGCGCCCAACACGGTCAACACGCTGCCGGAGAAGACGCTCGAGGCGGTGGCCGATCACGGCGAGATCCGCGGCGACACGGTGAGCGGCACCGCGGCCGAGGCGGCCGAGGTGTTCGAGCGGCTGCGCGCGGTCGGCATCGATCTCGACGACGTGTTCGCGGTGCTCGAGCGCGAGGGCGTGGAGAAGTTCGAGGCGTCGTGGGCGGAGCTGCTGTCCGCGACCGCGGAGGAGTTGCGCGCGGCCGCGTCCGGGTCCGAGGGCAACTGAGCGATGGCAGGCACGGCTTCCGTACCGTCGGCAGGCTGGCGCAACCCTCTTCGTGACGAACGGGACAAGCGGGTACCGCGGATCGCGGGCCCGTGCAGTCTGGTGATCTTCGGTGTCACCGGCGACCTGTCCCGCCGGAAACTGATGCCCGCCATCTACGACCTGGCGAACCGGGGGCTGCTGCCGCCCGGTTTCGCCCTGGTCGGCTTCGCGCGGCGCGACTACGCGAACGAGGATTTCGCGCAGGTCGTGCTCGAGGCCGTCAAGGCGCACGCCCGCACGCCCTTCCGCCAGGAGGTCTGGGACCACCTGGCGGAGGGGATCCGGTTCGTGCAGGGCACCTTCGAAGACGACGCCGCCTTCGCCACCCTGGCCCAGACCCTGGGCCAGCTGGACAAGGAGCGCGGCACCGGCGGCAATCACGCCTTCTACCTGTCGATTCCACCGGACATGTTCCCGGTGGTGCTCGACCAGCTCTCCCAGCACAAGCTGGCCGGGCCGGTCGACCCCGACGCCTCCGGCCGCACACCGTGGCGGCGGGTGGTGATCGAGAAGCCGTTCGGGCACGACCTGGACAGCGCGGTGGAACTGAACACGCTCGTCAACCGGGTGTTCCCGGAGGAGACGGTGTTCCGCATCGATCACTACCTGGGCAAGGAGACGGTGCAGAACATCCTGGCGCTGCGCTTCGCCAACCAGCTGTTCGACCCGATCTGGAACGCCAACTACGTCGACCACGTGCAGATCACCATGGCCGAGGACATCGGCCTCGGCGGGCGCGCGGGCTACTACGACGGCATCGGCGCCGCCCGCGACGTCATCCAGAACCATCTGCTGCAACTGCTGGCGCTCACCGCGATGGAGGAGCCGATCAGCTTCGAGCCCAAGCAGTTGCAGGCCGAGAAGATCAAGGTGCTCTCGGCGACCAAGCTGGTGGAGCCGCTGGACGAGACCACCGCCCGCGGCCAGTACAGCGCGGGCTGGCAGGGCGGCGAACGGGTCGTCGGACTGCTCGACGAGGAGGGTTTCGACCCGCAGTCGACCACCGAGACCTACGCCGCGATCACCCTCGAGGTCGACACCAGGCGCTGGGCCGGGGTGCCGTTCTACCTGCGCACCGGAAAACGCCTCGGCCGGCGGGTCACCGAGATCGCGGTGGTGTTCAAGCGCGCGCCGCACCTGCCCTTCGACCAGACCATGACCGAGGAACTCGGGCAGAACGCGCTGGTCATCCGGGTGCAGCCGGACGAGGGCATCACCATGCGCTTCGGCTCCAAGGTGCCCGGCTCGGGCATGGAGGTGCGCGATGTCAACATGGACTTCAGCTACGGCGAGGCGTTCACCGAGTCCTCTCCCGAGGCCTACGAGCGCCTGATCCTCGACGTGCTGCTCGGGGTGCCGTCGCTGTTCCCGGTGAACGCGGAGGTCGAATTGTCCTGGCGCATCCTCGATCCGGTGCTCGAGCACTGGGCGGCCGGCGGCAAGCCCGAACCGTACGAGGCGGGGACCTGGGGTCCGGCCTCGGCCGACGAGATGCTGGCCCGCACCGGCCGGGAATGGCGGCGGCCGTGATCATCGACATGCCCGACACCACCACCGGCGCGGTCACCAAGCGCCTGGTGCAGCTGCGCGAGAGCAACGGCGTCATCACGATGGGCCGGGTGCTCACCCTGGTGGTGTGCACGCTCGACAGCTCCGAGGCCGAGGACGCGATCGACGCGGCCAACGACGCCAGCCGCGAGCATCCGTGCCGCGTGGTGGTGCTGGCCCGCGGCGACCGCGAGGCCGAGACGAAGCTGGACGCGCAGATCCGGGTCGGCGGCGACGCCGGTGCGGCCGAGGTGATCGTGCTGCGGTTGCAGGGCGAGCTGGTCAGCCACGAGAGCAGCGTGGTGGTGCCGTTCCTGCTGCCGGACACGCCGGTGGTGGCGTGGTGGCCGCGCGGCGCGCCGGAGTTCCCGTCGAAGGATTCGGTGGGCAGGCTGGCGACCCGGCGCATCACCGACGCCACCTACGCCCCCGATCCGCAGGCCACCATCAAGAAGCGCCGGGACTCCTACGCGCCGGGCGACACCGATCTGGCGTGGAGCCGCATCACCTACTGGCGCGCCCTGCTGGCCGCCTCGCTGGACGAGCCGCCGTACGAGCCGGTGGAGTCGGTGACCGTGTCCGGCCTGCGCGAGGAACCCGCCCTCGACATGCTGGCCGGCTGGCTGGCCGCGCGGCTGGGCTGCCCGGTGTACCGGCGCACCGGCGCCCTGGAGGTGCAGCTGCACCGGCCCGCGGTGTCCATCGCCATCACCCGCCCGCAGACCGGGCGCACCGCCACCCTCACCCGCACCGGCGATCCGGATCAGCGGATCGCCCTGGCCCGCAGGGAAACTCGCGACTGCCTCGCCGAAGAACTGCGCCGGCTCGATGCCGACGAGATCTACGCCGAGGCGCTCGCCGGAATCGAGAAGGTGATCTATGAGTGAGACGCCCGCGGATCGCTACGCCGACCAGGATCGCCGCATCGCGGCCGGTTTCCCCGCGAACACCGTGCAGGTGTTTCCGGACCCCGACGCCCTGGTGACCGCCGGGGCCCGGCGCGTCGTCGAGGTCCTCGTGGCCGCGCAGGCCGCACGCGGGTCGGCCTCGGTCGTGCTCACCGGCGGCGGCACCGGCATCGATCTGCTCGCCGCGGTGCGCAAGGCGCCCGGCGACGTGGACTGGTCGCGGCTCGACGTGTTCTGGGGTGACGAGCGTTTCGTCCCCGCGGGCGACGCCGACCGCAACGAGCTGCAGGCGCGGCAGGCGCTGCTGGACCATGTGCCGCTCGACCCGCACCGCGTGCACCCGATGGCCGGCAGCATCGGCGAGTACCCGGACCCGGTGGAGGCCGCCGCGGCGTACTCCGCGGCCGTGCACGCCCACCTCGCCGAATACGGCGCCTTCGACCTGCACCTGCTCGGCATGGGCGGTGAGGGCCACGTCAACTCGCTGTTCCCGCACACCGACGCGGTGCGGGAGGAACACGAACTCGTCGTCGCGGTGACGGATTCGCCGAAACCGCCGTCGGTGCGCATCACCCTGACCCTGCCCGCGGTGCGCCGCGCCCGGCACGTCGCGCTGGTGGTGGCCGGTGCGGGCAAGGCCGAGGCGGTCGCCGCCGCGCTGAACGGGGCCGACCCGGTGGACATTCCGGCCGCCGGGGCGCGCGGCTCGGAATCGACCACCTGGTTGCTCGACGAAGGGGCCGCATCCGGATTGCGGTGAGCGGCGGTGGACGTGGAGGTCGCGGTGTCGTGCCCACGCTGTGGTGTCGCCGGGAGCGCCGCCACGGTGGCTGCCGCGTCCGACCGGCTCCCACGCGCTGACTGCCGGCGACGGCGCGACGGTCACCGGCAACGGGACGAGCGGTGAGCGCCGCCGATGCCGCGGGGGTGGCGCTGGACGGCCGGTTCCGGTCGGCACTGGCGGGACTCGAGCGCGGCCGCGGCGATCTCCCGCATGGCGTCACCGCCGCCGGGCTGTGGGAGTTGTTCGACGCCCAGGCCACGAGCAGACAGCTCGATCTCGCGGCGCGGCGGCTCGGTACGCAACGGCGCGGCTACTACAGCATCGGTTCCTCCGGGCACGAGGGGAACGCGGCGCTGGCCGCGGCGGCCCGCACGACCGATCCCGCGCTGCTGCACTATCGGTCGGGCGCGTTCTTCGTACACCGGCTGCGCCGGGTGGGCGGTTCCGATCCGGTGCGGGACGTCCTGCTGGGGGTGGTCGCGGCGGCGGCCGACCCGATCTCCGGCGGCAGGCACAAGGTGTTCGGCAGCAAGGCCGCCCACATCGTTCCGCAGACCTCGACCATCGCCTCACAACTCCCCCGCGCGGTCGGCCTGGCCTTCGCGTTGGAGCGGGCCGCACGGCTGGGCCTGCCGACCGAGTGGCCCGCCGACGCGATCGTGCTGTGCAGCTTCGGGGACGCCTCGGCCAATCACTCCACCGCCACCGGTGCGATCAACGCCGCCCTGCACACCGCCTTCCAGGGCGTGCCGATGCCGATCCTGTTCGTCTGCGAGGACAACGGCCTCGGCATCAGCGTCCCCACGCCCCCGGGCTGGATCGCGCACGCCTACGGCGCGCGGCCCGGACTGCACTACCTGCACGCCGACGGCTGCGATCCGGCGGACGCGCTCACCACGTGCGCGCGTGCCGTCGACTGGGTCCGCACCCACCGCGGACCCGCGTTCCTGCACCTGTCCACGGTCCGGCTCCTCGGGCACGCGGGCTCCGACGCCGAGAGCGCCTACCGGCGGCCCGCCGAGCTGGCCGCGGATATGCGCCGGGACCCGCTGCTCGGCACGGCCGGGCTGCTCGTCGCCACCGGCGCCGACCCCGGCGCGGTGCTCGCACGCTACGACTCGATCGCCGACCGCGTCGCGGCCACCGCCGAGTCCGTCTGCGCCGAACCGAAACTGGACACCGCCGAGGCGGTTCTCGCCCCGCTCGCGCGGAGTCGGCCTGCCGCGGTCCGCGCCGACGTGCTGCGCGACACCCCGACCTCGCCCACCCGCGCCCACCCGGGCGTGCGGGCCGGACGCGATCCCGGCGCGGATGTGCCCGTGACGCTGGCGCAGGCGGTCAACACCACCCTGGCCGCGCTGTTGGCGCGCGACCCCGACGTCCTCGTCTTCGGGGAGGACGTCGGCCGCAAGGGCGGCGTCTATGGCGTCACCAAGGGATTGCGCGCCCGCTTCGGCCCGCGTCGGGTGTTCGACACCCTGTTGGACGAGCAGAGCGTCCTCGGCACCGCGCTGGGCGCCGCGCTCGCCGGGTTCGTGCCGATTCCGGAGATCCAGTACCTGGCCTACCTGCACAACGCCGCCGACCAGGTGCGGGGGGAGGCCGCCACCCTGCGCTTCTTCTCCGCGGGCCGCTACCGCAATCCGATGGTGGTACGCATCGCCGGGCTGGCTTATCAGCGGGGTTTCGGCGGCCACTTCCACAACGACAACTCGGTCGCCGCGCTGCGCGACATCCCGGGCGTGGTGCTGGCCGTGCCCGCCCGCGCCGACGACGCCGCCGCCCTGCTGCGCACCTGCGTCTCGGCCGCCCGCGTCGACGGCCGGGTGTGTGTCTTCCTCGAGCCGATCGCGCTCTACCACACGCGCGACCTGCACCCGGACGACGGTGCGTGGGCCGTCCCGGCCGCCGCACCGGAGCACGTCCCGATCGGCCGCGCCCGCGCCTACGGCGACGGCACCGACCTGACGATCGTCACCTTCGGCAACGGCGTCCCGATGAGCCTGCGGGTGGCCGCCCGGCTCGCCCGGCAGGGCGTGGCGACCCGTGTCCTCGACCTGCGCTGGCTGGCTCCGCTGCCGGTGGACGATCTGGTGCACCACGCCCGAGCCACCGGCCGGGTGCTCGTCGCCGACGAGACCCGGCGCAGCGGCGGAGTGTCCGAAGCGGTGTGCACCGCACTCGTCGACGCCGGATTCCGCGGCCGCCTCACTCGGGTCACCAGTGCCGACAGCTTCGTGCCCCTCGGGCCTGCGGCCGCGGCCGTGCTGCTGTCCGAAGCCGCGATCGAGTCCGCCGCGCTGGCCCTGGTCCGCGACTGACCGGCCGCCCGCGGGTGGGCGTGTTCACGATTCGACCCGCCGTGACGGGCAATACTCTGGGGCGAACACCCGGCAGCGAAAGGACACGGCGAATGTCAACGATGTCCATCCTCGGCGAGGTCCGCCCCGAGCACGATCACGACGCGGGCGGCGAGCGGGTACTGCTGCACTATCTACGGTCCTACAAGCAGCCGGTGCTCGACGTGTGGTCGGCCTGCACCGCGCGTGACCAGCTCGCCCGCTGGTTCGGCGCGGTGTCCGGCGGGAACGGCAACCTCGGTATCGAACCGCTCGACGGGCCGGTGCCCGGCCCGGTCGCGGTGCGCGTGGAGCACTGCGTGGCACCACACGAACTGGTCGCGCACGTGGACGGCGAGCTGATCGAGGTGCGGCTGGAGCAGGTCGGCGTGCTGACCAATCTCGAGCTCGTGCGCAGGCACCTGTGCCCGGCCGACGCTCCCGCCGTCGGACCGCGCTGGCAGTACCTGCTGGACCGGCTCACCGCCTATCTCGAGGGCACGCCACTGCCCAGCTGGTCGGCCTATCCGAAGCCCGCCGACGAGTACCGGTGATCGACTTCTCGGACAACATTTCGGTAACACGCGCCGACAGTCGTGCTGATCCCGTGATCGAGAAACCCAGAGCCGATGCCTATCCACCGAGGTGAGAGGCGTGCTCCCGGTTCGTACACCTGCACGCTCGCCCGCCTGTGCAGCGGTAATGCCTTCCATGTGACGGCGGGCGCGCGGTGTGGCAGCATCCTTGGCGAGGTCGGGGTCTGGAGCCAGGTCGGGCACCGACTGGTTGGGCCGGCGGCGGCCCCGGGGAGCTTCCCGGGGCCGCCCCGCCGGTTTCCGAGCCGTTTCGCGCCCGCTCAGCGCACCGCCTGCTCCGCCACGTCGCCGGCCTCGGCCGATGCCCGCGCACCCCGTCCCGGCGCCCACGCCCCGAGGACCACGGCCGCCACCACGCTCGACACGCCCAGGGCCAGCGCCGCGTTCTGCATGCCGTGCACGAATGCAGCCTGTGCCAGATCGACCAGCGGCGCCGCCTGTGGCCCGGCGCGGTCGGCCACCTCGAGCGCCGCGGCCAGCGAACTACCTACCGGCTCGCGCGCCTGCTCGGGCAACTGCGGCAGCACCGGACTGATGCGGGCGCTGTACCCCGCGGCCAGCACACTGCCCGCGACGGCGATGCCCAACGCCGCCCCCACCTCGCGGGCGGCATCGTTCACCGCGGAGGCGACGCCGTGGTCGGCGACGGGCGTGTTCGCGATGATCGCCGCGGTCGCGGGCGGGGAACTCAGCCCGAGCCCGCTGCTCATCACCAGCAGCGGCCACAGCAGATCGACGTAGCCGCTGTCGGCGGTGAGCCGCGAGAGACCGATCAAACCGACGCCGACCAGCCCCACCCCGATCACCGTCGGCAGCCGCAGCCCGAAGCGCTCGGCCAGCCACGGCGCGACGGCGGCGAGGGCGATCATCGGTCCCACCATCGGCGCCAACGCCACCGCCGACATCAGTGGGCTGTAGCCGAGGAAAAGTTGCATGAACTGCACGATCAGCAGGAAGGTGCCGAACGCGGCCAGGAACTGCACACCCACCGCCACCGTCCCGCTGCCGAATCCGCGCGCGGCGAACAGCCGCACATCCAGCAGCGGCCGCGCCCCGCGGGCCGCCACCCGGAGCTCGACGACCGCGAACAGCACGCCCGCGACCACGGCCCCGGCCAGCAACCCGAGGACGACCGGATCGGTCCATCCTCGTACCGGCGCCTCGATCGCGCCCACCACCAGCAGCCCGATCGCGGCGGCCGAACTCAGCGCACCGGCAGGATCGAGGCCGGGCCGATCCTCGTCGACGGTCTCCCCGACCGTGCATCCCGCGACCGCGAGCACCGCGGCCGCGATCGCCATGCCGAGGAAGATCGACACCCAGGAGAAGTGCGCGAGCAGCAAGCCCGACCCGAGGAAGCCGATCACCGCGCTCACGCCCGCGACACCGGCCCACACGGCCACCGCCACCGACCGACGCGACTCGGGGAAGCTCGCGGTGAGCAGCGACAGCGTGGCGGGCATCACCAGTGCCGCGCCCACACCGGTGAGCGCGCGCGCCCCGATCAGCCAGTGCGGGCTGTCGACGATCAACGGCAGCGCCGAGGACGCCGCGAAGATCACCAGCCCGAGCACGAGCACCAGCCTGCGGCCGTAGCGGTCGCCCAGCGCGCCGCACGGCAGCACCAGGCACGCCAGGGTCAGCGTGTAGCCGTCCACGATCCAGGTCAGCTGCTGCTGGGTGGCGCCGGTGGCGGCCGCGATCTCCGGCAGCGCCGTGTAGAGCCCGGCCATCGCCGCGATGACGAGTGCCACCCCCAGGCAGGAGACGACCAGCAGCCACCACTGGCGTCCGGTCAGCCGCACCGGCGCGGTCGCGCTCACGCCGACCCGAGGTCGGTGAGGTGGGCCAGCACCAGGCGATCGACCTCGGCACCGCGTTCGAGGGGCAGCAGATGCCCGGCGCCCGGGATCTCGGTGACGCCGCGCAGGTCGGGCACGTGCGCGCGCATCACCCCCAGCGGATCGCGACCGCTGAATCCGGCCATGTCCGGGTCCTTTTCGCCGTAGACGAAATACGCGGGCACCCGGACCGTCGGGTCGAGATCGGCACCCAGCTCCCAGTTGCGGTCCAGGCTGCGATACCAGGCCAGCCCACCGGAGAAGCCGGTGCGTTCGAATTCGGCGGCGAGCACGTCGAATTCCGCCGCCGACAGCCACGGCCACGGCAGGGCGGGCGCGTCCGGGAGTACCTCGAGGTAGCCGGAGCCGGGCGGGAAGCGCCAGGTGTCGAGGTAGTGGTAGTCGCCGCTGAGCGCGTAGTACACGCGGGCGAGGAAATCGCGTGGCGCGGCCGCGAGTTCGCGATCCGCGACACCGGGGCGCTGGAAGTAGTCCAGGTGCAGGAAGTGGCGCTGCGCCGCCTTGGCCCACAGCTGCGAGGGCGCGCGGGACGGCCGTGGCGCGTAGGGATTGTTCAGCACGATCACCCCGCGCACCCGCTCGGGTGCCCGCTGGGCCAGCTCCCACACCAGCACGGCACCGAAGTCGAGGCCGACGAACACCGCCCGTTCCGCGGCGAGATCGTCGAGCAGGGCCAGCAAGTCACCGATCACCGCGCGATTGGTGTACGCCTCGGGGTCGGCCGGTGCGTCCGTGCGGCCGTAGCCGCGCAGATCCGGTGCCAGGGCGTGGTAGCCGGCTGCGGCCAGGGCGTCGAGCTGGCGGTGCCAGATGAACCCGGTGTGCGGGAAGCCGTGGCAGAAGATCACCGGCTGCCCCGCGCCGCGCTCGGTGACGTGCATGCGAATGCCGTCGTTGGTCACGATCCGGGACGTGGGCCGCTCGGTCACCGTCACTGCGCCTCCAAAGTTAGAACACGTTCTACGTTTCACGGTAATGTCCGACAGTCGTGAGCGGAATACCAGACCTACGCGACCGGGTCGCGGTCGTCACCGGCGCCAGCCGCGGCATCGGCAAGGGCATCGCCCTGGAGCTGGGCGCGGCGGGCGCGACGGTCTACCTGACCGGGCGATCCACCACCCCGGGAAAACTGCCCGGCACCGTCCACGAGACCGCCGCGCGCATCGATGACCTCGGGGGCACCGGCGTCCCGGTGGTGTGCGATCACCGCGACGACGACGCCGTCGCCCGTCTGTTCGACCGGGTGCGCGCCGAACACGCCCGGCTCGACGTGCTGGTGAACAACGTCTACAACTCCCCCGCCGCCGCCCGGTGGCTCGGCAAACCCTTCTGGCAGGTGCCCCCGCACGCCTGGGACGAGACCTTCGACGTCGGGGTGCGCTCGCATTACGCGGCGGCGGTGTTCGCCGCACCGCTGCTCATCGAATCCGGCGGCCTGCTGGTCAACATCTCCTCGCCCGGCGCCCGGCGCTACATGCACAACGCCGTCTACGGCGTGGCCAAGGCGGCACTGGACCGGCTCACCGCCGACCTCGCCCACGACCTCGCCGACACCGCGGTCACCGTGGTGTCGCTGTGGCCCGGCATCGTGAACACCGAACTGCTGCAACTGGTTCCGGCGGACGCCGCGGGCAGGCGACTGGTCACCCTGCCCGGGGAAGGCACCTTCGATCTGGACGCGGCCGAATCGCCGCACTTCGCCGGGCGCGCGGTGGTGGCACTGGCCGCCGATCCGGATCGCCGCGGCCACACCGGCGCCGCCCTGCGGGTGGCCGATCTGGCCGAGCGCTACGGCTTCACCGACCTCGACGGACGCGTTCCCCGCAACGACTGAGCAACCGAGCTGGACACGGCTTCCCCGGACCGTGGATGATGCACGAGCGCACATCGATTTTCCGAGGACGTCAGATGACCCCCGCAGGCCTCACCCTTGTCACCCCGCGGCTGCGGATGCGTCCTCTGCGCAGCGCCGACGCCGAGCGGTTGCACGTGCACTGGAACGATCCGGGCGTGCGGCGCTATCTCTTCGACGACGAGCCGGTGCCGACGCCGCTGGTGCTGGCGATCATCGAACGCAGCGACCGCGATTTCGCGGTACACGGCTACGGGCTGTGGACGCTGACCGCCCGTGGGACGGCGACCGGCGAACTGCTCGGCGTCAGCGGATTGCGCCGGATCGACCACGGCATCGAGCTGGTGTGCAGCGTGGCCGACCGGCACCGCGGCGAGGGCCTGGCGGTCGAGGCCTGCCGCGCGGTGTTGAAGTACGCCTTCGGAACCCTGGGGCTGGACCGGGTGATCGCGGAGATCGATGCGGGCAACCGCGAATCGGTGCGGCTGGCCGAACGGCTGGACATGGTGCGCACCCGAGCCGAAGCGGACGCGACCGGGCTGGTGCGCTTCGAGGCCACCGCGCCGTGGACCGGCCGGGACGAGGCCGCGATCAGGAGAACTTGATCTCCAGGCCGATGCCGAGGATGGCGATGAGCCAGATGATGCCGGTGAAGATCGTGACGCGGTCGAGGTTCTTCTCGACGACGGTGGAGCCGGACAGGCTGGACTGCACGCCGCCACCGAACAGGCTGGACAGACCCCCACCCTTGGCGCGGTGCAGCAGCACCAGCAGCACCAGCAGCACGCTGGTGATGATCAGGAGGATATCCAGGAACATCCGCATGCCGTCAGTCTATGGGGTCCGCCGCCGCGCGCCCCAATCGGGCGTGCGGCGCGCTCATCGCCGGTGCGGGTCGACCGCCACCAGGTGACTGATGCTGGGTTCGCCGGTGCCGAACTCGGCCACGGCCTGTTCGCGCAACCGGTCCTGGGCGGTGAGCCGGACCTGGTGCTGGTGCATGTGCTCGGCCCACGAGCGCACCACGAACGCCTCCACATACCGATCGACCACGCCCACGTCGCGGTAGAGCCGCCACTCCATCGCGCCGGTGCGCTGCCGGGACCGCCCGACGAAGACCATCGCGGCCAGGAAGTCCGGCACCCGCTCGGCCGGGACGTCGTAGGAGCGCAACACCATGACCGGGCCGTCGTCGGGATCGGGCTCCACCACCAGCTGCGGCTCCGGCCAGAACGCGGTCGGGGTGAGATCGAGATCCTCGGCGTTGTGCCGGATCGGCAGCCACACACTGCTCACCGCGCTGCCCGCCAGCAGGGCCGCCGCGATCAGCAGCGCGGTCACCGCCGAGGTCGCCCCCGCCACCAGGCCCCAGACCAGCGAGCCCATCGCCTGCCCGCCCATGAACACCAGCATGTACACCGACAGTCCGCGGGCACGCACCCAGGCGGGCAGCAGCAGCTGCATCGTCGCGTTCATCGTCGACAACGCCAGCAGCCAGGCCAGGCCCGCGCCCACCAACAGCACCAGCACCGCCGCCACGCTGTGCAGCAGTGCCGCACCGACACAGGCCAGCCCGAACACCACCGAGGCCGCGGTGAGCCGCTGGGTGGGGGTCAGCCAGGCGCGGATGCGCGACAGTCCCACCGCACCGGCCACCGCGCCCACGCCCAGCGCGCCGAGCAGCACACCGTAGCCGGAGGAGCCCAAGCCGAGTTCGGCGCGCGCGATCACCGGCAACAGCGCCCACAGCGCGCTCGCCGGCCCCACGAAGAGGATCGAACGCAGCAGCACCCGCCGGATCGCGGGCGCCGCGCGGATGAATCTGGTCCCGGCCTGGAGCGCGGCCAGCGGCCGCTCGCTGGGCAGCCGGCGGTCGGCGGCCGGGCGGCGCCAGAACAGCAGCACCGCGACGATGCCGCCGAACGACAGCGCGTTCAGGGCGAACACCAGCGACGGCCCCGACAGTGCCACCAGCACACCGGCGACCGCCGGGCCCACCGCCCGCCCGATGTTGATGTTCATGCTGCCCAATGCCGCCGCGGACGGAATCTGCTGGCGCGGTACCAGTTCCGGCTGGATCGCCTGCCAGGACGGTGCGGTGATGGCCTGTCCGCAGCCGAGCAGGAACAGCAGCGTCAGCAGCACCCCCGGGGTGGTGTGCCCGGTGGCGGTGGAGACCGCCAGCACCGCGGCGAGCACCGCCATCGTCGATTGCGCGCCCAGCAGCAGCCTGCGCCGGTCCATCAGATCGGCCAGGACGCCCGAGGGAATGGACAGCAGCATCACCGGCAACGTGATGGCGGTCTGCACCAGCGACACCAGGGTGGCGGCGTTCGGCTCGTCCACCAGCAACCACTGCGCGCCGACCGTCTGCATCCAGGTGCCCAGGTTGGAGACCAGCTGGGCGATCCACAGTGCCCGGTAGACGGGGGACCGCAGCGGCGCCCAGGTGGACAGCGGCTGCGTGGCGTCGGCGGTGGTCACTCCGCCGAGCATATCGCCGGTAACATCGGGGACATGGCGGCACCACTGGCTCGGCTCGCGATCGCGGTGCTCGCCGCGGCCGCGCTCTCCGCATGCACGAGCGACGCGGACTCGGTCCCGGCGAAGGAGTCCACCCCGCCGGACCGGTCGCTGCGCGGCACCACCTGGGTGGTGACGGCCCTGCTCGACCAGGATGTCGACGTGCCCGCGGAGGTGCTCGACGCGGCCAATCCGACGCTACTCATCGCCGAGGACGGCGGCGTCTCCGGCTCCGCCGGGTGCAATCAGCTGGTCGGCACCGCGGCCGTGCAGGACAAGCCGCACGGCGGATCCAGCATCACCTTCCAGGTCGCCACCACCAAGATGATGTGCGAACCGGCGGTGATGGAGGTCGAGCGCGGCGTGCTCGAGGTCCTGGACGGCAATGTCGGCGCCACCATCGAGGGTGACACGCTGACCCTGCGCGACGACGACGGCCGCGGCCTCACCCTCGCCGCCCGCTGAGCGCTCGGCACCCGGGCAGACGACGAGCGCCCGGCTCCCGAACGAACCGGCCCGGAAACGAACCGGCCCGGCATCGCGGAGGCGATACCGGGCCGGAGTTCGATGCCGGGACCGCGATCAGGGCAGCGGGCCGCCCGCGGCGATCGCGGACAGGGTGGCGAACTCGTCACCCTTGAGCGAGGCCCCGCCGACCAGCGCACCGTCGACATCGGGCTGGGCGACCAGTTCCCCGACGTTCTTGGCGTTCACCGAGCCGCCGTAGAGCACCCGCACCTGCGCGGCCACCTCGGGTCCGGCCAGCTCGGCCAGCTCGGCGCGGATGGCGCCGCACACCTCCTGCGCGTCGGCCGCGCTCGCCACCTTGCCGGTGCCGATGGCCCAGACCGGCTCGTAGGCGATGACGACCTTCGAGATCTGCTCGGCGGACAGGCCCTTCAGCGACCCGCGCAGCTGCTCGAGGTTGTATTCCACGTGCGTGCCCGCCTCGCGGACGTTGAGCCCCTCACCGATGCACACGATCGGGGTGAGGCCGTGCTCGAGAGCCTTCTTGGCCTTGCCGAGCACGGTGGCGTCGTCCTCGTGGTGGTACTGGCGCCGCTCGGAGTGCCCGACCACCACGAAGGTGCAGCCCAGCTTGGCGAGCATGCTCGCGCTGATCTCGCCGGTGTAGGCGCCGGACTCGTGCACCGAGACGTCCTGCGCGCCGTAGGTGAGCAGCAGCTTGTCGCCCTCCACCAGCGTCTGCACGCTGCGGATGTCCACGAACGGCGGGATCACCGCGACGTCGACCTTCTCGAAGTACTTCTCCGGCAGCGCGAAGGCGATCTTCTGCACCAGGGCGATGGCCTCGAGATGGTTGAGGTTC
Source organism: Nocardia farcinica (assembly GCF_001182745.1). Lineage (NCBI taxonomy): Bacteria > Bacillati > Actinomycetota > Actinomycetes > Mycobacteriales > Nocardiaceae > Nocardia > Nocardia farcinica. Next base: position 423,489 of record NZ_LN868938.1, on the reverse strand, counting down.
ATCTTCCAGTTGCCGGCGATGAGCGGTTTACGTGCCATTCAGCTGCCCTCCGGAGCGGTGTCCTCGAGGACACTGATGCCGGGAAGTTCCTTGCCCTCCAGGTATTCCAGCGACGCGCCGCCGCCGGTGGAGATGTGCGAGAAACCGTCCTCGGGCAGGCCGAGCGCGCGGACCGCCGCGGCCGAGTCGCCGCCGCCGACGACGGTGAACGCCCCCTTGCCGGTGGCCGCCACGATCGCCTCGGCGACCCCGCGGGTGCCCGCGGCGAACTTCTCGAACTCGAACACGCCCATCGGGCCGTTCCAGAACACCGTCTTGGCCTCGGTCAGCAGCGCCGCGAACCGGTCCACCGACTCCGCGCCGATGTCCAGACCCATCCAGCCGTCCGGAATCTCGTTGGCGGGAACGCACTTCGACTCCGCGTCGGCGGAGAACGAGTCGGCGACCACCACGTCGCGCGGCAGGTGGATGACGTCGGCGTACCGCTCGAGCAGCCCCTTGCAGGTGTCGATCATCTCCTCCTGCAGCAGCGAGGAGCCGACCGAAAGGCCCTGTGCGGCAAGGAAGGTGAAGCACATGCCGCCGCCGATCACCAGCGTGTCGACCTTGGGCGCCAGCGCCTCGATGACGGCGAGCTTGTCGGAGACCTTCGAGCCGCCCAGCACCACGGCGTAGGGCCGCTCGGTGTTGTCGGTGAGCTTGGCCAGCACGTCCACCTCGGCGGCGACCAGCGTGCCCGCGTAGTGCGGCAGCAGCTTGGCCACGTCGTAGACCGAGGCCTGCTTGCGGTGCACCACGCCGAAACCGTCGGAGACGAACGCGCCGTCCTCGCCGACCAGCTCGACCAGGGCCGCCGCGAGCTTGCCGCGCTCGGCCTCGTCCTTGCTGGTCTCGCGCGGATCGAAACGCACGTTCTCCAGCAGCAGCACGTCACCGTCGGTGAGGCCCTCCGAGCGCGAGAGCGCGTCGTAGCCCACCACGTCACCGGCCAGCTGCACGTTGCGGCCGAGCAGTTCGGCCAGCTTCGCCGCCACCGGCGCGAGCGAGAACTTCGGGTCCGGCTCGCCCTTGGGACGGCCGAGGTGCGCGGTGACGACCACCTTGGCGCCCGCCTCGACCAGGGCCTTCAGCGTCGGGATCGAGGCGATGATGCGGCCGGGATCGGTGATCTGCCCGTTGTCGTCGAGGGGGACGTTCAGGTCGGAGCGCACCAGCACGCCCCGACCTTCGACACCCTCGTTCAGGAGATCCTGGAGTGTCTTGACAGCCATGTGATCAGAGGGACTTGCCGACGAGGCCGATGAGGTCGGCGAGGCGGTTGGAGTAGCCCCACTCGTTGTCGTACCAGGAGTAGACCTTCACCTGATCGTCGATGACCTTGGTCAGCGGCGCGTCGAAGATCGAGGAGTGCGGGTCGGTGACGATGTCGCTGGAGACGATCGGGTCGACGCTGTACTTCAGGATGCCCTTCAGCGGGCCCTCCGCGGCCGCCTTGAACGCCGCGTTGATCTCCTCGACCGTCGCCTTCTTGGCCAGGTCGGCGGTCAGGTCGGTGATCGAGCCGGTGGGGATCGGCACGCGCAGCGAGTAGCCGTCGAGCTTGCCGTTGAGCTCGGGCAGCACCAGGCCGATGGCCTTGGCCGCGCCGGTGCTGGTCGGCACGATGTTCACCGCGGCGGCGCGGGCGCGACGCAGGTCCTTGTGCGGGCCGTCCTGCAGGTTCTGGTCCTGGGTGTAGGCGTGGATGGTGGTCATCAGGCCCTTGACGATGCCGAACTCGTCGTTGAGCACCTTCGCCAGCGGGCCCAGGCAGTTGGTGGTGCAGGACGCGTTGGAGATGATGTTCTGGCTGCCGTCGTACTTGTCGTCGTTGACGCCCATCACGATGGTGATGTCCTCGCCCTTGGCCGGGGCCGAGATGATGACCTTCTTGGCGCCCGCGGCCAGGTGGCCCTTGGCCTTGGTGGCATCGGTGAAGATGCCGGTGGACTCGACGACCACGTCGACGCCGAGGTCGCCCCACGGCAGGGCGGCGGGGCCCTCCTTGATGGCCAGCGCCTTGATCCGCTGGTCGCCGACCACGATGGTGTCGTCGCCGTCGAGCGAGACGTCCTTCGGCAGGCGGCCGAGGATCGAGTCGTACTTCAGCAGCGTGGCCAGGGTCGCGTTGTCGGTGAGGTCGTTGACCGCGACGATCTCGATGTCGGTGGTGCCCAGCGCCTTCTGCGCCTCCACCGCCCGGAAGAAGTTACGTCCGATACGACCGAAGCCGTTGATGCCTACCCGGACAGTCACGTTATCGCTCCTCAGCTTTCAAGCGGATTCATTCCGATGCCGTACCCACACTAATCCCAGCCGCGGATCTCTCCGACAACCACCTGGGATTCGTGAGCGCCCGCGACCGGTGCCGGCTCGGCCGATGCGATATCGGCTGGCGCCGCTCGCCGAAGGCCGGGCATGATCGACCCGGTGAGTACCGACCAGTCGTTCTCGCCCGCGCCGCTGGTGCGCGCGGCCACCGAAGCCGATGTCCCCGCTGCCGCCCGCACCCTCGGGCGTGCCTTCGCCGACTACCCCTGGACCCGTCACGTGATCGACGCCCGCGACCACGAGCGGCGGGTGCTCACCATGCAGGAACTCTTCCTCACCCACCTCGGCCTGCCGCACGGGCGGGTGTGGGTGACCGACGACTGCTCCGCCGTCGCCGTGTGGACCACCCCGGAGACCGACGCGGGACCCGTCTTCGCCGAACTCGGCCCGCGCCTGGCCGAACTCGCCGGCGACCGCGCCGCCGTCCAGGAGGCCGCCGAGGCCGCGCTCGCCCCACACCGGCCGACCGAACCGGTGTGGTTCCTCGGCACCGTCGGCGTCGACCCGGACCACCAGGGCCGCGGCCTGGGCCGCGCAGTCCTGGCACCGGGCATCGCCGCCGCCGACGCCGCCGGGGTACCCGCGTTCCTGGAGACCACCGGGGAAGGAAACCGGCGCTTCTACGAACGGCTCGGCTTCCGGGTCACCGCGACCGTCGAGATCCCCGACGACGGCCCGACCACCCTGGCGATGCTGCGCGAACCGGCCGCCTGACCGACCTCCGGCCGCTGACCCGCTCAGGCAGTGCCCGATTCCGCCCGAGCGGGACGGCCTCCGTGGTGACGCTCCGCTACCGCCTCCGGCCGCTGACCCGCTCAGGCAGTGCCGATCCGGCCCGAGCGGGACGGCCTCCGTGGGGACGCTCCGCTACCGCCTCCGGCCGCTGACCCGCTCAGGCAGTGCCGATCCGGCCCGAGCGGGGCGGCCTGCGTGGTGACGCTGCGCTACCGCCTCCGGCCGCTGACCCGCTCAGGCTTCGTCGAGCAGTTCGGCGGTGACCGCGGACTCGGTGTCGGGGATGCCGAGTTCCCTGGCCCGGCGGTCGGCCATCGAGAGCAGGCGGCGGATCCGGCCGGCGACCGCGTCCTTGGTCATCGGCGGGTCGGCGAGCTGGCCGAGTTCCTCGAGCGAGGCCTGCCGGTGCTGCACGCGCAGCTTGCCCGCGGCAGCCAGATGGTCGGGCACGTCCTCGCCCAGGATCTCGAGCGCCCGCTCCACCCGCGCGGCCGCGGCGACGGCGGCGCGCGCCGACCGCCGCAGGTTGGCGTCGTCGAAGTTGGCCAGCCGGTTCGCCGTCGCACGCACCTCGCGGCGCATCCGGCGCTCCTCCCAGGTGAGCCGGGTGTCCTGGGCGCCCATCCTGGTCAGCAGCGCGCCGATGGCCTCGCCGTCGCGCACCACCACCCGGTCGGTGCCGCGCACCTCGCGGGCCTTGGCCGTGATGCCCAGCCTGCGCGCCGCACCGACCAGCGCCAGCGCCGCCTCGGGGCCGGGGCAGCTCACCTCGAGCGCCGAGGAGCGGCCCGGTTCGGTGAGCGAACCGTGCGCGAGAAACGCGCCGCGCCAAGCGGCTTCGGCATCGGCGATGCTGCCGCCGACCACCTGGGCGGGCAGGCCGCGCACCGGACGGCCGCGCACGTCGAGCAGGCCGGTCTGGCGGGCCAGCGCCTCGCCCTCCTTCGACACCCGCACCACATAGCGGGAGGTCTTGCGCAGGCCGCCCGCCCCGAGCACGTGCACGTCGGAGCCGTAGCCGTACAGCTCGAAGATCTCCCGGCGTAGCCGGCGAGCGATCGAGCCCATGTCCACCTCGGCCTCGACGATCACCCGCCCGCCGACGATGTGCAGGCCGCCCGCGAACCGGAGCAGGGCGGACAACTCCGCCTTGCGCGAGCTGACCTGCGACACCGTGAGCCTGCTCAGCTCGTCCTTCACCTCGGCTGTCATCGCCACGAGACGCGCTCCTTTCCACCCAACCCGGACCGCACATCCGCGCCCATGTGCCGTCCCTCCACCCGAAGCCCCGCCAGCTGCGGCCGGGGCTGCCGGATCAGCTGATCCAGGGCGGCGGCCAGCTTTCCGGGATGATGCCGATCTGTGCCCGCTTCGGCGACCTCGGAGAAGGTTACTCGCGCCCGCAACTGTTCGGCAGCCCTTGCCACATGTTCGCGTTCCCGCCCCGGTGGTACCGACCCGGCGTCCACCAGCACCTCGTCGACGGTGAATTCCGGTGCGTGCTGCGACAATACGTGCAGGTGCCGCTCCGCGGAGAAGCCCGCGGTCTCGCCGGGCTGGGCGGCCAGATTCAACACCAGGATCTTGCGCGCGCGGGTGTAGACCAGCGCTTCGCGCAGCTCGGGGACCAGCACATGCGGGATGACGCTGGTGAACCACGAGCCCGGCCCGAGCACCACCACGTCGGCGTGCTCGATCGCCGAGGTCGCCTCGGGGCTGGCGGGCGGATCGGAAGGGATCAGCCGCACCCGCCGCACCTTGCCCGGCGTGGTGGCCACCGCGACCTGGCCGCGGATGCAGCGGCTGACCCGCGGGTCGGCCTCCAGGCCGGAGACGTCGGCCTCGATGTCGAGCGCGATCGGTGACATGGGCAGCACCCGCCCGGTCGACTGCAGCAGCCCGGCCACCTCGTCCAGCGCCGCGACCGGGTCGCCGAGCACCTCGGTGAGCCCGGCCAGGATCAGGTTCCCCACCGAGTGCCCGGCCAGCGCACCGCTGCCGCCGAACCGGTGCTGGAGGGTGCGCGCCCACACGCCGTCCGGGTCGGCGGCCAGCGCCGCCAGCGCCATCCGCAGGTCACCGGGCGGCAACACACCCAGTTCCGCGCGCAGCCTGCCGGAGGAGCCGCCGTCGTCGGCGACCGTCACCACCGCGCTGATGCGCCGGGTCAGCCGCCGCACCGCGCTGAGTGTCGCGTAGAGGCCGTGTCCGCCACCGAGGGCGACGACCGCGGGGCCGGATTCCCACTCCGTCATTCGCGCCCCAGATCCCGGTGCACGACCCGCACCACGTCCGCCGACTCCGCCGAGGTGTCGGCGCCGATCAGCTCCCCCAGCGCCTCGGCGATCGCCACGCTCCGGTGTTTGCCCCCCGTGCAGCCCACTGCCACGGTCATGTATCGCTTCCCCTCTTGGCGGTAGCCGCTCGTCGTCAGGTCGACCAGGTGGTGGCAGGTGTGCAGATAGTCCTGAGCGCCGGGGCGCGACAGCACGTACTCGCTGACCACGGTCTCCTGTCCCGAGTGTTCCCGCAGTTCCGGTATCCAATGTGGATTGGGTAGAAAACGCACATCCAACACCATGTCGGCGTCGAGTGGAACCCCGTACTTGAACCCGAAGGACTGCACGGTCAGTTGCAGCGCCGCGGGGGCGCCGCCGCCGTAGGCCTCCTCCAGCTTGCGGTGCAGCTGATGGATCGACAGTTCGGTGGTGTCGATCACCAGGTCGGCGGCGGCCTTGACCCCCGCCAGCCGCACGCGCTCGACGGCGATGCCCGCGGACAGGGTGCCGTCGGCGCTCTCGCTCTGCAACGGATGCCTGCGCCGGGCGAAGCCGAAGCGGCGGATCAGCACATCGTCGGAGGCCTCGAGGAACAGCACCCGGGTGCGCAGGCCGAGCGCGCGCAGCTGATCGGCCACCACCGACAGATCGCCGGTGAAGAAGCGGCTGCGCACGTCCATGACCAGGGCCAGCCGCCGGATCGGCGGGTCGGCGGCGGCGCCGAGCTCCACCATCCGCCCGATCAGTTCCGGCGGCAGGTTGTCGGCGACGTACCAGCCCAGATCCTCGAGCACCTTGGCCGCGGTGCCGCGCCCCGCCCCGGACAGCCCGGTGACGATGACGACCTCGACCTGCTGCTCGAGCGTGCCCGCGCCGCTCGGCGGGGCCTGGCTCGCGGTGTTGTTCGATTCGACGCGTGTCATGTCCTACCGGCTTCGTGTGTGGGGGCCTCTTTCGATCATCGCGCACCGGATCGGTCATCGGGCGCCGACACTCAAGCTACGCGACGGCCGATCCGCGGGCGCGTCACGTGCCGTCGGAGCGGCTCGTTCCCGGTGCGCCGCGCACTCCCGGTGCCGGTCATTCCTGGTGTAGGGCCGCCAGCACCGCCTTCGCCGTGGCCACCCCGATCCCGGGCACCTCGGTGATCTCCTCGACCGTGGCCTCCTTGAGCTTGGCCACCGAGCCGAAGTGGGTCACCAGCGCGGTGCGCCGGGCCGCGCCCAGACCGCGCACCGAGTCCAGCGCCGAGGCCGTCATCCGGCGCGAGCGCTTGCTGCGATGGAAGGTGATGGCGAAGCGGTGGGCTTCGTCACGCACCCGCTGCAACAGGAACAGCGCCTCGCTGTTGCGGGGCAGGATCACCGGGTCCGGTTCACCGGGCACCCACACCTCCTCGAGCCGCTTGGCCAGGCCGATCACGGCGACGTCGGTGATGCCGAGTTCGTCGAGCACCTCGGCGGCGGCCGCCACCTGCGGCGCACCGCCGTCGACGACGTACAGATTCGGTGGGTAGGCGAACTTGCGCGGGCGGCCGGTGGTCGGGTCGATGCCGGGCCGGGACGTCGGCGTTTCGTCGTCGTCGACCAGCGGCGCGCCCGCGGCGGTGCCGTCGAGTTCTTCGCGCTCGGCCTCGTCGCGCTCCTTGCGCAGCCGGTAGAACCGGCGACGGGTGACCTCGGCGATGCTGCCCACGTCGTCGGAGCGACCCTCCCCCGCCGCCTCCTTGATGGCGTAGTGCCGGTAGTCGGACTTGCGCGGCAACCCGTCCTCGAACACCACCAGCGAGGCGACCACATCGGTGCCCTGCACGTGGCTGATGTCCACGCACTCGATGCGCAGCGGCGCGCTGTCCAGGTCGAGCGCGTCCTGGATGTCCTGCAGCGCCGCCGAGCGGGAGGTGAGGTCGCCGGCGCGCTTGAGCTTGTGCTGGGCCAGCGCCTCCTTCGCGTTGCGCTCGACGGTCTCGGCCAGCGCCTTCTTGTCGCCGCGCTGGGGCACCCGCAGGCGCACCGCCGAGCCGCGCAACCGGCTCAGCCACTCCTGGAGCTGCTCGTGTCCCGCGGGCAGCTGTGGCACCAGCACCTCGCGCGGCACCACCGTGGCGGGCTGCTCGTCGGGGGTCTGGTCGGCGTAGGCGGCCTGCTCGCCGTAGAACTGGGTGAGGAACTGCTCGACCAGCGCGCCGGTCTCGTCGTCGCCGGTGCCGGAGTCCACCGCGTCGCCGGACTTGTCCACCACCCAGCCACGCTGCCCGCGGACGCGGCCGTCGCGCACGTGGAAGATCTGCACCGCCACCTCCAGTTCGTCGGTGGCGAAGGCGATCACGTCGGCGTCGGTGCCGGTGCCGAGCACCACCGCCTGCTTCTCCAGCGCCCGGCGCAGTGCCTGCACGTCGTCGCGCAACCGGGCCGCGGTCTCGAAGTCGAGGTCCTCGGCGGCGGCGTGCATACGCCGTTCCAGCTCACGCACCATCTTGTCGGTGCGCCCGGCCAGGAAGTCGCAGAAGTCCTCCACGATGGCCCGGTGCTCCTCGGCGCTGACCCGCCCGACGCACGGCGCCGAGCACTTGTCGATGTAGCCGAGCAGGCAGGGGCGGCCGATCTGGTTGTGCCGCTTGAAGACTCCGGTGGAGCAGGTCCGCGCGGGGAACACCCGCAGCAGCAGGTCCAGCGTCTCGCGGATGGCCCAGGCGTGCGCGTAGGGACCGAAGTAGCGCACGCCCTTCTTGCGCGCTCCCCGGTACACGAACAGCCGCGGATACTCCTCGTTCAACGTGACCGCGAGCACGGGATAGGACTTGTCGTCGCGGTAGCGCACGTTGAACCGCGGATCGAATTCCTTGATCCAGTTGTATTCCAGCTGCAGCGCCTCCACCTCGGTGGAGACGACGGTCCACTCCACGCTCGCCGCGGTGGTGACCATCTGCTTGGTGCGCGGGTGCAGCGAGGCGACGTCGGCGAAGTAGGAGTTCAGCCTGCTGCGCAGGCTCTTGGCCTTTCCGACGTAGATGACCCGGCCGTAGGAATCCCGGAACTTGTACACACCCGGCTCGACGGGGATGGTGCCCGGCGCGGGCCGGTACGTCGCTGGATCTGCCACGTGACCAGCCTATCGACCGCCTCCGACAGCCCGGCGCGCGCTGGTCAGCGCGGGACGGCCAGCCCGTGCGCACGCAACGCGTCGACCAGGGCGTCGGGACGCTCGGCGGTGGGCAGCGGGTCCACCAGCGCGAACCGGCAGCCCAGTGCGCTCGCGCCGCCGTCGGCCACCGCGCTGTCGCCCACCATGAGCGCCGCCTCCGGCGCCACCCCGAGCTTGTCCAGCGCGGCGCGGAAGATGCGCGGGTCCGGCTTGATCGCGCCGACCTCGAACGACAGCGTCACCGCGTCCAGGAGGGCATCCCAGCCGCGGGTCGCGAAGGCCGGGCGCACATCGAAGGCGATGTTGCTGACCACGGCCGTCCGGACGCCGTGCCCGGCAAGGAATTCCAGCACGGTCCCGGTGTCGGGATAGGGGGTCCAGGCCAGCGGGTCGATCAGCCGCCCGTACAACCGCGCCGCCTGCTCCTCGGTGGGCACCCCGGATTTCCGCAGCACCTCCAGATACGCGCGCCGGTGCAGGGCCGGATCGAGATCCCGGTTGTCCCAGGCGTACTGACCGGCCTCGTCGAACTCGACGAGTTGCTGCACGGGCGCTGTCATCCGGCGCAGGATCTCGGCCTTCTCGTGCACGTCGAACGCGCGGCCGTCCGCGTCGACGAGTTCGTCGGTCCAGGAGGGATCCTCCTCCAATCGGAAGAGCGTGCCGGAGAAGTCGAACAACACCGCCTCGATCGCCACGCGGCCAGCCTACCGATACGGCGTGCCCGCATCGCGGCCCGCGTGTCGCGACACGATCCGGCAACATTTCCGTTCACCGCGAGCGAAAGACTTTGTCTTGTTGCTGAGGGTTCCCTAACGTCTCAGGGCATGACAAACGATCCGGCCGAGCAGGCGCGCGAGTGGAGCTTCGAGACCAAGCAGATCCACGTGGGTCAGGTGCCCGACACCACGACCAACGCCCGCGCACTGCCCATCTACCAGACCACCTCCTACACCTTCCGCGACACCGCGCACGCGGCGGCGCTGTTCGGGCTGGCCGAGCCGGGCAACATCTACACCCGCATCATGAACCCGACCCAGGACGCCGTCGAGCAGCGCATCGCGGCACTGGAGGGCGGCGTCGCCGCGCTGTTGCTGGCCTCGGGCCAGGCCGCGGAGACCTTCGCGATCCTCAACATCGCCGGCGCGGGTGACCACATCGTCTCGAGCCCGCGGCTCTACGGCGGCACCTACAACCTCTTCCACTACACGCTGCCGAAGCTGGGCATCGAAGTCTCCTTCGTGGAGGATCCCGACGACCTCGAGCAGTGGCGTGCCGCGATCCGGCCGAACACCAAGGCGTTCTACGGCGAGACCATCTCCAACCCGCAGAACCACATCTTCGACATCCCCGGCATCGCCGAGGTCGCGCACGGCGAGGGCATCCCGCTGATCGTCGACAACACCGTCGCCACCCCGTACCTGATCCGCCCGCTCGAGCACGGCGCCGACATCGTGGTGCACTCGGCCACCAAGTACCTCGGCGGGCACGGCGCGGCCATCGCGGGCGCGATCGTCGACGGCGGCACCTTCGACTGGACCCGGGGCCGCTTCCCCGGCTTCACCGAGCCGGACCCCAGCTACCACGGCGTGAAGTACGCCGACCTGGGCGCACCCGCCTACGCCCTCAAGGCGCGCGTGCAGCTGCTGCGCGACCTGGGTTCGGCGGTCTCGCCGTTCAACGCCTTCCTCATCAGCCAGGGCCTCGAGACGCTGAGCCTGCGGATCGAGCGGCACGTGCAGAACGCGCAGGCCGTGGCCGAGTTCCTGGCCGGCCGCTCGGAGGTCACCCAGGTGTTCTACGCGGGCCTGCCGTCCTCGCCGTGGTACGAGCGCGGCCGCAGCCTCGCGCCGAAGGGCACCGGCGCGGTGATCGGGTTCGAGCTGGCCGGCGGCGTCGACGCGGGCAAGCGGTTCGTGGAGGCGCTGACCCTGCACAGCCACGTCGCCAACATCGGTGACGTGCGCTCGCTGGTGATCCACCCGGCCTCGACCACGCACTCCCAGCTCACCCCGGAGGAGCAGCTGAACGCGGGTGTCACGCCGGGCCTGGTGCGCCTGGCCGTGGGCATCGAGCACATCGACGACATCCTCGCCGACCTCGAGGCCGGTTTCGCCGCCGCCAACGGCTGACCAACCGCCACCCGGCATCGGGGCCGTCGCGCGCAGCGACGGCCCCGATGTCGTTCCCTGACCCGCCGAGGTGCGCCAAAAGCCGCGCCGGGCACCGTGTTCGGCGCTACAGTCCTGGAATGGTGCGTACGCGACGAATCCGGTGCGGTGCTGCCGCGCTGCTCACGCTCGGGATGCTCACCGGCTGTTCCGCCGGCGACGAACCGGTCGCGCAACCCTGCACCAGCACCGAGAACGGCTCCGCGATCACCGCCGAGCCCTCGGCCGCCGCGACGGCGACCACGCAGAATCTCGCGCTCAATCCCGAGATCGCCTCCGGCTACCGCACCGGGATGACCCCGGTCGAAACCGGCTCCTACGCGGTGTCCACCGCGAATCCGATCGCCACCGAGGCGGCGTGCGCCGTGTTGCGCGACGGCGGCACCGCGGCCGACGCGCTGGTCACCGCCCAGTTGGTCCTCGGCCTGGTCGAGCCGCAGGCCTCGGGCATCGGCGGCGGGGCCTTCCTGCTCTACTACGACGCCGCCTCCGGCGGGATCGAGGCCTACGACGGGCGGGAGACCGCGCCCGCCGCGGCCACCGAGAACTATCTGCGCTGGATCAGCGACACCGACCGCACCGAGCCGCGCCCCGACACCCGCGCCAGCGGACGCTCCATCGGTGTGCCGGGCGTGCTGCGGATGCTCGAGCTGGCTCACCGCGAACACGGCAAGACCGGCTGGCGGGAACTGTTCGACCCGGCGATCGCGCTGGCGGACCAGGGTTTCGCGATCAGTCCGCGGCTGGCCGCCCAGATCGCCGAATCGGCACCGGAGCTGGCCCGCGACGAGGCCGCCCGCGCCTACTTCCTGCAACCGGACGGCACCGGGAAGCCGGCGGGCACCACCCTCACCAATCCCGCCCTGGCCAAGACGCTCTCGACCATCGCCACCGACGGCGCGGACGCCTTCTACACCGGTGTGCTCGCCGAGAACATCGTCGCGGCGGTGGCCTCCGATGCCGGTGGACGCACGCCCGGGCTGCTGAGCACCGCCGATCTGGCCGGGTATCAGGTGAAGAAGCGCACCGCGCTGTGCTCCGCCTACCGGGCGCACGAGGTCTGCGGCATGCCGGCACCGTCCTCCGGCGGCAGCACGGTCGCGGCGACGCTGGGCATCCTGGAGAACTTCGACCTGGCCGCGCTGGGCCCGCAGGAGGTCGACCGCGACGGCGGCACACCGCGGGCCGAGGCGGTGCACCTGATCGCCGAGGCCGAACGTCTGGCCTACGCCGACCGCAACAAGTACGTCGCCGACCCGGACTTCGTACCGCTGCCGGGCAATTCCGCGCAATCGCTGATCGACCGGAACTATCTGAAGCAGCGCGCCGGACTCATCGATCCGCAGCGCAGCATGGGCACCGCCCAGCCCGGCGACCTCGGCCCGGTCCCGGTCGGCGTCGGCCCGCAGCCACCCGAGCACGGCACCAGCCACATCAGCGTGGTCGACCGCTACGGCAACGCCGCCGCCATGACCACCACCGTGGAATCGGCCTTCGGATCCTTCCACATGGTGGACGGTTTCGTGCTGAACAACCAGCTCACCGACTTCGCCGCCGACCCGGTGGCCCCGGACGGCGCACCGGTGGCCAACCGCCTGGAGCCGGGCAAGCGGCCGCGCAGCTCGATGGCGCCCACCCTGGTGTTCGACCGCGCCCCGGACGGCGGGCGCGGGCAACTCACCCACGTCACCGGGTCACCCGGCGGCGCGGTGATCATCCAGTTCGTGGTGAAAACCCTGATCGGGATGCTGGATTGGGGCCTCGACCCGCAGCAGGCGGTGTCCGCGGTGTCCTTCGGTGCGGGCAACAGTCCCACGACCGGCGTCGGCGGTGAACACCCGGCGATCGACGCCACCGACAACGGCGATCACGACCCGCTGGTGCGCCGCCTGCGCGAACTCGGCCACGACGTCTCGGTCGCCCCGCAGACCAGTGGTCTCAGCGCGCTGCGCCGTGCCGAGCCCGGCTGGATCGGCGGCGCCGACCCGCGCCGCGAGGGCGCGGTACTCGGCGACACCCGCTGATCAGCGCGGCGGGTGCGGCGTCTCGGGGGCGTACCTGCCGCCCAGCTCCCGCAGCCGCTCCATCGCCCGCGCGGCGTGCTCCTTGTCGTTGCTGCGGATCGCCAGCAGGGGCACGTAGTCGTCGTCGACGAGTTCCAGCCGCGCCCACGACTTGCGGTCCGGGAAGCTCACGCCGCGAATGTGCTCCCAGCCGAACAGGTTCTCCCCCAGCACGTTGCGCACCGCGACGCCCTCGGCACCCGCCCGCACCCGCGGGCGGGTCAGCAGCAGCACACCACCGGCGACCAGCGCGCCCACCACGATCATGGCGATCTGATCGGCGAGCCGGAAGTGCACACCCGTCGAGCCGTTGCGCAGGAACACGCCGCCGACGGTGAAGACGGCCAGGATCAGCACCGCCACGATCCACGCGGTGCGCACCGCGCGTCGCGGCCGCACCTCGAACTCCCACCGCTGCCCCGCGGCGGCGGACGCGGCCGGATCGGTGCGGCGCCACAGTCGAACCACCGGCATGGGTCAGCCCTGGCCGCGCAGCGCCCGCAGGGTCAGCGCGGCGTCCAGCGCCGCCGCGCACGCCTGCTCACCCTTGTCCTCGGCCGAACCGGGCAGCCCCGCCCGGTCCAGCGCCTGCTCCTCGGTGTTGGTGGTGAGCACACCGTTGGCGACCGGGGTGGCCGCGTCCAGCGACACCCGGGTCAGGCCGGCGGTCACCGCGTCGCACACGTACTCGAAGTGCGGGGTGCCGCCGCGGATCACCACGCCGAGCGCGACCACCGCGTCGTGCGTGCGGGCCAGTTCCTGGGCCACCACCGGCAGTTCCATCGCGCCCGCGCAGCGCACCACCGTCACGTGCTCGACGCCGGCCTGCTTCGCCACGCGCTCGGCGTTGGCGACCAGGGTGTCGCAGATGGTGGTGTGCCAGCGCGACGCGACGATGCCCAGGCGCAGGTCCTTGGCGTCGGCCAGCTCGAAGGTGGGAACACCGGTGCCGCTCATTCCGAAATGCCTTTCCCGCGAATGCCGCTCACTGTGCGGTCTCTCCCAGATCCAGATCGTCGAGCCCGACCAGGTCATGGCCCATGCGGTCGCGCTTGGTGCGCAGGTAGCGCAGATTCTCGGCGTTGGCGCGCAGGGGCATCGGCACCCGTTCGGTGATGGTGAGGCCGTAGCCGTCCAGGCCGACCCGCTTGGCGGGGTTGTTGGTCAGCAGGCGCATCGACCGGATGCCCAGGTCCACCAGGATCTGGGCGCCGGTGCCGTAGTCGCGGGCATCGGCGGGCAGACCGAGATCCAGGTTGGCGTCGACGGTGTCGCGGCCGGAGTCCTGCAACTGGTAGGCCTGCAGCTTGTGCATCAGGCCGATGCCGCGGCCCTCGTGCCCGCGCATGTACAGCACGACGCCCCGGCCTTCCTGGTCCACCATCTCCAGGGCCGCGTCCAGTTGCGGCCCGCAGTCGCAGCGCAGCGAACCGAACACGTCACCGGTGAGGCATTCGGAGTGCACGCGCACCAGCACGTCCTCGCCGTCGCCGATGTCGCCGCGCACCAGGGCGACGTGTTCGACATCGTCGTAGATGCTCTGGTAGCCGACCGCGGTGAACGCGCCGTGCGCGGTGGGGATGCGCGCCTCGGCGACCCGCACCACCTGCTTCTCGTGCTTGCGCCGCCAGGCGATCATGTCCGCGATCGAGATCAGCGCCAGATCGTGGTCGTCGGCGAACACGCGCAGTTCCTCGGTGCGGGCCATGTGGCCCTCGTCCTTCTGGCTGACGATCTCGCAGATCACGCCGGCCGGTCGCAACCCGGCCATCCGCGCCAGGTCGACGGCCGCCTCGGTGTGGCCGGGGCGGCGCAGCACGCCGCCGTCCTTGGCGCGCAACGGCACGACGTGGCCGGGGCGGGTCAGGTCGTCGGCCTTCGCGTCGGCGTCGGCGAGCAGCCGCATGGTGGTGGCCCGGTCGGCCGCCGAGATGCCGGTGGTGATGCCCTCGCGCGCGTCGACCGAGACCGTGTAGGCGGTGCCGTGCTTGTCCTGGTTGGTCGCATACATCGGCGGCAGGCCGAGCCGATCGCAGTCCTCACCGGTGAGCGGCACACAGATGTAGCCGGAGGTGTAGCGGATCATGAAGGCGACCAGTTCGGGGGTGGCCTTCTCCGCCGCGAAGATGAGGTCGCCCTCGTTCTCGCGGTCCTCGTCGTCGACGACGACGACCGCCTTACCGGCGGCGATGTCGGCGACTGCGCGCTCGATGGTGTCGAACCTGGTCACGTCTGCTGCGCTCCCTCTAGGAATAGGTGCTTGAACAGTATTGCCGTTGGCCCGGCCGGCACGGCTCGCGCCCCCTGCGAGTCGCCCGGTGGACGCACGGGCTTCCGGCTTCCTACCGTTCGGAAGGTCTGGGACGGCCGGGCCGTCCCAGCGGTGGGTGCCGCCGGTCAGCCTCGCTGTTGCAGGCGCTCGACGTACTTGGCGATCACGTCGACCTCCAGGTTCACCCGGGTGCCGACGGCCGCGCTGCCGAGGTTGGTCAGCGAGAGGGTGGTGGGGATCAGCGAGACCTCGAACCAGTCACGGTTACCGTCGCTGGCGGGCTGCTCACTGCGGCCGAGCCCGGAGACGGTGAGGGAGATGCCGTCGACGGTGATCGAACCCTTCTCCACCACGTAGCGGGCGATCGCGTCGGGCAGCGAGATCCGCACGACCTCCCAGTTCTCCGAGGGGGTGCGCGCCAGCACCGTGCCGGTGCCGTCGACGTGCCCCTGCACCAGGTGGCCGCCGAGGCGGCTGTTCAGCGCGGCGGCCCGCTCCAGGTTCACCCGGGCGCCTGCTTCGAGGCCGCCGATGCTGGAGCGGTCGAGGGTCTCCTGCATCACGTCGACGGTGAAGGAGTCGCCGTCGAGCACGTCCACGACGGTCAGGCACACGCCGTTGACCGCGATCGAATCGCCGTGCCCGGCATCGGAAGTCACGAGCTTGCCCCGGATCGTCAGCCGGGCGGCGTCCGCCAGCCGTTCCACGGCGACGATCTCGCCCAGTTCCTCGACGATGCCTGTGAACATCCCTGACTCCTGTCGCGTCTGATTACCTGGCGGAACAGCGCCGCCGTGGCCGCTATTCCCCGTATCGGTTCGCTCGTCAGCCTAACGACGGGTGCGGCCGGAGCGGCACGGCGCTTCCGCTGCGCGGACTCCCGGACTCCGGACCGCCGAAAACGGGGCGGCGGGTCTCATTACCGCAACCCTTGCGCCCGGTCCAGAGTAGATGCAGAATCGTTACGCAGTCGATTTCTTTTCGCCAGCATGCCCATCGAAACACCATTCCCATCGAGACACGAACCGGCCGCGCGCCGAGGAAGTCGATGACACGGTGAGCACTCACACGCTCCACACCACGGGGGGAACGACATGACCGCTCTGCTGTCCGAGCACGCACCAGGCACCGCGACGGATTCCGCTCGGCCCGATCCCGCCGAGGCCGTGGACCCTCGTCGCGCGGCGCTGGCCGAACGCTGCGGCCGCTACCGCCGCGAGGAGCACCTGCGGGCGCGGCTCGACGAGCGCGCGCGGCACATCACGGTGCGAGCGGGCTCCGAGTACCGCGCGGTGACCATGCCCGCCGACCTCGGCGAGCACGTGCGCGCGCAGTTGTCGAAGTCCGGGATCAGCGCTCCGGTGGTCGAGCACCGGCGGGCGCGCCGCTGGACCTTTCTCACCGGTCCGGCCGCGGCGCTCGACACCGCGGCCGCCGCGCAGTTGTTCCGGCTGTTCGCGACGGTGGCGCCGGTCGGCAGCGAGATCGTGCTGCCCTCCCCCGACGACGAACGCACCGGCTACCGCACCTGGGTCCAGCGGCCGGGCGCAGCCCTGCCCCGGCTGCACGACGTGGTGGCCGCGACCTTGGCGACGGCGCCGAAAAGACCCGCCCGGTAAACGATTCCGGGATCAGCCGCGCGCCGCGGCGGCCTGCCTGCGCAGCTTCGCCACCGTCGCGCCGGGGTCGTCGGTGTTGTAGACCGCCGACCCGGCGACGAAGCAGTCGATGCCCGCCTCGGCGGCCTGTTCGATGGTGTCGGCGTTGATGCCGCCGTCGATCTCCACCAGCAGGCGCAGTTCGCCCGAGTCGACCAGCCGGCGCACGGTGCGCGCCTTGTCGAGCACGTGCGGAATGAACGACTGACCGCCGAAGCCCGGCTCCACGCTCATCACGAGCAGGGTGTCGAAGTGCTTCAGGATCTCGAGGTAGGGCTCGATCGGGGTGTTCGGCTTCACCGAGAGACCGGCCTTCGCGCCCGCGGCGCGGATGTCGCGCGCGACGGCCACCGGATCGTCGGTCGCCTCGGCGTGGAAGGTGACATTGTGCGCACCCGCCTCCGCGTACGGCGGCGCCCAGCGGCCCGGATCCTCGATCATCAGGTGGCAGTCCAGCGGGATGTCGGTGGCCTTCAGCAGGCTCTGCACCACCGGCAGCCCCAGAGTCAGGTTCGGCACGAAGTGCGCGTCCATCACGTCGACGTGCAGCCAGTCCGACCCCTCCACCCGGCGCGCCTCGTCCGCGAGGTGCGCGAAATCGGCGGACAGGATGGACGGGGCGATCATCGGCTCGGCGGGCCGGGAAAACGTGGACACAGGGCGCGAGTGTAGGCCAGCGCCCTTTCGCGATTGTCAGGGGGCGGGAATGGGTAGCCTGTGCAGAGTGATCAACATTTCGGCGGAACAGGGGCTCTACAGCACCCCGGTGGAGATTCGGGTGGCCGCATCGGTCACACAACTGCCCATCGTGCGCGGGCTCGCCGAAACTCTCGTCCTACTCAGCGATTTCACCCTGGACGAGGTGGCCGACATCCGCCTCGCCGTCGACGAGGTGTGCTCGACCCTGATCGCGGTCGCCGCGCCGGGCAGTAGCCTCGACTGCTGGTTCAGCATCGGCGAGCGGGAGCTGCTGGTGCGCGTCACCGGTCTCGCCGGCACCGAAGGCCTTCCCGACCAGCACAGCTTCGGCTGGCATGTGCTGCGGACCCTCACCGACTCGGTGAAGGCCACCCAGGATTCCTACGACTCGGCACTCTCCGGATATCCGACGACGGTGGAGTTCCGTCGGGTCCGGGGGAAAGCGTAGTGACGGGCGCGCAGAAGAGGTCCGGATCGGACCGGGACGAGACGATCGAGACCACGCCGCCCACCGGAACCGCGTCGGGGGCGAGCGAGCCGGGGCAGACTCCCGCCGAGGTCGACGTCGAGCGCGACGAGGACGTCGAGGCCGAGCAGGACGCGGAGGTGGCGGCCGAGGCGGTCGCCGAAGCCGGGTCGGTGACCGGCTACGACGATCTGCCCGACCTGTTCGATCGGCTGGCGGCGGTCGAACCGGGCACCGCCGAGCACGCCGCCCTGCGCGACGAGCTCATCAGCCGCTGCGTGCCGCTGGCCGACCACATCGCCCGCAAGTTCAGCGGACGCGGCGAGCCGTTCGACGACCTCACCCAGGTGGCCCGGGTGGGACTCGTGCACGCCGTGGACCGGTTCGACCCGGCTCGCGGCTCCAACTTCCTGTCCTTCGCGGTGCCCACGATCATGGGCGAGGTGCGCCGGTACTTCCGCGATCACACCTGGGCGATGCGGGTGCCGCGACGGGTGAAGGAGACCCACCTGCGCATCGGCGCGGCCATCGACACCCTCTCCCAGTCGCTGGGCCGCTCCCCCACCGCCAAGGAGATCGCGGCCGAGCTGGGTGTCGACCCCGACGAAGTGACCCAGGCGGTCATCGCCGGCAACGCCTACCAGCCCAGCTCCATCGACGCCGCCGCGCTGGGCCGCGAGTCCGACGCCTCCCTGCTCGACACCCTCGGCGAGGAGGAGGCGCAGTTCGAGCGCGTCGAGGAGTACGTGGCCATCCGCCCGCTGCTGGCCGGGCTGCCCGAACGCGAACGGCGCATCCTCACCATGCGCTTCTTCGAATCCATGACCCAGACCCAGATCGCCAAGCAGATGGGCATCTCGCAGATGCACGTCTCCCGCATCCTGGCCAAGACCCTCGCCCGGCTGCGCGAACTCTCCGCCCGCGAGTGAGGCCGCCGACCGACGAGCCCGGCTAGGCGGTGTCGGCCGCGCGTTCGCGCCTGCGGCGGGCGGCGGCGGGAGCGGCGAGCCACCAGGCGGCGTCGAGCAGCTCGCGCAGCCGGCCCTCGTCGACCCGGTCCAGGTCGACGAGGATATAGGGGCTGCCGTCGTAGTGCGGGGTGGCGTAGAACGCCGGGTCGCCGGAGGCGAGTAGCGCGTGCTTTTCCGCCAGGTCGCAGCGCAGCGCCAGCCCGCCCTCGGCCTCCACCCGCAGCCGCGCGAAGCCCTTGCCCGCCACCTTCAACCCGGGCGAGCGCCACCACGTCGACTCGGCGACCTCGGGCAGCTCGGTCGCCATCGTCACCACGTCCTGCCAGGTCAGCGTCATGCTGCCAGTGTGCCCGGCCCGCGCGAGGACCGGCTTGGACGAATGGAACGGCCGGTCTAGCGCGGCTTGCGCAGGGCCGCCATGAACATGGCGTCGGTGCCGTGCCGGTGCGGCCACAGCTGCGCCGCGGGCCCGTCACCGACGTCGGACACGCCGGGCAGCAGGTCCCTGGTGTCGAGTTGCTCGGCGTCGGTCCGGCGGACCAGATCGGCCACCACCGATACCGTCTCCGCCAGGTGCGGTGAACAGGTCGAGTACACCACGACCCCGCCGGGCCGCAGCAGATCCCATGCGGCGGTGAGCAATTCGCGTTGCAGGCGGACCAGGGCGCGCAGATCCTCCGGCCCGCGCCGCCAGCGGGCTTCCGGCCTGCGCCGCAACGCGCCGAGACCGGTGCAGGGCGCGTCGACGAGAATCCGGTCGTAGCCGGGGGACAGCCCGCTGTCCCTGCCGTCGGCCACGTGGACCCGCACCGGCAGCTCCCTGGTCGCCGTGCGCACCAGCTCGGCGCGGTGTTCGGCGGGTTCGACGGCGTCGACCTCGAAGCCGTCGATCGCGGCCAGCGCACCCAGCAGCGCGGCCTTGCCGCCGGGCCCGGCGCAGAGGTCGAGCCACCGGCCGGTGTCGGGACCGTCCAGCGGCGCGCGGGTGAGGCTGAGCGCGACCAGCTGGCTGCCTTCGTCCTGTACCGCCGCCATTCCCTCGCGCACCGGCTCCAGCCCGCCCGGGTCGCCGCCTTCCAGGTACACCGCGTACGGGGACCAGCGGCCTTCCTCCCCGCCGGTCACCAACGCCAGTTCCTCGGCGGTGATCTCGCCGGGGCGGGCCACCAGATGCACGGTGGGCCGTGCGTCGTCGGCGGCGAGCAGCTCCGGCAGTTCGGTGGCGCGCGCGCCCAGCGCATCGGCGAACGCTTGCGCGATCCACACCGGATGCGCGTACTCGAAGGCCAGCTTGCCGATCGGGTCGGCCGGGGCGAGTTCCTCGACCCATTCCTGCGCCGTGCGCCGCGCCGCCTGCCGCAGGACCGCGTTCACGAATCCGGACTTGCCCGTGCCGAATTCGGCGCGCGCCAAGCCCACCGAGGTGTCGACCGCCGCGTGCGCGCCGATCCGGGTGCGCAGCAGCTGGTAGACCCCCAACCGCAGCACATCGAGCAGCGGCCCGTCGATCTGCGTGACCGGCCGTCCCGCGCACGCCGCGATGACGGCGTCGAGCAGCCCCTGCGCGCGGCAGGCACCGTAGGCGAGCTCGGTCGCCAGCGCGGCGTCCCGCCCGTCGATGCGCCTGTCGCGCAACAGCTTCGGGAGGACGAGGTTGGCGTAGGCGTCACGTTCGCGCACCGCCCGCAACACCTCGAGCGCCACCTCGCGCGGTGGATCGATGCTCCGGCCCGCGGCGTTCTTCGGTCCGGTGCGCCCCGGTCGTCCGGCGCTGCGCCGATCGGCGTCGGCCGCGCGGGAGCGACCGCCCGCTCCGGAGCCGCCGTCCGGGCCACGGCGCCCACCGTGCTGGGTGCCGGAGCCCGGGCCCGGCGTCGCGCGCCCGGATCTCGCGGTCGACGACCCCCGCGCGGCGTCCGGCCTCGCGTCACCGCGTGACTCCCGCTCCCGGCGCGGGATTCCGCCCCGTTCTCCGCGCGGCGACCGCTCGTCCCGCGAGCCGCCCGCCCCGCCGGTACGACCACGCTCGGCGCCGCGACCACCGGCGCGGTCCGCGCGGGCAGCGCGCGGCGCCCGTGGCTCGCCCGCACGCCCGCCGCGTCCCTCCGACCGGCCGGGTGCACCGCGTCCACGGTCCCCACCGGCTCGGTGCCCGGACTCCGGCGGCTCCCCGTCACCGGGCTTGCGCCCGGACCGGCGGGCTTCCTGCTCGCGGGCGGCGCGACGGGCCCACCCGCCGTCGATGTCGCGGTCGTCGACCTTTCTCGGACGCTCGGCGGCGCTCACTCGACCACCGCGCCGGGCTGTAGGCGGGCGCCGCGGGCCCAGTCGAGGGCGGGCATCATCTTCTTGCCCTGGGGCTGCACCTTGTCCAGGCGGACGGCGGTGGTGGCGGTACCGACGAACACGCCGGACTTGCGCACCTCGATCACCCGCTCGGGCAGCTGCTCCTCGACCAGCTCCACCGGGCCGAGCTTGAGCCGGTTACCGCCGACGAGCGTCCAGGCTCCGGGCGCGGGAGTGACGGCGCGGATGCGCCGGTTCACCGCGAGCGCGGGCTGATCCCAGCGGATCCGTCCGTCCTCGGGGGTGACCTTCGGCGCGTAGGACACGCCTTCGGTCGGCTGCGGCACCGCCTGCAGCGTGCCGTCCGCGACGCCGTCGAGCGTGGCCTCCAACAGCCGGGCGCCGGTTTCGGCCAGTCGTTCGAGCAACGTCCCCGCGGTGTCGGTGACATCGATCTTCTCGGTGACGACGCCGTAGACCGGGCCGCTGTCGAGGCCGGCCTCGATCTGGAAGGTGGTGGCGCCGGTGATCTCCTCACCGGCGTTGATGGCGGCCTGCACGGGTGCCGCGCCGCGCCAGGCGGGCAGCAGGGAGAAGTGTAGGTTGATCCAGCCGTGCCGCGGAATGTCCAGGGCGGCCTGGGGCAGCAAGGCACCGTAGGCGACGACCGGGCAGCAGTCCGGCGCCAGCTCGGTCAACCGGTCCAGGAATTCGGGTTCGGCGGGTGTGCGCGGCGAGAGCACCGGAATGCCGTGCTCGTCGGCCAGTGCCGCGATCGGCGATCGGGTGATCTTGCGGCCGCGACCGGCGACCGCGTCGGGCCGGGTGACCACGGCGACCACCTCGTGCCGCGGCGAGGCGATGAGGCGGCGCAGCGACGGGACGGCGGGTTCGGGCGTGCCCGCGAAGACCAGGCGCATCAGCGGGTCCGTCCGAACGGACCGGACTGGCCGACGCCCTGACTCTCGCGCACGGTGATGCCCGCCTCGAACCAATCGGACTCGCGGATGGCGCGCATCGCCTCCTTGCGGGCGGCCGGGTCGAGCCGGTCGATGAACAGCACACCGTCGAGGTGGTCGGTCTCGTGCTGCACGCAGCGGGCCAGCAGCTCGTCGGCGTCGAATTCGACGGGGGCCCCGTGCATGTCGACACCGCGTACGTGCACCCGTAGCGCGCGCCGGGTGTCGTAGCGCAGGCCGGGGATGGACAGGCAGCCCTCGGGACCGACCTGTTCCTCGTCGCCGACGACGGTGTAGGTGGGATTCACCAGGTGCCCGGCGGCGTCGCCGGTGTCGTAGACGAAGACCCGCAGCCCGACACCGATCTGCGGCGCGGCCATACCGACGCCGCCGTCGTCGTGCATGGTGTCGGTGAGGTCGGTGACGAGCTGGCGCAATTCCCGATCGAACTCGGTGACCTCCGACGCACGCGCGCGCAGGATGGGATCGCCGAACAGGCGAACGGGCTGGATGGTCACGGTGGCTCCCGGCAGAACGACGAATACGGTCCGTTCATTCTAGTGAGCCGGCACGCCCCTCCGGCGCTCCGGATGGGGCCCGCCCCGTCCGAGCCGGTTCCGCTCAGGAATTGCCCGCGATGATCACCTGCGGTATCCCCGTACCCAGCGGAACCGGCTCGCAGACCGGCTCGGGTGCGTGGCCGGGGTCGAGCACGGTCAGCAGCAGATCGGCGACGAACGGGTCGTACACCATGTGGAAGTGGCCGGTGAGGTTCTGCGGGCACAGATCCTGCAACGCCAGATTGCGGGCGCCCGGCCCGCGCAAGGCGATGTTCTCGAAGGGCTGGATCATCTCGTCCACCCGGCTGCCCACGGTGGTGTACTCGACGCCGGGGACGGTGTCGCCGCCCGCGTTGACCGCGAGCATCACCTCCGAGCCCTGCGCCTGCTGCACCGCGGCGAGGGAGGTGACCCGGGCGACGGCGTCGAGCAGGCCGGGTATCGCCTGCGCCACCGGCACCAGCCCGTACATGACCCCGCCGTAGGTCGGCGAGGCCAAGCCGACCCAGTGGCCGACGTTCGGTGCGCCGCCGAGCTTGTTGACGTAGTAGCGAGTCACGGTGGCGCCCTGGGAGAATCCCACCAGATCGACCTTGTCGGCGCCGGTGGCCGCGCGCACCCGGTCCACGAAGACGCCGATCTGGGCGGCGCTGGCGAGCAGGTCCTCGGTGCCGTACGTCTGGGCGCCCGGCGCGCCACCGTAATTGAGCGCGAAGACGCAGAACCCGGCCGCGGCGAGCCGAGGCCCGATCGCCGACCAGTCCGAGTAGGCGCTCGAGTCGGTGCCGTGCGCGAGGATCACCGGCCGCGGCCGCTCCGGATCCGGAACGCAGCCGAAATCGTTGGTGCCCGACGGGGTGACGTCGCGGTGCTGCCTCTGGTACAGCGCGGCGGCGAGGTGGTCCGGCTGCGGCGGGCCGGGCTGGGTGGGAACTTCGGGCGGGCCGATGCCGCCGGGGTCCGCCGCCGTGACGGTGGCCGCGGCGAGGATCGCCGCCACCGCGAAGACACCGGCGGTGGCGCGGCGCAGCCATTGTGACCCGCCCCGACTCCGCCGCTCGACCATTTGTCGCACCTCACAATGATCTCCCCGGCCGCGCCCGTCGCGCATCTCGAACGAGCACTACCGATCGGTCACGATTCGGGTGCGTCGTCCTCGGCGAGGATGCGATACAGCGACCTGCGGGCCTCGGTGAGCACCTCGGCCGCCTTGCCCGCCTGCTCGGGGGTACCGACGGCGGCGACCTGGGCGACCGCACCCATCAGCTGACCGACCAACGCCCGCAGGTCGATGGCCTGGGCGCCCACGTCGTTCTTGACATCGGCCCACGGGTCGCCGAGTTCGTCGCGGTGTTCGGTCACATAGGCGGTGCCCGCCTCGGTCAGCTTGGCGGTCTTGCGGCCGGCGACCTTGTCGATGAGGACCAGGCCCTCGTCCTCCAGTTGCGCCAGAGCGGGGTAGATCGATCCGGGGCTCGGCCGCCAGATGTCGTCGCTGCGCTCGCGGATCTGCTGGATGAGTTCGTAGCCGTGCATCGGCCGCTCGGTGAGCAGCAGCAGCACGGCCGCGCGGACGTCGCCGCGGCGGCCACGGCCGCCGCGTCCGCGACCCCGGCCGATGTGCGGACCGAAGCCCGGTCCGAAACCGTGGCCGGGTCCGAATTCCGGACCGAAACCGTGTCGCGGACCCCGGCGATGCGGGTGGCGTTCCGGGTCGAAGCCGTGCGGTCCGCGGCCGAAGCCGCGACGGCGGTGGTGATGTTCGTGTTCCATGTCGGCCTCCTGAGGCTCTCGTGTGTACTTCATGTTATCGACGATATATCGTCAATGCATCTAACGCATGGAGTGCCGACAGCATTCCTCGGTTCTGTTCGTGTTCTGGTGTGGAGGGTGCCCAGGCCCCCGGGCTCGATGGCGACCGCGGACGCGACGGCGGTCCGTCCTGGGCGCGCCGAGCACACCGGGTGTGCGATCGGCCAGTGTTCGGGTTGCCCGTCTGACCGGACCGAAACCCCCGGGCTCGCCGCGCGGGTCAGCCGATGTCGACGGGATCGATCTGCACCCGCAGCGGCGCGTCGGACCGGTGGGTGCTGCGCACCGCCTGCGCGGCGGTGAGCGCGCGTGCCAGCGCCGCCCCGGCTCGCCGGTCGACGCGCAGCAACACCCGCTCGACCTCGGCGGGCGAATCACCGGCGAACGGCTTGCGGGCGCCCTCGGGCAACGGCACGGGGCCGAGCACCTCCACCCCGTCGGGCAGCGTGGCGGCGGCCAGCAGATCCCGGATGGCCTCGGCCGCGCCGTCGACCGCCGCGAGTCGCACGGCGGGCGGGAAACCGACCTCGGACCGCTCGGCCACCTCCGCACGCGCATGCCCGACCGGATCCCAGCGCACCAGCGCCTGCACCGTCGGCAGGGCGGGCTCGGCCATCACGACCACCTGGCCGTGCGAGCGCACCAGCGCGGCGGCGTTCAGCCATCGGCGCAGCGCATCCTCGCCGGCCCGCAGATCGGCGCGGCCGAGCAGTGCCCACCCGTCCAGCAGCAGCGCGACGCCGTACCCGCCGCGCACCACCGGTTCGGCGCCGACCGTCGCCACCACGACCTGCGGCCCCGGTTCCACGCTGTCGAGCATCGCCCCGGCGCTCGACCCGCGGATCGGCACGCCGGGAAAGGCCCGGCCCAGTTCTTCGGCGGTGCGGGTGGCGCCGATGACCACCGCGCGCAGCGCCCGCGAGGCGCACACCGGGCAGCGGAACGCGGTCTCGGCGACGCCGCACCAGCGGCAGGCCGGACTGTGGGCCGCGCCGTCGGGCGCGTCGGGCAGCGCCAGTGGCCCGTTGCAGCGCCGGCAGCGGGCGGGGGTCCGGCATTTCGAGCAGGCCAGCGCGGGCACGTAACCGCGCCGCGGCACCTGCACCAGCACCGCGGCGCCTTCCTTCAGCGCCGCCCGGGCGGCCGCGAACGCCACCGCCGGAATCCGCACCGCGCGCGCCACCGGATCGCGCTGGAGGGCGATGTCGCTGTCCCCCGGCGCGCTGATCCGCGGCGCCGCCGTGCGGACCACCGGCCGTTCGGCGACCAGATCGTGGGCCCACCCCGAATCGACCACCGCCTGCACCTCGGCGGTGCGCGCGAATCCGGCCGCCACGAACGCCGCGCCGGTCTCGTGCGCCCGCAGCATCGAGACCTCCCGCGCGTGCGGATAGGGTGCGCGCGGCTCGGCGTAGGTGTCGTCACCGTCGTCCCAGATCGCGACGAGACCGAGGTCGGCGACCGGAGCGAACACCGCCGCCCGCGTCCCCACCACCACCCTGGCCTGACCGCGCAGCACCGCCAGCCAGCGCCGGTACCTGGCCGCGGGCCCGAGCCCCGCCGACAATCCCACCGCCGTATCCCCCACCAGCGCAACGCATTCCGCCAGCACCCGATCGAGGTCGCGCTGGTCGGGCACCATGAGGATCACGCCGCGTCCCGACCGCACCACCACCGCCGCCAACTCGGCCAGCCTGCGCGCCCAGTCCTCCCCCGGCAGCGCCTGCCAGGCCGCCCGCACGCCGCGACCCGCCGCGAGTGCGGCGACGAAGGAGTCGCCGTGCAGGTAGCGCGCCCACCCGGCCGTGTCGACCGGGGGACGTTCGGCCGAATCAGCTTCCGGGCCAACGGATGTCGCGACGGACGAGCCCGAGACCTCGGCCTCCGCCCCGTCGGCATCGATGGGTGGCACGTCCGCAGCGGCGGCTTCCGGCCCGCCCGCGGCCGAATCGCCTTGGCCCGCAGCCTTCTTCGCTCCCCCGTTCTCGGCGCGCGCATGTCGCGGCGGGATCGCCAGCCGCAGCACGTCGGCGCGGGTACCCGCGTACCGGCTCGCCACGGCGGTGACCAATCGCAGGATTTCCGGGGTGAGCACCCGCTCGCCGGAGACCACGCGCTCGAGCGGGATGAGGGTGCCGTCGTGGTCGCTGTGCGCGAGGCGGTCCAGCAGGTACCCGTCGACCAGACGCCCCGCGAACCGCACCCGCACGCGCACGCCGGGCCGGGCGAGCTCGTCCATCTCGGCGGGGACGAGGTAGTCGAAGTCGCGGTCGAGGTGGGCGGGCGTGAGCAGCGGCAGCACCCGCGCGATCGGCAGGGTGGCCGCCGGGGCGGCACGCGGCTTGCGACGGCGCGCCGAAGACGCCGACGCCCCCGCGGACGCGGTGTCCGCGGGGGCTGCCGATGCGCCGTCCGTGGTGGGTCGGCTCACGCGGACCCGGTCGACCTAGAGTCCGGCGGCCGCGCGCAGCTTGTCCGCGCGATCGGTGTGCTCCCAGGGCAGATCGATGTCGGTGCGGCCGAAGTGCCCGTAGGCCGCGGTCGGCGCGTAGATCGGGCGCAGCAGGTCCAGGTCGCGGATGATCGCGCCGGGACGCAGGTCGAACACCTCGGTGATCGCGGCCGCGATACGCGCCGGATCCACCTTCTCGGTGCCGAAGGTCTCGACGAACAGACCGACCGGGGCGGCCTTGCCGATCGCGTAGGCGACCTGCACCTCGACCCGCTCGGACAGGCCGGCGGCCACGACGTTCTTGGCGACCCAGCGCATGGCGTAGGCGGCCGACCGGTCGACCTTCGACGGGTCCTTGCCCGAGAAGGCGCCGCCGCCGTGGCGGGCCATGCCGCCGTAGGTGTCGACGATGATCTTGCGGCCGGTCAGGCCGGCGTCGCCCATCGGGCCGCCGAGCACGAACTTGCCGGTGGGGTTGACCAGCAGCCGGATGTCGGAGGTGTCCAAGGGGCTGGGCAGGTCCAGGTCGGCGAGCACCGCGTCGACGACCTTCTCCCTGATGTCGGGAGCGAGCAGGTTGTCCAAGTCGATGTCGGCGGCGTGCTGGGTGGAGATGACCACGGTGTCCAGCCGGACCGGGCGATCGCCGTCGTATTCGATGGTGACCTGGGTCTTGCCGTCCGGGCGCAGGTAGGGCAGCACGCCGGTCTTGCGGACCTCGGTGAGCTTGCGCGAGAGGCGGTGCGCCAGCGCGATCGGCAGCGGCATCAGCTCGGGGGTGTCGGTGGTGGCGTAGCCGAACATCAGGCCCTGGTCACCGGCGCCCTGCTTGGCGATCTCGTCGTCGGTGCCGCCCACCCGGGCCTCGTGCGAGGTGTCCACACCCTGCGCGATATCGGGCGACTGCGCGCCGATGGCGATGTTCACGCCGCAGGAGTTGCCGTCGAAACCCTTTGCCGAGGAGTCGTATCCGATCTCGAGGACCTTCTCCCGCACGATCCGCGGAATGTCGGCGTAGGCGGAGGTGGTGACCTCGCCCGCGACGTGCACCTGACCGGTGGTCACGAGGGTCTCCACCGCGACCCGGCTGCGCGGGTCCTCGGCGAGCAACGCGTCGAGGATGGAATCGCTGATCGCGTCACAGATCTTGTCCGGGTGACCCTCGGTCACGGACTCACTGGTGAATAGGCGGCTGCCAGACGTGCGCATCAGTTGTTCCCTCTCCCTCAACGGGTTCGTCGTATCGGATCGCGACAGCGACAGTAGTGCCAAGTCGCCGCCGCGCAACCCTTCCTCTGCAGACTATTCCAAATCATGGACGCGGTGCGGCCGTCGGTGTCGGCATTCACCGCACGTTCGTGTCCACTACCTCCGGGCGGACCCGCTGTTCACCGAAACAACCAGGGGGCCGCCGTCTTTCACCGCTCAGGAGCGCAGCAGGGGCGCCAGCGCGTCGAGTACCCGGCTGGCCAGCAGCGCCTTGGAACCGTGGTCGAGCGCCTGTTCGGTGCCGTCGGCGCCGAGCAGCCAGCCGTCGTTGGTGTCCACCTCGAAGGCCTTGCCCTCGCCCACGGCGTTGACCACCAGCAGATCGCACCCCTTGCGGGCCAGCTTGGCCCGCGCGTGGGTGAGCACATCGCCGTGTTCGTCGCCGGTCTCGGCGGCGAACCCGACGATCGCGGTGCCGGGCAGCTGGCCGTCCCGGCGGGACTGGACCAGCCCGGCGAGAATGTCGTCGGTCTTGGTCAGCGGGATGACGTCCGGCTCGCCGGCACCCTTCTTGATCTTGGCGGCCGCGACGTTGGTCGGCCGGAAATCGGCCACCGCCGCGGCCATGATCACCGCGTCGGCGCCGACGGCGTGCTTGTCGACCGCGGTCTTGAGCTGTTCGGCGGTGGTGATGTGCACCAGCTCGACCGCGGCGGGCGCCGCCATCTCGATGGTGTTGCCCGCGATGAGGGTCACCTGCGCACCGCGCTGGGCCGCCACCCTGGCCAGGGCATAGCCCTGTTTGCCGGAGCTGCGGTTGCCCAGGAACCGGACCGGGTCCAGCGGTTCGCGGGTGCCGCCCGCGGTGATCACCAGGCGGCGGCCGACCAGGTCGCGCGGCACGGCGTCCTGCCGTTCCTGCAGCAGCGACGCGAGGCCGAAGATCTCCTCCGGCTCCGGCAGCCTGCCCGGGCCGGTGTCGGTGCCGGTGAGCCTGCCGGAGGCGGGCTCCATCACGACGGCGCCGTGCCTGCGCAGGGTCTCGACGTTGGCCTGGGTGGCGGGGTGCTCCCACATCTCGGTGTGCATCGCGGGCGCGAACAGCACCGGACATCGGGCGGTGAGCAGGGTGGCGGTGAGCAGGTCGTCGGCGCGGCCGTGTGCCGCGCGGGCCATCAGGTCCGCCGTGGCGGGGGCGATGACGACGAGGTCGGCCTCCTGCCCGAGCCGGACGTGCGGCACTTCGGGTACATCGGTGAACACGTCGGTGTGCACCGGATTCCCGGACAGCGCCTCGAAGGTGGCCTTGCCGACGAACTGCAGCGCCGACTCGGTGGGGATCACCCGGACCTGATGACCGGTCTCGGTGAACCGCCGGATCAACGCGCAGGCCTTGTAGGCGGCGATCCCGCCGCCGACGCCGACGACGATGCGTGTGCTCACTACGCCTCCGTGTTCATGCGGTCCTCGGCGGGGCGCCGAGGAGGAGTCACTCGCCTTCGGAGTGCTCGAGCAGGTCGGCGTGGATCTCGCGCAGCGCGACCGACAGCGGCTTCTCCTGCAGGCCGGGCTCGACCAGCGGGCCGACGTATTCGAGGATGCCGTCGCCGAGCTGGTTGTAGTAGTCGTTGATCTGCCGTGCCCGCTTGGCCGCGTAGATGACCAGCGCGTACTTCGACGACGTGCGCTCGAGCAGCTCGTCGATCGGGGGGTTGGTCAGACCGATCGGGGTGTCGTACGCGGGCGCGGTCTTGGTGTCGCTCACTCGTGAGGCTCCTGCGGCTTGTCGGTGGGTGCTTGTTTCGGTGGGTGTCTCGGTCGGTATCGCGGATGGGTATCGCGATCCGAGTCGGCGGCCGGCACGCGGCGGCCGCCGGACCGGGCACTATCTCGAATTTGTGCTAACGAACAACGATACCAACTGCTCGCAGGCGCTGGTCACCTCGTCGTTCACGATGACGTTGTCGAACTCGTCACAGGCGGCGAGTTCGATCCTGGCGGTCTCCAGCCTGCGCGCGATCACCTCGGGTGTTTCGGTGCCGCGCGCGGTGAGCCGGGCGACGAGTTCGTCCCAGCTCGGCGGGGCCAGAAAGACCAGCCGCGCCTCCGGCATGACCTTGCGCACCGAGCGCGCCCCTTCGAGATCCACCTCGAGCAGCACGTTCTTGCCCGCCGCCAGTGCCTCGCGCACCGGGGCGGCAGGGGTACCCGAGCGCTGCAACCCGCCGTGGATCTCCGCCCATTCGAGCAGTTCACCGGCCTCGATCATGGCGTCGAACTCGGCCCGGGTGACGAACCGGTAGTCCCGGCCGTCGACCTCCCCGGGCCGGGGGGCCCGGGTTGTCGCCGACACACTGAAGACCAGTTCGGGCAGGCGTTCCCGCACGCACCGCACGACCGTCGATTTCCCCACGGCCGAGGGGCCGACCAGCACGACCAGCCGACCCTTCCGCGTGTGTTCGACCACCCTCGGAATCAGGCGTCGAAGTCGAACCGGGCCAGCAGCGCCTTGCGCTGCCGATCACCGAGTCCGCGCAGCCGGCGGGTGGGGGCGATCTCCAGCTCGCTCATGATCTCGGCCGCCTTGACCTTGCCGACCTTGGGCAGTGCCTCCAGCAGCGCCGACACCTTCATCTTGCCGAGGATCTCGTCGGTCTCGGCATCGGCGAGGACGCTCTTCAGGTCGGTGCCGCCACGCTTCAAGCGCTCCTTGAGCTCCGCCCGAGCGCGGCGAGCGGCAGCCGCCTTCTCCAGAGCAGCGGCGCGCTGCTCGTCAGTCAGCTGGGGAAGGGCCACGGTTCCTCCGTCTCATCGTTCATTGCTTCAACTGACCGCCGGTGAGCCGACGGTCTCAGCGACCGTACCCACGACGTCCGCCGATTGCGAACCCACCCCCCAGGTCAGCGCATGATTCCGCATGCCGTAAGGGCGAGCGGGGCCGGATGCGCGGCGCGCTCCGGTCACAGCCGCGATCGTACTCCCGATTTCACCGAAAACGCCGCTACCAGCGTTTTTCTCAGACGCCGCCCGGTTTGCCCACAGATAGCGACAGCAGGCCGGGCGCGCCCGGCAACCAATCAGCCTCCGACCAGGAACTTTCTGCGAATCGCCCGCGTGTCGCACACTTCGTCCGCGTGTCGCATCGAACACATGTCTCGAGGGGCGGGACGGTGCCCGGGCACGACGAACAGCCCCCGGGCGCCGGGCACCCGGGGGCTGTCGGAGGACGCGGCGGCCGCCGGCCGCTGTGCGGCGCGCACGCGCCGCCGGGCACCCCGGAATCGATCCAGCCGCGTTGACGCTGGAGAACGCCGTTCAGCGGGCAGCACGACGGCCTGTACCCACTCCGGCGCCGTTTCAAACCCCGGTCCGACCCGGGGCGGACTGCTCACCTCCGCAGGAACGCGAAGTCCTCCTGAAGCGCGGCCAGCCGCTCGCGCAGGGCCGACACCGACGGGCCGTGCCGCAGCACCTCGCGGGAGACGTTGGGCACGACCGCCGGAAGCAGGTCCGCGGGCACCAGCTCCCGCACGGATGCGGGACCACCGCCCTGGGCCCCCACGCCGGGCATCAGGATCGGGCCGTTGAGTCCGGCCAGCTCCGGCGCGGCGGTGAGGGTCGCGCCGACCACGACGCCGACCGACCCGAACTCCGCACCCGCGTTGCGGGCCGCGACCTCGTCGACCATCGTCTGAGCGACGCTGCGACCGCCGGCGCCTACGGCGGTCTGCACCTGCGCGCCCTCCGGATTGGAGGTCGCGGCCAGCACGAACACCCCCCGACCGCCCGCCGCGGCCAGCTCCAGCGCCGGGTCGAGCGACCCGAATCCGAGATACGGCGACACCGTCACCGCGTCCGAACCCAGCGGTCCGTCGCCGAGCCAGGTGCGGGCGTAGGCGGCCATGGTGGAGCCGATGTCACCGCGCTTGGCGTCGGCGAGCACCAGGGTGCCCGAGGCACGCAACACCTCGATGGTGCGTTCGAGCACGGCGATGCCCGCCGAGCCGTAGGCCTCGAAGAACGCGACCTGCGGCTTCACCAGCGCGACGGTGCCGTCGAAGGCCTCCACGCAGATCTCGGCGAAGCGCTCCAGACCCTCGGCGTCGTCGGTCAGCCCCCAGTCCGCCAGCAGCGGCGGATGTGGGTCGATGCCGACGCAGAGCGGACCGAAGCGGTCCATCGCGGCGCGCAACCGGGTACCGAACCCGGTCACGCCGCCACCGTGCCCGCTCACCCGCGCAGTGCCGAGTGCAGTTCCTGCAGGGACCGCACGCCGATGCCGCCGGTGATGCTGGCCTCGATGCCCTGCACCGCGGCCGCCGCGCCCTGCACCGTGGTGATGCAGGGAATGTTCACACCCACCGCGGCGGTGCGGATCTCGTAGCCGTCCACGCGCGGACCGGAGTTGCCGTACGGGGTGTTGAACACCATGTCGACCTCGCCGTCGCGGATCTGCTCCACGATCGTCGGCTCGTCGGCCGGGCCCGGCTCGGAGTGCTTGCGCACCCGCTCGCACGGGATCCCGTTGCGCCGCAACATCTCCGCGGTGCCCTCGGTGGCCAGGATGCGGAACCCGAGGTCGTGCAGCCGCTTGACCGGGAACACCATCGCCCGCTTGTCGCGGTTGGCGATCGAGACGAACACGGTGCCCTCGGTCGGCAGCGAGCCGTAGGAGGCCGTCTGGCTCTTGGCGAAGGCGGTGCCGAAATCGGCGTCGATGCCCATCACCTCACCGGTCGACTTCATCTCCGGCGAGAGCAGCGAGTCCACGCCGCTGCCGTCGGCGCGACGGAAGCGGTGGAACGGCAGCACCGCCTCCTTCACCGCCACCGGCGCCTCCAGCGGCACGTGCCCGCCGTCGCCGGTCTCCGGCAGCATGCCCTCCTTGCGCAGCTCGGCGATGGTGGCGCCGAGCATGATCCGGGCCGCGGCCTTGGCCAGCGGCACCGCGGTGGCCTTGGAGACGAACGGCACCGTGCGGCTGGCGCGCGGATTGGCCTCGAGCACGTAGAGCACGTCGTCCTTGAGCGCGTACTGCACGTTCAGCAGGCCGCGCACCCCGATGCCCTTGGCCAGCGCGACGGTGGAGCGGCGCACCGCCTCGATGTCGCTGCGGCCCAAGGTGATCGGGGGCAGCGCGCACGCCGAGTCGCCGGAGTGGATGCCGGCCTCCTCGATGTGCTCCATCACACCGCCGAGGTAGACCTCGTCCCCGTCGCACAGCGCGTCCACGTCGATCTCGATCGCGTCCTCGAGGAACCGGTCGACCAGCACCGGGTGCTCGGGATTGAGTTCGGTGGCACGGGAGATGTAGCCCTCCAGGGACTTCTCGTCGTAGACGATCTCCATGCCGCGGCCACCGAGCACGTAGGACGGGCGCACCAGCACCGGATACCCGATCCCGGCCGCGATCTTCTTGGCCTGCTCGACGGTGGTGGCGGTGCCGTACTTCGGCGCGGGCAGCCCGGCGGCGACCAGCACGTCACCGAACTCGCCGCGGTCCTCGGCCAGGTCGATGGCGGCGGCACTGGTACCGACCACCGGCACCCCGGCTTCGGTGAGCCGCTGCGCCAGGCCGAGCGGGGTCTGCCCGCCGAGCTGCACGATCACACCGGCGACGGTGCCCGACTCGCATTCGGCGTGGTAGACCTCGAGCACGTCCTCGAAGGTGAGCGGCTCGAAGTAGAGCCGGTCGGCGGTGTCGTAGTCGGTGGAGACGGTCTCGGGGTTGCAGTTGACCATCACCGTCTCGTAGCCGGCGGCCGACAGCGTCTGCGCGGCGTGCACGCAGGAGTAGTCGAACTCGATGCCCTGGCCGATGCGGTTCGGGCCCGACCCCAGGATGATGACCTTCTCGCGCTCGCGCTGCGGCGCCACCTCCGACTCCGCGGCCGGATCCAGCTCGTAGGCCGAGTAGTGGTAGGGCGTCTTGGCCTCGAACTCGGCGGCGCAGGTGTCGACGGTCTTGTACACCGGGCGCACCCCGAGCCGGTGCCGCAGCGCGCGGACACCGCTCTCCCCGGCCAGCTCCGGGCGCAGCGCGGCCAGCTGCCGGTCGGACAGGCCGTGGTACTTGGCCCGCCGCAGCAGCGGCTCGTCCAGCACCGGCGCGTCGAGGATCTCGCGGCGCAGCTCCACCAGCCCGGCGACCTCGGCCACGAACCACGGGTCGATGCCCGAGGCGGCGGCGACGTCGTCGATGCTCGCCCCGAGCCGCAGCGCCCGCTCCACCTGGTAGATCCGGCCCTCGGTCGGGACACGCAGGTCGGCGAGGATCTTCTCGATCGCCCCGGCCACGTCACCGTCGGCCGGCGCCCACGGGCCGTCGTCCTGGGTCCAGAAACCGGCGGCCTTGGTCTCGAGCGACCGCAGCACCTTGCCCAGCGCCTCGGCGAAGTTGCGACCAAGCGACATCGCCTCGCCCACCGACTTCATGGTGGTGGTCAGCGTGGGATCGGCGCCCGGGAACTTCTCGAACGCGAACCGCGGCGCCTTGACCACCACGTAGTCCAGCGTCGGCTCGAAGCAGGCCGGCGTCTCCTTGGTGATGTCGTTGACGATCTCGTCGAGGGTGTAGCCGATGGCCAGCTTGGCCGCGATCTTCGCGATCGGGAAGCCGGTGGCCTTGGAGGCCAGCGCCGAGGACCGCGACACGCGCGGGTTCATCTCGATGACGATCAGGCGGCCGTCGCGCGGGTTCACCGCGAACTGGATGTTGCAGCCGCCGGTGTCGACACCGACCTCGCGCAGGATGGCGATGCCCAGGTCGCGCAACTTCTGGTACTCGCGGTCGGTGAGGGTCATCGCCGGCGCGACGGTCATCGAATCACCGGTGTGCACGCCCATCGGGTCGACGTTCTCGATGGAGCAGACCACCACGACGTTGTCGCGGCCGTCGCGCATGAGCTCGAGCTCGTATTCCTTCCAGCCGAGGATGGACTCCTCGATCAGGACGTTGGCGGTCGGCGAGGCGGCCAGGCCGCCACCGGCGATCCGGTCCAGGTCCTCGTCGTTGTAGGCCATGCCCGAGCCGAGCCCGCCCATGGTGAACGAGGGCCGCACGACGACCGGGAAGCCCAGTTCGGCGACGGTCTCGCGGACCTCGTCCATGGTGAAGCAGACCCGCGAGCGGGCGCTCTCACCGCCGACCTTGGCGACGATGTCCTTGAACTTCTGCCGGTCCTCACCGCGCTGGATGGCGTCGAAGTCGGCGCCGATCAGTTCGACGCCGTACTTCTCCAGCACGCCGCGCTCGTGCAGCGCGACCGCGGTGTTGAGCGCGGTCTGCCCGCCGAGGGTCGCCAGGATCGCGTCGGGGCGCTCCTTGGCGATGACCTTCTCGACGAATTCGGGGGTGATCGGCTCGACGTAGGTGGCGTCGGCGAACTCGGGATCGGTCATGATCGTGGCCGGGTTCGAGTTCACCAGCGACACGCGCAGGCCCTCGGACTTGAGCACCCGGCACGCCTGGGTGCCGGAGTAGTCGAACTCGCAGGCCTGGCCGATGACGATCGGGCCCGAGCCGATCACCAGGATGTGCTTCAGATCCTCGCGGCGTGGCATCAGGCTCCTTCCATGAGACCGGCGAAGCGGTCGAACAGATATGCGGCATCGTGCGGACCCGCGGCGGCCTCGGGGTGGTACTGCACCGAGAAGGCGCGACCGTCGAGCAGGCGCACCCCCTCGACGGTGCCGTCGTTGGCGCACACGTGGCTGATCTCGGCGCGGCCGAACGGGGTGTCGAACTGCTCGCCCCGCTCCCCTTCCAGCGCGAACCCGTGGTTCTGCGCGGTGATCGAGATGCGGCCGGTCTCGTGCTCGACGACCGGGATGTTGATGCCGCGGTGGCCGAACTTCATCTTGTAGGTCTCCCGGCCCAGCGCGCGGCCCAGGATCTGGTTGCCGAAGCAGATGCCGAACAGCGGCACGCCGCGTTCGAGCACGCCCTGGGTGATCGCGACCGCGTCGTTCTGGGTGGCCGGGTCGCCGGGCCCGTTGGACAGGAAGACCCCGTCCGGCTTCAGCTCCAGCACCTGGTCGAGCGAGGTGGTCGAGGGCACGACGTGTACCCGGATACCGCGTTGGGCGAACATGCGCGGGGTGTTGGTCTTGATGCCGAGGTCGACGGCGACGACGGTGAACCGGTGATCGCCGGTCGGCTCGATCGTGTAGACCCCGTCGGTGCTGACCTCCTCGGCCAGGTCGGCGCCCAGCATCGAGGGCTGCCCGGTCACCCGGGCCAGCAGTTCCTCGGCGTCGGCGAGGGCGGCGCCGGAGAAGATGCCCGCCTTCATCGAGCCGCGGGTGCGCAGGTGGCGCACCAGGGCACGGGTGTCGATGCCGGCGATGCCGACGATGCCCTGGCGGTCCAGCTCGTCGGGCAGCGACCGGGTGGCGCGCCAGTTGGAGACCCGGCGCGCGGGATCGCGCACCGCGTATCCGGCGACCCAGATCCGCTGCGATTCGTCGTCCTCGTCGTTCCAGCCGGTGTTGCCGATCTGCGGCGCGGTGGCCACCACGATCTGGCGGTGGTAGCTCGGGTCGGTCAGGGTCTCCTGGTACCCGGTCATCGCGGTGCAGAACACCGCCTCACCGAGGGTCTGCCCGACCGCTCCGTAGGCCGTGCCGCGGAACACCCGGCCGTCCTCGAGCACCAGGGCGGCTGCAGTGTCTGCGCTCATCTCTCCTCTTCTCCCGTCATCGACGCGGCCCACGCCGGGTACACCGTCTTGTCGTCGCCGCGGAACCCGGTATCGATCTCGGTTCCGGTCGGCAGCTTCCAGCGAATTACCAGCACTCCATCTTCCGTCATCACTTTGCCCGCGTGTCCGCGTTCGGTGCGCACGGCCGTCACGGATTCGCTCGGAATCCAGATGGCCGCGGCGCCGCTGCGTTCGAGCAGAATTCCGCGTTCGAACTTCGTCAGTTCCGCGGTGGCGCGGAACCCGAGATCACCGACCGCGATCCGGTCCTGCCAGCTGGGTGCGATGGTGCTGCCCAGGTACAGGCCGGTGGTCGGCTCCAGCAACTGCGCGCCCAGCTCGGCGGGCACCGGCGGCAGTTCGCCGATGCGCTCGGCCTGGCGCGCGGCCCGGTTCTGCCACCCCCGGTACATCAGCCACAGGCCGAGCAGGAACAGCACCAGGCAACCCAGCACCCACAGTGTTCGTTCCATCACGCACCTCCCGCGCCCTGCGGCTGCGCCGCGCGACCGGCACGGGCGGTGATCCGTCCGCGCAGCAGTGTCATGGTCACCCTGGCCGGGAAGGTCATCTCCTCGAACGGGGTGTTGTTCGAGATGCTGGCCAGCTCGCTCGCGCGCACCGTCCATGTCGCGTCCGGATCCACCAGCACCAGGTTGGCGGGCTCGCCGACCGCGATCGGACGGCCCTGGTCGTCGAGGCCGACGATCTCGGCGGGCCGCTCGCTCATCACCCGCGCCACTCCCCGCCAGTCCAGCAGCCCGGGCCGCACCATCGTCTCGACGACGATCGACAGGGCGGTCTCCAGACCGAGCATGCCGGGGCGGGCGGCGGCGAACTCGCAGCACTTGTCCTGCTCGGCATGCGGGGCGTGGTCGGTGGCGACGCAATCGATGATGCCCTCGGCCAGCGCCGCGCGCAGTGCCGCCGTGTCGGAGGCCTCCCGCAGCGGCGGGTTCACCTTGTTGACCGCGTCGTAGGTCTCCAGTCGCGAGTCGTCCAGCAGCAGGTGGTGCGGGGTGACCTCGGCGGTGATCGAAATACCTTGCGCCTTGGCCCATTTCACCAGCTCGACGGTGCCCGCGGTGGAGGCGTGGCAGATGTGCACACGCGCGCCCGCGTCCCGGGCCAGCAGCGCGTCGCGGGCCACGATGGACTCCTCGGCCGCGCGCGGCCAGCCCGCGAGCCCCAGGCGCGCCGCCGTCGGGCCTTCGTGGGCGACCGCGCCCTTGGTCAGTCGCGGCTCCTCGGCGTGCTGGGCGATCAGCACGCCGAGGGAGTTCGAGTACTCCAGCGCGCGGCGCATGATCAGCGGGTCGTAGACGCAGTGCCCGTCGTCGGAGAACATCCGCACCCCGCCGACCCCGGCGGCCATCGTGCCCATCTCGGCCAGTTGCTTGCCCGCCAGTCCGACCGTCACCGCGCCCACCGGGTGCACGTCGACCAGGCCGACCTCCTGACCGCGCCGCCACACATGGTCGGTGACGACCACCGAGTCGGCCACCGGGTTGGTGTTCGCCATCGCGAACACCGCGGTGTAGCCGCCCAGCGCGGCCGCGGCCGAGCCCGTCTCGATGGTCTCGGTGTCCTCGCGGCCGGGCTCGCGCAGGTGGGTGTGCAGATCGACGAAGCCGGGCAGCAGCACCTGGCCGCGCGCCTCGACGATCTCGGCGTCCACCACGCCCAGGTCCGTGCCGATCTGGCGGATCTCGCCCTCGTCGACGAAGACGTCGACCGGCTCACCCTCGCCGTAGAGGACGGCGCCCTTGATCAACAGTCCACTCATGCCCGCTCCTCCCGGTCGTGTGCCCCGCCGTTCACGCGATCGCCTCCTGCGCCCCGACCAGCAGCCGGAACAGCACCGCCATCCGCAGGTGCACACCGTTGGTCACCTGCTGCAGGACGGCGGCCTGCGGCGAATCCGCGACCGCGGAGGCGATCTCCATGCCGCGCAGCATCGGCCCGGGGTGCATCACCACCGCGTGCTCGGCCAGCAGCGCGAGCCTGCGCTCGGAGAGGCCGTAGTTGACCGAGTACTCCCGCGCCGACGGGAAGAACCCGCCGTTCATGCGTTCGGCCTGGACCCGCAGCATCAGCACCGCGTCGGCGCCGGGCAGTTCGGCGTCGAGGTGGTGGGAGACGCGGGCCGGCCAGCTCTGTACGCCCACCGGCAGCAGCGTGCGCGGCGCGACCAGCACCACCTCCGCGCCGAGGGTGTGCAGCAGGAAGACGTTCGAGCGGGCGACCCGGCTGTGCAGGATGTCGCCGACGATGACCACCCGTTTGCCCTCGATGTCGCCGAGGCGCTGCCGCAGGGTCAGCGCGTCCAGCAGGGCCTGGGTGGGGTGCTCGTGCATGCCGTCGCCCGCGTTGACGATCGCCGGACCGTGGGAGCGGCCCGACTCGCGCGCCCACCCGTCCATCCACCGCGCGATCTGATGGGCGGCGCCGGAGGCGGGATGGCGCACGATCAGCGCGTCCGCGCCCGCGGCGTGCAGGGTGAGCGCGGTGTCGCGCAGCGACTCACCCTTGGACACCGAGGACGAACTCGCGCTGACGTTGATGACGTCGGCGCTCATCCACTTGCCCGCCACCTCGAAGGACACCCGGGTGCGCGTGGAGTTCTCGTAGAAGACCGTCATCACGGTGCGTCCGCGCAGCGTCGGCAGCTTGTGCACCTCGCGTCCGAGCAGCGCCTGTTCGAAGCGTTCGGCTTCGTCGAGCAGTTCGGTGGCGGCGGTGCGATCCAGATCGGTCACGCTCAGCAGATGTCGCACCGGCTAGCCCTCCTCGTGGTGGAGGTAGACGCCGTCGCGACCGTCGTGCTCGGTGAGCAGCACCGAGATGTCCTCGCTGCGGGAGGTGGGCACGTTCTTGCCCACGTAGTCGGCGCGGATCGGCAGCTCGCGGTGGCCGCGGTCGACCAGCACGGCCAGCTGCACCGCGCGCGGCCTGCCCAGATCGCGCAGGCCGTCCAGTGCCGAGCGCACCGTGCGTCCGGAGAAGAGCACGTCGTCGACCAGCACCACCAGCGCGTCCTCGATGCCGCCCTCGGGCACGGAGGTCCGTTCCAGCGGCCGGTGCGGCCGGGTGCGCAGATCGTCGCGGTACAGGGTGATGTCCAGCGAGCCGAGGGCGGGGCGCACGCCGGAGAATTCCTCGATCTTGTCGGTGAGCCGCGCGGCCAACGTGGTGCCGCGGGTCGGGATGCCGATCAGCACCACCCGCGGAGCGCCGGCGTCGCCCGCGTCCAGCGCGGTCTTCTCGATGATCTGATGCGCCATCCGCGCGACGGTCCTGCCGACATCGGAAGCCGACAACAGCTCCCGCCCGGCGGCCACCCATTCGGGTGTGTGCCGCTGCGACTGCTCGGCGGACTTGGCGGCCCGATCTCCGGGCACAGCCATGCCGACCTCCTTCCCCGCCTCACCGGACGGTCCGTTAAAGGATGTCTTACGGCAAGCAGCCTAACAGCGCTCCGGACAGCGCTTTCACCAGGTACACGCGCTGTGAGCTGCCCCACGCGGCGAGTGTGAGCGGGTGCACGTCAGCGCTTGACCGCCAACAGCAGGCCCGCGGCCAGATCGCCGGTGGCCTCCCCGCGGCCGAGCGGCGCGATGAGCTCGTCCCAGGACCGGAAGCTGGTGCGCCAGCCGCGCTCGGCCAAGCCGGCCTCCGCGTCGGGGCCGAGCCCCGGCGTCCCCGACGACCGCCGCCCGCCGCGCACCAGCTCCCGCAACGCCGCGTACTTCGGTTCCGCCGAGGGCACCACGAAACGCCCGACCTCGAAGGTGCTGCCCGGCGCGGACAATTCGGTGAGGGTGTCGGCGACCGCCCAGGCCGCATCGGTACCGAGATAGGCGAGCACTCCCTCATCGATCCAGTGCGTGGGCACCTCGGGCCGGAATCCGCTGTCCCGCAAGGCGTCACCCCAGTCTCCGCGCAGATCGGCGGGGAGCACGATCCGCTCGCACACCGGACGCGCACCGGCCTGGGCCAGCACGGATTCCTTGAACGCGAACAGTTCCGGCAGGTCGATCTCGAAGAACCGCGCGTGCGCGGGCAACGGCATCCGGAATGCGCGGGTGTCCAAACCCGCGCCGAGCAGGACGAACTGCGCGCAGCCCGCCGCGCTCGCGGCGCGCACACCGTCGTCGACGAGCCGCACGCTGACCGTGCGGCCCTCGTAGAAGGCATCGGCGAGATCGAGCATGCTCGCCCAGCGGTCGTCACCGTCGGGAGTGCCGACGAACTGGGCGCGGGCCGCCGCCACGAACACCGTGGCCAGCGGATCGTCGTAGAGCCGGTCGGGTCGGGCGGACTCGCGCGCCCGGATGACCGCGACGCCGATCGCCGTCATCGCCACACCCGCCCGCGGCGCCGTACCCGTCATCGCGATCCCTCCCCGTTCGGCCGTCCCTTCGACGGTAGGCGAACCATCCCGCCCGCGGCGGCGGAACGGCACAGACCGATTTCCGCTACCAGCGCCGTGTGCACATATGTTCGAATGGCGGTAGGATCGTGCAGGTGACGGCATGGTTGCAGGGTTCCCTGCTCGACGGATTCGGCGAGGTCGAACTCGGCCCGCTCGCCGCCGCACGCCGCACGATCCTCGGCCGGGGCGCGTGGATCGACCTGCTGCCCGGCTGGCTCACCGGCGCGGACATCCTCTTCGACCGACTGGTGCGGGACGTGCCGTGGCAGGCCGAGCGGCGCCCGATGTACGACCGCGTCGTCGATGTCCCCCGCCTGCTGTGCCACTACCCCGAACAGGCCGAGCTGCCCGATCCGGTGCTCGCCGAGGCCCGTGCCGCACTCAGCGAGCACTACGCGGCCGAACTCGGCGAGCCCTTCCGCACCGCGGGCCTGTGCTTCTACCGCGACGGTCGCGACAGCGTCGCCTGGCACGGTGACACCATCGGCCGCGGCGGTACCCACGACACGATGGTCGCGATCGTCTCGTTGGGCGCACCCCGCGCCTTGGCGCTGCGACCGCGGGGCGGGGGCACGAGCCTGCGCTTCGAGGTCGGGCACGGCGACCTGCTCGTGATGGGCGGGTCGTGCCAGCGCACCTGGGAGCACGCGGTGCCCAAGACCCGTAAACCGGTCGGCCCGCGCATCAGCGTCCAGTTCCGTCCACGCGGCGTGCTGTGACGGCGCTTGACCTCGAGCGCGGTTCAGGTACCAGCCTGAGGGCATGACCATCGAGAGCACCGCGCCGCGCGTCGTCCAGCACGACGATCACGACCACACCGCCGACATCACCGAGATCCGCCGCATCATCGAGCGCGTCGAGACGGCCTACAACACCAACGACGCCGAGCTGATGACCGCCGACTTCACCCCGGACGCGACCGTGGTGAACGCGGTCGGCACCCGGATCTCGGGCCGGGCGGCGCTGCTGGCGGCCAACCGGGCCGGGCTCGCGGGCTTCCTGAAAGACCAGTACGTGCGCTACGACGTCACCGACATCGTCTTCCTGCGGCCCGATGTCGCGCTCGCCCACAAGGTCGCCCGCGCGACGACCGCCGACGGCGAGCTCATCGATCGCGAACCCGCGATGATCGCACTGTACGTGCTGATCCGCGAGAACGGCCGGTGGTGGACCGCCGCGCGTCAGAACACGCTTGTCCCGCACAAGGATTGAGCGTCCGGGCGGCACGGTCGCGGCGCCCGGCCGCGGACGATCGGGCGTCGGGTTCCGCGGCCCGATCCGGCGGCGGCGCGGGGCCCGTCGGGTCAGGTGCCGCGGACCAGCGACAGCACCACCTCGCGCATCGCGGCCGACACCCGCTCGGCCTGCCCGGCCCGCACCATCGCCGCCACCGGCTCGGCGCCGAGCGCCGCGAACAGCAGGGTGCCGACCGCCTCGGCGTCGATGTCGGGGCGCGCTTGGCGCAGCAGGTCGGTGACGTGCTCGGCCCAGAACGCGTGGAATTCGTCGCGTCGTGGATGCGGCGGGACCGCGTTGTAGGCGGCGACCAGTTCGACGTTGTCGGCCACCAGCTCGGTCATGGCGGCGAAGAACGCCACCAACCGGTCCGCGGGCGGAGCGCCCGGCCCCAGCGGCGGAGGTCCGGAGGCGACCGCTTCCCGCAGCGCCAGCGCGGGTTCGGCGATCAGCTCCTGGAGCAGGCCCGCCCGGCTGCCGAACCGGTGGAAGATCGTGCCCTTGCCCACCCCCGCGACCGCGGCCACCCGTTCCATCGTGACGCCCTCGGCGCCGTGTTCGGCGAGCAGTGCCCTGGTGGCGGCCAGGATCGCCCGCCGGTTGCGCGCGGCGTCGGCGCGTTCGCGCGCCCGGCCCTCCGCCATGACATCCTCCTCGGCCGTTGACAAGTTGACCGCAGGTCCATATGTTCGACAATCAACTGGACCAACAGTCAACTTATGGAGTTCTCGATGCGGGCAATCGTAATGACGGCAACCGGCGGACCGGAGGTCCTGGTCGCCACCGAAGTACCGGCGCCGCGCGCCGGCGCGGGGCAGATCCTCGTCCGGACGGAGGCGATCCCAGTGCTGTGGCCGGAATTGATGCTGCGGTCGGGGCAGTTCCCGACCGCGGTCGCGCCGCCGCTGGTCTTCGGCTTCCAGGCCGCGGGCACCGTCGTCGAGGTGGGCGCGGGCGCCGATCCCGCGCTGCTGGGCGCCCGGGTGGTCGCCCATACCGACGGCACCGGCAGTTACGCGGAGTACGTGGCGGCGCGGGCCGAGGCCGCCACGCCGATCCCGGACGGCCTGGACACCGACACCGCCGCCGCGTTGCTCATGCCGGGCAGCGTGGCCACGGTGCTGCTGGACACCGCCGCACTCACCGGTTCCGAAACGGTGCTGGTACAGGCGGGCGCGACGGGCATCGGCGCCCACTTGGTGCGTCACGCCAAGGCAGGAGGTTCCGCGCGTCATCGCCACGGCCGGAGGCGCGGCCAAACTGGCGCGAGCCGCCGACCTCGGCGCGGACACCGTGATCGATCACAACGAGCCGGACTGGCCCGAACGCCTGCGCTCCGCACTCGACGGGACGACCCTCGACGTCGTCTTCGACGCCATCGGTGGCGAGTCCGCCCGCACCCTGCTCGACCTGATGACCCCGCTGCGCGGTCGCATGCTGGTCTACGGCCTGCTCTCCGGCGCGCCG
Organism: Nocardia farcinica; assembly: GCF_001182745.1. Taxonomy (NCBI): domain Bacteria; kingdom Bacillati; phylum Actinomycetota; class Actinomycetes; order Mycobacteriales; family Nocardiaceae; genus Nocardia; species Nocardia farcinica. The sequence goes on along the minus strand of NZ_LN868938.1, from coordinate 379,543 downwards.
GCCCAGATCAGCGCCGCGGATGTCCTCGCGCGCGGACTGACGCTGGTCGGCTGCTCGGGCCCGCACTGGTCGGCGCGGGTCGGCGCGGCGGGACCGCGCGTCCTCGCCGAGGCCGTGGCCGGTCCGCGCGACCACGTCCACACGGTCCTGCCCCTCGGCGAGGCCGCGGCCGCACACCGGCTGGTCGAATCGCGAAGCCCGCTGGGCAGTGTGCTGCTGCGGCCCGAAACCCTCACCGCGGACCGATGATCGGCGGCTCCCGCACCGGGTCCGGTTCGGCGGAGCCATCGGCGGTACGAGTACTCCGCGTGCCGACATACCGGCCGCACCCCCTCGGTGAGGGAGGCCGGTCGTGAGCCCGGCTCACGGCAGCGATCGCGACCGATCTCGACCGTCGGCTTGACCTCGAGTGCGGTCGAGGTTGCAGGATCGGTGTCGCGCTCGGCGCCCTCCGGGCCGGGCGTGGTTCCCGACGCCGTCCGCCACAGCGGCGGACGGTGGGCTCCCGCCGGTCCCGTACACCCCCGGCGGGAGCCGACGGGACGGAACCGGTTGCCGCTCAGGCGGAGACGGTGATCTCCCACTCGTACACGGTCAGCTCCGAGGCGCCCGTGACATGCAGCGGATCGGCGAACGCCAGCGCCCGCGCGTCGTCCAGGCTCTCGGCGAGCACCACATACGCGCCGCCGCTACCGTCGCAGAACTTGCCGCTCTCCACGAGCCGGCCGCCATCGAGCAGCTCGCGCAGGAACTGTCGGTGCGGTTCGATCACCGCGTCGGTGTAGCGCGGCGTGCGCATCGCCAGCACGAGATATTTGGTCACGCCTCGGGCTCCTGTCGCGGCGCCCTGGTCGCCGCCGCCGCGGCGCGCACCTGCGGCGCCACCAGCACGACCTGGCCGAGCACCCCGTTGACGAACGACGGCGAGTCGTCGGTGGACAGCTCCTTGGCCAGCTCCACCGCCTCGTCGACGGCCACCACCGGCGGCACATCGGTGGCGTGGAACAGCTCCCACACCGCCACCCGCAGGATCGCCCGGTCGACGGCGGGCAACCGCGACAGCGTCCAGTCCTGCAGATAGGACTCGATGGTGCCGTCGACGCGCTCGAGCTCGTCGGCCACGCCCTCCACCAGGGTGCGGGTGTAGGCGTGCAGCGGGGCGACCGACTGGTCCCGGGTGGCCAGATCGGCGCGCTCGGTCAGCAGGTCCGCGGCGTCGACGTCGCGGGCCTCCGCCTCGAACAACAGATCCACCGCGCGCCGCCGGGCCTTGTGCCGGGCGCCGAGCTTCTTGAACGTGGACTTCTTGTCCGCGGGCTGTTCGGCCACAGTCACATCATCCCGTCTGTACACATGGAAGCGGTAGCCGGTCCCGCCCACGGGGGAATCCGGCTACCGCCGCGGAGGTCGTGGATCAGGCGTTGACCCGGCCGAGGTAGCTGCCGTCGCGCGAGTCGATGCGCAGCTTGTCGCCGGTGTTGATGAACAGCGGCACCTGCACCTCGGCGCCGGTCTCCAGGGTGGCGGGCTTGGTGCCGCCGGTCGACCGGTCGCCCTGCAGGCCGATGTCGGTGTGGGTCACCTCGAGCTCGACCGAGACCGGCAGCTCGACGTAGAGCGGCGCGCCCTCGTGCATCGCGACCTGCACCGCCATGTTCTCCAGCAGGAAACGCGCGCTCGAGCCGATGGTGGCCTCGGAGATCGAGATCTGGTCGAAGGTCTCGCCGTCCATGAAGACGTAGTCCGAGCCGTCGTGGTAAAGGTAGGTCATGTCGCGCCGGTCCACGGTCGCGGTCTCGACCTTCACGCCCGCGTTGAACGTCTTGTCGACGATCTTGCCGGACACGACGTTCTTCAGCTTGGTCCGCACGAAGGCAGGGCCCTTACCCGGCTTGACGTGCTGGAATTCGACGATCTGCTGGAGCTGACCGTCGATCTTCAGCACGAGGCCGTTCTTGAAGTCGCTGGTGTCCGCCACTGTCTTCGGATCTCCTGTTCTCGGCTACCGGCGTCAATCGACGACGGTCAGGTCTTTGCTGGTGTGGGTGAGCAGCTCCGGGCCCCCTTCACGCACCACGAGCGTGTCCTCGATCCGGACCCCGCCGCGGCCGGGAAAGTACACACCTGGTTCGACGGTCACCGCCACGCCGGAGAGAAGTGTACCGGGCGCGTTCTTGGCGATTCCGGGCGCTTCGTGGATGCGCAGTCCGACCCCGTGTCCGAGGCCGTGCACGAACAGCTTGCCGTGGCCCGCCGCCTCGATCACCGAGCGGGACGCGGCGTCCACCTCGCCCGCGGCGACGCCGGGCCGCAGCGCCTTGCTCCCGGCCCGCTGCGCCTCGGCGACCAGCTCGTACACCTCGCGCTGCCAGTCGGCGGCGTGGCCGAGCACGAAGGTGCGGGTCATGTCGGAGTGGTAGCCGTCCACGACGGCTCCGAAATCGATCTTCACGAAATCGCCGGGGGCGAGCACCGCGTCGGTGGGCCGGTGATGCGGGATCGCGGAGTTGACGCCGGTGGCGACGATGGTCTCGAACGAGACCGCCTCGGCGCCGTGCTCGAACATGGCCCATTCGAGGTCGCGGGCGACCTGGCGTTCGGTGCGGCCCGGGCGCAGGCCACCGCGGGCGAGCAGGGTAGCCAGCCCGGCGTCGCCCGCCGCGCAGGCGCGGCGCAGCTGTTCGACCTCGTAGGCGTCCTTGACCATGCGCAGCTGTTCGACCAGCCCGGGGGTGGCGACGAACTCCAGTCCGGTGCGCTGCTCGACGAAGCCGCGGTGCTGATCGACGGTGAGGACGTGGCTCTCGAAGCCGATCCGGCCCAGCTGCCATTCCCCGGCCAGCTCGACGATGCGCCGAGCGGTGGCCCGCGCGATCTCGGCGCGCAGGTCCGGCACCTGGGCGGCGACCTGGTCGCGATAGCGGCCGTCGGTGCCGAGCACCGTGCGGTCCTCGGCGTTGCGCATGTCCCACGAGTGCACGAGCAGGGCGGCGTTGGAGCCGGTGAAGCCGGTGAGGTACCTGATGTTCACCAGATCGGTGACCAGCAGGGCGTCGACCTCGTTCTCCACCAGCAGACTGCGCAACGCGCCTCGGCGCGCGGCGTAGTCGGGCACCAGGCCCGCGGGATCAGCAGACATGGCTCCAAGCTACCGCCCGGCCCACGACGCGCGAACGGCAACACGGGCGGCGGTGCGCCGGTACGGACGACGCCGCGACCGGCTGCCGACCTCGGCGGGAGGTGCGATCCTGGCCTGGCCCGTGCGCCCCGCCGACGGCAATCATGCTCGGCGTCTGTTCACAATCCGTTCGGTCATCCACAGTTCCGGAATGCGCGGCCCCGCAACGCCCGTCGGTCATCGACGCTGGTCGTCATGACCTCGTTCGCGTTCGTCCTGCTGGCCGCCTGGTGCGCGGCACTCACCGTCATCGATCTGCGCACCCGCCGATTGCCCAACGTGCTGACCGGGATCGGGCCGCGGCGGTACTCGGCTACGCCGCCGGCTCCGGGCGGCTCGGTGTCGCGCTCGGCGGTGCGCTCCTGCTGGCACTGCCCTACCTGCTCGTCCACCTGCTCGCGCCGACCGCCTGCGGCGCGGGTGATGCGAAGCTCGCGGTGGGGCTGGGCGCGGCGGCGGGATTGGGCGGGTCGACGGCGTGGGTGGCCGCGGCGTTGGGTGGGCCGCTGCTCACCGCGGCGGTCGGGCTGGTGGTGCTCGGCGCGCGCGGGCCCGCGGCCCGGGGCTCCCCCGCCGACCGGCGGTTGCCGCACGGGCCCGCCATGTGCGCGGCGACGCTCCTCGCGCTCCTGCCCGTCGCCGGGTGATCGCGCGGCAACGGCCCGGGTGCGCACCGCGATGGACAAGACGTCCCCCTCGTTCACCCCCACGACGTGCCCGTCGTCACGGCGGACCGGATGCCGGAACACCGGCGCCGACATGAAAGGATGGAAGCCGTGCTGCGCTGGATAACTGCCGGAGAATCCCATGGTCCTGCTCTCGTCGCCATCCTGGAGGGGATGGTCGCGGGCGTCGAGGTGACCTCCGAGGACATCTCCGCACAGCTCGCGCGCCGCAGGCTCGGTTACGGGCGCGGCGCCCGTATGAAGTTCGAGGCCGACAAGGTCACCATGGTCGGCGGCGTGCGGCACGGCCGCACCATGGGCGGTCCGGTCGCCATCGAGGTGGCCAACTCCGAATGGCCGAAGTGGACCACCGTCATGTCCGCCGATCCGGTCGACCCGGCCGAACTCGCCGACCTGGCCCGCAACGCGCCGCTCACCCGGCCGCGCCCCGGGCACGCCGACTACTCGGGCATGCTCAAGTACAACTTCGACGATGCGCGCAACGTGCTCGAACGGGCCAGTGCCCGCGAGACCGCGGCCCGCGTGGCGGCGGGCACGGTCGCGCGCAACTTCCTGCGCCAGGCACTCGGTGTCGAGGTCGTCTCGCACGTCGTCGCCATCGGCACGGCCGCCAACACCACCGGTGTCGTCCCCACCGCGGCGGATCTCGCCACCGTCGACGAGAGTCCGGTGCGCGCGTTCGACGCCGCGGCCGAGGCCGCGATGATCGCCGAGATCGAGGCCGCGAAAAAGGACGGCGACACCCTCGGCGGTGTCGTCGAGGTGATCGTGGAGGGCCTTCCGGTCGGGCTCGGCTCCTTCACCAGCGGGGAAAACCGTCTCGACTCGCGCCTGGCGGCCGCGCTGATGGGCATCCAGGCGATCAAGGGCGTCGAGGTCGGCGACGGTTTCGAGACCGCGCGCCGCCGCGGCAGCCAGGCGCACGACGAGATGCGTCCCGGCCCGGACGGTGTACTGCGGTCCACCAACCGGGCGGGCGGCCTCGAGGGCGGCATGACCAACGGCGAGCCGCTGCGGGTGCGCGCGGCGATGAAGCCGATCTCCACGGTGCCGCGCGCGCTGGCGACCGTCGACATGACCACCGGCGAGGAGGCGGTGGCCATCCACCAGCGCTCGGACGTGTGCGCGGTGCCCGCCGCCGGTGTGGTGGCCGAGGCGATGGTGGCGCTGGTCGTCGCCCAGGCCGCGCTGGAGAAGTTCGGCGGCGACTCGCTCACCGAGACCGTCGACAACATCACCAGCTACGTCAAGCGGATCAGCACCCGCCCGCACGTCCCGGCGGACAGTCGGCCGCAATGATCGTCCAGACCGACCCGCGCGCGCCGCGTGTGGTGCTGGTCGGACCGCCGGGGGCGGGCAAATCCACGATCGGCCGCAAGCTCGCGAAAGAACTGGGCGTCGACCTCTACGACACCGACGCCGGGATCGAACGCGAGACCGGTCGCACCATCCCGGAGATCTTCGCCGCCGACGGCGAGCCCGAGTTCCGCCGGATCGAGGAGCGCGTGGTGCGCCGGGCGATCCTCGCCGAACGCGGCGTGGTCTCCCTCGGCGGGGGCGCGGTGTTGTCGGCGAACACCAGGGCGCTCTTGCGCAACCGCACCGTGGTGTATCTGGAGATCAGCGTGGCCGAGGGGCTGCGCCGCACCGGTGCGAGCAATCAGCGCCCGCTGCTCAACGGCGACGACCCCGGCGCGAAGTACCGCGAGCTGATGCGCACCCGCCGCCCGCTCTACCGGGAGGTCGCCACGGTGCGCGTGCGCACCGACGGCCGCAGCCCCAGCCGGGTGGTCCGGATGATCCTGACGAAGCTCGGCATCGACCCGGTGGTCCCGGCGACGGAGCCCGAACCGGCCGAGAACACCGCCTCGCCGGCCACGCCGAACTCGCGAGCGGGCAGTCGTTCTCGCGCCCGCCGACGCGCCCGTGCCCGGGCGGCAGCCCGCCGACGCGCCGCCGCCGAGGGCGGCACGCCGGACCCCGACGCGCCGTCATCGGCGGCGGCCGGGCAGGTCGTCGACGGTTCGGGCAGCCTCACCCCCGCGGCCACGACCGCGCCGGACCCGGCCCCGCCGACGACCCGCTCGGCCGCGCGGGACGCGGCAGCACCGGCAGCCGAGTCCCCCACCGCGGGTCGACCGGCCGCCCCGACGCCGGGCAGCTCACCGGACCCCACGGCTTCCGCAACGGCGATGCCCACGGAAGCTCCCGGCGCCGACCAGGATTCGACCCGCGATGCCCGGCACCACGCGAGCACGCCGGGACGCGCCCCCGTCCGCCGACGACCACGACGGCGCCGCGGCCGCAGCACCGATCCGACGTCGACCGACCGCAGAGACCGCGCGACGACCTCCGACGCCCCGCCCGTCGACGAGACGACCGACACCGCCGCGTCCACACCCGGCCGGCCCGACCGCTCCCCCGACCGGCCGCGCGCACGCCGGTCCGGTGACCGCACCCGTCATGCCGCTCCCCGCAGCACACGCGCGCCTGCGGACCGGCCCGCGAACGACGCGGCGACCGGCCCCGGTCCCGACGGTCCGGACGCCCATATCCCGCAGCACGACGGGGCGGATCCGCGCGAGCTCTCCGCGCCACGGTCCCCGTCGAGCACCGACGAGAAGCCCAGTACCGCAACCTCTTCCGCTCCCCGTTCCGGTGCGGGCGGATCGACCTCCACCGGCGGGCGCAGCCGGCGCGCTCGCGCCCGGCGCGCTCGCGGGCGCGCACCCAAGCAGGCACGAACAGAATCGGAGCAGCAGTCGTGACAGAGCCGAGTCGTATCCAGGTCCGCACCGCCGACCCGTACCCGGTGATCATCGGCCGCGGGCTGCTCGGCGAACTCGTCGAGTCGGTCACCGGCGCCACCTCCGGCGTGCGCACCGTCGCGATCTTCTACCAACCGCCGCTGGCCGAAACCGCCGAAGTGGTGCGAAAGGCCCTGGCGGACACGGGTATCGACGCGCACCGGGTGGAGATCCCGGACGCCGAAGCGGGCAAGGATCTGGCCGTCGCCGGTTTCTGCTGGGAGGTGCTGGGCCGGATCGGGCTGACCCGCAACGATGTGGTGGTCAGCCTCGGTGGCGGCGCCGCCACCGATCTGGCCGGTTTCGTGGCCGCCACCTGGATGCGCGGGGTGCGGATCGTGCACGTGCCGACCACGCTGCTGGCGATGGTCGACGCCGCCGTCGGCGGCAAGACCGGCATCAACACCGAGGCGGGCAAGAACCTGGTCGGCTGCTTCCACGAACCGACGGCCGTGCTGGTGGACCTGGCGACCCTGGAGACGGTGCCGCGCAACGAGATCGTCGCGGGCATGGCCGAGATCATCAAGGCGGGCTTCATCGCCGATCCGGTGATCCTCGAGCTGGTGGAACGCGACCCGCAGGCCGCCCTCGACCCGGCCGGTCCGGTGCTGCCGGAGCTGATCCGGCGGGCGATCCAGGTCAAGGCCGATGTGGTGGCCGCCGATCTGAAGGAATCGAGCCTGCGCGAGATCCTCAACTACGGCCACACTCTCGGCCACGCCATCGAACGTCGCGAGCGGTACCGGTGGCGCCACGGCGCGGCGGTGGCCGTGGGTCTGGTCTTCGCCGCCGAACTGGGTCGCCTGGCCGGGCGTCTCGACGACGCGACCGCCGACCGGCACCGCACCATCCTCGAGGCCGTGGGCCTGCCCACCACCTATGACGCCGACGCGCTGCCGCAGCTGCTCGATGCGATGCAGACCGACAAGAAGACCCGCTCGGGCGTGCTGCGGTTCGTCGTGCTCGACGGGCTCGCCAAGCCGGGGCGGCTGGAGGGCCCCGATCCGTCCCTGCTGGCGGCCGCCTACTCGGCCATCGCCCGCGAGGAGAGCCCCAGCGGCGGCGCGATCCTGCTCTGAGCGGCGCTCACCGCCGGTCCGCGGAATCGGTGGCGTACGAGGGCAGTTCGTAGTCGTCGGTGCCGCTCATCATGGCGAGCAGCAGCGGGCGGAAGGGCCGCGCGACCATCGCCCGGGTCGCCAGGCGGGTGAGCGCCACGCCGGCACGGGTGGTGGGCACCATCATCGCCAGCCCACCACCCGGCAGTTCCTTGGCCTTGTCCAGGAACGGCGTGACCCGCGCCTCGTAGCGCGCGAGCCCGCCCATCGGATCGTCCGGATCGGCCGCGAGTTCCCCGGCGAGCAGGTAGGCACCGACCAGTGCCATCGCGGTTCCCATGCCCGACAGCGGTGAGCCGCAGTAGCGCGTCGCCGAGCAGCACGACCCGTCCGGTGGACAGGCTCGGCATATCGATGCGGGCCAGCTCGTCGAAGTAGAAGTCGGACGCCGTGTCCATCGCGTCGAGCACGGTCGGTGTCAGCCAGCCCGCGCCGTGCAACATGCGGCGGATGAGCTGCTGCTGGGCGGTCACGTCGCCGCGCAATGCCGGATCGGCCGCCGTGCGCAGCATGATCACGGCTTTCGCGGTGCCCGGCTCGGCATCGGGGCGAATGCCCAGCGCCGCCCCCGGCACCGTGTGCATCGCCAGCCAGCCGGGTTCGACGCCGGCGGGTGTGGGCAGGGTGAAGTACGAGGTGTAGCCACCGAGGTAGGTCTTGTAGTTCTCCTCCGGGCCGAACGCCAGGCGCCTGGTGGCCGAGTGCACGCCGTCGGCGCCGATGACCAGGTCGAAGCGCCCGGTGGCGCCGGAGGTGAAGCCGACCGTCACCCCGGCGTCGTCGGGACGCAGTGTGTCGATCGACTCGCCGTAGCGGTAGTCGAGTCGGCCGGGAGCCGCGGCCAGCGCGTCGAGCAGTACCCGGCTGAGATCGCCGCGGGTGATCTCGATGTCGGCGATCGGCCCCTTGCCCTCGAACATCGCCACGGGCATCCGCACCCAGGCGCGCCCGCGTCCATCCACGTAGGACATCCCCCGCTCATCGATGCGGTGGCGGGTGATGCCCGGCATCAATCCCATCCGCTCGGCCACCTCGCGGCTGGGTCCGCGCAGGTCCACCGCCTGCCCGCCCGGCCGCGGCGCGGCGGCCCGCTCCACGACGGTGGTCCGGATTCCGGAGCGAATCAATGCCAGCGCCACCGCGTTCCCGGCGATGCCACCGCCGCTGACCAGCACGTGCAACTTGCTCATCACGATCACTTCCCTGCTTGAACGTTTGTGTAAGACAAATGTCTAACAGAGGGTGACACATTCGTCTAGTACAAATGTCTGAGACGCTGCTAACCTGCGGTCATGGGAAACCGTGAAGACCTGCTGGACGGAGCGCGGAAAGCGATCCTCGAACGCGGTCTGGCGAAGGTGACGGCCCGCGATATCGCCGCGGCCGCCGGGGTGAGCCTGGCCGCCATCGGCTATCACTTCGGATCCAAGGACCGCCTCATCACCGAGGCGCTGACCGAAGGCATGGGCGAGGATGTCGGCGACCGTATGGAGGAGGTCATCCGCGCCGCGGACAACGACCGGCCGTTCGCGGAGACCATCGGCCCCACCTGGGACGGCCTATGCGCCATCCTCGACGACCACCACGAAAGCATGCTGCTGAGCATGGAGAACCTGGTGCGGATCGCCCGCTCCGACGACGACGGGCAGTATCTGGCCGCGGCGACCGAACACGCCTACGACGACCTCGCCCGTGCGCTCACCGACACCCACACCGCGCTCTCCCCCGACCAGGCCCGCGCGCTCGCCAAACTCCTGTTCACGCTGTTCCAGGGCGCCGCGGTACTCCGGCTCACGGCGCCCACCGCGAGCCGACTCGACGGCGAGGACCTCAGCCGCGCGGTCGCGGCCCTGCGCGGGAACTGACCCACTCCCCGCCGGGATTCAGGCGCCGACGGCCGCGTGCTGCCCGCGGCGCGCGGTGGCCTTGTCGGCCTTGCGCCCGGCCAGGAACCGGCCGATAGCGACACCGGCCAGGGCGGGGACGAAGATCAGCAGCACGATGAACGCCGAGGAGGCGGTCAGTTCGAACAGCAGGCCGTTGTCGCCGAGGTCGAAGCCCGGCAGGAAGTCCAGCAGCCAGCAGGCCAGGCTGCTGCCGAGCCCGCCCAGCACGGCGGCCTGCAACCAGCGGATGGTCAGGTCCGAGCCGCGCTCGGGATCGGGATGGGCCACCCGGTCGCGACGCCCGTCGAGCACACCCCAGCCGACGATCGCGGCCAGCAGCACGACCAGGCACAGCATCCGCCACCAGACCCCCTGTGTCGGCGCGTTCACCATCGCGATCCCCAGCAGCACCCGCAGCGCCACGACCAGCGCACCGAGCAGCACCCCGCGCACGACCCAAGCATTCATGGGGACCACCTTAACCGCAGCACGTTCCGAACAGAACTAGAACCCGTGTCAGAAATTCCGCGGCGTCACGAGGTCAGCGCCGCGGCCATCGCCGCGCGCGGCGCCGGACGCCCGGTGAACTGCTCGACCTGCCCATAGGCTTGTTCGAGCAGCATCTGCAGACCGCTCACGACGGTGTGCCCGGCCGCCTCCACCGCGGTGGCCAACGGCGTCGGCCACGGGTTGTAAATGGCGTCGAGCACCACCGGCGCGGTGGCGACGGCCGCCGCGATCGTGGCCGCCGCTTCCGCCGGGATCGTGCTGACCACCGCCTGGGCCTGCGCGCACGCGGCCCGCACACCGTCCGGGTCGAAACCGGCGACCGTCACGGTCAGACCGAGCTTCTCGGCGAGCTCACGGGCCGGGCGCGCCCTGCCCTCGTCCCTGGCCACGATCGTCACCGACCGCGCACCCAGCTCCCGCAGCGCCAGCAGGGCGGGCCGCGCGGTGCCGCCCGCGCCCAGCACCACGCCGGAGCCGACGCCGGTCACTCCCCCGCCGCGCAGCGCGCCGAGTACGCCGTCCACGTCGGTGCAGTCCGCCCGCCAGCCGGTCTCGGTACGCACCAGCGTGTTGGCGGAGCCGACCAGCACCGCCCGTTCGGTGCGCACGTCGGCGTAGCCGAGCGCGGCTTCCTTGCCGGGCATGGTGACCGAGAGGCCGACCCATTCCGGGCCGAGCCCGTCGACCAGGCCGGGCAGCTGCGCGGCATCGCATTCGATGCGGTCGTAGGTCCAGTCCAGGCCCAGCGCGCGGTAGGCGGCCAGGTGCAGCTGCGGTGAGCGGGAATGCCCGATGGGCTTGCCGAGCACCGCCGCCCGCCGGGGAGTCGTCGCGTCAGCGCCCACTGTCGAGGATCCCGCTTTCCATCGCCTTGTCGATATTGCGCAGGTGCTCGGCGTAGCTCTCGGTGAACAGGGTCGTGCCCTTCTGGTCGATCGTGACGAAGTACAGCCAGTTGCCCGGTTCGGGATTCTCGACCGCGCGCAAGGCGTTCAGCGACGGCGCCGCGATCGGGTTCGCGGGCAGCCCCGCCATCGCGTAGGTGTTCCAGGGGGTGACCGTGGCGCGGTCGCTGTCGGTGGTGGCGACCTCGGTGCGGTCCAGCGAATAGTTCACCGTGGAGTCGAACTGCAACGGCTGATCGATCTTCAACCGGTTGATGATCACCCGGGCGACCTTGGGCATGTCCTGCGGCAGGGCCTCGCGCTCCACCAGGGACGCCGCGATCAACGTCTCGTACGGGCTGAGCTGGGTGTTCGCCCCCGACTGCAACAGCCCGGTGGATTCGTAGCCGGCCGCGCTGGCGGTGATCAGTTCGCGCAGGATCTGCTGCGGGCTGCCGCTGGGATCGAAGTCCCAGGTGCCCGCCGCGATCAGGCCCTCGATCTGCCTGCGGCGGTCGGGTGCCGCACGCACGGCCGCCTCGGCCCAGGACGGCACGCCCAGCCCGGCCAGATCGGCACTGGCCCCCGCGGCGTCGAGTTCCTCGTAGGTCACGCACTTGCGTTCGGCGCCGGTGCCCACACAGCTGGCGTCGGCGATCTTGGTGTAGATACCCTCCTTGCGGGCGCCGGTGTTCACGTCGTGCTGGTCGTGCAGTTGACGTCCCTCCGAGATCACCAGGTTGCCGACGCGGGAATTCTTGCCGAGCAGCGCGGCGACCGCATCGGCGGCCGGGCTGCGGCTGGGAATCTGGTAGTAGCCCGGCTGCACCGCGTTCATGCCGGAATTGCGCACCGCCGCCTCGAAGAACGCGTCGGCGCTGGCCACCACGCCCTTGTCGTACATGGATTTCGCGATCTGGCTCGCGGTGTCGCCGGGATGCACCCGCACCACCACCAGCGGTCCGGGCGGACCGGCGAAGTCCTCGGCGGGGGCGAAGTCGTCGGTCAGCTTCATCACCGCGAAGGTGCCCGCACCGCCGAGCAACAGGACGAAGACGGCGGCCAGCACCCAGGTGGTGTGCCTGCGGCGTTCCCGCTCGGCGGCCTTGCGGGAGGCCGCGCGCGAGGCTTTCCTCCCCTTCGGCTGCGGGCGCCCCGATCGCTCCGGACGGCCCGCCGCGCCCTTGCCGCGGCTGCGGCCCGCCGCGCCCTCGGCCCGAGCACGCCCGGCCGCCGACCGGGTGCGTCCCCCGTCTGCTGTGCGGCCGGACGGCCGGGGCTTACCGGAACCCCGAGGGCGAGCGGCGGACTCGGTGCGGGCCGGCCGGCCGGCGGCCGCGGCGGACCGGCGCCCCCGGGCGGTGGGCTGCTCGTGGTCCGGGTCCTCGGGGTAGTCCGCGTAGGCCGGCTCGACCGCGCCGGATTCGCCTGCGGCCGAGCGGAACTCGTCGTAGGCGGGCTCGTCGTCGGTGTAGCGGGGGATGACGGCGGTGTCGTCGTCGTAGTCGTCCCACTCGTCGTGCGCGGGCGCCGAGCGGGCGCTGCGCTCCCACGCCGCGTCGTCACGCCGGTACCTGCGGTCGGCTTCCCGTTGCCGGTACCGCTCCTCCGCTCGTGTCCACCGGTCCGTCATGCATCATCTCCGGACGACGCCGCCGACTCCGCTTCCCCGACCGACCTCATCACCGCACTCCGTTCGTCCAACCATCCCTGCAGGATCGATACGGCCGCCGCCTGATCGATCACCTGCCGCTGGCCACGCGCGCGAACTCCACTGTCCCGCAAAGCACGTGCAGCAGACACCGTAGTCAAACGTTCGTCGGAAAGGCGTATCGCCACGTCGGGGATTTCGCGCCGCAATCTTTCGGCGAACGCGATCGCCGCCGTCGCGGCGCTGCCCTTCTCCCCGCGTAACGTCCTGGGCAGGCCGACAATGACCTCGACGGCCTCGTACTCCCGCACAATTTCGGCAATTCTGGCGATGTCGGGGGAGACGGTGCCGCGCGGAACCTTCTTCGCGCGCGGCACGGTCTCCACCGGGGTGGCGAGGATGCCGTCCGGGTCGCTCGAGGCGACCCCGATGCGGACACTTCCGACATCGATGCCGAGGCGTCGCCCCCGCCCCGGGTCGGTGGCGGGGTCGGGGCGCTCGGAACGCTCCTGCGCGTCCATCAGCCGGCGATTTCGGCCACCCGGGCGCGCACGGCGGCCAGCCCCGCCGGAATACCGGACGGATCCGATCCGGCGCCCTGCGCCATCTCGGGTTTGCCGCCACCGCGGCCCGCGATGCTGGGGCCGAAGCTGCCGACCAGCTCGCCGGCCTTGACACCGATCTCCTGAGCGGCCTTGTTCACCGCCACCACGAACGGCACCTTGCCGTCGGCGTTGCCCAGCAGCACCACCACGGCGGGTTCACTGCCGAACCGGCCGCGGATGTCGGTGGCCAGCGTGCGCAGATCACCCGCGGCGACACCTTCGGGCGCGGCGGCGGCGACCAGCAGCACCCGGCCGACCCGCTCGGCCTCCTCGACGAACTTGCCCGCCGACGACAGCACCGCGGCGATCTTGGTGCGTTCGAGCTCCTTCTCGGCCACCTTGAGCCGCTCCACCAACTGCTCGACGCGGGCGGGCACCTCCTCCGAGGGCACCTTCAGCGACGAGGCGACACCGGCGAGCAGCGCGCGCTCCTTGGCCAGGTACTTGTAGGAGTCCAGCCCGACGAAGGCCTCCACGCGGCGCACACCGGACCCGACCGACGACTCGCCCAGCAGCGTGATGGGGCCGATCTGCGAGGAGTGCTGCACGTGCGTGCCGCCGCACAGCTCCATCGAGAACGGGCCGCCGATCTCCACGACGCGCACCTCGTCGCCGTAGTTCTCGCCGAACAGCGCCAGCGCGCCCATCTGCTTGGCCTTGGGCAGGTCGGTGACGAAGGTGTTCACCGGGAAGTCCGCGCCGACGGCGTCGTTGGAGACCGCCTCGATGTCGGCCTTCTGCTGCTCGCTGAGCTGGCCCTGCCAGTTGAAGTCGAAGCGCAGGTAGCCGGGCTTGTTGAGCGAACCCGCCTGCACCGCGTTCGGGCCGAGCACCTGCCGCAGCGCGGCGTGCACCATGTGGGTGCCGGAGTGGCCCTGGGTGGCGCCGCGCCGCCAGGCCGGGTCGGCTTGGGCGAGCACCACATCGCCCTCGGTGATCTGCCCCTGCTCGACGGTGGTCTTGTGCACCCACAGCTTCTTGGCGATCTTCTGCACGTCGTTGACGCGCAGCTTCAGCCCGGACGCGGTGATCGAGCCGCGGTCGGCGATCTGCCCACCGGACTCGGCGTAGAGCGGGCTCCGGTCGAGGATGACCTCGACGTCCTGGCCCTGCGTGGCGGTGGGCACCCGCACGCCGTCGGCGATCAGGGCCAGCACGTGCGCTTCGGAGGTGAGCTCGTCGAAACCGGTGAACTCGGTGGCGCCGCGGTCGACGAGCTCCTTGTAGATGCTCAGGTCGGCATGGGCGTGCTTGCGGGCGGCGGCGTCCTCCTTGGCGCGCCGGCGCTGCTCGGCCATGAGCGAGCGGAAGCCCTCCTCGTCGACCGAGAGACCGGCCTCGGCCGCCATCTCCAGGGTGAGGTCGATGGGGAAGCCGTAGGTGTCGTGCAGGGTGAACGCGTCGGCGCCGGCGATCTTGGTGCCGCCCTTGGCCTTCACCGCCGCGGCGGTGTTGTCGAACAACGTCGAGCCGGTGGTCAGCGTCTTGAGGAACGCCGTCTCCTCGCCGACGGCCACGGTCCGGATCCGGTCGAAATCGGTGGCCAGCTCCGGGTAGGACGGCGACATGAGGTCGCTGACGACCTGCATGAACTCCGCCATCACCGGCTTCTCGGCGCCCAGCAGCCGCGCCGAGCGCACGATACGGCGCAGCAGGCGGCGCAACACGTAGCCGCGCCCGTCGTTACCCGGGTTGACGCCGTCGGAGATCAGCATCGCCGCGGTGCGGGCGTGGTCGGCGATCACCCGGAAGCGCACGTCGGAGGCGTGCTCGGCGCCGTACCGGCGACCGGTGAGCTCCTCGGCCTTGCCGATGATCGGGCGCAGCAGGTCGGTCTCGTAGACGTTGTCCACGCCCTGCAGCAGCATGGCGACACGCTCGATGCCCATGCCGGTGTCGATGTTCTTCTTCGGCAGCGACCCGATCGGCGGATGGCCCTGCTTGGGGCTCAGCTCACCGCGCACGTCCTGCATGAAGACGAGGTTCCAGATCTCCAGGTAGCGGTCCTCGTCGGCGACCGGGCCGCCGTCCTTGCCGTAGGCCGGGCCGCGGTCGAAGTAGATCTCCGAACACGGGCCACCCGGGCCGGGCACGCCCATGTCCCAGTAGTTGTCCTTGCCGTCGCGGAACTGGATCCGATCCTTCGGGATGCCGGCCACGCGGTGCCAGATCTCGGCGGCCTCGGGATCGTCCTGGTAGGCGGTGACCCAGATGCGTTCGGGATCGAAGCCGAAACCGCCTTCGGACTGGGGCTTGCTGATCAGCTCCCAGGCGAGGGTGATGGCGCCTTCCTTGAAGTAGTCGCCGAAGGAGAAATTGCCCGCCATCTGGAAGAAGGTGTTGTGGCGGGTGGTGACACCGACCTCCTCGATGTCTCCGGTGCGCACGCACTTCTGCACGCTGGTCGCGCGCGGATACGGCGGCGCCTCCTGGCCCAGGAAGTACGGCTTGAACTGGACCATGCCCGCGTTGACGAACAGCAGGTTGGGGTCGGCCAGGATCAGCGAGGCACTGGGTACCTCGGTGTGTCCGGCACGGACGAAATGGTCCAGGAAACGCCGTCGAATCTCGTGGGTCTGCACAGGTATCCAGCCTACCGGGGCCGCGCACCTGCTTTTTCATCGCCCGGCCCGGGCGCGGACGGCCGCCGCGGCGCCGCTACCGGCCGCGCACGATCCGCCGCAATTTCTCCACCCGCGTACCGATCTCGCGCTCGTAGCCGTGGTCGGTCGGCCGGTAGTAGTCGGCGCCGACGAGTTCGTCGGGCGGGTACTGCTGGGCCAGCACCCCGTCCGGATCGTCGTGCGGGTACTTGTAGCCCTGCGCGTTGCCCAGCTTCGCCGCCCCCGCGTAGTGGCCGTCGCGCAGGTGCGGCGGCACCGCGCCCGCCTTGCCCGCGGAGATGTCGGCCATGGCGGCGCCCAGCGCGGCCGGGACCGCGCCCGACTTCGGCGCGGTGGCCAGGTGGATGGTGGCGTGCGTCAGCGTCAGCTGGGCCTCGGGCATGCCGATCAACTGCACCACGTGGGCGGCGGCCACCGCCGTCTGCAATGCGCTCGGATCGGCCATGCCGATGTCCTCGCTGGCCGAGATCACCAGGCGGCGGGCGATGAAGCGCGGATCCTCCCCCGCGCTGAGCATCCTGGCCAGATAGTGCAGGGCGGCGTCGACGTCGGAGCCGCGGATGGACTTGATGAACGCGCTCACCACGTCGTAGTGCTGGTCGCCCGCGCGGTCGTAGCGCACGGCGGCCCGGTCCACGCTGGCCTCGACCAGATCGAGGTCGACGACGCCGTCGAGCGAGGACTCCGCCGAGGCCTCCAGCGCGGTCAGCGCCCGGCGCGCGTCCCCGCCCGCGATGCGCACGATGTGATCGAGCGCGGCATCGGTGACCTGATAGGCGCCGCCGAAGCCGCGCGGGTCGGCCAGCGCACGATCGAGCACGGTCCGGATGTCGGCGTCGGTGAGCGAGCGCAGCTGCAACACCAGCGACCGCGACAGCAACGGCGAGACCACCGAGAACGACGGGTTCTCGGTGGTGGCACCGACCAGCAGCACGATGCGGTTCTCCACCGCCGCCAGCAACGCGTCCTGTTGCGTCTTGGAGAAGCGGTGCACCTCGTCGATGAACAGCACGGTGCGCTCACCCGCGGTCAGCCGCCTGCGCGCCAGGTCGATGACCGCGCGCACCTCCTTCACCCCCGCCGACAACGCCGAGAGCGCCTCGAACCGGCGCCCGGTCGCCTGCGAGATCAACGAGGCCAGCGTCGTCTTGCCGGTGCCCGGCGGCCCGAACAGCAGCACCGAAGCCGCGCCCGAGCCCTCGATGAGCCGACGCAGCGGGGACCCCGGGCCCAGCAGATGCTGCTGACCGACCACCTCCTCCAACGACCGCGGCCGCATCCGCACCGCCAGCGGAGCCTGGTCGCCCGGGCCGCGGAAGTCGACGCCCGCGCCGTCGATTCCCGGATCCGGCGCGGCTTCGCTCGGCACGTCGAAAAGCCCGTCGCTCATGTTTTCGACCGTACCGGCGCGCGCCGACAGCACCGTGCGCAACCTCCCCGCACACCGCCCGATTTGCGAGCGCGGACGGCATCGGCTGGGATCTGTGCCGTGGCCGAGAAGGAATCGTTCGCCCGTCGCACGCTGTTCAAGGGCGGCGCGGTCGCAGCCGCCGTCACCGCGGTATCGATCGCCCCGGGCGCGCGGGCCGCGGGCCCGGTGTTCCGGCACGGGGTCGCCTCGGGCGACCCGCTGCCCACCGGCGTCGTGATCTGGACCCGCGTCACCGTCTCCGACGAGGCGCTGCCCGGTTCCGGGGCCGGGGAACCCGCGGCCGTGCACTGGGAACTCGCCCGCGACGAGCGGTTCACCCAGGTGGCGGCGTCCGGCACCGTCGTGACGACCGCCGACACCGACCACACCGTGAAGATCGACGTCACCGGCCTGGCGCCCGCGCGCGACTACTTCTACCGGTTCACCGCCTTCGGCCAGCACTCCCCCACCGGCCGCACCCGCACCGCCCCCGCCGCCGACGCCTCCCCCGAGCGGCTGCGTTTCGGCGTCGTGTCGTGCGCGAACTGGGAAGCGGGCTGGTTCGGCGCCTACCGGCACCTGGCCACGCGCGACGACCTCGACGCGATCGTCCACCTCGGCGACTACCTCTACGAGTACGCCCGCGGCGAATACGGGACCGGGCTGCGCGCCCACGAACCCGCGCACGAGATCCGCACCCTGGCCGACTACCGCGTCCGGCACGGCCAGTACAAGACCGACCCCGACCTGGCCGCCCTGCACGCCCGGTTGCCGTTCATCTGCACCTGGGACGACCACGAATCCGCCGACAACTCCTGGTCGGGCGGCGCCGGCAACCACGACCCGGCCACCGAGGGTGACTGGGCCGACCGCCGCGCCGCCTCCGCCCGCGCCTATCTGGAATGGATGCCGGTGCGAGCGGGCGGGACCGGCGACGAGGTGCGGATCTACCGCCGGCTCCGGTTCGGCGATTTGGCCGAACTGTCCATGCTCGACCTGCGCAGCTACCGCGACGAGGAGGTCGTCCCCGGCGCGCAGTGGCGCTCGGTGGACGACCCCGAACGCACCATCACCGGCCGCGAGCAACTCGAATGGCTCACCGCGGGGCTCACCACCGCGCCGGTGCGGTGGAAGCTGGTGGGCAACTCGGTGATGATCGCGCCCCTGCTGTTCCCGCCGCTGGAACCGGCCACCACCGAGGCACTCACCGCTGTGCTCGGCGTGCCGCGCGCGGGCGCACCGGTCAACGCCGACCAGTGGGACGGCTACACCGCCGACCGGCAGCGGCTGTTCCGGGCCATCACCGAGAACAGGGTCGGCGACGTGGTGTTCCTGACCGGCGACATCCACTCCTCCTGGGCCGCCGACCTCCCCGTGGATGCCGCGAACTATCCGGGCGGCCCGACCGCCGGCGCGGAGTTCGTCGTGCCGTCGGTCACCTCGGCGAGCATCGGCGAACTGCTGAAGGCACCGCCCCGCACGGCCGCGGTACCGGTGGAGGAGGCGATCAAGGCCGCCAACCACCACCTGCGCTACGTCGAACTCGAATCGCACGGCTACGGCGTGCTCGACGTGACCGCGGACCGCACCCAGATGGACTGGTTCTACCTCCTGAACGTCGACGACCCGGCGTCCCCGGTCCGGCACGGTGCCTCGTTCGCGGTACCCGCGGGAGGGCGCGTCCAGCCCCAGCCGGGACCGGTCGCCTGAGCCTCACTCGGCCCAGCGTTCCTCCAGCATCGCCGAGACCTCGTCGGCGAAATCCCCTATGACGTCGTCGCCGGTGCAGCGCGCGTCCTCGGCCAGAGCCGCCCAGCGGTTGATCAGCGCCGCCGACCGCGGCACCGACAACCCGTGCTCCCGCGCGGCGGCGATGCGGGTGTGGTCGGCGGGCAGGAACCAGTAGGTCGTCAGCCACACCCAGATCAGGCGCGCCTCCAGGATCCGCTCGGCCAGCACGGCGTCGTCGGCCAGCGCGGGGAACACCCCGACCACCTCGGCGCGCCACGCCTCCACCATCTGCCTGGCCCGTTCCCGCGACAGCTCCACGTCGCACAGGCACCCGGGGAACGACACCAGCGCGTACGCGATGTCGAGGGTCGCGTCGCGGAAACCGCCCCACTCGTAGTCGAGGAACCGGGCGCCGTCGTTGTTGAGCATCACGTTGTCCGGGCACAGGTCCGACGGGCTGAACGCCCGGAACCGCCCGGCCGAGAACAGCCGGTTACCGCGGACGATCCGCTCGGCGATCTCGACCGGCACCGTCAAGCCCAGCTCCCGCTGCAACAGGCGCGGCACTTCCGCCACGGCGGCCTCGGCCTGCTGGGCGATGCCGTCGACCCGGTGCACCACGTCCACCCGGCGCAGCAGCGCCACGAAGTCGGCCTCGCGACCCACGGTCGCCGCGTGCATGCGGCCCAGCGCCTGCGCGAACGCCATCAGCGCGTTGCGGGTGGCGGGTTCGGCGCCGGAGCGCAGCACCGCCGTGAGGCCCGCGTTCTCGCCGAGATCGGACAGGATCAACAGCCGGTCGGGCAGGCTGTAGGCGATCAGGTAGGCGCCCGGACGCTGGTCCCGGCCGAGCGAGGTGGTGAACTGGTAGGAGACCGCTTCGCGCAGGAACGCCGAGTCGACGCTGGCCACGCCCGGCGCCAGCCCGCCCGTGGTGCGGTCCTGGGCACCGCCGCGCACCTGCTTGACGATCAGCGTCCGCGGTAGCGAGAAAGCGTTCTCCGCGACACGCACACGTAGGACCGTCGTCCTACCACTTCCGCTGAGTTCGATCGGATCGCTCAGCTTCACCGGAGCACCCATTCGCTTGGTGAGCAACTGCTGTGCTGCGGACACGACGTCGGCGGCGCGTTCGGCCAATAGTGCAGTCATCGCCTCTCAAGCTACTCGCTTCGGGTCACTTCTAGCGAGCGGTTACACAACCTTTCCGCGTCGCTCGGCGTGTCCACCTGGTGTTGCTGCGCGGACACGATCGAGTGGGTCGGGTCCACCTTGACACCATCGCACGCGTCCGGTTTTCTCATCGTGAACTGCTCTGCGCCACTTCGCAAACCAGTTGTCCGGAAAGGTCTACGACTGTGACCGACACACCGTCCTCCGCACCGAAGGATCCGGCCGGAGGCGACGCCTCGGTGCGAGGTGGCGACCCTCACCCCGGTTCGCCGCCGAACCTTCCGCCGCCGCAGGGGGCGCCGACGCCGGGTCCGCAGTACGGCCCGCCCGGCTCCGCGCCCGCCGACCAGCCGGTGTACGGCTATCAGCAACTCGCCGCACCCGCCACGTTGGACGTCGGCAACGCGATCAGCTACGGACTGGAGAAGTTCCGGTCGAATATGGCTCCGTGGCTTGCTGTTACGGCCGTCGGCGTGGTCATCTACCTGACCTTCCTGTTGGTGGTGCAGACCTTCGAGCCGAATTCGCTGCTGTCGCTGGTGTTGCTGTTCCTGGCGGTGATGGTCGGGCTGTGGCTGTTGCAGGCGGCGATGGTGCGCGGCGCGCTGCACGAAACAGACGGCGTCAAACCCGTTTTCGGCTCCTTCTTCCAGGTCCTCAACGCGGGCAACGTGCTGCTCACCGCGCTGCTGGCGTTCCTGGGGACGTGGCTGGGCCTCGCCCTGTGCGTGTTGCCCGGCCTGGCTGTGGGCGTGCTGTGCATGTTCTCGCTGCACTTCGTCGTCGACCAGGATCTGGGCCCGATCGATGCCCTCCGCGCCAGCGCGATGCTCGTGGCCCGCAACCCGGTGCAGGTGCTGCTGCTCGCGCTGTCGGTCGTGGTGATCACCCTGCTCGGCCTGCTGGCCTGCGGCATCGGTGTGCTGTTCGCCGGACCGGTGTGCGTGCTCGCGGTCACCTACGCCTACCGGGGTCTCACCGGCGGCACACTGGTTCCCGCCTGAGGCGCTTCCGTCGCGCTACCGCGAATCGGCCGCGACCCGTCCGGGGCCGCGGCCGATTCCGTCGTGGGGGCCTCAGCCCGCCTGTTCGGCCTTCTTCGCCTCGGCCTGTTCCGGCTTGGCGTCCAGCCCCGCCTCCTTGCGCTGCTGCGCGGTGATCGGGGCGGGCGCGTCGGTGAGCGGGTCGACGCCGCCGCCGGTCTTCGGGAAGGCGATCACCTCGCGGATCGAGTCCAGTCCCGCCAGCAGCGCGACGATGCGGTCCCAGCCGAAGGCGATGCCGCCGTGCGGGGGCGCGCCGTAGGCGAAGGCGTCCAGCAGGAAGCCGAACTTCTCCTGCGCCTCCTGCTCGCCGATACCCATCACCTTGAACACCCGCTCCTGCACGTCACGGCGGTGGATACGGATCGAGCCGCCACCGATCTCGTTGCCGTTGCAGACGATGTCGTAGGCGTAGGCCAACGCCGACCCCGGGTCGGTGTCGAAGGTGTCCAGCGACTCCGGCTTGGGCGAAGTGAACGCGTGATGCACGGCCGTCCACGCCGAGTGCCCGAGCGCGACGTCACCGCTGGCGGTCGCGTCGTCGGCGGGCTCGAACAACGGCGCGTCCACGATCCACACGAACGACCAGGCGTTCTCGTCGATCAGGCCGACCTTGCGCGCGATCTCCCCGCGCGCCGCGCCGAGCAGCGCGCGCTGCGCCTTGGCCGGGCCCGCGGCGAAGAAGACGCAGTCGCCCGGCTCCGCGCCCACGTGCTTGGCCAGCCCCTCGCGTTCGGCGTCGCTGAGGTTCTTGGCGACCGGACCTCCGAGGCTGCCGTCCTCGTTGACCAGCACATACGCCAGGCCCTTCGCCCCGCGCTGCTTGGCCCACTCCTGCCAGGCGTCGAGCTGGCGCCGCGGCTGGCTCGCCCCACCGGGCATCACCACGGCGCCGACGTAGGGCGCCTGGAACACCCGGAACGGGGTGTCCTTGAAGTACTCGGTGCACTCGGTGATCTCGACGCCGAACCGCAGGTCGGGCTTGTCGGAACCGAAGCGGCGCATCGCCTCGGCGTAGGTCATGTGCGGGATCGGGGTCGGGATCTCGTAGCCGATCAGCTTCCACAGCGCGACCAGGATCTCCTCGGCGAGCAGGATCACGTCGGCCTGCTCCACGAAGCTCATCTCGATGTCGAGCTGGGTGAACTCCGGCTGCCGGTCGGCGCGGAAGTCCTCGTCGCGGTAGCAGCGGGCGATCTGGAAGTACCGTTCGATGCCGCCCACCATGAGCAGCTGCTTGAACAGCTGCGGGCTCTGCGGCAGCGCGTAGAAGTTGCCCGGCTGCAGGCGCGCGGGCACCAGGAAGTCACGCGCGCCCTCGGGCGTGGACTTGGTCAGCGTCGGGGTCTCCACCTCGACGAACTCGTGCCGGGCCAGCACCTCGCGGGCAGCGGCGTTGACCTTGGAGCGCAGCCGGATGGCATGGGCAGGGCCCTCGCGGCGCAGGTCCAGGTAGCGGTGCTTGAGGCGGGCCTCCTCGCCGGGCTGCTCGTCGAGCTGGAACGGCAGCGGCGCGCTCTCGTTGAGCACCTCGAGCTCGCGGACGTTCACCTCGATCTGCCCGGTCGGCAGTTCCGGGTTCTCGTTGCCGTCGGGCCGCTGCTCGACCACGCCGGTGACCCGCACGCAGTACTCCGCGCGCAGCCGATGCGCCTGTTCGGCGGCCTCGCCCTCGCGGAACACCGCCTGCGACACCCCCGAGGCGTCGCGCAGATCGATGAAGATCACCCCACCGTGGTCGCGCCGCCGGGCCACCCATCCGGTGAGGGTGACGGTCTGACCGGCATGCTCGCTTCGCAGCGAACCAGCCAAGTGGGTGCGCAGCACGGGATTCCTTTCGACGATTTCTCACACCGGTACGGGCGTCGACCAGGTGCGCTTGCCATCGTAGTGAGACACGATCGGCGAGTGGAAACCGATATCGGCCGGGCCCGTGTCAAGCTGTAGCCGAATGGGCTCCCACCGGCGGGGTATCCCGCGGGGCAGCGGCGTGGCAGAACAGAAAGCGACAGCGATGACCTTCAACGAAGGCCTGCAGATCGACCCGGACCGGGCGTCCTCCGGCGGCGGTCCCGGCATGGGCGGCAAGCTCGCGCTCGGCGGCGGTGCGGGCGGCCTCATCCTGCTGGTGATCACGCTGCTGCTCGGCGGCGACCCCGGCTCGGTCCTGGGCCAGTTCACCGGCGCGCAGGACAACGGGCAGGTCCAGCCCGGCACCGCGGGCACCCCCGAACACTGCCGCACCGGCGCCGACGCCAACCGCTACGTCGACTGCCGCGTCGTGCTCACCGCGCAGAGCCTCGACGCCGTGTGGGCGGGCGAGCTGCCCGAACAGACCGGCGTGCGCTACTCCGAGCCGAAGCTGCGCCTGTTCTCCGGCGCCGTCGCCACCGGCTGCGGCAACGCCACCAGCGAGGTGGGTCCGTTCTACTGCCCCGCCGACCAGACCGCCTACTTCGACGTCAGCTTCTTCCAGGAGCTCGTCGACCGCTTCGGCTCCAGCGGCGGCCCGCTGGCCCAGGAGTACGTCGTCGCCCACGAGGTCGGCCACCACATCCAGAACCAGCTCGGCGACCTCGGCCGCGCCCAGCAGGATCCGCGCGGGGCCGACTCCGGCGCCGTCCGCACCGAACTCCAGGCCGACTGCTACGCGGGCCTGTGGGCCCACTACGCCGACAAGACACCCGCCCCCGGCAGCAGCGAGCCCTTCTTGCGGCCGCTCACCGACACCGACATCCGCGACGCCCTCTCCGCCGCCTCCGCCGTCGGCGACGACCGCATCCAGCGCGCCGCCCAGGGCCGGGTGAACCCCGAGGCCTGGACGCACGGCTCCTCCGACCAGCGCCAGAAGTGGTTCCTCACCGGCTACCGCACCGGCCGGGTCGACGCCTGCGACACCTACTCCGCGAGCGACCTGAACAACCCGCCCGCGCTGCGCTGACACGCCCGCCGCGCGGCGGGCGCGGCGGCCCCGGTCCTGTCATGATCTATGCCGCGCCGAGCGCGCACCCGCCCCGACCTGGGGCGGGCCTCATCGAGAAGGGGACATGACATGCGAAGGATCGCGTCGGCGCTGCTGGTCGCGGCGCTGGCACTGACGAGCGCGGGCGCGGTCGCCACGGCCGAAAGCGAACCGGCCGCAACCGGTTTCGCCCTGGTCACACTGACCACCATGCCCGCGGGCTGGAGCCAGCGCACCGACCTGCGCCCACACCTGCAGGTCTACGCCGACGGCCGCGCCGTGCACCGTCCCGACGCAACCGCCCCCGACCGCGACCCCGGCACCGAACCCCGCGAGGTCGTCGGCACGGTGCCCCGCGAAGCACTGGACAAGGCGCTCACCGAGATCCGCGCCCTCGCCGACACCGATTTCGGCGTCCCCGCCGGCACCGACCAGGGCAGCCAGATCATCGACCTGATGCCCGAGAACCCCACCGAGGACGTGCACCTGATCCTCTACGCTCCCGACGCCACCGACGGTCTCTCCGCCGAACAGCGCGACGCCCGCACCCGGTTCACCGCTCTGTATCGAGGACTCCTCGACGCCTTCCGCGGCACCAGCTGAGGGACAGTCGCTCCCGCGTGGGGGCGGCATCGACCGATCGGCTGTCCGGCGTGCGCACCCGTCCTCGGGCCGCTACGCGACGGTCAGTAGTCGGCGTCGGCGTGCAGGCGGTTCAGCGTGGTGGTGATCCAGTCGGTGAAGTGCCGGGTCAGCTCGGCCGGGGTCGTCGGGCGGACGGTGATGTGGGCGCCGCGGTGCTCGGTGTAGCGGCCGTCGTCGGTGATGTCGTACCACTGCAGCACGTCGAGCGGTCGCACCGCCGAGTGCAGCGGGCCGGACAGCAGGGCGGCGGTGCCACCACCGTCGGCTTGCCTGCCGAGCAGGCGGCGGTAGCGTTCGCGAGGAGTGTTGCGCGCGTTGTCCTGGAGGTAGCCGTCCCGCCTAGGCTGGAGATCGGCCGGGTGGAACGTCTCCGGCCGCTCGTTTCCCGGACGGCACGCGGGCACGGCCTGGGTGAGGCGGGCCGGGAGCTGGTCGGCATCGAAGGCGCGCAGACGGATCGGGCCGTGCTCGGTCTCGGTGCCGTGCTGCGTGAGAACCACCGCGCGGTGACCCGCCCGGGCACCGAGCACCCGATACTCGCGCAGATCGTCGCGTCCCGTGCTGTTGCGGTGCCGGCAACTCCCACCCAGGATCTCGATCCGGATGTCGGAGGCGGCCAGGGTGCGCAGGGCGGCCGCGATCTCGTCAAGTTCGTCGGCGCCGTATCGGTTGCGCACCGCGACCCGGTGCGCGGCGGCCTCGTCGTGGAACGCGAACCGGCTCAGATGCCGCAGCGGACCCGGGATGCGGTCATGGGCGTCCCCGAGCCACAGCGCCGCGAAATCATCGGTGTCCCAAGTCCACTCGGACATACCCCATCCCCTCTCGGCGGCGCCGTCCCGCGCCGTCGTGCACACCCGCACCGGCACCGCGCCGATGCCCGATCTCCGACGTCACCGCCACTGCCACCGCACCGTCACCCGGCGTCCCCGCCGATCACACCGCCGGGAACCGTCGGCGGCAACTCCCCGAGCAGTTCGTCGGTGTTCTCCTGCGTCACGAGATAATCCGGAATCTGGTGCGTGTCGTCGTCCTGGCCGCCGCCCCGTGCCCCCGGCGCACCGGCCATCCCCATGCCACCCATCCCGCGCATCGCCCCGCCCGCCGCCGCGGCCGCCGCCGGGGCGGACTGCCCCGGTACGACCGCCGAGCCCGGCACACCCGGAATACTGCGCCCCGGCTGCGGCGTGGCCGCAGAACCCGGACTGCCCGGCGAGCCGGACCCGGGGCTGCCCGGCGACCCCGATCCCGGACTCGACGGATTCGAGCCACTCGGCACCGTCCGCCCCGGATCACTCGGGTTCGTCCCCGCCGGATTCGTCGAGGCAGGATCGGTCGACGCGGGATCCTGGCTCGACGGGTCGGTCGAATCATCGCCCTGCGACGACTGATTCGTCGACGAATCATCCTGCTGATCCGCCGGTTCCGTCTCCTCCCCCGGCTGCGGTTGCTCCTCTTGACCGGACGGGCTTCCCGGCTGATCGCCCCCGCCCGGACCGTTCGACGACGGGTTGCCCGAACCCGAACCGTCACCGGAACCGGAACCGCCGCCGAACCGGCCGGGCGGAACGGTGATGTCGGGGGAAGAGGTGGGGCTCACCGGTGTCGGCAGGACGGGAATACTACTGTCGATCCCTTGGAACGGCTTCACATAGTGCGTATCCATCGCCGCTTGGGCGGCCTGCTCCTCCTGCGACTGCTCCCGCTGCAATTCGAACCTGTTGGGCGGCCACAGCCAAGACGTCCACGTGATCACGACCGGGTCCGGAAGTTCGTTCTTCGTCCGAGTGATCGCCGCGGCAGCCTCGTTCACCCTGGCCGACAACTCGGTGAGCGCCGGCGTCAGCTCCTCGGCCTTCTTGGTGTACTCCTGGATGCTCTGCTTGGACGCCTCCGCCGCCGCCCCCGACCATGCCTGCGCGATCGAGTTCTGAATCGAACGCGCGAAGGTGCGCACGCCCTGGTCCCAGAGTTGGCTGATCTCGAAGTACTTCTGTGCCTGGTTGTTTGCGTCGGTCGTGTCCAACGGTGAAAAGGCATCGATGATCTTCGGATGTCTCCAACTCGGCGGATGTTCGCCGCCACCCGGAATGGCAGGGCTCTCGTGTGAGTTCACGATCCTTATCCGTTCGTTGGTGTAGTGGGCCACGGACTGGACACGGCGGGAGACGGAGCCGATGCGAACAGGGGCCCAAGGCCCGGCATGTGGGCGAGAGCATCCAGCGCTTGTTGAGGAGTACGGGCTTCAGGAGGTCGTTCCGGTAGCGTCTCATTCAGCGTTGTGAGAGCGCTCGCGAATTCGCTGTCTG
This sequence comes from Nocardia farcinica, assembly GCF_001182745.1. Classification (NCBI taxonomy): domain Bacteria; kingdom Bacillati; phylum Actinomycetota; class Actinomycetes; order Mycobacteriales; family Nocardiaceae; genus Nocardia; species Nocardia farcinica. The sequence continues at coordinate 352,320 of NZ_LN868938.1, read as the reverse complement.
CCTGCATCATCCGCTCACGCACAAGCCGATAAACGGCCTGGATATCTTCCACAATCTGGTAGTGCTGTTCCATGATCGCCCAGACGCTGTTGCCCCGGTCTCCGTCACGGGCCTTCTTTCTGAAACGTTCAACCACTGTCCGCGCAGAGACGAGTTCGGCGTTGTCTTCGCCTAGGCCCCAGTGACTCTGCTCTGAAATATTGGCGACATGGCGCTGGATCTGCCGGATCGTGTTCTTGAAGAACTCACAATCCCGGTCGATGTAAACGAAATCTTCTGGTGTCATCGCGACGGATAGCGCGCCTTCGCGGGCGGCGGTAAGCATGTTCGCCATCGGCCGCGGCGACTGGTCCTCACTCATCGTTCATGCCCTCCCCAGGACTACCGGCTCCACCGCATTCACGCCCCGGCAGGTAGCGCCGGAACCACCTTCTCCGCCACCTGGCGAGCAAGGTCACAGGAATCGAGATGTCCTGTGTTCTTCGCCGAGGTTGGATTGGTCAACCCTACCGACAGACTGCCCCCACGCATCGCCACGTTGACGGTGCACGACGCTTCCTTTTCCACTTCGGATTGACGACTGGCGATAGCCTCTCGACCAGAGACGACAAACTCGTATGCACCTACGAATCCCTTCGCTCGCACCATCTCGACGGTGATGTTGGTCGTCTGAATGCTGACCGCATACCCATCTGGCTGCCCCCAGAGGCAGCCGCGCCACTTGATTCCACCCGATGCAGCCGAGTTGTCCGGGATCTTTTGCCGCAACCTCTCCGAATCCAGCACGCTCTGCGGGATGTCCTCGCACGGGTCGAAACCCGCCGGAACGTCCGCCGCGACGGTCGCCGTAGTGCTCCCGGCCGGCCCGGCATCTCCATCCACCGCGGAATCGCAGCCCCCCAACACCACCACGACCCCCAGCGCCAGAACTCCCCCGACCACCGACCTGCTCCCCATCCAGCACCCCTCACTCGCCGGGATTCTCGGGCATCGCGGGGCGGACCGGCTTCTCCTCCCCCTGCCAACTGCCGGTGATCCTACCGACATCACATGCTGCCGTGGACCGCTCGCTCACGGCGGCCCGCATGCCCCACGCCGATGATCGTGGGGCGTGTCATCCGATGGTCAGAACTGGTCTTGCTCGTAGTCGGTACCCAGGAGTTCGTCGGTGTGGGTCGCGCCGATGACTTCCGGGGTGGACTCGCCGAGCGGGCCGGTGAGGTCGTCGTTGCCGGTGAGGCTCTGGTAGGGCTGCACGGTGCGGGAGTGCTCGTCGTCCTCGCCTTGGCGGCCGGCGCCGGCCGCGGCGGGGCTGCCCATGAAGGAGCTGCCGGTGCCCGCGGGGGTGGTGGAAGTGCCGGTGCCGGTGGGGAATCCGGTGGGGGTGGCGGTGACGGGGCGGACGCCGGGGATGCCGGCGCCCGGGGAACCGGAGCCGGGGCTCTGGGTGCTCGGGAGACCGGTGATACCGGGGGATCCCGAGCGCCCACCGCCGCCGCCGGAACCGCCGGAGCCGCCCGAACCGCCGGGGCGGCCGAGGGCGCCGAGCAGGCCGCTGCTGGGGGTGCTGGCACTCTGCGTGTTCAGTGCGGACGGCTGGGTGGGGGTCAGCGAGCTGCCCGGCGTGCCCGCGGTGGGGCTCGCGCTCGCCGCCTGGGTGGCGGCGTCCTGCGCCTGGGACAGGAGGGGTTCGCCGATGTTCTGCACCGCCGCCTGGGCGACCTCCTGGGGCGCGGGCAGCCCGCTCTGGCCGAGCAGCTGGGCGACGACACCGTTGAGTTCGGCGGTCTTGCCCGCCAGGTCGCCACGGGTGGCGTTGACGACGGTGAGCGCGCTGCCGAGATGTTCGGTGGCGCTGGCGATCAGCGTGGCCTGGCCGGGCGGGGTGAGGATGACCGGCGCCAGGGCGGTGGCCTGGGTGGCGAACGAGCTTGCGATGCCGAGCAATTGGGCGTTGCCCTGCTGCACGACGGCGGCGGCGCGCTGGGTGAGCTCGGAGATGTCGAAGCCGCGCTGGCTGGTCTCCTGCCCCTGGGCGCTCGCCTCTTGGCCGGCGACCTGCGCCTGTCGGGCGGCCTGCCCTTCCCATACCTGTTCGACGGTGGCCATGCTGCCCTTGGCGACCTGCATGGCGGTCTCGATGATCTGCGAGGACTGGCTCAGGATCGCGGTGGGGTCGAGTGCGCCGAGCACGCCGGTGCCGAAGCTGCTCAACAGGTCGAGGATGGGTTTGAACAGCACGTCGACGCCGGGCAGCGCGGGCACCTGGAGGCCCTGCATCAGCGCGCCGACGGGGTCGGCGGGCAGGCTGGGCAGCGTCGGCAGCTGGGTGGCGGCGGCTTGGGCGGCCTGGGTGGCCGCGGCGGCGGCGCTCTGTGCGGCGGCACCGGCTTGGCCGAGCGCGTGCTGCACGGACTCCTGGGCCTGCTGGGCGGCCTGCCCCAGAGCGACGTTCGCCCCGTCGAGGATGCCCGCGGCTTCGGTGCCGAGGCCGCCGAGGATGTCCTGCGGGTCGGACGGCTGACCGCCGCCGAGGCCGGGCAGCCCGGCCGGAACCGTGCCGGTGGCCGGGGTGTCGTCGGAGATCTTGCGCGCCAGGACGAACTCGGGCGGCTCGATGGGCGGCAGATCGGCGGGCAGCTGCGGTAGCGGCACGTCGATGACGGCCTGATCGGTGGGGATCTCGGCGTTCGCGGGGGCGGACGCGACAGGGGCGGCCGCCTGGTTCGCACCGACGACCGCGTGGTCGAGGCCGGGCTCGGGCGCGGCGGTGGGCTGGGCGGCGCCGATGACGCCGGTGTCGGTGACATCGAGTGGCTTCATGACGGCCTCAGATCTCGTTCGCCTGGACGTTCAGCTGGCCGGCGTTCTCGCCGTCGGTGTTCTCGAACAGCGCGGCGGCCGAGAACGCCTTCCAGGACAGGTCGTTGTATTTCGCCGCGAGATCGTTGATGTCCTTGGCCTGCAACACCTGCGCGGCCGCGAAACTCAACAGGTAATCCGCGCCGATCAGGCCGAAGACGGGCGTGAGCGCCGAGACCTGACCGACGAGGTCCATGTTCGCCGCCGCCGAGATCTGCCCGGCGATGCCCGCGTGCTCCGTGGCGAACGTCCGGACCGCGCCGGTGTCCACCGAGAGATTTTCCATCGAGTTGCCCCCCATTCGTCGTCAACTGCCTGTTCCGCACCGGCCGCCCGATCATCCGCCGCACCCGGCTCCCTCGAACGCCTGGACGTTCCTCCCCGAAGCGGCTGTGCCAGCGGACAGCTCGGCCGTCCGCGGCCCTGCACCGCTACGGTTCGGCTCAATATAGCCGACAGTCGGGACAGGTTTCGAGTGCGGCACAGCGCGCGGACCGGGTCGACGGCACCTCGGGCGACAAACTGGAACGTGTTGCAAATTAGAACAAGTTCTATATTCTCTCCTGCATGAAGGTCGCAGTGACCGGCGCAGCCGGCTACCTCGGTTCGAACCTGCTCCCCCTGCTCCGCGAGCGGGGGCACGACGTCGTCGCCATCGACCGGGTGACGCCCGCGCAATCGGACACCCCCGGCGTGACCTGGGTCGAGGGCAACGTGCTCGATCCGGCGTCGATGCGCGCCGCACTGGACGGCGCGGAGGTGGTGTACCACCTGGTGGCCGTCATCACCTTGGCGGACAAGAACGATCTGGCGTGGCGGGTCAACACCGAGGGGGTGCGGGTGGTGGCCGAAGCGGCGCTCGCGGTGGGCGCCCGCCGCATGGTGCACGCCAGCTCGATCCACGCCTTCGATCAGTACACCTGCGGCGGCCACATCGATGAGACCGCGGTGCGCTCGACCGATCCCGGCCTGCCGGTCTACGACCGGTCGAAGTGGGCGGGCGAGGTGGCGTTGCGCAAGGTCATCGACGCGGGGCTGGACGCGGTGCTGTGCAACCCGACCGGGGTCTTCGGGCCGCTGGACCACGGCACGCCGCTCTCCCGGATCAACCGCACCCTGCGCGACGCCGCCCAGGGCCGGGTGCCCGCCATGATCGGGGGCGGTTTCGACCTCGTCGACGTCCGCGACGTGGCCGAGGGCCTGATCCTGGCGGGCGAACAGGGCCGCACCGGCGAGAACTACCTGCTCGGCGGATCGATGATCTCGATGACCGACCTGTGCCGGCTGGCCGCCGCCTACGGTGGCAAGAAGGGCCCGAAGTTCACCATCTCCCCCAAGGTCGTCGGTGGGCTCATTCCGGTGCTCGAGCCGATCGGCAAGATGCTCGGCACCGACATCGTGTCCAAGGCCGCGCTCGGCGCCCTGATCTCGGCACCCACCGTCGATCACGGCAAGGCCACCCGCGAGCTGGGCTATCGCCCCCGCCCGATCGAGGACACCGTGCGCGACCTGGTCGCCTTCTTCGCCGATCCCGCCGGTTTCGAACGCGGCGGCGCGCAGCGCATCGCTTGACACACCTTAGAACGCATGTTCGACTGGGTGCGTGCGGTGGCAGAACCAAACCCTGGACGCCGACGACGGCGCGCTGCCCGGCCTGAGCCGGGCGGGGTTCGTGCGCACCGTCCGCACCCCCGAGTTCGAGGGCATCACCTTTCACGAGGTGCTCTGCAAGAGCGCCCTGAACCGGGTGCCCGAGGACTCGGCGGTGCCGTTCCGGTGGACGGTGAATCCGATGCGCGGCTGCTCACACGCGTGCCGCTACTGCTTCGCCCGGCCCACCCACGAGTATCTCGATCTGGACGCCGGGCGCGACTTCGATGCCCAGATCGTGGTGAAGACCAACGTCGCCGCGGTGTTGCGACGCGAGCTGGGCAGGCGTTCCTGGCACCGCGAGCCGGTCGCGCTGGGCACCAACACCGATCCGTATCAGCGGGCGGAAGGCCGATACCGGTTGATGCCGGGCATCATCCGGGCACTCACCGACGCGGGCACGCCGTTCTCCATCCTCACCAAGGGCACCCTGTTGCGCCGGGATCTGCCGCTGCTGAGTCTGGCGGCGCGCGAGGTCGACGTCCGGCTGGCGGTCTCGATCGCGATCCTCGATCCCGATTTGCACCGGCAGCTCGAGCCGGGCACCCCCGCGCCGCGTGCGCGACTGGATCTGGTGCGCGCGCTGGCCGATGCCGGGTTCGCGGTGAATGTCATGGTCGCGCCGATCATTCCGTATCTCACCGACGGCCGCGCCCATCTCGACGAGCTGTTCGGCGCGATCGCAGCGTCGGGCGCGGCGTCGGCGGTCACCATTCCCATGCATCTACGCGGCAGCACGCGCGGCTGGTTCCTCGGCTGGCTGGCCGAGGCGCATCCGGCGCTGCTGCGCCGCTACCGGCAGCTCTACGGGCGCGGGGCCTACGTGACGCCGGAGTACGCGAGCTGGCTGCGCGAGCGCACCGTCCCACTGCTGGAACGGCACGGCCTGACCAGGCGGTCCGCGGCGGCTCCGCGACCCGCGGACGAGGCATCGCCGCCCGCGGGCAGCCGGCTCACACGGCCCGCCGACACCCAGCTCGCCCTGTTCGCCTGACCAGCTCGTACACGCCGGCGGTGTGGAGAATCCACTTCGCCGCCCAGGGCGGCCCCGTGGGGGTAGGTTGGCGACTGGCACCTTCTCACGCGACGAGGAAGTGAAGCAACGCCCATGGATCCGCAGGACAACGGCAGGCCTCAGGGCATCGAGAGTGGCGCAGCGGCAGCGACATCCGCCGCCGCTCGGGCGAAACCGGACGCCACCCCCTTGGACAAGGTCGTGATCCGCTTCGCCGGTGACTCCGGTGACGGCATGCAGCTGACCGGCGACCGCTTCACCCACGAGGCCGCCGCCTTCGGCAACGATCTGGCGACCCAGCCCAACTTCCCCGCCGAGATCCGCGCGCCGCAGGGCACGCTACCTGGCGTCTCCTCCTTCCAGATCCAGATCGCCGACTACGACGTGCTCACCGCGGGCGATCAGCCCGACGTGCTGGTGGCGATGAACCCGGCCGCGCTGAAGGCCAATCTCGCGGACCTGCCACGCGGCGGCACCGTCATCGTCAACACCGACGAGTTCACCAAGCGCACGCTGGCCAAGGTCGGCTATCCCGGCGACCCGCTCACCGACGGCTCGCTGGCCGACTTCGTGGTCCACCAGGTGCCGATGACCTCGCTGACGCTGGCCGCGACCGAACCGACCGGCGTGGGCAAGAAGGACGGCCAGCGGGCCAAGAACATGTTCGCGCTCGGGCTGCTCTCGTGGATGTACGGCAGGCCGATCGGGGGCACCGAACGGTTCCTGCGGGAGAAGTTCGCCGCCAAGCCCGAGATCGCCGAGGCCAACGTGCTGGCCTTCCGGGCGGGATGGAACTACGGCGAGACCACCGAGTCGTTCGCGATCACCTACGAGATCGCCCCGGCCGCCCTGCCGCCGGGCACCTACCGCCAGATCACCGGTAACACCGCGCTGGCCTACGGACTGGTCACGGCCGGGCAGCTGGCGGGTCTGCCGGTCTTCCTCGGCACCTACCCGATCACCCCGGCCTCGGACATCCTGCACGAGCTGAGCAAGCACAAGAACTTCGGCGTGACCACCTTCCAGGCCGAGGACGAGATCGCCGGGATCGGCGCCGCGCTCGGCGCGTCACTGGGTGGCGCGCTCGGCGTGACCAGCACGTCCGGGCCCGGGCTCGCGCTGAAGAGCGAGACCATCGGTCTGGCGGTGATGACCGAGCTGCCGCTGGTGATCGTCGACGTGCAGCGCGGCGGTCCGTCCACCGGCCTGCCCACCAAGACCGAACAGGCCGATCTGTTGCAGGCACTGCACGGGCGCAACGGCGAGTCCCCGGTCGCGGTGCTGGCCCCGCGCTCGCCCGCCGACTGCTTCGCCACCGCGGTCGAGGCGGCCCGGATCGCCCTCACCTACCGCACCCCGGTACTGCTGCTCTCCGACGGCGCCATCGCCAACGGCTCCGAGCCGTGGTCCATCCCCGATGTCGCGTCCCTCGACCGCATCGACCCCGCCTTCGAGCCGGAGGCCGGCGACGACGCACCCGCCTTCCAGCCCTACGCCCGCGACCCGGAGACGCTGGCCCGCCCGCTGGCCGTGCCGGGCACCGCGGGCCGCGCGCACCGCATCGGTGGGCTGGAGAAGGCCGACGGCAGCGGCGACATCTCCTACGATCCGGCCAACCACGAGCTGATGGTGCGGCTGCGACAGGCCAAGATCGACGGCATCGCGGTGCCCGACGTGGCGGTGGACGACCCCGATGGACGGGCGGAATTGCTGCTCATCGGCTGGGGCAGCTCCTACGGTCCGATCGGCGAGGCCTGTCGCCGCGCCCGCAGGCGGGGTGTGCCGGTGGCCCAGGCCCACCTGCGCCACCTCAATCCGCTGCCCGGCAATCTCGGCGAGGTGCTGCGCCGGTATCGCACGGTGGTCGCCCCGGAGATGAACGGCGGCCAGCTGGCGATGCTGCTGCGCGCGAAGTACCTGGTGGACGTGAAACCGTGGACCAAGATCGCCGGGACCGCGTTCTCCGCGGCCGAGCTGGTCGGCGTCATCGACGCCGCGCTGGACGGCTCGATCGAGGAACTCGAGCAGGACAAAGCCTTCACCGCCCGCGCACGGGCCACGTATCTGGGGAGCACTCGATGACCATCGTGGACAGCTCGCTGATCGGTGCCGACCTCGGCCTCACCGGCGTCTCCGGCGTGCCCGCCGCCGACGCCCCGCAGAAGGTCAAGGACTTCACCTCCGACCAGGAGGTGCGCTGGTGTCCCGGCTGCGGCGACTACGTCATCCTCGCGACCGTGCGCGGGTTCCTGGCCGAGCTGGGCCTGCGCCGGGAGAACCTGATGTTCGTCTCCGGGATCGGCTGCTCGAGCCGGTTCCCGTACTACCTGGACGCCTACGGCATCCACTCCATCCACGGCCGCGCACCCGCCATCGCCACCGGGCTCGCGGTGACCAGGCCGGATCTGTCGGTGTGGGTCGTCACCGGCGACGGGGACGCGCTCTCGATCGGCGGCAACCACCTCATCCACGCCCTGCGCCGCAACGTCAACATGACGATCCTGTTGTTCAACAACCGGATCTACGGGCTCACCAAGGGCCAGTACTCGCCCACCTCCGAGCAGGGCAAGGTCACCAAGTCCACGCCGATGGGCTCAGTGGATCACCCGTTCAACACCCTGTCGGTGGCGCTGGGCGCCGAGGCCACCTTCGCCGCGCGGGCGCTCGACTCCGACCGCCCGGGGCTCACCGAGGTCCTGCGGGCGGCCGCCACCCATCGGGGCACCTCGTTCGTGGAGATCCTGCAGGACTGCCCGATCTTCAACGACGGCTCGTTCGACGTGCTGCGCAAGGAGAACGCCGCGCAACACCTGATCCCGGTGCGCCACGGCATGCCGATCACCTTCGGCGCCGACGGCGAATTCGCGGTCGTCCGTAGCGGTTTCGGGCTCGCGGTGGCGCGCACGGCCGAGGTCGCCGAGGCCGACATCGTGGTGCACGACGCCCACACCGACGACCCGGAGTACGCCTACGCGCTGTCCCGATTGGGTGATCAGGAGCTGACCCATGTGGTGACGGGAGTGTTCCGCAGCGTCGCGCGTCCGACCTACGACGACACGGTACGTGCCCAGAACGCCGCCGCCGCCGAACAGGCTCCGGTGCAAGCGGATTCGCTGCAACGCCTGCTCAACGGCCCGGAGACCTGGACGGTGCGGTAGCCGGGCTCAGCCCTTGGCGAAGCCGAGCTCCACCACCGCCTCGCGTTCGGCGGCCAGCTCGGCGACCGAGGCATCGATGCGCTCGCGCGAGAACGCGTCGACCTCGAGTCCCTCGACGATCCGGTAGGCACCGTCGGCGCAGGTCACCGGGAACGAGCTGATCAGCCCGTCCGGCACACCGTAGGACCCGTCCGAGGGCACCGCCATCGAGGTCCACTCCCCCGCCGGGGTGCCGAGCACCCAGTCGTGGATGTGGTCGATGGCGGCGCTGGCCGCGCTGGCGGCCGAGGAGGCACCGCGCGCCTGGATGATCGCGGTGCCGCGCTGCTGCACGGTGGGGATGAAGTCCTCGCGCAGCCACTGCTCGTCGACCAGCTCGCGCGCCGGGCGGCCCGCGACCGTGGCGTGCGTGAGGTCGGGGTACTGGGTGGCGGAGTGGTTGCCCCACACCGCGATCCGATGGATCTCGGTCGCCGGTGCGCCGGTCTTCTTCGCCAGCTGCGCGATGGCGCGGTTGTGGTCGAGGCGGGTCATCGCGGTGAACCGTTCGGCGGGTACGTCGGGTGCGTTGCTCATCGCGATGAACGCGTTGGTGTTGGCGGGATTGCCGACGACGAGCACCTTCACGTCGTCGGCGGCGACGGCGTTGATCGCCTGGCCCTGGTCGGTGAAGATCGGGCCGTTGGCGGCCAGCAGGTCGGCACGCTCCATGCCCGCGGTGCGCGGCCGGGCGCCGACCAGCAGCGCCACGTTCGCCCCGGCGAAGCCGGTCCACGGGTCGTCGCTGATGTCGATGGCCTCCAGCAGCGGGAACGCGCCGTCCTCCAGCTCCATCGCCACCCCCTCCAGCGAGGCGACGGCGGCGGGAATCTCCAACAGCCGCAGCCGGATCGGCGTGTGCGGGCCGAGCATGGCCCCGGAGGCGATGCGGAACAGCAGGCCGTAGGCGATCTGCCCGGCGGCACCGGTCACGGTGACGGTCACGGGGGCGGTGCGGTCGGCGGTGCTCACGAGAACTCCCTCGGGGTCGACTGCGTCTCGCTGCCCACCCTAGCGAGGTTCACCGAGGCCGAACCGCGGTGGTGAGCTACGGAACACCAGGGTCGTTCGGCTACCGCCCTCAGGTCAGTTCGGCGACCTCGCGGTCGGTGAGCACGACCGGGGAGACGTAGTCCTTGGCTCGCGCCAGCCGCACCGCCCGGTAGAGCGGCCGTTCCTCGAGCCCGGCGTCGCGGGCCTCGGCGCGCAACTGGCGGATCAGCAGATCCGACACCGCCACGGCGGCCGCGGACTCGCCCGCGGCGAGTGCGTCGGCGAGCCTGCGCAGGCCGAGCAGGTGCAGTTCGCGGCCGCTGCCGCCGTCGGTGTACATCGCCAGCGGAATGAGCTGGGTCTGCCCGCCTTCGGTGAGCCGCAGGGCGACCCGGCTCAGCCGGCCGGGGAAGACGAGCAGTTCGACGCCGGAGGCCGCGGCCACCTCGAGGCGCCGTTCCCCGACGAGCAGCCGCGCGTGCACGGTCTTGCCGCTGAGCCAGATCCGGCGACGACCGAGCGCGAGGGCGTAGCAGACGGTCGGCACGGCCACGACCAGCCCGATCGCCAGCGCGATCGGCCACGCCACCAGCACGGCGGCCAGCAGGCCTGCGCCGAGGCCGACGCCCACCGCCGCCAGCGCGAGCTTGCGCAGCATCGGGACGTAGGTCTCCGGCGCGACGAGATCGAGTCCGACCGGCCGGTCCGGCTCGGCCCGGTCCGCGTTGGGGTCCACGTTCCACCTCTTCGCACACGCCACCGCACCCGTGGTGCGCATCAGCCGCCGCACCCGTGGTGCGCAGCAACCACCGCACCCGTGGTGCGCAGCAACCACCGCACGCGTGGTGCGCAGCAACCGTACCCCGCGGGTGCGCCCGCTCGGGACCTATCCGAGTTCGGCGCGCAGCACGCCGACGACCTCGCCCAGCGGCACCTGCCGCTGGTCCCCGGTGCTCATGTCCTTGACGCCGATGGTGTCCTCGGCCAGATCCCGGTCGCCCAGCACCAGGGTGTAGCGGGCGCCGGAGCGGTCGGCCGCCTTCATCGCACCCTTGACACCCCGACCGCCGTAGGCGAGGTCGACCCGCACGCCGGCGGCGCGCAGCTGGGCGGCCAGCACCACCATTCGCTGCTTGGCGGCCTCACCGAGCGGCACCCCGAAGACGTCGCAGCGCGCCGGGTCGCCCGCCGATTTGCCCTCGGCCTGCAAGGCCAGCATGGTGCGGTCGACGCCGAGCCCGAAGCCGATGCCCGACAGCGGCTGGCCACCGAGCTGGGCCATCAGCCCGTCGTAGCGGCCGCCGCCGCCGATGCCGGACTGCGCGCCGAGGCCGTCGTGCACGAACTCGAAGGTGGTCTTGGTGTAGTAGTCCAGGCCGCGCACCATCCGCGGGTTCACCACATACGGCACGCCCAGCGCGTCGAGGTGGCCGAGCACCTGCTCGAAGTGGGCCTTGGCCGATTCGGAGAGGTGGTCGATCATCAGCGGCGCGTCGGCGAGCAGCTCCCGCACCTCCGGGCGCTTGTCGTCGAGCACGCGCAGCGGGTTGAGCTCGGCGCGACGGCGGGTCTCCTCGTCGAGTGGCAGCCCGAACAGGAACTCCTGTAGCAGCTCGCGGTAGCGCGGGCGGCAGGTGTCGTCGCCCAACGAGGTCAGCTCCAGCCGGAACCCGTCCAGGCCCAGCGAACGGAAGCCCGCGTCGGCGATGGCGATGACCTCGGCGTCCAGCGCCGGATCGTCGACGCCGATCGCCTCCACGCCCACCTGCTGCAACTGCCGGTAGCGGCCCGCCTGCGGGCGTTCGTAGCGGAAGAAGGGACCGGAGTAGACCAGCTTGACGGGCAGCTGGCCACGGTCGAGACCGTGCTCGATGACCGCGCGCATCACGCCCGCGGTGCCCTCCGGCCGCAGCGTGACGCTGCGCTCGCCGCGATCGGCGAAGGTGTACATCTCCTTGGTCACCACGTCGGTGGACTCGCCGACGCCGCGCGCGAACAGGCCGGTGTCCTCGAAGATCGGCAGCTCGATATGCCCGTACCCGGCCAGTCGGGCGGCCCGCAGGAGCGCGTCGCGCACCGCGACGAACTCGGCCGAGCCGGGTGGCACGTAGTCCGGTACCCCCTTCGGGGCGGAGAAGCTGCTGGTCTTGGTCACGATGTTCCAGTTTTCCCCACCGCGGCCCGCCAAGTCCAACCGGTTACCCCATCGCGCCGACCCGACCCTCCTCTCAGGAAGGGATGGCACACTCTTACCTCGATGTACGCCGACACGGGAGGATTGTGGTAGTGCCGAGCAATGAACAGCGACGGGCGGCGGCCAAGCGGAAGCTGGAGCGGCAGCTGGCCAACCGGGCCGAGCGGGCACGCAAGCGCAAGCGTCTGACGATCGCCGGCTCCGTGCTCGGCGTCGTGGTCGTCGCCGCGGCGGCCACCGGCGTCTACCTCCTCACCAAGGGCGAGGAGCCCGACACCGCCGCCGCCTCGGAGACCCCCGAGGCCTCGCTGTCGGCCGCCGCGCCGCCCGCCGCCACGCCCAAGCCGGAGCTGGTGAACTGCACCTACACCGACAGCCCCGAGCCCGCGGCGAAGCCGGTGCAGAAGCCGACCAAGACCGAGGGCATTCCGACCACCGGCGGCGACGCGACGGTGAGCGTGAGCGTGGAGACCAACCAGGGACCGCTGGGCCTGACGCTGAACAACGCCGAGTCGCCGTGCACGGTGAACAGCTTCGTCAGCCTGGCCACGCAGGGCTTCTTCGACGGCACCGACTGCCACCGGATGACCGCCGACGCCACGCTGAAGGTGCTGCAGTGCGGTGATCCCACCGGCACCGGCAAGGGCGGGCCCGGCTACGTCTTCGGCAACGAGTACCCCACCGATCAGTACGCCGAGGGCGACCCGATGGCGATGGAGGCGATCGCCTACAAGCGCGGCACCCTGGCCATGGCCAACGCCGGCCCCGGTACCAACGGCAGCCAGTTCTTCCTCGTCTACGGCGACTCGCAGCTGCCGCCGCAGTACACCATCTTCGGCACGGTCGACGAGAACAGCATGGCGACCCTGGACAAGATCGCCGCACTCGGCCAGGACGACAGCAACGGTCCCGGTGACGGCAAGCCGACCAGCCCGGTCACGATCCAGTCGGTGCGCCTGGACTGACCCGCCGCACGTCGGGTTGCCCGGGTGGTTTCTCGGGTAATCTCGACCACAGGTGGTTCTGCGCCACCACCCGCCGCACCACCAACCGCCGCACCACCATTCGTCCACAGCGAACACTGCAGCATCGGGGAGCAGCCCATGTCCGAGGAACTGGACGATATCGGCCGGGAAACCGCCGCCGTGATGAAGACAATGTTGCAGTTGGCGACCCTGGTCGCGCTGCGCACCCGGGAGCGCGGCCAGAAGGAAGCCGAGGCCCGCGCCAAGCTCACCGAGGCGCGGATGAAAGAGGCGAAGGAGCTACAGATCCGGGAGGCGCGCGAGTCCAAGGCCAAGGACCCGCGCAATCTGGAGCTGGCCAGGATGGTCGAGAAAAGCACGTCGGTCAAAGGCATTTCGCTGGAGAAGGACCGTTCCGGCGGTGCGATGTCGACCGCGGGTTCGGCCATGGCCTCCGGTGGCCTGGCCGCGGCCGCCACCGGCGCGGCCGGCTCGCCGATGGTCAAATACGACTCGCCCGAGCGGCGGATGGCGATCGCGGCGCATCTGGCCAAGATGGGCGTGGCACCGGAGCTGGCCGCGGTGCGCATGCTCATGGAGGTGGGGCAGGGACTGCCCGCCGAGGAGGCGGTGCGGGCGCGCACGGCCGAGGCCAGGTCGACCAGCCGCAGCCGGGAGATCGAGGGCCGCGGCCTGGAACGCACCCGCAACTAGCGCCCGACCGCGAAACGCCCGCTCACGATCGTGAGCGGGCGTTTCGCGGTCCGCGGTGGGCGCTCAGGCCTGGTTGCGGTATTCGTAGTCGTCCGGGGCGGGCTGATCGAACTGGCCCTGCACCGGCGATTTCAGCGGCAGCGGGTTCAGCATGTCCTTGTGCCCGTTGCGGACGCTGCAGTACTTGAACGGCCCGCGCGGATCGAACAGCTTGGTCATGTGCGGGTCGGCGTGGTCGAGGAACCACACGCTCAGGCCCGTCGCCGGATCCATCCGCAGGTGCTCCCACGCACGCCAGAGCGCCTCGAGCCGCACCGCCGCTTCGGCGTGCTTCCACCATTCGGGGCACCAGACGGTCTCGCTGATGTCGGTGACCTGACGGCGGTAGACGAGACTCAGATAGTTCTCGACGAACTCCACGACGCCGTCGTAGACCGTCTTCTCCGGCCGCGGCGGCCCGGGCAGGTGCTGGTTCATCGACGCTCCTCACTGAGTACCGTCACGTCCACGGAGACCATGCCTTTCGTTGGTCGGTTCACAGGGGCCGGACCTCCTCGACATCGCCCTTGCGCAGGTCGGGCGGCGGCGGGACGTCCTTCTTCACCAGCGCGGGCGAGCCGATCACGTCGCCGATCTCGGTCTTGCGCTGCGGATCGTGTTGCGCGATGGACTTCTTCACCTCGGCGGCGTACTCGCCCTCCCACCACGGCACGGTGCGCACCAGCACCGCGGGCTGGCCGGAGGTGAACACGATGGCGCGACCGCGCGGCAGGGTGGTCAGCGCGTTGACACTGAAGGTCTTCGACGACGACAGCGACCGCGAATAGCTCTTGCCGCCTTTGGATTCGGAGACCGACGCCGAGATCGAATCGTATTCACCGATGGCCTCCGAGCGGTCGCGCAGGAAGTTCATGTCGTCCACGCCGCTGCCGAGCACCTTGATGTTGGCCGCCGACCACAGCGCGAGCATGCCCGCGTCTCCCCAGCAGCGCGCGCCCTGCGCCCAGGACTGCAGGACCGTCATCACCACGATGCCGCGGGAGCCGAAGTGGCTGTACTGCTTGGGCAGGTCCTTCCAGCGCACCACGTTGGCGGCCTCGTCGAGCACGGCGAGCAGCGGGATCGGCAGACGACCGCCGCGGGAGCGGGATGCCTTGCGCATGGCCACGTCGATCACGGCCTCGGTCAGGGCGCTCACCAGCGGCGCGGCCGAGCCGCGGCCCTCCAGCGACAGGCAGTACAGGGTGCCGTTGCGCTCGATGAACTCCAGCTCGTCGAACTGCCTGCGCGGCAGACCGGTCTGCGGGTCCGTGCCGGGCAGGATCCAGCTGTGCACGTTGGTGAGTTGCAGGCAGCGCACCATCTTCTTGGCGGTGCCGAAGATGCCGCTGCGGGTGCGCGGATCGGCGTTGTACTGCATGGCCAGGCCGGAGGCCATCAGGTCGTGACCGGCGTTGCGCAGCAACTCGATCGGTTCGGTGTCGACGGGGTTGGTGACCCATTCCCACACCTTCACGATCGGTTCGCGGCCGAGCGCCGCGGCCAGGAACAGCGCGGCGAGCAGGTCTTCGGCCTCGGGGTCGAAGAACTCGTCCTTCTTGGAGTCCCCGCCGTTGTCGGCGTCGGCGAAGTGCCCGGCCAGGCGTTGCGCCCGCATCTCGCAGCCCTCGTGGTGGGCGTCCACCCAGTCGAGCGGATTCCAGTACCAGCTCGGGCTCTCGTCGGCCACCCCCTGCGGATCGAACACGAAGGTGGGGCTGCCCTTGGCCTCGCGCACGTCGCGGGTGGCGTCGACCACGTCGCGCTTGTTCGAGGTGGACAGCACCGGGCCGATCGCCGCCAGGATCGCCGGGATCACCCGGGACGTGGACTTGCCCTGGCGGGGGCCCCAGATGTCGAGGTGCAGATCCTCGTAGGAGCCGTAGAGCATCACGCCGTCGGCCACGCTGATCCCGATCGGCACGCCCGGTGCGTCGTTGTAACCGAGCTTCATACCCAGCTGCTCGGCCTTCTCCCGCACCCCCGCCTCGGTGAGCGCGCGGATCGCCCCGCCGGTGCCCATGTAGTGCGCCTTCTCGTCCACCGGCAGCGCACCCACCGACTTGCGTTTGGCCATCTGCCTGCGCAGCACCAGCACACCGGCCACGCACGCGAACACCAGCAGCACGATGACCGTCGAGCCGGTGGGCCAGGTGTACTTGCCGCGGGCCATGCCCGCGACCACCTCGATCGGGTTGACCGGCAACTGCTGCGGCGGATTCATCATCTGGTTGCCCAAGTGCAGGGCGATCAGCAGCAGGCCGAACAACGCGAAGCCGGCGTAGACGGCGTACAGGCTGAGATCGGGTCCGGGTACCGCCGGATCCGTGACCTTTTTCTTCTTCGCCATGTCTGCCTCCTCGAATCGCCCTGCGGGGGAATGTCTGTGCTCAGCCGAACGCGTCGAGCCGCCAGCCCTCGGCGGTGCGCACCACCGTGGCGATGACGGTGGCGGGCGGCAACGCCTCGGTGCGGCCGTCGGGATAGGCCACCGTCTGCTCGATACCGATCTTGAACTGCTGGACGTCGCCGCCCGTAGCGCCGGGCGCCCGCTCGCCGGAGGCGAAGGTGAACGCATCGACCCGTGCGCCCGCCCGCGCCCAGTCCGCCCATTGCAGTGAGGGTTTTGCCGTCTCCGTGGGCGAGCTGTCGAGCGTGCGGATCAGGCTGGGGCCCAGCCACTTACGCGCCCGCAGCAACGACTCGCCGGGCGCTTCCGAGGCGGGTGTCCAGGTGTAGATCTCGCGCAACGCGACCACCGCGACGCCCTCCGGGGTGACCGGGTCGGGCGCGGGCGCCTGTTCGAGCAGCCGGGTGGTGGACGTGACACGCTGCGGGACGCCGGAATCGGCGTCCTCGTCGCCGCGCCCGCACGCCGCGAGCGTCACCGCCACGCTGAGCACCAGCACCACCACCAGTTTCGCGCGTGTCCTGTGCTTCCAGGCTAACTGCCGTGACGGGCCCCGCGGCCGCCCGGACGCCGCCACTGCGCTGCCGTGTCCGCTCACAGCACCCTCCGCACCCGCGCGTCGCCGGGCACCGGGAGCTCGCTCACCCCACCGGCGCGGCTGTCCTGTCCGGCAGGCGCGGACTGGATCATCCGCCCCTCCCCCGCGTACACCCCGACCCGCGCGGGCCCGCGCGGCCCGAAGTCGCTGAACACCAGATCACCGGGCTGTGCCTTGCCCATCGACACCTCCTCGCCGAACTCCCACTGCTGTTCGGCCGTGCGCGGCAACATCACCTCGCCGCCGGACGCCGCGAACACCGCCGCGGCGGTCAGGCCAGGCCCGTCCATCCCGCCGTTGCTCGGCCCCTGCGGACCACCGCCGCCCCACACGTACGGCGTGCCGAGCCACTCGTGGGCGGCCTCGAGGATCTGCGGGCCGCGCTCGCCCTCCTCCGGGGTGAACCGGCCCAGCGAGCCCGGTGCGCGGTACTGCGGTTCCATCGCGAGGATGTTCGCCACGTACGGCCGGGTCTCGGAGTAGTGCGCCGCATACTGGTTCGGCATACCGCCGCTGGCCAGCACCGCCCCTTCACCGGCGTTGTAGGCCGCGAGCGCGAGCGCGGTGACATCGCCCTGCACCCGGCCCTCGGCCTGCCACTGCCTGATCTTGGCGGCGAGGGAGCACATGTACCGGCCCTGGCCCATGATGGCGTCGCCGTCGTCCCACACGCTGGCCGCACCGTTGCCGTCGGCGTCGAGAACGTAGGGCCTGCCGTCGATCGGGCTCGCGGAGGCGGCGGTGCCGGGCAGGAACTGCGCCAGGCCCTGCGCGCCCGCGGGCGAGGTGGCGTCGCGCCGGAAGCCGGATTCCTGCCTGCCCTGCGCCGCCAGCAGCGACGGGGTGATCTCCGGGCACAGCGATCCGGCGCGGCGGTACCAGACCTCGAGTTCCGGCGGCACCTTGCCGGGCGCGAGCGCGCCGCCCGGGCTGCCGAAGCCGAGGCTGCACCGCGGGTCGGCCGAGTACCACTGCGCGCCGCCCAGATCCGGTGTCGGCGCGCCGTCGAGCCAGGGCATCGGGTCGATCTGGCGCCCGCCGGTGAAGCGGCCGCCCGGCACGATCTCGAAATGCAGATGCGGACCGCTGGATTCCCCGGCCGAGCCGACGGCTCCGATCTGCTGTCCCGCGCGCACCGTGTCACCGGCCCGCACCAGCACACCGTGATCCCACATGTGCCCGTACACCGCCGAATACGAGCGGCCGTTGACATCGACCGAGTCCACCACGATCCAGTTGCCGAAACCGGAGGCGGGCCCGGCGGCGACCACCCGGCCGTCGGACACCGAGAAGATCGGGGTGCCGTCGGCGGCGGCCATGTCCACGCCCTTGTGCCCGCCGCCGCGGGAGCCGAAGACGTCGGAGACGGTGAAGGTGCCGACCGCCATCGGCAGCGTGCGCCGGATCGGGCCCGCGCCTGCGGCCAGTGACGGCGTGGCGGTCAGGGTCGGGTTCGCCTGCGCGGGCGACGGATCGGCGGCGCGCGGGTCGCCCGCCGGGTAGCCGCCCAGCGGCGGCAGCGCGCTCGGCCCACCGCCCAGCAGCGAGGAACCCTCGCACGGGTCCTCGACCGAGGGCAACACCACCACCAGGACCAACGCGATGAGACCGACGACGGTCCCGAGCGCGAACCACAGCACGCCGCGGGCGCTCACCGCGACCACTTCCGGCGGCAGGCGTCGGACACCGACGCGAGGACTCCGGTCACGTGCGCCGACGGGCTTCGTTGAGGGTGTCGGCCAGGGTGCGGTTCATCTCCGCGGCCGCCGCCAGCTGCTGTTGCAGCAGGGCCACTTTCCGCCGCAACGCGATGACGTCCATCCGCTCGAGACTCGGTCCCTCGGCGGCACGCACCCAATTGCGCACCGAGTTGGCGTGCACGCCGATCTGCTCGGCCACCACCTTGCAGGCCTCGGTCTCGCTGCGCAGCGTGCCGGTCAGGGCGACGACCTGCTCGACCGCCGCCTTGCGCACCTCGGGCGAGACCTTGCGATACGAACGATGCGGCATCATGCGGCACTCCTCCCGCCGAATCTCACGCCGCGCTTCCGTTCGGGGACTCGCCACCGCGCGTGGTGGATTCGGTGAATTCACTGAAACGCTGGTTGGTCTCGTGAATTCCGCTCTCTTTCTCCGACTGGGTGAATTCCATCTGAAACGGTATGCCCGGGCGGCGATCCTCGCCGATCTTCAACAGGAACTTGCCGGTACCCGGCGGCGAGGGCCGCACCTGGCCCGGCTTGAGCGCCTCACCGGTGAGGGCCTGCGGCGCCGACCAGCTGGTCACCATCTCCTCCTCGGCGGCGGTGAACGGCACCGTGCTGTCGAGACGCTTGACCTCCTCGGCGGGCAGCGCGCCGAAGATCTTCGCGCGCGCGCGTTCCAGGAAGCCCAGCGCCTTGGCGATGGCGGCCTCCGTGCCGAGCGCCTGCAGATCCTTGATGGTGTGGCTGATCATGATCAACGCGGTGGCGATGCTGCGTTGCAGGCGGGTCAGCTCGTCGACCCGGTCGACCATGAAGTCGCCGAGGCCGAGCACCTGCCACAGTTCGTCCATCACGACCTGGAAATAGCGCTGCGGGCCGAGTCCGGCGTCGGCGAGCACGTGCGCCGCCTCCACCGAGGCGAAACCGTCGGCCCAGCAGGCCAGCATGACCGCGGCCTTGAGTTTCTTGTCGCCGGTCGGGATGTGCGAGACGTCGATGCAGACCGCGACCGAGTCGGTGTCGATCGGCACCGAGGTCTGGCCGTTGAAGACCGCGCCGAACGGGCCCTGGGTCAGCGCGCGGAGCGAGCGGCGCAGCCCCTTGATGGCGACCTGGTACTCCGCCGGGTCGTCGGCGCCGGCGTCGAGCATGAGTTCCTCGCCGCCCGCGACGATCACCTCGAGCAGGTTCTCCATGATCGGCGGCTTGTCCGGGGTGTAGCCGCTGCCCGGCTGGTACAGAATGCGCAGCGCGGTGGAGATCAGCGTCTCCTCGTAGTCGCGCACGCGGGCGCCGCGCACCAGCTCGACCAGACCCGCGATGAGGGTGACCTGGCGGGCCCGGATGTCCTGCAGCACCTGGAGTTGCAACGCCGGGAACTCCTCCAGCCGCGGCACCACCGCGCCCAGCACGCCCGCCGCCAGCGGATTGAGTTTGCCGTGACCGTAACCGAGGTCGATCACCTGGCCGCCCACCAGCTCGACGAGCTTGCGGTAGTCGGGCTTGACGTCGGCCAGCACGAGCGGGGTGATGCCCTGCGCGATGCCGCCGAGCACGATCCGGCGCACCAGCGAGGACTTGCCGAAACCGTTGAGGCCGAGCACGAACAGGCTCGGCGCGGTGATGAAGCTGCCGCGCAGGAACCAGTTCATCGGGTCGAAGCAGACCGGCGCGCCGGTGTGCAGGTGCGAGCCCAGCGGCGTGCCGATCAGCGGCGCGCCCGCCCCGACCGACCACGGCCACAGTCCGGCGACCTGGGCTGTGGTGGCGCGGTATTCGACGGGGCGGCCGACCACGTTCATCCGGCCACCGCCGGGGCCCGCGTAGCCGCGGTCGGTGAGCTGGGCGGTGCTGCGGTCGAAGCCGTCCTCGATGGTCTGCTCGGCGCGTGCGGCGTAGTTGCGGCGGCGGATGTCGTCGGTGCGGATGCGGAAACTCGCCCACGCCGCCCGCAGGCCGGCGCCCTCCCGGCTGACGGCCTCCAGCCTCGCCCTGGTCGCGTCGTCGAGCAGCGGCGGGCCGGACTGTTTGCGCTTGTCGGCGCGGGCCTTCGCGCGGCGGGCGGCCTTGTCGGTGCGCGGGGCACCCATCGCCCGGTCGGCGGTGTGGTCGGCCTTGGGTCGGGCCGGTCGCCCGCCGCGCGCGCCGTCGGGGCGCGGGGTGCGGCCGGTGCGCTCGGCGGCGGGACGGCCCGCGCTCCTGGTCCGCGGCGCCTCGGTGCGGCGCTCGCCGGTGGCCCGGCCGCGCTCGGGCGCCGGCCGCTCGCCCGGCGCATGGTCGGGGCGGGGACGGCGCGGCGCCTCCCGCGCGCGATCGCTCACCCGTGCGGCGTCACCGGCGGGCCTGCGGGGGCGGGAACCGTCGTCGCGGCGGCGCGGCGGTCCCATCTCGTCCTCGTCGTAGGGCCGCGCCCACTGTGCGCGCTCGTCCGGGTCCGCGCGCCTGCCCCGCTCGCGCACCGGTGGTTCGTGTTCGCGTGCCATGACCAGCTCACCCCGCCAATGCCTTCGGAATGGTCGCGTGCTCCGGCAGGATGACACCGCAGCCGAGCGAGGCCGCGAAGGCCGCCGCCTGGTAGCGATAGCACCGCCGGATCTTCAACCGCGCCTGCGTGGACAGGTCGCGGGTGATGGCCTCGATGCGGGGCAGGTCGCCGCGCAGCGGCTCGGTGATGGTCACCAGCGCGCCGAAGCGGGTGACACCGTGGCCCCTGGCCTGTTCCTCGCGCGCCTGCTGGGTGGCGCCGACCCGCAGCGTCGCGGCGGCCGAGACCACGCCGCGCTCGCTCTGCTGGGCCACCAGCGCGTTCTTGAAGTCCTCGTCGACGATCTCGGCGGCGTCGGCGGCCGAATGCGGCCGGTAGACGATCGCGATCCGCTTGCGCGGCACCTCCGGATTGGGCGCGAGCAGGCGTTGCAGCACCCGTTCGTCGACCGCCCCCTCGGGCGCGGCGTCCATCTCCCAGGTCACCGAGCGGCCGCCGTCGTGGATGAAGTGATCCCACTTCTCGTCGTGCGAGACCGGGCCCGCGTCGGCCCAATCCAGCCCGTGCCCTTCGGGTTCGGAGGCGGCCACCTCGAGGTCGGCCTGCGAGGCCGGATCGTAGCTGCGCCGGATGAAGGCGATCACCTCGTCGGCCGACATCGGCTGCGCCCGCACCCCGGCTTCGGCCAGCGCGGCGCAGATGCCGGGCAACCGCCTGCCGATCTCGACCGCTTCCTCGGCCGGGTTCTTGCGGCGTTCGGCGGTGGTGGCCTTGAAGGTGATCGCCACCCGCGGCAGCAGCTGCACCCGCTCCTGCGGCAGTTCGGTGGCCAGCTCGTACATCACCTGCTGGGCCAGATCCGGTGCCTCGGGACGGGTGATCGTGGAGACCTCGGTGAGCAGCCGGTTGCCGGTCTCGGGCACGGTGTCGATGACCGGCACCACCGCGACGATGTCGCTGGTCTGCCCGACCGAGGCGAGGAAGGTGCCCCAGGCCGAGACCCAGCGGTCGATCACCGGCTGGTCGACGGCCTCGTGGCCCTGCGGCCACGCCCGCAGGACCACGGTGTACTGCGCGAACTGCGGCAGGTGGATCATGCCGAAGCTGTAGCCGCCCGCGTCGATGCCCTCGTAGAGCTTCGACGGCGCGAGCAGGCCGGGCAGCCGGGTGACCCCGCCCGGGATGCGGGAGAACCGCCCACCCCGGTACACGTGCTCGCCGCGACTGCGCGAACGCATCCAGTTGAACATCATCAATCCCGTCTCGTAGCCCGAGCGGCCCCCCGTCCGCCACACCAGTGGAACCATCACCGCCACGCCGACACCGCCGACGATCAGGCCCAGTTTGAATCCGCCGACCATCGCGCAGATCAGCGCGGTGATCACGACGACGAAGCCGATCACCGTCTCTTCCCAGCGCAGGCCGAACAGGCCCGCGCTGCGCGGCTTCTGCCACAGCCCGTAGGAGCGGCGCTCGTAGGTGTCGCTGATCGTCATCGCGGAATGGTGCTCCTCCCGAGGTCGGGCGAGCGGTTCGCCCAACGGTCCCCTGCCACGTCACCCATCGATTCGTCGGCTCGGCGCATCCCGCTGGTGGCGGCACGTGCGGCGCCGATCCGGCCCGCGGCGGCGGCAGCTCCGGACGGTACTCCGGCCGAGCCCTGCGTGCCGGAGGCGCGCGGTTGTCCGCTCGCGCCGCCACCACCGCCACCGCGCGGCGGGGTGGGCCGGGGCGCGCCGCCACGGCCGCCCGCGCCACCCGGCGGCCGCGGCCCGGCACCGCTGCCGGATACATAACCGGCCGAACCCGGGGCGGCCGCACCCTTGACGCCGACCGCCTTGGTGCCCATCGCACCGAGGGCGGCCGCGGCCACCAGGGTGCCACCCGCGGCGGTGAGGCCGGAGCCGCCGGAGCCGACGATCGCCACCGCCGGGGTGACCAGGCGCATCAGGGCGGGCAGCACGAACGCCACGCTGCACAGCAGCACGATCGCGACCAGCATGCGCTGGGCCTCTTCGCCTTCGGGCAGCGAGGTGGCCGAGGTGAGCCCGTCGACGTGCCCGGCGGTGGTGAACGCGATCATGTAGACGATCGCGGCCACCGGTTTCCAGAGCATGAACGCGATGATCCAGCCGACCAGCTTCTGATACGACTGCTTGCCGACGTTCATGCCCGAGGCCGCCGCCGCCAGCGGCAACACACCCGCGGCGATGATCAGCAGGCCCTGCCGGACGATGGCCAGCACGATCTGCGCGAGCGCGCCGAGCAGTCCGACGATCGCGATGATGAGCACCAGGCCGGGCGAGAACGCTTGCAGCTTGCTGGTTTTCACCATCAGCTCGGCCATGTCCTTGGCGTTGCCGTTGGTGGCGTCGCTGATGATCCACTCGGCGAACCGGTCGGAGGCCTGCGTGCCCGCCACGATCACCGCGCCCAGCATCCAGGAGCTGAACACCACCCGGGCGAACATGCGGAACGATTCGGCCGCCTCGCTCACGGCGGCTCCGCGTCTGGCCTCGGCCAGTCGGGCGCCGGTGAGGATCACCGAGGCGATGAGCAGCAGGATCTGCACCTGATAGGTGTAGTCGTTGATCTTGGTGAACAACGAACCCGAATCGCTGGCCGCCTCGTTGGGCACCTTCATCCAGAACGTCAACGCCAGGATGATGGCCTCGCCGAGGCCGTTCATCAGCGAGTCGACCACCTTGCCGAAGGTGGAATCCCACGCCTTGTCCTTCACCGCGTCGGCGGCGTCGCCGGGATGGGAGGCGGCGTTGCCCGCCTTGCACACCGCGGAGGCGGCATCGCCCAGCGAGATGCCGGGCAGGCCGACACCGTCGAGGGTGTCGTGGATCTCGTTGCAGGTCTCGTCGAATCCGTAGGTCTGCCCGTAGGCCACCGTCGGGGTCGCGATCATCACGGTGAAGATCACCGCGAGGATGGTCAGGAGTTTTCGCACCATCGTGTGCACCCCTCGTGGCTCGGCCGTCTCTGTGGTCACCATGTCGTCCACCCCGCAAGCGATTCGATGTATTCGGTCCGGCTGCCCTCGGCGGTGGCGGGCTTGAGCCGCCAGTCCCCCGCTTCCCACACCATCACCAGCCGCAGCGCCACCCACAGCTGTCTGCCGTCGACGGCCGGGGCGCGCGAGGCGAACCGGACCACGGCCAGGTCGTCGGCATAGCTCTCGACCTGGAAGGCGTCCGGCGCGACGAAGTACCTGGTGATCCGTTCCGGCTGCTGCTCGGGCAGCCGATCCTCCTCGAGCGCGCGGTCGTAGGCGGCGAGCTGCTGGGCGGACACCCGCACCTGGCGCACGTACAGCTCCCGGTCGGCCGGGCGGGCGTTGAGCCGGTAGGTGATCTGCGCGGCCGCGAGCACCGCACCCTGTGGCGTGTGCGCGTAACCGACGGCCTGCCCCTCCTCCAGCCGGGCGGGCCCGTCGGAGGTGGAGAACGGCACCGAGGCGCCGTAGACCCGCTGCCAACCGTGCGGGCGGTCGAGGCCGTCCGGGCGCGCCGTGAGCCAGTCGGCGTCGTCGGGGGTGCGCTGCAGCGTGGGATCCTGCGGGAGTGGCTGTCCGGCAGGGTTGTTCGGAATGTCCACGCGGCGGCCGAAGATGTCCACCTCGGGGGTGGCGAAGCCCTCGCCGACGGTGGCGGCCAGCTCGGCCTGCGCGCCCTCGGCCGCATCGTCGTCGCGGGTGATGTACACGACGACACCGGCGATGACGATCAGCGCCAGCAGCGCCGCGGACGCGACCGCGCCGAAGGAGACGCGGTCACGCGCGTACGGCTCCTTCTGACTCACTGCGGTGCCTCCAATGTCACGATGTCGCCGGGTGGTGCCGCGACCGCCTCGGTCGGGCGTGCGGTCGTCTCCAGATCTGGCAGCCGTAATCTCCAATCGCCGGCGAACCACTCCACCACGGTGTGGTGCACCGCGGTGGAGCCGTCCGCATAGGTGGTGTAGACGTCGACGGCGCTGCGCTGCGCCGTGTACTCGGTGATCCGGTACCCGAGTAGCCGTGGCGCCGACGCCGGGTCGGCCGGGCCGGTGATCGACAGGCGCACCCGGTCCACCGCCCACGCGTCGCGGGCGGGCCCGGGCACCACTTCCCGGGCCAGCACCGCGGGCCAGACACCGTCCGGGGCCAGCGACAAGCGCACCGTGTGGGTGATCGCCGCGACCGCCGCGCCGGGCGGTGACTGCGCGAAACCCGTTGCCGCACCGTCCGCTTCGCTGTCCGGGCCCTGCGCGGTGTGCGGCAGCGCCACGCCACGGTACGACTGCCAGCGCACCTCGGTCGGCGCCGATCCGAGGTCGGGCGCCGCGTCCGCGGCCTCGTCCGCGCAGCCGGTCGC
The DNA here is from genome assembly GCF_001182745.1 of Nocardia farcinica. Lineage (NCBI taxonomy): Bacteria > Bacillati > Actinomycetota > Actinomycetes > Mycobacteriales > Nocardiaceae > Nocardia > Nocardia farcinica. Next base: position 327,128 of record NZ_LN868938.1, on the reverse strand, counting down.
CGTGGCGAGCAGCACCGCACCCACCATTCCCACCGTTCCCATCCGCCGCCCCACGCTCACGCCGGCAGGAAGGCCAGCGCGATGCCCGAGGCCGTGCTCGCGACGATCGCGCCGATGAGGCTCATCATCACCCCGTGGGAGGCATCGTTGGCCGCCAGGTCGCTGCGGAAGGCGATCCACAACCTGCCCGCGGACAGGATCATCCAGGCGAGGCACACCAGCAGCACGAACCACAGCAGCCAGTTCAGCAGCTGCATCAGCGGTTCGAGCACCTCGGCCGGCATCCGCTTGTAGGCCAGCAGTTCGGCGTGGTTTCGCAGCGTGGACATTCCCCGACCTCTACGTACCGATGACAGCGTTCATGATGGTGCCCGCGCTGGTGGCCACCACGCCACCGATCATCGCGCCCGCCACCATCTTCGGCGACTCGAGCCCGCCGCCCGTCCACCGCTCCCACGCGAATTTGCCACCGGCGTAGATGATTCCGCAGATACCCGACAGCAGCACGAACCAGGTCAGGTACCGCACCAGCTGGAGGATCTTCTCCGATCCGGGAGGCGCTTCCGGGGTCGGGTTGCCGACCTGGGCGAGCACGGTGCCGTAGGTGTCCTGTACGGCCAGGAGAAACATGCTCATCGGGACCCTTTCTCGAAAGGTGGAGAGGTGATGTCGTCGTCGGCGAATTCCGTTCCGCTGTCGAGTTTCTCACGTACCGCGTCGACGATGTCAGCGCCCAGCTCGCGAACCTCGACCGGCACCTCGGCCAGCGGATCGATCTTGCGCTTGCGCTCGGGCATCGGGTCGCCCGGCGTCCAGATCGGCAGCTGCTCCGGCTCGACCAGGGTCCACTCCTCGTACCACGGCACCTGCCACAACGGCCCGGCCAGCGAACCGACCACCTCGCGGTAGCGGCGGATCTCGGCGGGCATGCGGCCGGGCCGCGCGGCGACGGTGATCAGGCCGAGCACCTCGGACGGACCGCCGAAGCCGAAGTGGTGCTGCCGCAACAGGTCGTGGGCCCGGGTGAGTCCGGCGATGGTCTCGCGCGCGACCAGCACCACGAACGGCGACTCCCGGTCGAACACCCCGGGCCAGCGCCGGGAGGTGTCCGCGGCGGGCGCGAGCACGTGCGCCAGGGTGGTCGCGCCCGCGCCGCCGTGCACGCCGAGCAGCCACACCAGCGGTGCCCGGCCCACCCCGGGCACCGGGCGGTCCCACACCGGCGCGCGGCGCGACTCCGGCGGGGCGACCACCCCGGCCGGTCGCGGATCGAGTTTGCGGCGAAGTCTCATGGCGGCGGTCATGATGCCACCCCCGCCACGAGTCGCTCGTACGCCCGGCGCGTCTCGGCCGCCAGGTCGGCGTGGCGGACCAGCTCGCCCCGGGCCAGGTGCGGATCGTAGGGGATCTCGCGGATGTCGCGGACCCAGCCCGACAGGTGCGCGCGCAGATGATCGGCGACCCGGGAGTCGTCGCCGGGCGCCTGGTGCGAGATCACCAGGGTGGTGTCTCCCACGATGCCGCCACCCTGCCCCTCGGCGGCCTCGCCGAACTCGTCGTCGAGCCATTCGAGCGTCATCCGCAGCCGGTTCGCGGCATCGGGGCGGGCCGGAATGGCAAGCACCAGCGCGATATCGGCGTCGTAGAGCAGCGGACGCAGCTGTCTGCTCGCGATCGGGTGGCCGCCGTCGTAGACCGCCGTGTACCCGGCGTCGGCCACCGCGCGCGCCACGGTGGAGTAGGTCGCGCGGCGGCGCAGCGGGGCGGCATCGCGCCAGAGCAGGCCGATGCCGGAGGTCGCCCGCGACAGGCATTCCTTCAGCGGCGCCGGTTCGTCGTCGCCGCGGCCGTACAGCCACGACTGCAGGCTGATCGGGTGCAGATGCTCGTCGGCGCCCCGCAGCGCCAGATCGCTGCCCGCCGCGGTCGCGTCGACCGCGACCGTCGGGGTACCCGCCGAGCCCAGCTCCCCCGCGATGCCCAGCGCCGTCGTCGTCGTGCCCGCACCGCCGCAGCCGCCGACCACCAGGATCGGCCGCTGCCCGAACCCCTCGGCCTCGCCGTCACCGCCGCGCCGCCGCAGCCGCACCACCGGAGCCTTCGAACGCGCTTGTCGGCTCGGCGGGTCGCCCCGGTCGGGCGCCTCGTCGAGCCAGCGGCTCCAGTCCTCTCCCATCGCTCTCAGCTCTCCTTATCCGGCCGCGATGCCCGCGATGAGCACCCGGCCGTCGATCACCTCGGTGGTGACCATCTGCTTGTTGTACGTGGCGGGCGCGCCGCCCGGCCGGTACTCGGTGACCTCCACCGCGTACATGGTGTCGCCGAGCGCGGCGATCCGCACGCAGTGCGTGGTGCCCGCGGGGATCGAGTCGATCCCCCGCTGGATCACCGCTGCCGCGGGCACCGCGGCGGCGGGCGCGACGAACTGCCTGGCGCGCGCGCCGGAACGTTCGACGTAGTAGGCGTATTGGAAGCCGAGCACGGCGTCGGGCCCGGAGGTGGTGCCGCCCGGCGCGGCGCTGCGCACGATGCGGTCGGTGCGTTCGGTGGGACAGCCGGTGGTGATGCCCGCCTGCGCGCTGCCCGCGGTGAACCGCATCGGCGCGGTGGCGGGTGCGGCGGCGGGCCGGTCGGCCGACAGCCGCAGCAACACGATCGCGCCCACCGCGGCCGCGATCAGCAACAGCACCGCGATCACGAGCACGACCACCGTGCGCCCGCGGCGGTAGGCCGGATGCTCGCGCAACGACCGAGCCGGGGCGGGCTCGGGGAACGGATCGTCGTCGTAGTCGTCCTCGTCGTCGGACCACGGGAAGCGCACCAGGTCGGCACCGCGCTCGGGGAACTCGTCGTCGGGGCCGGGCGCGCGCACCGCGGCGGGCGCGTCCACCCAGTCCGACCAGCCGCCGGTGAATTCGGCGCGCCGGGTCGGCAGGTCGGCGGGCACCTCGGTGATCGCCCGCGCCTCGACGGGATCCTCGTCGCGAATGTAGTGCGGATACCGTGCCGGTCCCTCGTCGTCGAGCGGTTCGAGGCGGTCCTGATCGGCGGGCGACCCGCTCGGCGCGGCGGTGTCGGGTTCGAGCGGGTCGTACCACCGGGACAGATCTTTGTACGACTTCAACATTCCCCCATTCCCGCGGGGCCGGGCGCGTGGTGTCGCATCGTCGGACCTCTCGGCGATCAGTTCGTGGAGAACGGGTAGTTGTGGTCGGTGGTACCGGGTCGCACGGTGGGCGGAATCGAGGCCACGCCCCCGGATGAGGCGCCATCGGCTCCTGTCCCGAACGGAAATTGTCCCGCACTCCCGGCATTCGGCGTAGCCGACGCGCCGTCGGGCGCCCCGGCTATTCCGGCGCCACCGCTCCGCGCACCGCCCGCACCCTGTTCGGCCAGGTCACGGGCCACGGCGGCGAACCAGTCGGCGACGTAACGGGTGGGCGTCGCGCCGTCGGCGGCGACCGTCGCGGTGCTGTAGGCACCGTGGCGGCGGGCGGTGTCCCAATACCGCACCCAGGTGGTCAGATCCAGCAGTTCGCGGTGGTCGGTGACGCTGGCGACGACCGCGTCGTAGGCCTGTGTGACGAGCCGGGACACCGTGGTCGGCGGCACCAGGTGCGGTACCGCTCCGGCCAGTTTCGTGCCGAGCAGCGCGAGTCCCGCGGCCGGGTTGCTCAGGCCCGCGGTGGCGAGTTCGGTCAGGGCCGCGGGGTTCAGCACCGTGCGGAGCACCGCGACGACGGCGTTGAAGCCGATGAGGCCCACGCGCAGCACCCCGCGCAGCGCGCCGTCGACGTCGAGTGGGATGCGAGGGTCGGAGGCGTCGGCGATCCGCTCGGCGATCGACTTGCCCGGTGCGAGCGACAACTGGGCCGGGGTGTTGCCCTGGATGTCCTGCTCGGCCACCGCCGCGGCGGTCTTGATCGAGGTGAAGGCCAGCGCTTCGGCGATGGAGCCGAGCGCGGTGACCGGGTCACCGCCGCTGATCCGCGCCTGGCCCGCGATGTTCGCCACCGCGCGCAGGATCGGCGCGTCGGCGGGGGCGTCACACGCGAGATCGCCTGCGGCACAGAAGCTCGCGACCCGTCCGGTGAGGGCGGCGAAGTTCGCGGCGCGGTCGCGCTCGGGCCCGATGCCGCCGCCCGGCGCGGGTGCAGGCGGCAGCGCGGGGAGCGCGGCCAGCCGCTGCCCGTGGGTGCCCGGTGCCGGGTCCGGAGTGCGCTTGCCGGGCGAGCCGGGGAACAGGGGGGCGTTCGGGTTCCGCGTCGGATCGCCGAACAGCGCCACCGCGGCGACCCGGTCGGCCGGGACCACGCCCGCCCCCAGCCCGACCTCCTGGGCGAACATCGAGGCGACGTGGGCGCCCTGCGAGTAGCCGACGATCCCGAGGCGGGTGTCCGGGCACCGGTCGGCGACCTGCCGCGCCATCGTCCGCAGCCGTTGCAACCCACCCTGGACCGATTCCGCGTAGGGCGCCGCGCCACCGTCGGTGAACCCGCCGAAGCTCGCCTCGTAGGGGACGTAGGCACGGTCGACCAGGCCGGGCTCGGCGGCGCGGGCCAGCAGCGGGCGGAACACCGTCGACAGCATGCCGGTGTCGGTGGTGGGGGCGGCGTCGGGCGAGGACTCGCCGGTGCCCTGGACTCCCAGCGCGTACAGGGCCGGGCAGTCGTCGATCGCCAGATTCGTCGACGGCGCAGCGGGATTCGCATGCGCGTGCGCCGGAACCGAATACGCGGCAGCCACGGTGACGGCGGTTGCGACCACCAGTCCCGCGAGCCCAGCCACCTGTCCAGTCATAGCGCTTCGCAATCAGTCCCCGTTGCCGCAACAACCCTCGACCCTGAAACGCAATAGACCGTAACAGATTCCGGCTATGACTGGCACAGCAGCGAAAACTTTACGCAAAACGCCGAATACTACCCCATCCACGGCGGCGTGCCCGGGAATCCCGCCCGGCAAGTTTCCGAACCCATGCATGAGAACGCAACCGAGCGTTGCGGTTTCGGTCACCGCCCGCCGCACCGTCGGCGCGGCTCCAGCAAATTCTCGGCATCCCAACTGCCCGGCCACCGCGGGGCTCGGGCTCCTCAGCCGCCGCGCGGGGCGTACATGATCACCGCGACGCCCACCAGGCAGATGCCCGCGCCGAGCAGATCCCATCGGTCCGGCCGGAATCCGTCGACCAGCACGCCCCATGCCAGCGACCCCACCACGAAGACACCGCCGTAGGCCGCCAGCACCCGGCCGAAGTCCGGGTCCGGCTGGAAGGTGGCCACGAAGCCGTAGGCCCCGAGCGCGATCACCCCGGCCGCGATCCACCACAGCCCCCGGTGCTCGCGCCAGCCCTGCCACACCAGCCAGGCACCGCCGATCTCGGCGAGCGCCGCCAGCCCGAACAACACCAGCGACCGCAGGACCGTCATGGGTCGCACGCTACCGCCCCGTCCGCCGGCTCCGCCCCCGCCCGCGGCCGTCCGGCAACGACCGCCCGAGCGCAGGCCCGAGCGCCGAAGCGGCCATCCGGCCGCCGCCACCGCGGCGGAACGGGAGACAATGGTGAGGAGCGGTCCACCACGACGCAGCGGCAGAATGGTCTCGAGCGGTAATGTGGTGCGATCGCGGTACGGAGAGGCGGTGGCATGACTCAGCATCTGGGCGAGGCGAATGTCGAGCAATCGGCGGCTGCTGCCCCGAAGACGCAGCCCGCCGCGCCCGCGACCCCGCCGCGGCCCACCCCGAACAACGTCCCCCAGCGCCAGCCCGGCGCGTCCGCGGCCGTGCCGACCTCGGCCTCGCGCCGGGTACGGGCCCGGCTCGCCCGCCGGATGACCGGCCAGCGCGGCATCGCCGCGGTCAAGCCGGTGCTCGAGCCACTGGCGACCGTGCACCGTGAGCTGTATCCGAAGGCGAACCTGGCGCAGCTGCAGAAGGCCTTCGACGTCGCCGACGAGCGGCACGCCCACCAGTTCCGCAAGTCCGGCGACCCCTACATCACCCACCCGCTCGCGGTCGCCAACATCCTGGCCGAGCTGGGCATGGACACCACCACGCTGGTCGCGGCCCTGCTGCACGACACCGTGGAGGACACCGGCTACACCCTCGACCAGCTGCGCGCCGAATTCGGCGACGAGGTCGCCCACCTGGTCGACGGCGTCACCAAGCTGGACAAGGTCAACCTGGGCGCCGCGGCCGAGGCGGAGACCATCCGCAAGATGATCATCGCGATGGCGCGCGACCCGCGGGTGCTGGTCATCAAGGTCGCCGACCGGCTGCACAACATGCGCACCATGCGGTTCCTGCCGCCGGAGAAGCAGGCGAAGAAGGCCAAGGAGACCCTCGAGGTCATCGCCCCGCTCGCCCACCGCCTCGGTATGGCCACGGTCAAGTGGGAACTCGAGGACCTGGCCTTCGCGATCCTGCACCCGAAGAAGTACGACGAGATCGTGCGGCTGGTCGCCGACCGGGCGCCGTCCCGCGACACCTACCTGGCCAAGGTCCGCGCCGAGATCGTCAACACGCTGGCGGCCTCGCGGATCAACGCGGTGGTCGAGGGCAGGCCCAAGCACTACTGGTCGATCTACCAGAAGATGATCGTCAAGGGGAAGGACTTCGACGACATCCACGACCTGGTCGGCATCCGCATCCTCTGCGACGAGGTGCGCGACTGCTACGCCGCGGTCGGCGTGGTGCACTCGCTGTGGCAGCCGATGGCGGGCCGGTTCAAGGACTACATCGCCCAGCCCCGCTACGGCGTCTACCAGTCGCTGCACACCACCGTGGTCGGCCCGGACGGCAAGCCACTCGAGGTGCAGATCCGCACCCACGACATGCACCGCACCGCGGAGTTCGGCATCGCCGCGCACTGGCGGTACAAGGAGACCAAGGGCAAGCACTCCGGCGATCTGGCCGAGGTCGACGACATGGCGTGGATGCGCCAGCTGCTCGACTGGCAGCGCGAGGCCGCCGACCCGGCCGAGTTCCTGGAGTCGCTGCGCTTCGACCTGAAGTCGCCGGAGATCTTCGTCTTCACGCCCAAGGGCGACGTCATCACACTGCCGCAGAAGTCGACCCCGGTCGACTTCGCCTACGCGGTGCACACCGAGGTGGGACACCGCTGCATCGGTGCGCGCGTCAACGGACGGCTGGTCGCCCTGGAGCGGCAGCTCGAAAACGGTGAAGTGGTCGAGGTTTTCACCTCCAAGGCGCAGAACGCCGGGCCGAGCCGGGACTGGCAGAACTTCGTGGTGTCCCCGCGCGCCAAGGCCAAGATCCGCCAGTGGTTCGCCAAGGAGCGCCGTGAGGAAGCGCTGGAGAGCGGCAAGGAGCAGATCTCCAAGGAGGTGCGCCGGGTCGGGCTGCCGTTGCAGCGGCTGATGAGCGTGGACGCGATGACCGCCGTCGCGCACGAGCTGCACTACACCGACATCTCCAGCCTCTACACCGCCGTCGGCGAGCACCAGGTCTCCGCCCACCACGTGGTGCAGCGGCTCATGGCCCAGCTCGGCGGCATCGGTGACGTGGAGAACGAGCTCGCCGAGCGCTCCACGCCCTCGACCACCCCGAGCAGGCAGCGCGTCACCGGCGACGCGGGCGTCCTCATTCCTGGCGCCCCGGGCACGGTCGCCAAGCTGGCGAAATGCTGCACGCCGGTGCCGGGTGACGAGATCATGGGCTTCGTCACCCGCGGCGGCGCGGTGAGCGTGCACCGCACCGACTGCACCAACGCGGCCTCGCTGCGCGGGCAGTCCGAGCGCATCATCGACGTCGAATGGGCGCCCTCGCCCTCCTCGGTGTTCCTGGTCGCCATCCAGATCGAGGCGCTCGACCGCACCCGCCTGCTCTCCGACGTCACCAAGGTGCTCGCCGACGAGAAGGTCAACATCCTGTCCGCCTCGGTCGCCACCCACGGCGACCGCGTGGCCATCAGCAAGTTCACCTTCGAGATGGGCGACCCGAAGCACCTGGGCCACCTGCTCAACGTGGTCCGCAACGTGGAAGGCGTCTACGACGTCTACCGCGTCACCTCCGCCGCCTGACCGCGCCGGCCGCCACCCTGACGGCATGTCCGGTTCGGACATCACCCGCCCCGACGGCGCGCGCGGCAGCGGCCGGGCGCGCGGCGCTTTCCGGGATCAGTCCAGGAGCCAGTCGTTCGGGGTGAACAGCTCGAAATGGATACGGGCGGTGGGGATTCCGATGGCGGCGAGTTGGGCCCGAGCGGACTGGAGGAAGGCGGGTCCGCCGCAGAGGTAGATGTCGGCGTCGGGGGGCAGAGTGAGGTCGGCGAGGGTCGGCATGCCCGCGTGCGCGCCCGGCGTCGGGTGTTCGTACCAGAGTTCGAGGGTGGCCGCGGGGAGGGCGGCGATCAGGTCGGCCTGGACGGCGCGCAGCGGGTGGGTGTCGGGGGTGCGGTCGGCGTGGACCGCGAGGACGCGGCGGTTCGGGGTCGCGGCGGCGAGGTGTTCCAGGATGCCGATCATGGGGGTGATGCCGATGCCCGCCGAGATCAGCACCAGCGGGGTGGCGGCGTCGGTGTCGACGACCAGGTCGCCGAACGGGAGGGTGATCTCGAGGGTGTCGCCGGGACGGACCTGGGTGTGCAGCCAGGTGGAGACCTCGCCGGCGGGCTGTTCCGGGGTCGGCTCGACACGGCGGACGGCGAAGGCGAGGCGGCCGCCGCCGGGTGCGGTGACCAGGCTGTACTGGCGCAGCTGGCGGGCACCGTCGGGTAGCCGCGCGCCGACCGAGACATACTGACCGGGAAGGAAATCCGGCAGCGGGGCGGCCGGCTCGGCGGACTCGACGACGAAGGTGACGACGCCCGAGGGATCCTCGACACGGTCGACCACGACGGTCTCGCGGAACACGTCGCCGGGTGCCACGCCCGCGGCCCGGTAGAGCTCGCCCTCGAAACCGATCAGCGCGTCGGCCATCAGCCAGTAGACCCGATCCCAGGCGGCGGCGACCTCGGGTGTCACCGTGTCGGCGCCGAGCACCGCCACGATGGCGGCGAACAGGTGCTCGTGCACGATCGGGTACTGCTCGGCGACGACGCCGAGGGAGGCGTGCTTGTGGCCGATCCGGGCGAGCAGGTCGGCCGGATGCGGCAGCGCCGGGTCCACCAGGTGGGCGGCGAAGGTGGCGATCGAGGCGGCCAGTGCCCGCTGCTGTGCGCCCTGCGCCTGGTTGCCACGGTTGAACAGATTCGCGAGCAGCTCGGGGTGCGCGGTGAACAGCTTCCGGTAGAACAGCGCGGTGATGTCGTCGATGTGCGCGGCGATGACCGGGAGTGTGGCGCGAACCACCTCGGCATGGTGGGCTTCCAATTCCGCGGGGGCGCCGAGCGTCGACGGCGAAACGATCGTCATGGGGTTCTCCTCGTCGAGATTCCATCGTGGCAACGAACGCCACGGAAATGACGGTAACCAATTCCGCTCGGAAAAAGCGAGGCGAGCGGCGGTGAAGTAAATTACCCATGACGGTGCCGAATATGTCGGCGAGAACACCATCGACCAGCCACTATGCGCGATCTGCATCGCCAAACGGAACGGGCGCGCGAGGCGGCGGACAATTAGAATTCACACGCACCGGTGTGAAAAAGTACAGCGAAACAATTGCGCGAAGCGCGCCGCTCGAAACCACTCAGGAAACAGCGGTATTCGCCGCGGGCATTTCCGGCAGATACAGCATCCGCACCGTCCGTTCGTCGACCAGATCCCGCAGGGTGTACTTGTCGAGTTCGCGGTAGAACATCTCCTGCGCGTCGGCCAGCATGCGCCGTAAACGGCAGGCGGCCGCCAGCGGACAGGGATGCTCGCCCGCGCAATCCACGACCTCGGCCGCACCCTCGAGACCGCGCACGATCTGCCCGACGGTGGCGGCGCGCCCGCGGTCGGTCAGGAAGATCCCGCCGGTGCGCCCGCGATGGGAGTCCACGAGGCCGAGTTCGGCCAGTTTGGTGACCGCCTTGGCGACGTAGTGTTCCGAGGCGTTCACCTGCCGGGCGACCAGCCGCACGGTGACCCGTTCCTCGGCCGCGCCGCCGACGGCCAGGCGCATCATCGCGCGCAGGCCGAGATCGGTGAACCGGGACAGCTGCACAGCCCCGAGCGTACTCAATTCCGCTTTCGTAAAGCGAATTATCCGGCCGGGTTCGCCGGCACCAGGCCCTCGTCGGTCAGCTCCAGTCGGCGCGTGACTCCGATCTCGTCCAGGAACCGCGGATCGTGGCTGACCACCACCAGCGCGCCCTCGAACCCGGCCAGCGCCTGCGTCAGGTGCCGCAGGCTCGGCAGATCGAGGTTGTTGGTCGGTTCGTCGAGCAGCAGCAGTTTCGGCGCGGGCTCGGCCAGCAGCAGCATGGCCAGGGCCGCGCGCAGCCGCTCCCCGCCCGACAGCACGGCGGCCGGGACGTCGGCGTCGGTGCCGCGGAACAGCAGCCGGGCCAGTTGCGCACGGATCCGGACCGGCGGCGCCTGCGGCGCGGTGGCGGCGACGTTCTCGAACACGGTCCGGTCCGGATCGAAGACGTCCAGCCGCTGCGGCAGCAGGCCCCAGGGCACCTTCGGCGGCGCGGCGGCGATCCGCCGCAGCAGGGTCGTCTTGCCCGCACCGTTGCGCCCGGTCAGCGCGATCCGCTCGGGGCCGCTGATGCGCAACGTCACCCGGCGCTCGGCGGCCGCGCCCCAGGGCAGGGCGACATCGACGAGGTCGAGGACGTCCTGGCCGGGATGCAGCCGGGTGCCGGGCAGATCGAGCCGGATCTCGTGGTCGTCGCGCACCGACTCCTCGGCTCGGCGCAGCTGTTCGTTGGCCGCATCGAGCCGCTCGATCTGGGTGTTGCGCAGCTTTCCCGCCGACACCTGCGCGGCGCGTTTCCGCGCGCCCGCAAGGATTTTCGGCATGTTCTCGGCGGACTTGTCGCCGTAGCGCCGCCGCCGATCGAGCTTGGTCCTCGTCTCGACCAGTTCCCGCGACTGCCTGCGCACATCATTGCGTGCGGCGCGCAGCGCCGCCGCGGCTGCCCGCTGTTCGGCCGCGACCTGCTGTTCGTAGTCGGTGTAGTTGCCGCCGAACAGCCGTAGCTCCCCGTCGCGCAGCTCGGCGATGGCGTCGGCGCGCTCGAGCAGCTCCCGGTCGTGGCTCACCGCGAGCACGGTGCCGGAGAACTGCTCGACGACGTCGTAGAGGCGTTCGCGCGCAGCACGATCCAGGTTGTTGGTCGGCTCGTCGAGCAGCAACACCTCGGGGTCGGCGAGCAGTTCGGCAGCCAGCCCGAGCAGCACCGTCTCGCCACCGGACAGGGTGTCGAGGCGGCGATCGAGTGCGGCCACGGAGTCGGCGAGATGCGCCAGGCCGAGCCGGGCCAGCAGCGCCACCGCCCGCTCCTCGACGTCCCAGGCGGCACCGACGACGTCGAAGTCGTCCTCGGCGGCGGCTCCCGCTTCGATGCGGTGCAGTGCCGCGCGGATCTCGGCGATGCCGAGGAGGTGGTCGATGCGCTGGGCGTCGGCGAGACCGAGGTCCTGGCGCAGATACCCGAGCCGGCCGCGCACGGTGACCGACCCGCGCAGCGGACGCAGCTCACCGGCGATCAGCCGCAGCAGGGTGGACTTTCCCGCGCCGTTGGCGCCGACCAGGCCGACGTGGCCGGGACCGAGGTCGCCGTCCAGGCCGTCGAAGACGGGGGTGCCGTCGGGCCAGGCGAAGGTGAGATCGGAAAAGGACAGAGAGGTCATGGGCGTCCTCGAAGTCGCGTCGTGACGCGGCGCGCGAATGCGGGCCGCACGAGAGGCAGACCTCAGGAAAGCACCATGGGCTCCGATCGTCGGGGACGAGGACGGGATCCAGAGTAACCAGCGACCGGTGGAGTCGCCAGCGATTATTCGCGCACGGTCGTCAGGGCAGGCGGAGGATCGAGGTCAGCGGGTAGTCGCCCTGGCGGGCGCGGCCGCCGAGGAACTCCAGCTCCAGCACCACCGCGGCGGCCACGACCTGGGCGCCCGCCTCGACGAACAGGTGCGCGGCGGCGGCCAGCGTGCCGCCGGTGGCCAGCACGTCGTCGAGCAGCAACACCCGGCGCCCGCGCAGTTCCACCCCGTTGCCGGGGATCTCCAGCGCCGCCGAGCCGTACTCCAGGCTGTACTCGCGGCTGATCACCGGCGGCGGCAGTTTGCCGCCCTTCCGGACGGCGAGCACACCGGTGCCCAGCGTGGCCGCCACCCCGGCGCCGAGCAGGAACCCCCGCGCATCCACGCCGGCGACCAGATCGGCGTCGGGGGCGCAGGCGGCCAGCGATTCGATCACCGAGCGGAAGCCCTCGGCGTCGGCGAAGACGGGGGTGAGGTCGGCGAAGCGGACACCGGGGGTCGGGAAATCGTCGTGCCAGCGGGTGAGGCGTTCGACCTGCCGCGCCGCCTCGGCGGTCCGCTCGGCCACGTGCTCGTCGGACTCCACCGCCGCGTGCTTGCTCATCGACACCTCTCCATGATCACTCACCCGCTCCCGACCCGCCACACATGTCAGCGCCGCAACACCCAGCGATCCATGTTCCAGCCGGTGCCACCCTGTGTGGGACCGGCCACCCCGTTGTGCAGACCGTTGCCGAAGGCGATGGTGCGGGGGGTGGCGAACAGCGGGATGCTCGGCATCTCCGACCACAGCAGGTTCTCGGCCTCGGTCAGCAGGTTCAGCTGCGTGGCCGAATCGTCGTCGGCGGCAAGCTGATCGGTGATCGCATCGTAGCGGCCGTTGCCGAAGCGGCCGAAATCGAGACCGTTGCCGGTGCGCAGCGCCGCCGCCGCGACCGTGCCGGTCAACGAGCCCGCCGGGCCGGGCGTGGCGCCCGTGCTCGCCAGGATCGCGTCCACCGCACCCTCGCTGAGCTGGTTCGGCCGGAAGTCGGGGGCACCCGCGTCGACGACGGTGATACCCGCCGCCTTGCACGACTCGGCGATCCTGGCCACGGTCTGCGCGCGCCGGTCGTCCGGGCTCAGGTAGCCGATGCGGATGGTGGGGTTCGGCGTCCCCGCGAAGCCCGCCCGCGCCCCGGCCACATCGGTCACCTCGTACGGCTCGGCGGCACCGGTGGTCGCGCCGTAGAACAACGAATCCTGCTGGGTGATCAGCGAATTCAGCGGCCCGGTGCCCAGCCCTGTGCTCGGGATCTCGGCGGCCTTGCCCAGGTCGTTGTAGAGCGCCTGACGCGGCACGCACCGGGCGAACGCCCGGCGGGCCTCCACCGAGCCCAGCACGCCGCCGGTGGCCAGCACGAGTTGCTCGGCGCCGCGGCCGGGCACCGTACTCGCGGTGAACCCGGCCAGGTCCAGATCGGGAATCGACCCCGCGCCGATGTCGAGCACGCTCACGGCGTTGTCGGCGATCTTGGCCTTCAGGTCCACGGTCTTGTCGTAGACCACCACGCGTCCGGTCTCGGCCGCGTTGCCCCACCAGCGCTCGTTGGCCACCAGCACCAAACCGTCACGGGGACTGAAGGATTCGATGCGGTAGGGCCCCGAGGACGGGAACCGGGACAGGTCGAGATCACCGGTGCCGAGATTCCAGCCGGTGTTCCAGAAGTCGGCCAGCCGCTGCATGGCGGCGGGATCGCCGGACTGCACCACCGACACCACGTTCGGCACGCCCGCCACCCGTGCCGCCACGTGTGCGGGCATCAGCTCACCGGCGGCGAACAGGGTGCGCCACGGCAGGTAGCGTGCGCCGGGGCGGAACACCACGGTGGCGTCCTTGGAACCCGGCTCGCAGTCGACCCGTTCGATGTCGGCGTAGCCCGCGGTGCTCGCCGCGTCGAACATCGGCACCTGACCGCCCGGACCGGCTTTGGTGAACCGGCCGCTGCGCGCGGCCCAGGTGAGCACCAGATCGTCGCAGGAGGTCGGCACGCCGTCGGAATACACCCCGTCCGGGTTCAGCCGGTACTGGATCGTCTGCGACTCGCCCGGCACCTCCTTGGCGGTACCCGCATCGGTGTCGGCGACCTGCTGCCCTTCCGGTCCGGTGTAGAAGAACCCGGTCAGCACCCGCTGGAACACCGCCGCCGAGCCGCTGCTCACGCCGAGGGTGCTGCCACCGTTGTAGGTGGTGATCACCGCGTCGACTCCGTAGCCGACCGACGGCACCTGGCTCTGTCCGGAGCACCCGGTCGCCGGCCCCGCGGCCAGCGCGAGCGCGGTGCACGCCCCCGCCAGCCGCACCGCGACGCTGCGTGGCTGTCGCATCGAACGAAACCCCCTAGCTGGTCGTGTGTACCGCCCGTCAGTTCCTGCGATGCCGCTTGCCCGAGGGCCGCGCGCCCGGCCGCGGCGCGGCGTTCGGCCGCGGTCGTGCCGGGCCGCCCGGCGCGGCAGGCCGGCCCGTGGCGACCGACACCCGCCGGTCGGCCTCGGCCGCGGCGCGCGCCGAGGCCACGTTCGAGCGCTTCGCCAGCACCTTCCTGGTGTGCGCGGCGACCGGGCCCCACCGCTCCTTGAGCGAGACCAGCAGCGGGGTGGCGAAGAAGATCGACGAGTAGGTGCCGACCAGCAGACCGACCAGCTGCACCAGCGCGAGATCCTTGAGGGTGCCCACGCCGAGCATCCACACCGCGATCACGATCAAGCCGACGATCGGCAGGATACCGATGAGGGCGGTGTTGATCGAGCGCATCAGGGTCTGGTTGACCGCCAGATTCGCCTGCTCGGCGTAGGTGCGCCGGTTCAGGTGCAGGATGCCGCGCGTGTTCTCCTCGACCTTGTCGAACACGACCACCGAGTCGTAGAGCGAGAAGCCGAGAATGGTGAGGATGCCGATCACCGTCGCCGGGGTCACCTCCAGCCCGACCAGCGAGTAGATGCCCGCGGTCACGCCCACGTCGAACACCAGCGCGGCCATCGCCGCGATCGCCATGTCGCGTTCGAAGCGGACGGCGATGTAGACGGACACGATCACCAGGAACACCAGCAGCGCGATCAGCGCCTTGCGGGTGATCTGGTCACCCCAGGTCTCGCTGACGTCGGAGGTGCTGATGGCGGCCCGGCTCGGCTGTCCGTCGTTGCCCAGCGGCTGGAATTCCGTGAACAGCGCACTGGCCAGCTGATCGGCCTGCTCGGTGCTGAGCGCCTCGGAGCGGATCAGCATGGTGGCGGTGGAGCCGCTGCCGACGGTCTGCACCGAGACCGGATCGGTGCCGAGGGTGTTGTGATAGACGGTCTCCACCTCGCTGGTGGTGGCGTCCCCCGCCGGGAACTGGATGCGCGAGCCGCCTTCGAAGTCGATGCCGAAGTTGAAGCCGCGCACCAACATCGAGGCCAGCGAGATCAGCACGATCAGCGCGGTGATCGCGTACCACATGCGCCGCTTGCCGATCACGTCGATCGCGCCGGTGCCGGTGTAGAGGCGGTTGAAGAAACCGTGCCGGGGCGCGCCCGAGCCGTAGGCGAAGTCGTCGACCGCGCTCTGCGCGCGGTCCTCGTCGCGGCCGCCGTCCTTGCGCAGCGACGGAGTGCTGTTGCCGTTCGTCATCGCGTCCTCACGCCTTCCGCGGCCGACTCGGCGGCCCTGCGCTCACGGGCGACCTCCTGGATCGCACCCAGACCGTTCACCGAGGGTTTCGACCAGAACGCCGAGCGCGAGGCCAGCAGCACCAGCGGCGCGGTCACCAGGAACACCACCACCACGTCGAGGATGGTGGTCAGTCCGAGGGTGAAGGCGAAGCCCTTGACCTGTCCCACCGCCAGCACGTACAGCACCGCGGCGGCGATGAAGCTCACGCCGTTGCCGGACAGGATCGTGCGTCGCGCCCGCTGCCAGCCGCGCGGCACCGCCGACCGGAAGCTGCGGCCCTCGCGCATCTCGTCCTTGATGCGTTCGAAGAACACCACGAAGGAGTCGGCGGTCATGCCGATGCCGATGATCAGACCGGCGATGCCCGCCAGGTCGAGGGTGAAGCCGATCCAGCGGCCGAGCAGGACCATCAGTCCGTAGACGGCCAGGCCGGAGGCGACCAGCGACAGGCCGGTCAGCAGGCCGAGCATCCGGTAGTAGACCAGGCAGTACAGCAACACCACGGCCAGGCCGACCGCGCCCGCGATCAGACCGGCCCGCATCGAGGACAGGCCGAGCGTCGCCGAGACGGTCTCCGCCTCGGAGGTCTGGAACGACAGCGGCAGCGACCCGTACTTGAGGGTGTTGGCCAGTTCCTTGGCCGAGGCGGCGGTGAACTGCCCGGAGATCTGGGTGCGGCCGCCCAGCTGCGGGCCCGCCTGCACCTGCGGCGCGCTCACCACCTCGGAGTCGAGGGTGAAAGCCACCCGCTTGTACAGGTACTCACCGGTCAGCGACGCCCAGGCGTCGCTGCCGCTGGACTTGAACTCCAGGTCGACCACCCAGCGCGACTGCTGCTGGTCGAGGTTCGCCACCGCGTCCTTGATCTCCTGGCCGTCGATGCGGCTCTTGTCGAGCAGGAACACCTCGGTGCCGTCCTGCGAGCAGGTGACCAGCGGCAGATTCGGGTCGTCGTTGCCCGCGAGCGGGTCCTGCTTCGAGCAGTCCAGCGCCGCCATGGCGGCCTGCTGCACGGCCGGGTCGGTGCTCTGCCGGGTCTGCTTGGCCGCGGTGATCTCGCGCTGCGCGCGTTCCTGCGGGGTGAGGTTGTCGTCGTCGGTGGTCGGCGGCGCCTGCGCGGGGAAGACGCGCTGCTGGGGCACGGTGTCCACCGGCGCCTCGGCCTCCGGGGCCGCGGGCGCGGGTGCCGGTGCGGTGGCGGGCGCGGGCTCGGCGGGCGCGGGGTGGCCGGCGCCGGGGTGGGCTGCGCGGCCGCGCCGGCCTGCTGGGCCGCGAGCACCGGGCGGATGTAGAGCTTGGCGGTGGTGGCCAGGGCGCGGGCCTGCTGGCCGTCGTCGCCCGGCACCGTGATGACGATGTTGTCACCCTCGATCGCCACCTCGGAGCCACCGACGCCGAGACCGTTGACGCGGTTCTCGATGATCTCCTGTGCCTTGCGCAGACTGTCCTGGCTCGGCCTGCTGCCGTCCGGGGTGCGCGCGGTCAGCGTGACGCGGGTGCCGCCCTGCAGGTCGATGCCGAGCTTGGGTGTCGGGGATTGGTCACCGGTGAAGAACACCAGCGCATAGATCACGGCCAGCAGCGCGGCGTAGACACCGAGCAGCCGCAGCGGATGCGCCGATCCCTGGGAAGGTGGCACAGTTCGTCTCTCCTAGGCGGAAGTCGCGGGTGGAACGGACGCACACCGCGGCCGCCGGGCGCGCACGCGTCCGGCCCGCCGCGGCGGCGGTAGGGAGGTCAGTCCTTGGTCAGCCGGGTCTCGGGCTGCTCGGCGGATTCCTCCACCGCGGCGGCCGGGGCCTCGCCGGGCTCGGCGGCGGCCTCGGTCGCGGACTCGTCCACGGTGCGCACCTCGAGGATCGCCTTGCGCAGCCAGGTGGTGACCACGTCCTCGGCGATCTCCAGGTCCACGGTGTCGTCATCGAGGTCGACGACGGTTCCCCACAGCCCCGAGGTCGTGACCACCGGGTCGCCGACCTTCAGGCCGCTCTGCATGGCGGCCACCTTCTCGGCCTCGCGCTTCTGGCGGCGGATACCGAGGAACATCGGCACGAGCAGGGCTACCAGCAGCAGCGGAAACAGAAAATCCATCGTCGAAGTCAGTCCCTGTCTAGTGGGTGGGAAGGACAAGTACCCACACAGTCTGCCAGCTGCGGGCCGGGGCGCCACACCCGCACACCCTCGGCAAGCACGTCCGGCCGATCTGGGGGCGGTCCGCGGGGCGGTGGATCGGGCCGAGCAGGCGGCGTCACGGCGCCGATGCCGCTACAGTGACCCCCGCACAGCCCGACACTCGTTCGCATGGGGGCGCACGTGTTCTGGAAAGACCGGACTCCGGCAGCGGTGGCACCGGCAATCACCGCCATTCCAGCGGAACGCGCCGGTCGGCCTGACACAATGTCGCGGGTGACGATGACCCCCGAGGACGTGCGCCGGATCCATTTCGCCATGCCGTCGGCCGGGCATCGCGGGTATCACGCCGACGAGGTCGACGCCTTCCTGGATCTGGTCGCGGCCACGTTGGCCGGGCACGGCGCACTGACCGCCGACGACATCCGGCAGGTCGGCTTCGCCGCACCCCGGTTCGGCGGCCGGGGCTATCAGGCCGACCAGGTCGACGAGTTCCTCGACCGGGCGCGTGCCGAGCTCGAGCTGCGCCAGCGCGGCACCGCACCGGCCCCGGCGGGCAGCCGCGCCGGGGCGCACGCGGCCCCGCTGACCCCCGACGACGTGCAACGGGTCCGGTTCAGCCAGGCGCCGGTGAGCGGTCGCGGCTACCACGAGGAGGAGGTCGACGCCTTCCTCGACCTGGTGGCCGTCTCGCTCACGCCGGAGGGCCCCGGCTCGCTCACCGTCGCCGACGCGCGCTCGGTGCGCTTCACCGACGCCAGGCTGGGCACCCGCGGCTATCAGCGCGACGAGGTGGACGCCTTCGTCGACCTCGTGGTCACCGCGCTCGAGCGCGCGGGGCGCTGACGCGCTCAGCCCTGGATGCTGTGCAGTTCGGCCTGGTGCAGGTCGTCGGGGAAGACGAAGCGGCGCAGCGCCCAGAACCGGAACCCCATCGCCAGCAGCACACCGAGGATCTGGCCGGTGACGAAGTTGGCGACCGCCTGGGTGACCGGGCCGACGTGCGGCACCCGCAGGTCCAGCACGTAGAGCGAGATCGCCTGCGGAATCATGGTGACGCCGATGGCCAGCGCGCTGACCGCGAAGAACAGTGCGGCCTCGTGGTGGCGCTGCCGTCCGCCGCGGGTGCGGAAGGACCACTCGCGGTTGAGGATGTAGGAGGCGATGGTCGCGATCAGCACGCCGAGCAGTCGCGCGGTCAGCGGCTTCTCGCCCAGCACCGTCAGTTTCACCGCGTAGACCACGCCGGTATCGATGAACCAGGTGATGGCGCCGACCGTGGCGAACTTGAGCAGTTCGCGGTGCTCGATCGCTTTGCTGCGCAGCGGCTCGGGCATTCGGTCGAGCACGGATTGGACCACCGTCATGTCCCGACTCTATCCGGGCGCGCGGGCCGGTGCCGTCGCGGCGGGGGTCAGTCGAACAGGTCGAGGGTGGGCTGGGATGTCCTCCCGCGCACCTCGATCGAGCCGAACACCAGGTCCGGTGGTGGGACCAGGCCGAGGTGTTCCCAGGCCGCCGCGGTCGCCACCCGGCCGCGAGGCGTGCGTGCCACCAGCCCGGCGCGCACCAGGAAGGGCTCGCACACCTCCTCGACGGTGGTGGCCTCCTCCCCCACCGCCACCGCCAGCGTGGACACCCCGACCGGGCCACCGTGGAAGCCGCGCACCAGCGCGTCGAGCACCGCGCGGTCGAGGCGGTCCAGGCCGAGGGTGTCCACGTCGTAGACCTCGAGCGCGGCCCGGGCGACCGGCAGTGTGACGATGCCGTCGGCGCGCACCTCGGCGTAGTCGCGGACCCGGCGCAGCAGCCGGTTGGCGATGCGCGGCGTGCCCCGGGAGCGGCCGGCGATCTCGGCGGCGGCGTCGGTCTCGATGCGCACGCCGAGGATCTGGGCCGAGCGTTCCAGAATGCGCAGCAGTTCACCGGGCTCGTAGAAGTCCATGTGCCCGGTGAAGCCGAAGCGATCACGCAGCGGCCCGGTGAGCGCGCCGGAGCGGGTGGTCGCCCCGACCAGCGTGAACGGGGCGATGTCGAGCGGGATCGAGGTGGCACCGGGGCCCTTGCCGACCACGACGTCGACGCGGAAGTCCTCCATCGCCAGGTACAGCATCTCCTCGGCGGGCCGGGCGATGCGGTGGATCTCGTCGATGAACAGCACATCGCCCTCGACCAGGTTGCTGAGCATGGCGGCGAGGTCGCCCGCCCGCTCCAGGGCCGGGCCGGAGGTGATGCGCAGGGCGGTGCCGAGTTCGGCGGCGATGATCATCGCCATGCTGGTCTTGCCGAGGCCGGGCGGCCCGGACAGCAGCACGTGATCGGGCGTGCTGCCGCGCTGTTTGGCCCCGCGCAGCACCAGCGCCAGCTGTTCGCGCACGCGCGGCTGCCCGATGAAGTCGTCCAGGGATTTCGGGCGCAGGCTGGCCTCGATCTCGCCGTCGGACTTCAGGAATTTCGGGCTGACCGGGGAATCGTCGTGGTCGTCCATCGCGGCCTACCGGTTCTTGCCCAGCAGCGACAGCGCGGCGCGCAGCGCGGTGGAGGTGTCGGCGGCGGGCTGCTCGGCCAACACCGTGTCGAGCGCCTGTTCGGCCTGTTTGAGCGGGAACCCGAGCCCGGTGAGCGCTTCGACCACCTGCTCGCGCACCGGGGTGGCGGCGACGGCGGGAGTGCTGCCGGGCGGGCCCGCCTGCACCGGCACCAGGTTCACCTTGTCCCGCAGCTCGACCACCATGCGTTCGGCGCCGCGTTTGCCGATGCCGGGCACCCGGGTGAGCGCCGCGACGTTGCTCTCGGCCAGGGCCTTGCGCAGCGCCTCGGGCTCGAGCACGGCCAGCACCGCCATCGCCAGGCGCGGCCCGACGCCGGAGACGGTCTGCAACAGGCCGAACAGGTCGCGCGCCTCGGTGTCGGCGAAGCCGTACAGGGTCATCGAGTCCTCGCGGACGATCATCGCCGTGTAGAGCCGCGCTTCCGCGCCGCGGGTGAGGGTGGCCAGCGTCGACGGGGTGGCGTTGAGCCGGTAGCCGACGCCCGCCGCCTCCACCACCACGTGGTCCAGCGCGATCTCGAGCACCTCGCCGCGTACCGACGCGATCACCCGCGCACCGCCTTCCGTTGTTCGGCCAGTCGTTCGGTGTAGCGCCGCTTGGCCTCGGCCGCCTTGGCCTCGGCCGCGGCCATCCTGGCCAGCAGCGGCGCCCGCCAACAATGACAGATCGCCAGGGCCAGCGCATCCGCCGCGTCGGCGGGTTTCGGCGCGGTCTGCAACCCGAGGATGCGGGTGACCATCGCGGTCACCTGCGCCTTGTCCGCGTTGCCGTTGCCGGTGACGGCGGCCTTGACCTCGCTGGGGGTGTGGAACACCACCGGGATGTCGCGACGGGCCGCGGCCAGCGCGATCACCCCGCCCGCCTGCGCGGTGCCCATCGCCGTGCGGACGTTGTGCTGGGCGAAGACGCGCTCGATGGCGACCGCGCCCGGGCGGTGGGTGTCCATCCAGTACTCGGCGGCGTCGGCGACCAGCATCAGCCGATGCGCCAGGTCCATGTCCGCCGGGGTGCGCACCACGTCGACGTCCAGTGCGGTGACGGTGCGCCCGTGCCCGCCCTCGACCATGCTGAGTCCGCACCTGGTGAGCCCGGGGTCGACGCCCATCACCCGCACGAAAACCCCTCTCCCGGACACGAACAACTGTTCGAGAGTCTAGTGGACGGGGCAGGCCCGCCCTACCAGCGACACGGTCAGTCTCCGGCGCCGGCTCCGGGGATGGGCCCATACCGGTCCACCAGTTCGGCGCCCAGGCGCGCCAGCTCCCGCCGGACCTCGGGCGGCCCGAGGACCTCGATGGCCGCACCCCATCCCGCCAGCTGCTCGGCGAGCATCCAGGCGGTCGGAGCCGTGACCCGGACGCGGACCCGCCCGTCGGCGACCGGCCCGTCGACGACGCAGTGCCGCCCCTGCCGGTCCTGTAGGACCGGCAGCAGCCGCTCCGAGACGAGCACCGTCGCGGCCGTGCCGGCGCGCCGCCGCTCCATCTCCTCCACCACCCGCGTCCACTCGGCCGGCAGCTCGAAATCGTCGGGGCGGTCGGCCATTTCATCGGTGCAGGTGGCCTCGGCGATCCGGTCCACCCGGAAGGTCCGCCGCCCGCGCTCGGTGCCCGCGATCAGATACCAGATGCCGTCCTTGGCCACCAATCCCAGGGGATCGACCAGCCGCTCGGAGCGGTCGCCGGTGCGGGCGGTGTAGCGCAGCCGAACCCTGTTGCGCTGCACCACCGCCCGTTGCAGCAGCGATACGACCGGGGGCGCCTCCCGGTCGGCCGCGCCCCACCGCGCCGGGTCGATCACCACGGCCTCGGCCGCGGCATGGGCCTCGTCCCGGAAGGTCTGCGGCAGGGCGCGAACCAGCTTGCGCAGCGCGGACTTGACCTCCGGCGCCGCCCGCGCCGCCGGCCCGGCCAGCAGGAACAGCGCCCGCGCCTCCCCGGCCGTCAACCCGCTCAGGTCGGTGCGGGCACCACCCACCAGCTGCCAGCCACCGCCTCGGCCCGGCTGCGGGTACACCGGCACGCCCGCGGCGGACAGCGCCGCGAGATCCCGGCGTGCCGTCACCACCGAGGTCTCCAGCTCCGCCGCCACCTCGGCGGCCGTCACCCGCCCTCGGCTCTGCATCATCAGCAGGATCGCCACCAACCGGTCCGCGCGCACTCCTCGATTCTGCCGGAGAAAGTGATCAGTGGATGAGCACTTCACCTCGGACGATGGTGTGACAACGACATTTCCGACAGAGAAGGAGACCATCATGTTGCGCGGAATGGCGACGAGCATCTTCTACGCCGACGATCTGGAAGCGGCCAAGGACTGGTACGCCGAGTTCTTCGGCATCGAGCCCTACTACCACGTCCCCGGCGGCTACTACGAGTTCCGCATCGGCGACTACCAGCACGAGTTCGGCCTCGTGAACCGCGCCTACGCCCCGGCAGGCGCGCGCAACGCGCCCGGTGGCGCGATCGTGCACTGGCATGTGGACGATCTGCGGGCGACGGTGGACCGGTTGCTCGAACTCGGCGCGACCACCTACGACCCGATCACCCCGCGCGGCGACTCGGGCTTCGTCACCGCCTCGGTGGTCGACCCCTTCGGCAACGTCCTGGGACTGATGTCCAACCCGCACTATCTCGAGATCCTCGGCATGACCGGCCCGGCCCGGCCCGCGCCGGCCGACCCCGCGGGCGGGCACCGCGCGGGCTAGCGGGCGGCGAAGGCCTCGTAGGCGGCGCGGTCGAAGAGCACGAACCGGACCGTCTCGACCGCGGTGGCGGTCGCTCGCACCGTCTCGACGGCGATGCGGGCGCCGTCGTCCATCGGCCAGCCGTAGATGCCGGTGGAGATCGCCGGGAAGGCCACCGTGGTCGCGCCGAGTTCGTCTGCCACGCGCAGGGATTCGCGATAGCAGGAGGCCAGCAGGTCCGAGCGGTCCTGCCGGGCCGACCACACCGGTCCGACCGTGTGGATCACCCAGCGCGCGGGCAGCTCACCCGCGGTGGTCGCGACGGCCTGCCCGGTCGGCAGCCCGTCCGGATAGCGGGTGGCGCGCAGCTCCCGGCACTCGGCGAGGATGGCCGGGCCGCCGCGACGGTGGATCGCGCCGTCCACCCCGCCGCCGCCCGACAGCGACGAGTTGGCGGCGTTGACCACCGCGTCCACCCGCTGTTCGGTGATGTCCCCGCGGACGAGTTCGATCGAGACCATGCCCGGATTCTGCCGCATCCCGCACGCGCGGGTCTCGACAGCGCGTAACCAAGTGGTTACGCTTTTGGCGTGGACGAGGTGGCCGGCGCGATCGCCGATCCGGTACGGCGCGAGATCCTGCAGATGCTGCACGGGGCGCGGCTGACCGCCGGTGAGATCGCGGCGGCGTTCCCGATCAGCAGGCCCGCGATCAGCAGGCACCTGCGGGTGCTGCGGGAGAGCGGCCTGGTACGCGACGAGACCGAGGGGCGCCACCGCTACTACGTCCTCGACACCGGCCCGCTCACCGAGTTGTCGGGCTGGCTGGCCCGCTTCACCGCGTCGGGCTGGGAACAGCGGTTCGACGCGCTGGAGACCGAGGTCTACCGCACCCGCCGGGAGCACCGCCGCACCGCGCGATCCCGGCCGACACCGAGAGAAGGCACCGCGTGAGCAGCACACCGACCGGGCGCATCCTGCCCGCCGACGAAGGCCGCGACCTCGTACTGACCCGCCGCTTCCGGGCGCCCGCCGCGGACGTCTGGGCGAGTATCACCGAATCCGACCGCACCGCGCGCTGGTTCGGCCCGTGGGAGGGGCAGGCCGGGCCGGGCCGCACCATCAAGGTCCAGATGGTGCACGAACAGGACCGGCCCTGGATGGAGATGACCATCGACGCCTGCGAGCCGCCGCACCACCTGGCGCTCTCGGCCGTCGACGAGGCGGGCGCCTGGTATCTCGAGGCGGTGCTCACCGAGACCGACGGCGGCACCGAGCTGCGGTTCACCCAGCACCTGCGCACCCGGCGCGAGATCGACCAGGCGCCGGAATCCGGGCCGGGGTGGGAGTACTACCTGGACATGCTCACCGCCGCGCACGAGGGCAGGCCGCTGCCCGACTTCGCCGACTACTACCCGGCGCTGCGCGACCACTACCGCGACCAGCTGGCGCGGTGACGGCGGCGGGCGCGGCCACCGCCGCGCCCGTCCACCAGCTCAGTCGGTGTCTACTGCGCCTGAGCGGGACGGCCTCCGTGGTCACGCTCCGCTGCCGACTCCGGCCGCTGACCCGCTCAGTCGGTGCCTACCTGCGCCTGAGCGGGACGGCCTGCCGCTCAGTCGTCGAGCTGGGCGAGGACCTCGTCGGAGACGTCGACGTTGGTGTAGACGTTCTGCACGTCGTCGCTGTCCTCGAGGGCATCGATCAGCTTGAACACCTTGCGCGCGCCCTCGGCGTCCACCGCGACGCTGACCGAGGGCTGGAAGCCCGACTCGGCCGACTCGTAGTCGATGCCCGCCGACTGCAGTGCCGACCGCACCGCGACCAGATCGCCCGGCTCGCTGATGATCTCGAAGGACTCGCCGAGATCGTTGACCTCCTCGGCGCCGGCGTCGAGCACGGCCATCAGCACGTCGTCCTCGGACAGGCCGTTCTTCTCCAGGGTGACGATGCCCTTGCGGTGGAACAGGTAGGCGACCGAGCCCGGGTCGGCCATGTTGCCGCCGTTGCGGGTCATGGCCACCCGCACCTCGCCCGCCGCCCGGTTGCGGTTGTCGGTGAGGCACTCGATGAGGACCGCGACGCCGTTGGGGCCGTAGCCCTCGTACATGATCGTCTGCCAGTCGGCGCCGCCCGCCTCCTCACCGGCGCCGCGCTTGCGCGCGCGCTCGATGTTGTCGTTGGGGACCGAGGACTTCTTCGCCTTCTGGATGGCGTCGTACAGCGTGGGGTTGCCTTCGGGATCACCGCCACCCGTACGTGCCGCCACCTCGATGTTCTTGATCAACTTCGCGAAGAGCTTCCCCCGCTTCGCGTCGATCGCGGCCTTCTTGTGCTTGGTGGTGGCCCATTTGGAGTGGCCGCTCATTCCCCTACTTCCTTCAGGTCGGTTGCACGTCTGGAGTGTGTACGTTACCCGCTCGGTCTCCGGCGGCCCGCACGATGTCGACGAACATCCGGTGTACCCGCAGGTCACCGGTGACCTCCGGATGGAACGACGTGGCCAGCACGTTGCCCTGGCGCACGGCCACGATCCGGCCCCGCGACGGGCCGTCGGGCACGGTGGCCAGCACCTGCACACCGTCGCCCGCGCGCTCGACCCACGGCGCTCGGATGAAGACCGCGCGCACCGGGCCGTCGTCGAGGCCCGCGAAATCCAGGTCGGTCTCGAAGGAGTCGACCTGACGTCCGAACGCGTTGCGGCGCACCGTCATATCGATGCCCGACAGGTGCTGGGCGTCGGGCCGGGTGTCGAGCACCTCCGAGGCCAACAGGATCATCCCGGCACAGGAGCCGAAGGCGGGCATACCGTCCCGCAGCCGCGCGCGCAGCGGATCGAGCAGGTCGAAGACCTGCAGCAGTTTGCTGATCGCGGTGGACTCCCCGCCCGGCAGCACCAGCCCGTCCACGGCCTCGAGTTCGCCGACCCGGCGCACCAGCACGGGTTCGGCACCGCACGCGCGCAGCGCGGCGAGGTGTTCGCGGACATCGCCCTGCAGGGCGAGCACGCCGATGGTGGGCCGGGACGGGGCCGCCTGCGGCTCGGCGGCGGGTGCGGACACCGAGGTCTGGTTCACCCGGCCCAGCTTACGAGCGGCCGCGCTGTGGCCCGGCTCACGCCCGGTCACGAGCGCAACGTGCGGATCAGGCCCTCCTGCATCACCGCGGCGACCAGTTCACCGGCCCGGTTGTAGATCTTGCCGGAGGTCAAACCGCGGCCGAAACCCGCCGAGGGCGAGGCCTGGTCGTAGAGCAGCCAGTCGTCCGCGCGGAACGGACGCAGGAACCACATGGCGTGGTCGAGCGAGGCGTTCTGGGTCGGCTCGTCGGGGTGGATCACCTTGGACGAGCCGAGCAGCGTCATGTCGCTCATGTAGGCCAGCGTGCAGACGTGGAACAGCGGATCGTCGGGCAGCGGCTGCCGGTAGCGGAACCACACCTGCTGCTGGGCGACCACCCCCGGCCTGCGCACCACCGACTCCTGCGGGACCATCCTGATGTCCCAGTGCTCCCACTCGCGCATCGCCCACAACCGCTCGGGACTCATGGAGGTCTGCGCGTCGGGCAGGTCGTCGGGGGCGGCGACCTCGGGCATCTCGTCCTGGTGGGCGGGGCCGGTGTCACCGATGTGGAACGAGGCCGACATGGTGAAGATGGCGGCGCCGTCCTGCACACCGGTGACCCGGCGGGTGCAGAACGAACGCCCGTCGCGGATGCGTTCCACCAGGTACACGGTGGGCTGCTGCGGATTGCCCGGGCGCAGGAAATAGCCGTGCAGCGAGTGCACCTGGAACCGGGGTTCCACGGTGCGCACCGCGGACACCAGTGCCTGACCCGCCACCTGGCCGCCGAACGTTCGCTCCAGCTGCGTCTTCGTGGACGCGCCACGGAAGATGTCCCGCTCGAGGCGTTCGATCTCCAGTGCCTCTTCGATGGTCGCCATGCGCTGAGATTAGCCCGTGCGATGCCCGGGCCCGTTCATCCCGGTCCCGATCACCAGCCGCGCTCGGCGAGCCGGTGCGGCTGCGGGATCTCCTCCACGTTGATGCCGACCATCGCCTCGCCCAGGCCACGCGACACCTTGGCGAGCACGTCCGGGTCGTCGTAGAAGGTGGTGGCCTTGACGATGGCCTCGGCGCGCTGGGCCGGGTTGCCGGACTTGAAGATGCCGGAGCCGACGAACACGCCCTCGGCGCCGAGCTGCATCATCATCGCCGCGTCGGCGGGGGTGGCGATACCGCCGGCGGTGAACAGCACGACCGGCAGTTTGCCGGTCTCGGCGACCTCGCGGACCAGTTCGTAGGGCGCCTGGAGCTCCTTGGCGGCCACGTACAGCTCGTCCTCGGGCAGCGCGGCCAGCTTGCGGATCTCCTGGCGGATCTTGCGCATGTGGGTGGTGGCGTTGGAGACGTCACCGGTGCCCGCCTCGCCCTTGGAGCGGATCATCGCCGCACCCTCGGTGATGCGGCGCAGCGCCTCGCCCAGGTTGGTGGCGCCGCACACGAACGGCACGGTGAACTGCCACTTGTCGATGTGGTTGGTGTAGTCGGCGGGGGTGAGCACCTCGGACTCGTCGATGTAGTCGACGCCGAGGCTCTGCAGGATCTGCGCCTCCACGAAGTGACCGATGCGGGCCTTGGCCATGACCGGAATCGAGACGGCGTTGATGATGCCGTCGATCATGTCCGGATCGCTCATCCGCGACACGCCGCCCTGCGCGCGGATGTCGGCGGGCACGCGCTCGAGCGCCATCACCGCGACCGCGCCTGCGTCCTCGGCGATCTTGGCCTGCTCCGGGGTGACGACATCCATGATCACCCCACCCTTGAGCATCTCGGCCATGCCGCGCTTCACGCGGGCGGTGCCGACGGTCTGGGTGGTCTCGGGCGTGGTCACGGCAAACTCCTGAGTCATGTGCGCCAATCGGGTCGCTCGGTCGGGAAACGACACAATTCTAGGCGCGGCCGGAATGCCACTTGATAGCCAGTCGAGCACCACTGGCCTGGTGTCGCAGGCCACTACCGAAAGCCGGGCGTCGCTGCCGCCCGGCCCCGGCTCACAGCGGTGCGACGACGAGCAGGTGCGCCCAGTACTCGGCGATCGACGGGCCGACGATGGGCAACAGGAAGTCGTAGAGCAGGTACGACATGGGTAACGGCCACCTCCACACTCGCCGGGCGCGAGCACCCGGCCTCCTCGCGGGCACCCCGCGCGGATTGCGCGGGCACGTTCGGGAGGGCTACCCGTCCGTGCCGCATTCCAGTCCGAACCCAGCAAGATCGTGAGCCGGATCACACCGGCGAGGGCGCGGTCAGCGGATCGAGCGAACCTCGGGATCCGTAGTGCCGGAAGCGACTTCGGCCGCCTCGGGCAGCAGCTCGTCGAGGTGGTAGGGGTAGACCGTCTCCCCCGCGGCGTCCAGGGCGAGGATGTCGGCGGACGTGCACCACTTGTGTCCGGTGATGCTGCGGCGCTCGACCGCGGTGAGGTTGCCCGGTTTCGGTTCGTACGCGGGCACCCGCAGGGTGAAGAACAGTTCCTCGGCGCGGATCAGCTCGCCGTCGAAGGGGAACACCGCCACCCGCCGCCAGATCGGCCCGCGCAGCGCGGCCGGGTCGGCGGTGTAGCCGGTCTCCTCCCACAGCTCCCGCACCGCGGCCTCGCGCAGGCTCTCCCCCGGCTCCACGCCGCCGCCGATGGTGAACCAGAACGAGACGTCCGGGGTCTTGGGGTCGTTGCCGCGCATGAGCAGCACGCGGTCGCGTTCGTCGAGCAGCACCACCCGCGACGAGGTGCGGATGGTGTCGACGGCCAGCCCGGTCGACGCGGCGGGGGTGGCGCGCTCGGCGATCTCGAAGTAGGTGGGCAACGGTGCGGTGCCGCCCAGGTGCAGCCACCGCACCGGGCGGCGGGTGCGCAGCGCGAGCGTGTCGCGCACGGCGTCGTTGTGGAAGCGCCGCGCGATCAGCACCCGCGCCTCCGCGTCGGCGAGTTCGGCGACCAGCTGCGGGCGGAGCAATCCGATGTCCACGGTCGACAGGGCCGCGGCGAGCTGGTTCTCCACGGTCTCCCGCTCGGCCCGGCCGGCACGCTCGGCGCGGTCCGCCAGGGCCGCCAGTCGGCGGGCCTGATCGGCGAGGGCGGGATCGGAGACCGGTCCCGCGATCGCCATGGCCACCGAGCGCGCCACCACCGCCCGCCGTGCCAGCGCGGCTTCCAGCGCCTGCCAGGACAGGTCCGAGCGCACGTGCAGCCGGTCGAGCCGATTGGCCGTGGAGTAGGCCCACACGCCGACGGCCAGCACGACGGCCGCGATCAGCGCCAGGACGAGAACCGTGGTCGCGGAGAAGGTGATCATCCGGCCGCCCGTACCCGGGTGTCGCCGACCGTCACGGTTTCGTAGACGCGCAGGATCTGCTCGGCCACCACCGGCCAGTCGTATTCGCCCACCACCTGGTTCGCCCTGCGCACCAAGGCTTCCCGCCGTTCGGTGTCGGTGAGCAGGGTGTCGAGCGCACCGGCCAGCGCGACATCGTCGCCCACCGGCACCAGCATGCCCGCGGTGCCGTCGCGCAACACCCGGCGGAACGCGTCGAGTTCGCTGGCGACCACCGCCGTGCCCGCGGCCATCGCCTCGATGAGGATGATGCCGAAGCTCTCCCCGCCGAGATTCGGCGCGACGTACACGTCGGCGCTGCGCATGGCCGAGGCCTTCTCCGCGTCGGAGACCTGGCCGAGGAACCGCAGATGCCGGGCGTGCCTGCCCGCCTCCCGGCGCAGTCGCTGCTCGTCACCGCGGCCGACCACCAGGATCTCCACGTCCGGGTGCCGGGCGACCAGCTCGGGCAGCGCCGCCAGCAACACCTGCATGCCCTTGCGGGGCTCGTCGTAGCGGCCGAGGAACAGCACGGTGCCGCCGGGCCGCGGATAGCCGGGCAGCATCGGTGCCCGGGCGAAGGCGGGCACGTCCACGCCGTTGGGGATCTCCACCGCGTCCGAGCCCAGCGCCTCCACCTGCCAGCGCCGCGCCAGCTCGGACACGGCGATGCGGCCGCTGATCTTCTCGTGGTACGGCCGCAGCACGCCCTGGAAGGTGCTCAGCACCAGCGACCGGGTGGTGGAGGTGTGGAAGGTCGCCACGATGGGACCTTCGGCGATCTTGAGCGCGAGCATCGACAGGCTCGGTGCGTTCGGCTCGTGGATGTGCAGCACGTCGAAGTCGTTGCCGTCGATCCAGCGCCGGATCCGGGTGTAGGCCATCGGCCCGAACGACAGCCGGGCCACCGAGCCGTTGTACGGGATGGCGACGGCGCGCCCGGCCGAGACCACGAAGTCCGGCAGCGGGGTGCCCTCCGAGGCGGGGGCGAGCACGCTCACCTTGTGGCCGCGCTCGAGGAACACCCGCGCGAGCTCGACCACGTGGGCCTGCACGCCGCCGGGGACGTCGAACGAGTAGGGGCAGACCATGCCGATCTTCACGCGGACTCGTCCCTCCCCACCGGTCCGGCCAGGCGCGCCTGCGCCTCGGCGATCCTGGCGAGCCGCTGCGGCGACAGGTCGCTCTCCCACAGCGGCTGCAGCATGTGCCAGTCGGCCGGATGCTCGGCGATGTTGGCCGCGAACCGATCGGCGAGGGCCTGGGTGGCCGCCGCGACGCCGCCGGAGACATCCAGCGGCGCTTCGGTTTTCAGGCCCCAGCCTTCGACGCCGTCGTCGTCGACGGTGAACCAGGCGTGCACCGGCATGAGCGCCGCGCCGGTCTCGATCGCCAGCTTCGCCGCCCCCGCGGGCATCCAGGTGCGTTCACCGAAGAACTCCACCGGCACCCCGCGCCCGGTCAGGTCGCGCTCCCCCATCAGGCACACGATCTTGTTCTCGCGCAGCCGCTGCGCCAGCTGGGCGAAGGGCGGCTGCTCACCGCCGGTGAGCGGGAACACCTCGAACCCCAGGCTCTCCCGGTAGGCGACGAACCGCTCGAACAGCGACTCCGGTTTCAGCCGCTCGGCCACGGTGGCGAAGGTGCCGTAGTTCTGCACCAGCCACACCCCGGCCATGTCCCAGTTGCCCGAATGCGGCAGCACGAACACCACACCGCGGCCCCGCTCCAGCGCGGCGTCCAGGTACGGGATCCCCTGCACGGGCAGCCGCGGCGAGCGGCCGAGCGCCGCGTGATCCATGGTCGGCAGGCGGAACGCCTCGCGCCAGTAGCGGGCGTAGGAACGCATGGCGGCCAGGATCAGCTCGTCGGGCACCTGGTCGGGGGGCACGCCGAGGACACGAGCGAGATTGCGCCGCAATTGGATCGGGCCGCCGTTGCGGGCGGCGCGCGCGCCGCCCCAGTCGAAGGCGCGGCGCGCGGTGCGCTCGGGCAGGGCGCGCACCAACCGCCACCCCGCCACGTAGCCGAGCGCGCCGAGCCGTTCGCCGACGCTCATCCGCGACACTCCCGGCTCCGAGCGGTCATCGGGCCTCCCCGGCGGCCGGGGCGGGCGGGATCACCTCGCGCGCGCCGGGCGAATTGCGCACGGCGAGCACCCGCTGGAACACCGTGATGATGCTCAGCACCGCCAGGATCCACATGGCGACGTGCACGGCCCAGGTCAGCCACTCGATCCCCCAGTAGCCGCCGATCCCGGTGAAGCCCGCGCCGACGAGCACGATGATCAGCCGGTCGGGCCGCTCGATCAGGCCGCCGTCGGCGGACAGGCCGCTCGCCTCCGCGCGGGCCTTGGCATAGGAGATGACCTGCGAGGTCACCAGCACCACCAGCGTCGCGGCCAGCAACCACTTGTTGTTCTCGTGGTAGACGGCCCACCAGGCCAGACCGCCGAAGATGGCGCCGTCGGCCACCCGGTCGCAGGTGGCGTCGAGCACCGCGCCGTAACGGGTGCCGCCCCCGCGTGCCCTGGCCATCGCCCCGTCGAGCATGTCGAACATCACGAACAGCCAGATGACCATCGTGCCCCAGAACAGATGCCCGGTCGGGAACAAGGTCACGGCGGCCGCGATCGAGGCCGCCGTGCCGATCAGGGTGACGGCGTCGGGGGTGAGCCCGGTGCCGACGAGCGCCCTGCCCAGTGGCGCGGTGGCCTTGGCGAAGGTCTCGCGGCCGAAGAAGCTGAGCACCTACTCCGATTCCTTCCACGCCTGCGCGAGCAGTGCCCTGGTCTCGCGCAGCAGCTGCGGCATCACCTTCACCCCGCCCACGACGGTGATGAAGTTCGCGTCCCCGCCCCAGCGCGGCACGATGTGCTGATGCAGGTGGTCGGCCAGCGAACCGCCCGCCACCCCGCCCAGATTCAGGCCGACGTTGAAACCGTGCGGCCGCGACACGCTCTTCATCACCCGGATCGCCCGCTGGGTGAACGCCATCAGCTCGGCGCTCTCGGCCTCGGTGAGGTCCTCGAGATCGGCGACGCGGCGGTAGGGCACCACCATCATGTGTCCCGGGTTGTACGGGTACAGATTCAGCACGGCGTACACCAGCTCGCCGCGGGCGATGATCAGCCCGTCCTCGTCGGACATCTTGGGGATGTCGGTGAACGGGTGGCCGGTGGCATCGGTCGGCCGCGAGCCCGCCGCCTCGGTGATGTAGGACATCCGGTACGGCGTCCAGAGCCGTTGCAGCCGATCGGGTTCGCCCGCACCGATGTCCACGATGTCACCGCCGCGGTCCGTCGTCTCCTCCGCAGCGCTCATCTATCCCTCCCCCGCCGTGACGATCTCGAACCCCTCCGCCGTCGGAGAAGCGTTCTCCCGGTTGGTGATCCACGCCACGATGGTCGCCACCGCGTCCGCGACCGGCACCCCGTTGACCTGGGTGCCGTCCCGGAACCGGAAACTCACCGCGCCCGCGTTCACATCGCGCTCGCCGGCCAGCAGCATGAACGGCACCTTCTGCGCGGTGTTGTTGAAGATCTTCTTCTGCATCCGGTCGTCGCTGCGGTCGACCTGCGCGCGCACGCCGTGGTCGCGCAGCAGCTCGACGACCCGGTCCAGGTGCGGGGCGAAGGCCTCCGCGACCGGGATGCCCACCACCTGCACCGGCGACAGCCAGGCCGGGAAGGCGCCGGCGTAGTGCTCGGTGAGCACGCCGAAGAACCGCTCGATGGAGCCGAACAGCGCGCGGTGGATCATCACCGGCCGCTGCTTGCTGCCGTCGGGGGCGGTGTACTCCAGGCCGAAGCGCTCGGGCAGGTTGAAGTCGAGCTGGATGGTCGACATCTGCCAGGTGCGGCCGAGCGCGTCCTTGGCCTGCACGGAGATCTTCGGGCCGTAGAACGCGGCGCCGCCCGGATCGGGCACGAGCTCGAGACCCGAGGCCTGGGCCACCTTCGACAGCGTCTCGGTGGCCTCCTCCCAGATCTCGTCGGAGCCGACGAACTTCTTCGGGTCCTTGGTGGACAGCTCGAGGTAGAAGTCGTCGAGGCCGTAGTCGGCGAGCAGGCCGAGCACGAACTGCAGGGTGTTCGTGAGCTCGGCGTGCATCTGCTCCTTGGTGCAGTAGATGTGCGCGTCGTCCTGGGTCATGCCGCGCACCCGGGTCAGGCCGTGCACCACGCCGGACTTCTCGTAGCGGTACACCGAGCCGAATTCGAACAGCCGCAGCGGCAGCTCGCGGTAGGACCGCCCGCGCGCCCGGAAGATCAGGTTGTGCATCGGGCAGTTCATCGGCTTGACGTAGTAGTCCTGGCCGGGCTTGCGCACGGTGCCGTCGTCGTTGTACTCCGCGTCCAGATGCATGGCCGGGAACATGCCGTCGCGGTACCAGTCCAGGTGGCCGGACACCTCGAACAGGTGGCCCTTGGTGATGTGCGGGGTGTTGACGAACTCGTAGCCCGCGTCCACGTGCCTGCGCCGCGAGTACTCCTCGAGCTCCTTGCGGATGATGCCGCCCTTGGGATGGAACACCGGCAGGCCCGAACCGAGTTCGTCGGGGAAGCTGAACAGGTCCAGCTCCAGGCCCAGCTTGCGGTGGTCACGGCGCTCGGCCTCGGCGAGCACGTGCAGGTGTGCCTCCAGCGCCTCCGGCGATTCCCAGGCGGTGCCGTAGATGCGCTGCAGGTCCTCGCGGTTCTGGTCACCGCGCCAGTACGCGGCCGAGCTGCGGGTGAGCTTGAAGGCGGGGATGAACTTGGTGGTGGGGATGTGCGGGCCGCGGCACAGGTCGCCCCACACCTTCTCGCCCGTGCGCGGGTCGAGATTGTCGTAGATGGTCAGCTCCTTGCCGCCCACCTCCATGACCTCGGGGTCGTCGATGCCGGACTTGTCGCTGATCAGCTCGAGCTTGAACGGCTCGTTCGCCAGCTCGGCCCTGGCCTCCTCGATCTCGACCACCCGGCGCGAGAAGCGCTGCGCACCTTTGATGATCTTCTTCATCCGCGATTCCAGCCGGGCCAGATCCTCCGGGGTGAAGGGGCGCTCGACCTGGAAGTCGTAGTAGAAGCCGTCCTTGATGGGCGGGCCGATGCCGAGTTTGGCCTCGGGGAACTCCTGCTGCACGGCCTGGGCCAGCACGTGCGCGGCCGAATGGCGGATCACGCTGCGCCCGGCTTCGGTCGAGGCGGGCACGGCCTCCACCTCGACGTCGGTGTCGGGGATCCAGGACAGGTCGCGCAGGGCGCCTTCGGCGTCGCGGACGACGACGATGGTGTCGGGGCCCTTGGTCGGCAGGCCCGCCTCCCGTACCGCGGCGCCCGCCGTAGTCCCGGCCGGCACCCGGACGAGGGTGGACGGACTGATCGGGGCTGAGGTCGTCACGGCGGCGCTCTCCTTGGCGTTCTCGTGGGCGGGCAGGTTCCCGCGCGGCATCACCGGCGGCGTATCCGCTCCGGCGCGACCATGCTATCGGCACCGGCACCCCGGCGCGCCGATGGACCGGGTGATCGGTGCTCGCCCCGCCACCGCTGCTCCGCCGGGTCGCGGGCGAATCCGCTCACCGGCGTGCGGCGTGCTCGGCGAGCAGCGCGGCCCGTTCGGCGGCGGGCCGTTTCGGGCAGCTGGTGCACAGCCCGCTACCGGGCAGTTCGTAGACCAGACAGCAGGAGACGCGGTGCACGAAGGTCCGGCCACCGACCTCGACGAAGCGTGGGGTGGGCAGGGGCGGGCCGAGGCGCGCGGCCAGCTCGACCGCGACCGCGGGCGCTCCCGCGTCGACGGCGCGGTTGCCGAGCGCGTCGGCGACGATCGCCCAGAGGGCCGGGATGCCCGCGCCGCAGCTGTCCGCCACGACGGGGACGACGGCGGCGAGGGCGTCGTGGAGAGCGGTCGTCGCGTCATCGGGTGCGGTGGGCGCGCCCCCGGGGGACGCGGTATCGGTGGCAGCGTCGCCCGCCGATGCGCCACCACCGGATACGACACCGGTCCGGGCCCCGACCGGCGGCGGCGCGGTTTCGGGGGTCGCGGCCTGGTCGAGGACGCGGTCGACACCGCCGTCGGGCCGCACCACGCAGACGAGGCGACCGAGGCCGAGCGCGGGCGGTGTCCGGCCCGCGGCCGTCGCCGTGACGAGCGGCTCGACCAGCGCGGAGGCGACCATCGACCACCAGAGGGTGCCCGCGGCGCGGGGTGTCGAGGCGCCCCAGGAGCGGCCGAGCGCGGTGATGTGCGCACGCACCCAGGCCGGGTCGGTGAGCGCGGTGCCGGGCGCCGTGTTCATCGCTGCAGTGGCCCGCGCAACCACTCCCACTCGAGGCCGAACCAGCCGCCGACCAGCCCGAAGGTGCCGAGCACCCACAGCGTCGCGACCACGACCGCCGCGGTACCCACCGCCCCAAGGATCCGGATGCCGAGGCCGCGCGCCGAGTACCACGCCATGACCTGGCGATAGCGATCGCGCAGCCAGCGCAACGCGCGCTGGGCCCAGGCGAACTCGCTGGCCAGGATGCCCAGGCCGGCGAAGACCATCGCCCAGCCCGGGCCGGGATACGGGATGGCGATGATGCCGATGGCCAGCACGACCGCGCCGACCACACCGACACCGATCCGATAGGCGAGATTCAGCGTCGGCCGGGCGGCCACCCGCGCGCGGAAGGCGCGCAGGCGGCCCATCGGCGCCGACCCGGTCTGCTGGTCCAGCTCGCTGCTCACAGCGCCAGCCTAGAGATTCAGACCGGCTCCGGCACCTGACGACGCCCGCGAGCCTCGTCGATGTGGACGATCCCGTCGGCGGTGATCTCCACGACCCGCGCGCTGGCGATGTCGAAGAACAGCCCGGCGACGGTGACCCCGCGTTCGGCGACCGCGCGCCGCACGGCGGGATGGCGCTGCAACGTCTCCAACTGCACCGCGACGTTCACCATGCTCAACTGGTCGACCTCACCGAATCCGGCCGCACGCGCCGCCTCGGCCACCGGATGCCCGGCCCGGAAGCGTTCCAGGCTCGGTCGCGCGTGCGCCAGCCACGACTCGATGCCCGGTGCGGCGTCGCCGCCGCCGTACAGCGCGCCCATGGCTCCGCAGCTGGAGTGCCCGCACACCACCACGCAGCGCACGTTCAGCTCCTCCAGGGCGAAGACCAGCGCCGCCTCCACCGAGGCGTCGCCGGTGGCGGGGACCAGATTGCCGACGTTGCGCACGGTGAACAGGTCGCCGGGTCCGCTGTTGGTGATGACGTTCGGGACGATGCGCGAGTCCGAGCAGGTGAGGAAGAACGAGTCCGGGTCCTGCCGGTGGACGAGCTCGTCCAGGTGGCGGCGGACGACGTGCGCGTGGCTGCGGTGGTAGGCCGCCACCCCCGCGGTCACCGGGTCCAGGTGCTTCTCGTCGCGCCGCCAGGGCCCGAGGATCTCCTCCCACATCGCCCTGCCGAATCCGCGTGCGGGCGGTCCGGCCAGCGCGTCGGCCATGCGCACGCTGCCGATCTCGACGAATTCGACGCTGCCGCCGCCGCTTTCCTGCTGGCGCACCCAGTCCTGCAACGCCTCGAGCGCGGCGTGATCGAGGAAGTCGACGGTCATCTCCACGGTCACGTCGGCGCCGGCAGGCACCTTCGCCAGTTCGCCGGACAGTCGCGGCAGGGCGAGGAAGGTGCACGAGCCGTCGATGCGCACCAGCCAGCGCTGCGACTGCGGTATCTGCTCGGCCACGATCGTCACCCGCACCACCCGCCACAGCAGCAGCGCGAAGGCCAGCACCAGGCCGATGATCACGCCCTCGAGCAGGTTGAGGAAGACCACGCCGAGGATCGTGACGGCGTAGACGAGCAGATCGCCGGTGCGGCTGGCGAGCTTGATGTGGGCGATCTTGACCAGCTGGATGCCGATGACGATGAGCAGACCGGCCAGTGCGGCCTTGGGGATCTGCTCGACCACCCCGACCAGCGCCACCGAGAACAACAGCAACCACACCCCGTGCAGCACCGCTGAGGCCCGGCTGCGCGCCCCGGCCTGCACGTTGGTCGCGCTCCGCACGATCACACCGGTCACCGGCAGGCCGCCGAGCATGCCCGAGAGCATGTTGGCCGAGCCTTGGCCGACCAGCTCCCGGTCGAAGTTCGTACGCGGCCCGGAGTGCATCTTGTCCACGGCCACCGCCGAGAGCAGGCTCTCCACGCTGGCGATCAGCGCGATGGTCAGCACCATCAGCGCCACCGGGGCCCAGCCGCCGTCGGGGATCTGCGGCAGTTCGATCGCCTCGAACAGCGAGCTGCTCAGCACGATCCGCTCCACGTCCAGCGGCAGCACCAGCGACAGCACGGTGGCCGCGACCACGGCCACCAGCGGGCCGGGCACCACCCGGACCTTCTCCGGCAGGTACTTCCAGCCCAGCATCACCGCCACGACCAGCACGCCCACCAGTGCGGCGCCGGTGTTCATCGACGTGAGCCGGCCGGGCAGCGCGGTGATGTTGTGCCACGCCGAACTGTGTGACGACCCGCCGAGCAACACGTGCACCTGCTGCAGGGCGATCGTGACGCCGATGCCCGCCAGCATCGCGTGCACCACCACCGGCGCCACGGCGAGCGCGGCGCGCGCGATCCGACTCAGCCCGAACAGGATCTGCAGCGCACCGGCCGCGACGACGATGAAACAGGTGACGCGCCAGCCGAATTGGGCGATCGACTCGGCGACGACGACGGTGAGCCCGGCCGCGGGGCCGCTCACCTGCAGGACGGAGCCGCCCAGGCAGCCCACCACGATGCCGCCGACGACGGCGGCGATGAGTCCGGCCGCGACCGGGGCGCCGGAGGCCAGCGCGATGCCGAGCGAGAGCGGCAATGCGACGAGGAAGACCACGATGGAGGCCGAAAGATCGTGGCGCACAATCGAAGCCAGTCTTCCGCGGCCTGCCGCCGGACCTCCTTCCGCGGGGGCCGGGGACGAGGGGGGCGCGTGATCGCTCAGTACAGCCATGATTTCTCCTTCGCCGACTCGCCCGGCGCCAGGTGACGCGCCGGCCGAGGTCGGTTGACGATCGACTTGTCCAGCAGGGCAATTGACCGCGAACCGGCATCTCGCGGTGAAGCAGTTCCCGACACGGCGATGGGCCGGGAAGTAAACGCAGGCAACGCTATTGGCAAAGGCTTAGTAAAACCTGAGAAGTGGACGTCAAGTGTGATCAGTCATAACGATCGACACCGGGTGACCCAGCCCACTTCGAACACGGAACATGTTCGCAGCGTTGGCGTTTCACTCTGCTCGGTGAACATATTTCTCCTTCGCCGCCGGAGCCGCGCGGTCCGGACGGTCCATCGGTGGAACATGCACGGGCGTGGGATGTCGGTGGAGATGTGGCGTGCGCGCAAGGCATTGACCAGGGCACTTCGGCGAGCCGCGACCCGTTCGCCCACGGGCCGCCTCAATAGTAAAGACTCCCCCAAGGGGAGTGAAAGACCTCCGGGACGCGAAGCGGGAATCGCTACGGAAATGTGATGGGCGTCACATATGTGGCCGGTTCCGTACCGAGCAGGTGGGCGACCACGTCGACCACCAGATTCCGCTTCGAGGGCCGGCGCCGGTAATGGCCGGCCGGGGTACACCGGCGCGAGGCGGCCTGCCCGATCGACACGTCCGCGTACCCGTGCCGATCCAGCAGGTCCCGAGCCGCCGCCAGCACCGCGTGGTCGATGCGCTCCTCGCGCGCGGCCCGCCACCCGCCTCACGCCGGTGCTCGGCCTGCTCGCGGATGCGCTCCTCGCGCGCGGCCCGCCATCACAGCAGCAGCACCGGATCGGGAGCACGGTCGCCCGAGTCGGCAGGCGAGCGCTCAGGTGTCGGCGGCGATGAGGGCCAACAGCAGTTCCGCCCGTACGCGGGCGACGTCGAGGCGGCAGCCGAGCAGGGCTTCGATCCGGGCGATCCGGCTGCGCAGCGTGTGCCGGTGTACGCCGAGGGCGTGGGCCGCGGACTCCCAGTGGCCGTTGGCCTCGAGGAAGGCGCGCAGCGAGGCGACCAGGTCGGTGCCGTGGTCGCGGTCGTGTGCGGCGAGCGGGGCGATGGTGGCGTCGGCCACCGAGCGCAGCACCTGCCGGGCGGCGTCGACGGTCAGCAGGGTGCGGCCGGCCAGCGCCGCGAACTCCTGCACCGTTCCCGCCTCGGCCGCGGCGGCGGCCAGGCGCGCCCGGTCGATCGCCGCCGCGAAGCGCTCGACCGGCAGCGGTTCGCTCAGGCCGAGGCGCGCCGCCCGGCGTGCGGCCGCGTCGGCACCGGCGAGCAGGGCGCGCGCGAACGCGGCGTCGTCGGTTCCGCGCAGCAGCACCGTCACCCGGTGATCGGTGCGGCGCAGGTAGAGCGGGCGGGCGGCGGCATCGGCCGCAGCTTCGACGGCCCGCGCCACCGCCGCCGCGTGCTCGGATGATCCGCAGTCGGCGACGAGCGCGCGGATCTCGCCGTCGTCGTCGGCCGCCGGGGCCAGGTGCTCGGCGGCGGACGGGAGTTCCCCGGTCTCGGCGAGCAGCAGTCCGAGGACCTGCGAGTTGAGCCGGTTCTGCGCCGACCGAAGGCGCGCCGGTTTCGCGAAGTCCAGGGCGAGCAGCGACGTGGCGTGACCGAGCAGCACCTGATCGACCGAGCCGAGCGGCGCGGCCGAGACCACGGCGAGGCACCCGTGCACGACGCCGCCGAGGCCGACGCGATGCACCGTCACCGCCTGCCCCGACTCCGCCTGCGCGGCGATGCTCGCCGCGGCCCGGGTCACCGACCCGATCAGCGCGGACATCTCCACGCGGGTCGCCGCGGCGACCCGCGCCGGATGGTGTTCGAGGAGCCGGCCGCGGCGGTCGAACAACAGCGCGGTCGCCCCGGTCGCCACCGCCAGCTCGCGCACGATCGCGCGGGCGCCGCCCCGCAC
Source organism: Nocardia farcinica (assembly GCF_001182745.1). Classification (NCBI taxonomy): domain Bacteria; kingdom Bacillati; phylum Actinomycetota; class Actinomycetes; order Mycobacteriales; family Nocardiaceae; genus Nocardia; species Nocardia farcinica. Next base: position 286,911 of record NZ_LN868938.1, on the reverse strand, counting down.
CACGGCGCGAGTCATCCGCGGCTGCGCGCGCGAGGCCCGGACCAGCGCGTCGTAGCGCTGTTCGGCGAGGCTGTCCATGACCCGTTTGGTGACCGCGGCGAACGGGGTCGGCAACGGGACCTCGAGCAGCGGGAGACCGATCTCGTCGGCGGCCGCGATCAGCTCCGCGGGGACCTCCGCGTGCGTCAGCCCGACACCGAAGCCGACGGCCGCGACACCCGCGTCGCGCAGCCGACGCACGTACTCCCGGCAGCCGTCCGCCCCGGCAGGAACCCCCAGCCCGGTCGTGAGCAGCAGTTCGCCGCCGGAGAGCCACGGCGAGGGATCCGGCAGCTCGGTGGTGATGGCGAATTCGATGGCGCGGTCGAGCCCGGCCGCGCCCCCGCGCAGCCGCAGGAACAGATTCGGCTGCGCCAGCACCCAGCCGACGGTCACGCTCATCGTCATCTCCTGCCGGCACGCGACGAAACGGCGCGTCGGCGCCGCCCTGCCACTCCACTATGGCAGGTCCGCGGTGGGCTCGGGCGGCCCACACTGGGGTCCTCCGACCAGTACCGACAGGGGTCCCACCAGATGACAGTCCTCGACTACCGGCTTCCGCAGCAGCGCAAGCTGATCACCGACCTGCCCGGCCCGGCATCGCGGGCCATCGCCGAACGCCGCCGCGCCAGCGTCGCGGCCGGTGTCGGGTCCAGCCTTCCGGTCTACGCCGCCGACGCCGACGGCGGTGTGGTGGTCGACGTCGACGGCAACTCGCTCGTCGATCTGGGCTCGGGCATCGCGGTCACCTCGGTGGGCGCGGCCCATCCCGCCGTCGTCGAGGCGGTACGCGCCCAGGCCGGGCACTTCACCCACACGTGCTTCATGGTCACCCCGTACGAGGGGTACGTGCGGGTCGCCGAGGAACTCGCGGCGCTCACGCCCGGCACGCACGACAAGCGCACCGTGCTGTTCAACTCCGGCGCCGAGGCGGTGGAGAACGCGATCAAGGTGGCGCGGCTGGCCACCGGGCGCACCGCCGTGGTCGTCTTCGACCACGCCTACCACGGGCGCACCAACCTGACGATGGCGCTGACCGCCAAGTCCATGCCGTACAAGGCGCACTTCGGACCGTTCGCCCCGGAGATCTACCGGATGCCGATGTCGTATCCGTTCCGCGACGGCGCGGCCCTGGACGGTCCGGCGGCCGCCCAGCGGGTGATCGACCGGATCGAGAAACAGATCGGTGCCGACGCGGTCGCCGCGATCGTGCTCGAACCGATTCAGGGCGAGGGCGGATTCATCGTTCCCGCACCGGGTTTCCTGCCCGCCCTGGCCGCCTGGGCGCGCGCGAACGGCGTCGTGTTCATCGCCGACGAGGTGCAGACCGGCTTCGCCCGCACCGGCGCGTGGTTCGCCTGCGACCACGAACAGGTCGTGCCCGACATCATCGCCCTGGCCAAGGGCATCGCGGGCGGGCTGCCGCTGGCGGCGATCACCGGGCGCGCCGAGCTGCTCGACCGCGTCCATCCCGGCGGCCTGGGCGGCACCTACGGCGGCAACCCGATCGCGTGCGCGGCGGCGCTCGCCACCATCGCGACCATGCGCGAGCTGGATCTGCCCGCGCGCGCCCGGCACATCGAGCGGATCGTGACCGGCCGCCTGCGGGCGCTGGCCGCGGAGATTCCGGCGATCGGCGACGTGCGCGGGCGCGGCGCGATGCTGGCGATGGAGTTCGTGGTGCCCGGCACCACGGAGCCGGATGCCGCACTCACGCGCGCGGTCGCCGCCGGCGCGCTCGAGCAGGGCGTGATCCTGTTGACCTGCGGCACGGACGGCAACGTGGTGCGGCTGCTGCCGCCGCTGGTCATCGGCGACGAGCTGCTCACCGACGCGCTCGACGTGCTCGACGACGTCGTGCGCGCCGCCGCCCGGAACCGAGCGGAGCGGACCCGATGATCGATGTCCCCGCCGGTCGGCGGCGCGGCGGCCGGTCCACCGAGGCGTTCCGCGGCGCCACCGTCCCGATACCCGGCCCCGCCACCGGCGAGGTGCTCCTGGACACGATGTACCTCGGCGTCGCCTGAGCTGCGGTGCCGGGCTCACCGGGTGTGCCTGCACAACACCTCGTAGGCGCGGCGGGCGTCTTCGGGGAACACCAGGACCACGACCCGGCCACCCCAGCGACGCGCTCTCGCCGCGGGTCCGGCGGTGGCGCGGATGCCGTTGTCGCGCAGCACCGTACGGACCAGCTGTGCCGTCTCGTGGTCGGTGACGGTCGCGGCGGGCACCAACAACCCGTACTCCGTTTCACGACACGTCACCGGAACGGCCCCCGAGCCGGCGGTCCTGAACGGCCTGCAGGGCCGCCCGCTGCCCGCGTTCGCCCGCGTGGGCGTGCCGGACCAGCGCCTCGGCCTCCTCGGGCGGGTCCGGGCGCAGGAACGAGCCCGGACCCGGAGATCCCGCCGCGCCCACCGCGTTCAACGTCTTCGGCACCGGCGCGCCCGCGTAGTCCAGGATGGCGGGACGGCCGTGGTCGTCCACCGGCGCCAGCGACTGGTGCACCTCGATGTACTCCCCGTGCGGCAGCCGGACGATCAGCCCGGTCTCGATGCCGTGCGCGAGCACGTCGCGGTCGCTGCGTTGCAGCCCGAGGCAGAACCGGTAGGTCAGGAAGTAGGCCGACGGCGGAACGATCAGCAATCCGATCCGCCCCGCCCAGGTGAGCGCGTTGAGCGACAGATCGAATCGCACGGCGAGAATGTCGTTGACGCACGACAGGGTGAGCACCACGTAGAAGGCGATGGCCATCGCCCCGATACCGGTGCGCACGGGCGCGTCGCGCGGGCGTTGCAGCAGATTGTGCGCAGCGGTGTCGCCGGTCAGACGCCGCTCGATCGAGGGGTACAGCACCATCACGATCAACACCAGGGCCATCACGACCGCGACCCAGAACGCGGCCGGGATCGTGTAGTCGCCCAGATAGATCTCCCAGGCGGGCAGCAATCGCGCCAGCCCATCGGTCCACATCATGTAGAAGTCCGGCTGGGAACCGGCCGACACCTGGGCGGGGTTGTAGGGACCGAGATTCCAGACCGGGTTGATCTGCAGCAGCCCGGCCAGCACGGCGATCGTGCCCAGCGTGAACGCGAAGAACGCGCCCTGATCGACGGCGAAGACCGGCACGATCCGTGCGCCGACCACGTTCTGCTCGGTGCGGCCGTGGCCGGGGAACTGGGTGTGTTTCTGGTACCACACCAGCGCGATGTGGGCGGCGATGAGCGCCAGCATCACCCCGGGCAGCAGTAGCACATGGGCGATGTAGAGGCGCGGAATGATGATGTCGCCGGGGAATTCCCCGCCGAACAGCAGCCAGTGCAGCCAGGTACCGATCACCGGGATGCTCATCGTGATGCCGCCCAACGGTGACCGCAGGCCGGTGCCGGAGAGCAGGTCGTCGGGCAGACTGTAGCCGAAGAATCCTTCGAACATGGCCAGGATCAGCAGGATCGAGCCGATGATCCAGTTCCCGTCGCGCGGCTTGCGGAACGCACCGGTGAAGAAGATCCGCAGCATGTGCAGGATCATCGAGGCCGCGAACAGCAGTGCCGCCCAGTGATGCACCTGCCGGACGAACAGCCCGCCCCTGACCTCGAAGGAGATGTTCAGCGAGGACTCGTAGGCGCGCGACATGGTGACCCCGCGCAACGGCTGGTAGGCGCCGTCGTAGACGACCTCGCTCATCGACGGATCGAAGTACAGGGTCAGATACACCCCGCTCACCAACAGGATGACGAAGCTGTACAGGGCTATCTCGCCCAGCAGGAACGACCAGTGCGTCGGGAAGACCTTGTTGACCGCACTCCTGGCGAAGCCCGCCATCCGGTAGCGCGCGTCGGCCTCCCGCGCGGCGTGCGCCACCCGGGAGGCCCCGCCCGCCGATGCGGCACTCATCGGGTGCGTGCCGGCGGCGTGAACTGTCCGGCGGGCCGATAGACACCGGCTTCGGGCACACCCAGTTCGGCGATCCGCGCCGCGAATTCCTGCGCGCGGGGGTCGGCGAGGGTGGCCTCGGCATCGTCGGGACCGTCCCACTGGGCGATGGTGATCACCCGCGAACCGTCCACCGCGGCCAGCAGGGTCACCGACACGAACCCGGGCCGGTGCCGGATCACCTGCTCGGTGCCTTCGGTCAGGACCTCGATCAGCTCCTGCTGCCTGGCGGGATCGACCGAGATGATGTTGACGAACGTGGCGGTCACGGCCGGCCTCCTTCCTGTCGGTGGCCCACGGTCCTGCACCGGGGCCCTCATCGATCAGGACGACCGGCGACGCCGGAATGTCAGGTGATCCGCGTGACAGCGGCCGGTCCTGACATTTCGCGGCGCCGTGTCGTCTACTGGGTATGGGCACCGACATCGGGAGCGACACCACCATGCGGGACGACGCGGATCTCCCGGCAGACCTGCACGCGGTCGCCGCCGAGCGGCGCGCGTTGCTGAACCTGGCCTACCGGATGCTCGGCACCGCGGGCGATGCCGAGGACGCCGTGCAGGAGGCCTATGTGCGCTGGTACCGGCTCGACGCGGCCCGGCAGGCGGCGATCGACCAGCCGCGCGCCTGGCTGTTGAAGACGCTCGGGCGAATCTGCCTGGACATGCTGGGCTCCGCCCGCGCCCGCCGCGAACGCTACGTCGGCCAGTGGTTGCCCGAACCGCTACCCGGCCCCGGCCACGAACAGGGTGCCGATCCCGCGGACCGCATCACCGTGGACGAGTCGGTCACGATGGCGCTGCTGCTCGTGCTGGAGGCCATGACGCCGGCCGAACGCGTGACCTTCGTCCTGCACGAGGTGTTCCGGTACCCGTTCGCCGAGATCGCCGAGATCGTCGGCCGCTCCCCCGGCGCCTGCCGCCAACTCGCCCATTCCGCGCGTCGGCGCGTCGCCGCCCGGCAGTCCACGACCCCGGCCCACCACCGCACCGCCCTCGCCGAGCGCCTGCGCACCGCCTGGACCAACGGCGACCTCCCCGCCCTGCTCCGGGTGCTCGACCCGGACGCCACCGTGGTCACCGACGGCGGCGGGCTCGTCACCGCGGCACTGGAACCCGTGCACGGCGCGGAGCCGGTCGCCCGGTTCCTCCTCGACGTGTTCGGGCGCGCCCCCGGCCTCGTCGTCGAACCCGCCACGGTCAACGGCGAGCCCGGCCTGCGCGCGCACACCGACGGCACCACCCTGGCCGTCATCGCCCTCGGCATCACCGACGACCGCATCGATCACCTGTGGGTCGTCCGCAATCCGGACAAGCTCACCGCCTGGCCGTGACGGCGTCGCGGTCGAAGACGCGAGCCAATGCCACGACCTGTTCGGCGCGGGCCAGCCGGGGCGCATCGGAGCCGTCGCGCGGACCGCCCGCCCGGTATCGCCGGAGAAGTGCGGTGGCCGAGGCGATTTCGTCGGGCGACGGGGACAGCAGGTCGTTCACCACGGCGGTGTGCTCGGCGCGCAGGCACAACCGCCCGGTCATGCCCGCCGCCGCGGCGTCGGCCGTCTCCGACCGGAGCAGGGCCGGGTCCGCCCCCACCGTCGGACCGTCGACGGGTCCTGGCAGACCGGCCGCCCGGCTGGCCACGGTCAACCGGCATCGCGGATACGCCAGCACCGCCGGATCCCGCGCGATACCGGTGTCCCGCCGGAAATCGCCACTGCCGAAAGCCAATCGGGTCGTGGCCGGGCGCCCGGCGATCTCGCCGCTCGCCTCGAGTCCCGCGGCGGACTCGACGAGCGCGACGATCGGCAGCCCGCCCGGCAGCCTCGCGGCGGTGGCGTCCACCTGCTCGCCGTGCTCGGTCTTGGCGAGTACCACGCCGGCCAGACCCGGCAGCTCGGCGAGCGCGGCGAGGTCGTCGGACCAGTGGACGGAGTCGGCGTCGTTGATCCGCACCCACGCCCGGTGTCCGGACCGCAGCAGCCGGGCGACCTCGGCCCTGGCATCGGCCTTCCGGTCGGCGGCCACACCGTCCTCGAGGTCGAGTACCACCGCATCGGCCGCGGAGGCGGCGGCGGTGGCATACCGGTCGGCGTCGTCGGCGGGCACCAGCAGCCACGAGCGTGCGTGGGTGGCGGGCACCCGCCGCGCGGATGCGGCGGGTCCGGCGGCCGTCACGACGCGATCCCCACGTACTTGGTGGCCAGATACTCCTCGATGCCCTCGATCCCGCCTTCGCGCCCGAAGCCCGAGTGCTTGATCCCGCCGAACGGCGCCGCCGCGTTCGATACCACGCCCTGGTTGACCCCGACCATTCCGAACTGGAGGTTCTCCACCACCTCCAGCACGCGCGAGAGGTTCTCCGAGAAGACGTAGGAAGCCAGGCCGTACTCGGTCGCGTTGGCCATCGCGACGGCCTCCTCGACGGAGCCGAACGTCGCGATCGGCGCCACCGGACCGAACAGTTCCTCCCGCGCGACCGGGTGGTCACCGATATCGGTCAGCACGGTGGGTGCGTAGAAGTAGCCCGGTCCGTCGACGGCCGAACCGCCGGTGAGCACCCGCGCACCGTCCCCGGCGGCGTCGGCCACCAGGCGCGCCACCTTGTCGCGTGCCCGGGCGTCGATCAGCGGCCCGACCTGCACGCCGGGCTCGGTGCCACGGCCGATCTTCTGCGCGGCCATCGCCGCGGCGAAACCGGCCGCGAACTTCTCGGCCACCGCCTCGTGCACCAGCAGCCGGTTGGCCGCGGTACAGGCCTGCCCGACATTGCGCATCTTCGCCACCATCGCGCCCTCGATCGCGCGGTCCAGGTCGGCGTCCTCGAACACCAGGAACGGCGCGTTGCCACCCAGTTCCATCGACACCCGCAACACCTGGTCGGCGGCCTGTGCCAGCAGCCGTTTGCCCACCGCCGTGGACCCGGTGAAGGTGAGTTTGCGCAGTCGCTGGTCGCGCAGCAGCGGCGCGATCGTCTCCGGCGCACGGGTGGTGGTGACGACGTTGAGCACCCCGTCGGGCAGGCCCGCGGTCCGCAGCAGCTCGGCGAAGGCCAGCGCGGTGAGCGGGGTCTGCTCGGCCGGTTTGAGCACCATCGTGCATCCGGCGGCCACGGCGGGGGCGATCTTGCGGGTGGCCATCGCCAGCGGGAAGTTCCACGGCGTGATCATCAGCGTCGGCCCCACCGGCTCCTTCATGGTGAGCATGCGGGTGGCGCCCTCGGGCGAGCGTCCCCACCGGCCGCCGACACGCACCGCTTCCTCGGCGAACCACCGCAGGAATTCCGCGCCGTAGCGCACCTCGCCGCGCGACTCGGCGAGCGGCTTGCCCATCTCCAGGGTGATCAGCAGTGCGAACTCGTCCAGGCGCCGCAGCACCTCCTCGTAGGCGGCACGCAGCAGGTCCGAGCGCTGCCGGGGCGGGGTCGTCGCCCACGACCGCTGCGCTTCGGCGGCCGCGTCCAGCGCGGCCGCCATTTCCGCCGGGCCGCCGTCGGCCACGTCGGCCAACCGCGCACCGGTGGCCGGATCCTCGACGGGGAACCGGGCCCCGTCGTCGGCCTCCCGCCAGCCGCCGCCGATGAACAGGCCGGTGGGCACCCTGTCGAGCACATCCCTGTCGCGCACTTCCGCTCCGCCTTCCTTCCGCTGCTCCGCGGCGGCGGACAGCAGGCCGCCGCCGCGCGTTCGCAGCAGCGTGCCCGGCCGTGCGTCGCCCGGAACATCCCCCTTCTGTCGCAAAGATCGCGTCCGAGGTGTCCAACTCGCGCACTCGCGCCGCCTCGGAACTGCGGCAGGCTGACACCCCGGATCGCCCCTTCGAGAGCATTCGCCCCTTCGACAGCAAAGGAATCTCCATGGCAACGCTTCGCTCGCACGTGCTGATCGACCGCAGCGCCGACACGGTGTGGCAGGTGGTGCGCGACGTCCCCGGCATCAGCCGCTGGTTCCCCGCGATCACCGCGTCCAGCGGGGACCAGCAGCGGCGCTCGGTGACGCTGGCCGACGGCAGCACGCTGGACGAGCAGGTGGTCACCCTCGACGACGACCTGCGCAGGCTGCAATACCGGGTGATCGGCGGCGACCTCCCGGTGACCGCCCATCTGGGCACGGTCGACGTGCTCGCGCTGGACGCGGATCGCTCGCTGGTGGTCTACAGCACCGAGATCGAGCCGGCGGAGCTGGCGGCCGCGTTCGGCCCGGCCTGTGCGGAGGGCCTTGCGGGGCTGCGGGCGGCGGTGTCCTGAGTTCGCGGGCGGGTCACTCGTCCGGGTACAGCTGCAGCGCGAACCAGAGTTCCGCGCGCACGGTCGGGTCGTCGAGGTCGCGCCCGAGCGCATCGGCGATCCGGGTCATCCGGTAGCGCAAGGTGTGCCGGTGGATGCCCAGCGATCCCGCGGAGGCGTCGGCCTGCCCGTTGTGGGCGAGAAACGCCCGCAACGTCTGCGCGAAATCGACCTTGGATCCCTTGTCGAGTGCGGTGAGCGGCGCCAGCGCCGCCTGCGCCCAGGCCCGTGCGTCGGGACCGGTGAGATGGCGCAGCAGGCCCGCCTCGGAGACGTCGCGGGCCATGTACAGCTTGCCGGGCTGGTCCGAGGCCGCCTCGAACACCCCGCGCACGCGCCGCCAGGCCGCGGGAAGGTCGGTCACCTCCACCGGATCGGTGACGGCGCCCCGTCCGTGCGGCACCCGGCGCAGGATGGCCTCCAGCGTGCGCACGTCACCCTCGGCGGTCGGCAGGACGATGCCGATCCGGCCCGGTCGCAGCTCCGCGATGACCGTCTCGATCCGGCGCAGCGCCTGGTCCTCCTCGGCCGCTTCGAGCAGTTCCAGCGCGTATCGGCGGGGCACGCCGAGCAGGGCGGCGCGCACCGGCCCGTCCGGGATCGGCACCCGCAGGATCTCACTGGTGCTGCGGGCCACCTCGGCGTGCCCGCCGAGCAGCAGATGCAGCACCGCCGAGCGGTTGTTGCGGGCGGCTCGGCGCAGTTCGTCGCTGCGATGCAGGTCCTCGGCCAGCAGGTAGGTGGCGGTATCGACCAGCGAGCGTTCGATCGCGTCGAGCGGGTTCGCGCGGCCGATGGCGATGAACCCGCGGATGCGCCCGGCCACCCGACCGGCCGGATCGAGACGGACTCACCGGGAATGACCAGCGACATCGTGGTCGGGCGCGCGCCCGCGGTGAACCGGGACAGTTCGGTCTGCACCAATGCCAGATGCGCGCGCGCCCCCTCCGGAATCGAAGCCAGCGGGGCGCCCGACCCGTCCAGGACCAGCAACCACCCGCCGACCAGACCGGCGATGCGCTCGGCGATGCCTCGGGTGCCCTGGGCCGCGACCGAGGCGCGCACCAGTTCGCGGTGGGCGCGGGCGACCGCGTCAGCGGAGTCCGACATCTGCGGCGGCAACTCCTTTCCGAATTCGGGGGTCTCCCAGCATGGGGCACCGGCGCACCGGTTCGTGCTGGCCGGTGTGGCAGGCTGCTCGTCCGGTGTTGTACACCGGGGAGCATTGCACGACGGCGGGTAGCGGCCATCATTCGAGGCAGCGACCCGCCCCCGACCGGACAGATCGGACAGCCCATGCCCTCGTCTCCCACGATCCTGCACACGCTCCCCGCCGGACCCGAGCGGCCCGCGGTGCAGGTACGCCAAGCCGGAGACCATCAGATCCTCGTCGAGTACGGGGAGATGGAGGTGGACCTGCGCCTGAACTTCCGCGTGCACGCGCTGCGGCAGGCGCTGGCGAACGACCCCGTCGACGGGGTGCTCGAGACCGCCCCAGGCTTCCGCTCGATGATGGTGACCTTCGACCCGGCCCGGATCCCGCGGACCCGCCTGCTCGAGGAGGTGATCGCGCGCGAGCGGGCCGCGCCCGACCTGGATTCGCTGGTACTGCCGAGCCGGCGGCTGACCATGCCGATCGCCTTCGACGACGAGATGACGCGCGAGGCGGTCAAGCGCTACCGGATCACCACCCGCAACGATGCGCCCAACGTCGCCGACGGCGACAACATCGACTACATCGTGCGCTACAACGGCTTCACCAACCGGGAGGAGTTCTTCGCGCGCTTCCTGGCCACCACCTGGTGGAACGCCTTCATCGGCTACTTTCCCGGCCTGCCGTCGCTGTTCGCCCTCGACCCGCTCACCCAGATCTCGGTGCCCAAGTACAACCCGGCCCGGATGTGGACCGCCGAGGGCGCCGTGGGGATCGGCGGGCCCTGTGTGGTGCTGTATCCGGTCGAGTCGCCCGGCTCGTACCAGCTGTTCGGCCGGACGCTGCCGCTGTGGAACCACGATTTCACCGGAAGTGATTGCCGCACCGCCGATTCCGCACCGGCCACGGTCGCGGCCCGGTCGAATCTGTTCCAGGTGGGCGACCGGGTGACGTTCACGCGGGTCACCGAGAAGGAACTGCTCACCGAGCGCCTGCGGGTGTTCGAAGGCACTTACGAATACCGGATCGAGGAGGACGAATTCGTGGTCGCGGACTATCTCGACCAGGTCGGGCGGCTGGCCGGAGCGGCCGCCGCCGTCGCCGCCGAGCGCAGGGCGGCCGCGAGCCGGGTGACGGTGCCGTGAGCGCCCGCACCGCGCTCGAGATCATCGACCCCGGCCTGCAGACCACCGTGCAGGCGTGGCCGGGACGCCAGGGACTCACCTCGCTCGGCTACTTCCCCGCGGGCCCCATGGATCACCTGTCGCTGCGCGCGGCCAACGTCCTCGTCGGCAATCCGGCGGGGGCGCCTGCGCTGGAGGTGCCCAAGATCGGGATCTCGGTGGCGTTCCTGATCGACACACAGATCGCGGTCGCCGCCCCGGACGGTGCCGCCGTCCTGCTCAACGACGTTCCCGCCGCCGCGTGGGAGACGGTGGACGTGCGGGCAGGCGACGTGCTGCGCACCATCGGCGCGGGTGGCCCCGGTTTCCGGCTCTACCTGGCCGTGCGCGGCGGGATCGCGGTGCCCGAGGTCTACGGTTCGGCGGCGACCTCGCTGGTGGCGGGCATCGGCGGGGTCGAGGGCCGGGCCCTGGTCCGCAGCGATCTGCTCGCGATCAACGGCGCGGCGCCGATCCCCCGGCGCAGGCTGCCCGAGGCGATGCGGCCGCGGTTCGGCACCGAGTGGGAGATCGAGATCATCCAGGGTCCGCACGCCTGCCCGGACTACCTCACCCCCGACGACTGGGCCGAGCTGCTCGGCAGGCAGTGGCGGGTGGACCTGAACTCCGACCGGATCGCCACCCGGCTCAACCCGTACCGGTTCACCTGGGCGCGCCCGGACGGCGGCAGCGCGGGCGGGCATCCGTCGAACGTGCTCGACGACGCCTACCCGGTGGGCGGCGTGCTCGCCAACGGCGACGTGCTCACCATCCTCGGCATGGACGGCAACACCTCCGGTGGCTTCGCGGTGGTGGCGACCGTGCCGCACTGCGCGCTGTGGAAGGTCGGACAGATGCGGCCGGGCCGCGACACGATCCGCTTCCGGGAGGTGGACTACGAGGAAGCGCTCGCGCTGAACCAGCGGGTCGACTTCACGGTCGACCCGCGCCGCACGGTCCGCGTGCAGTGACGGTGCGCTGCCCGCGCCGCGACTCGCGGCGCGGGCAGCCGGTCAGGCCAGCGCCTGGGCCAGGTCGGCGAAGCGGCCCTGCGCGTGCCGCCGGGCCCGTAGTGCCTCGTCGAGCGAGACCGCCCGCAGCCGGGTGTTCGTGCCCGGCGCCGACTGCCCGACGATGTCCATGTCGACGCTGATGACGGTGCCGACCATCGCGTAGCCACCGCCGGAGACCGCGTCGCGGTGCAGGATGATGGGCTCGGATCCGCTGGGCACCTGGATCGAACCGATGGGGTAGCCCGCGTCGACGATGTTCGAGGGATCCGATCCGGCACCGAAAGGTTGCGTACGGTCGGTGAACGTCAGTTTCGCGCCCGAGTACCGGAAGCCGGTGCGATCCGCGACCGGCGTCAGCGTCCAGACGGTGCCGAGCAACGCCTCCGTGGCCTCCTCGGTCAACCGGTAGTCGTAGAGCCCCAGGACCACCCGCAACTCCACCTCCCGCGACCAGGCCGGACGGGACCGCTCGGGGACGCGGCGGGGTACGAACGGCCCCGCCGCCGCGCCGACCGGCAGCCGGTCCCCGGCGCGCAACGGCCTGCCCTGATACCCGCCCAGTGCGCCGAGACCGTAGGTCGACCGCGACCCGAGTACTTCGGGCACGTCGAAACCGCCCGCGACCGCGATGTAGAGCCGCGCGCCCTGCTGGATGTAGCCGAACGACAGCACATCGCCCTCGACGACCGGGAACGCCTCCCAGGCGTCGACCTCGACGCCGTTCAGCAACACCGGTGCCTGTCCGCCCGTGACGGCGACGACGCCGGGCCCGTCGAAGGCCAGCTTCGGGCCGAGATAGGGCGCCTCCAGCACGGCCGCGTCCACCGGATTGCCCACCAGCAGGTTGGCGAGCTTGGCCGAGGTCTGGTCGAGCGCGCCCGACGGCGGGATCCCCACGTTGTACCCCCCGCTTCGGCCCAGGTCCTGCACGGTGGTGGCCAGGCCGGGCTCCATGATCTCAACGTGCATCGAGAGCTCCCAGGAGGTGTTTGTTGTAGGCGACGGGGTCGGCGAGGAATTCGTTGAGCTCGAAATCGACGGGGACCGTCCGATAGACGTTCTCGCCGCGGTCCACCGCCTCCGCCAGGCGCCGGTACTCGGCCTCGTCGACGGGCCGGAACTTCACGATGTCACCCGGCCGGAACAGCACCATCGACTCGCGGAAGACGGCATGGCGCTGCTCGGGGTCGAAGATCGGCAGCGGGGTCACCCCGAACATCTGGTACCCGCCCGCGCCCTTCACCGAATAGATGCAGGCGAAGCAACCGCCATGCCCCACCGTGAGTTTCGGTGTCTCGGTGCGCGGCCGCAGATACTTCGGCAGCTCGATCTGCTGCTCCCGCTCGACCATCTGGAACATGAACGGCAGACCGGCCACGAACCCGACCATCGACACCAGCCACGGCGCCGAGGAATGACGGTCGACGAACTCCGCCACCGATCCCAGGCCCAGTTCGGCCATCGCGTACTCGACATCGGTGCCCTCGGGGCGCTGGTGTCGGTCGCGGAACTTCGCGCCGACCTCGCGGGTCATCGGATCGTCGTACCAGACCGGGATCTCGAGCAGCCGGGTACGGATGGCCGGATGGGTCTGGCGCGCGACCTCCTCCTCGATCGCGCGCACCACGGCTTCCAGCGTCGCGGGCTCGAGCCGGTCCGGGTCGAACCGGATCAGCAGCGAGGCGTTCGCCGGACAGATGTCGAGGATGCCGTCGAGGTCACGTTCGGCCAGCCGGTTGCTGATCGCCATCGCCGTGAAGTTCGCGGCCGGCGTCATCTCCTCGGCGATCTGCACGACCAGGTGCTCGTCGGCGCCCCAGGAGTAGCGGCTAGGCATCGGCGGTCTCCGTCCGTGCCTGTTCCCGCGCGGTCAGCCGCCCCTCCAGCCACGTGGTGTGGTAACGGCCGGTCCGGAACTCGTCGGTGGCGAGCACGGCGGCCACGAAATCGGCTGTGGTGGTGACCCCTTCGATCACCAGCTCGTCGAGTGCGCGGCCCAGGCGGGCCAGGGCGCGCGGCCGGTCCTCGCCCCAGACGATCACCTTGGCCAGCATCGAGTCGTAGAACGGCGCCACCACCGACCCGGCCTTGAAACCGCTGTCCACCCGGACGAACGGCCCGGCGGGCAGATCGAAGCGGGTGATCGCGCCCGGACTGGGCAGGAAGCTCTGCGCCGGGTTCTCGGCGTTGATCCGCACCTCGATCGCGTGCCCGGCGGGCACCAGCTCCTCCTGCCGGAACGACAGCGGCGCCCCGGCGGCCACCCGCAGCTGTTCCCCGACCAGGTCGCGCTGGTAGATCATCTCGGTGACCGGGTGCTCGACCTGGATGCGGGTGTTCATCTCGATGAAGTAGAACTCGCCGCGCATCTCGTCGTAGAGGAACTCGACGGTGCCCGCACCGGTGTAGCCGACGCTGGCGGCCAGCTGCACGGCCGACTCGGCCATGCCCGTGCTCGCCGCCGCAGGCAACCCCAGCTCGCCGGCCTCCTCGATGACCTTCTGCCGCCGCCGCTGCATGGAGCAGTCCCGCAGGCCCAGATGGACGAAGTTCGTGCCGTCGCCGAAGATCTGCACCTCGATGTGCCTGGCACGCGGGATGAACCGTTCCACGTACACCGCGTCGCTGCCGAAGGCCGCGCGTGCCTCGGCCTGGGCGGTGCTGATCGCCGCGGCCAGATCCTCCTGCCGTTCGACGATGCGGATGCCGCGGCCGCCGCCGCCCGCGGCCGCCTTGATGGCCAGCGGGAAGCCGGTGCGCTGGGCGATCTGCTCGGCTTCGGCCGCGTCGTGTACCTCGCCCGGCGAGCCGGGGACGGTGGGCACGCCCGCCGCCTCGGCGGACTTGCGGGCGGCGACCTTGTCGCCCATCTCCCGGATCGCGGTGGGGCTCGGGCCCACCCACAGCGCGCCCGCGTCGAGCACGGCCTGCGCGAAATCGGCGTTCTCGGAAAGAAATCCGTAGCCGGGATGGACCGCGTCGGCGCCGCTTTCCCGCACGGCGTCCATGATCGCGGCCACGTTGAGGTAGCTCGCCGTGGCCGGCGCCGGTCCGACGAGCACACACTCGTCGGCGGCACGGACGTGTTCGGCGTCCTTGTCGGCCGCGCTGTAGACGGCCACGGTGGCGATGCCCTGTTCCCGGGCCGCCCGGGCGATCCGGACCGCGATCTCGCCGCGGTTGGCGATGAGTAGCTTACGCATGGCTGGTCACTTCGTTTCGATGACGGCGATGACATCGCCGGGCGAGAGAGTTCCGTTGTCTTCCACCGTGAACGACGTGAGCACCCCCGCGGCGCCCGCCTTGATCTCGGTGAACTGCTTCATGATCTCGACCAGTCCGACGGTCTGGTCGGCCTCGACCGGTGCGCCCGGCTCGACGAACCGGGGCTGGCCGGGTGCGGGCGAACGGTAGAAGATGCCGGGCAACGGCGAGAGGACGTGATGCTCGCTCACGGGAGTGCCTTTCGAGTCGGGACGGTGGGCTCCGGAATGTCACACAGCGGACAGCACATCGCGAACGGCCTGGGCGATCTCGACGGCGTTCGGGGTGTCGGAGTGGACGCAGATGGAATCGACGCGCATCGCGAACTCTTCGCCGGTCACGGCGGTCGCGATGCCGTCGACCAGTGCCTTGCGAGCTCGTTCGGTGGCTTCGGCCACGGGGGTCGCGTGCGGCCGGCGCGCGACGATGAGGCTGCCGTCGGCCCGGTAGCCCAGATCGACGTAGAACTCGGCCACGAACGGGACACCCAGTTTCTGCGCGGCCTTCTCGTGCTCGCTGTCGGCGATGCCGAAGATCGGGACCTCGTATTCGGCGGCGACGGTGGCGATCGCCTCGGCCAGTTCGGGATCACGCGAAGACATCCCGTACAGCGAGCCGTGCGCTTTGATGTGGTCGAGCGTGCCGCCCTCGGCCTTGAGGAAGGCGACCAGCGCGCCGACCTGGTATCGCACGATGTCGGCGGCCTCGTCGGGGAACAGCTTCATCTCGCGGCGGCCGAAGCCGACCAGATCGGGCAGGCCGGGATGGGCGCCGACGGTGACGCCGCCCGCCAGCGCCTTGGCGACGGTCTCGTGGATGCCGACCGGATCACCGGCGTGGAATCCACAGGCGACGTTGACGGTGTCGACGAGGCCGACGAGCCGGTCGTCGTTGCCGAAGGTGTGGATACCGAACGACTCGCCCATATCCGAATTGAGTGTGACCATGGTGTTCTCTTTCGCTGTGTGACGCCCGCGCGACGGTGGCGCGGCGTTATTCTGGGTCGTTTTCGTATTCGTAGTGATCGCAGAACAATCGGCCGTTTCGGCCCCAGTCCTCGCGGGTCACGTCGGTGAAGATGAACTGGATGGTCTCCGGCTTGCACTTGGCGATGCGCGCGATCTCCGGCGTCAGCGTCGCGACCATCTCGCGTTTCTGCTCCAGGGTGCGCCCGGGGAACCAGTCGATGCGGACGAAGGGCATGGGGCTTCTCCTCGCTGCGGGGACGGGGTCAGGAGTGGGCGACTTTCGGCGTGTCACCCGCCGGGTCGACGTAGATGTCGTCGCCGTCGATCTTCACCGGGAACTTCGCCAGCTCGGCATGGCCCGGATTCACCCCCTTGCAGGTCGGCAGATCGAACTGCCACAGATGCGCCTTGCAGGTCAGGGTGTTGCCGTCGAGTTCGCCCTCGACCAGCTCCACCTGCTGATGCGGACAGATCGCCTGGGTGGCGATCACTTCGCCGCCCGCCAGATGAGCGAGCAGGATTTCCTTGTCGCCGACCGTGAAGGACTCCATCTCGCCCTCCCACAGATCGTCGAATGTCGTCACGTGTTCGAATGCCATCGGTGATCCTCGGTTGAATCCGATCCTCAGAAGAATCGATCGAAATGAACGCGTTCGGCGGGAACCCGCCGTTCCAGGACGAGGTGGCGGACGACCGCGTCGGTCATCACCGGCGGTCCCGCCACGTAGATCTCGTGCTCGGCCAGGGTCGGCAGGTCGTAGGCCGCGACGAGTTCGTGGACGAATCCCCGCGACCCCGACCAGCCCGCGGTGGGCTCCTCGGAGATCGCCTCCGCCAGCGCGGCATGCCGCAGTCGCGCGGCCACCTCGTCGACGAATTCCCCGGCGCACAGGTCGATTTCCCGACGCCCGCCGTAGAAGAAGTGCAGGCGGCGATCGGCGGCGTCCGGGCGGGCGGCCAGCCCCCGCGCGATCGACACCATCGGCGCCAGCCCCGATCCGCCGGCGATGCAGACCACGTCGCGCTCGGTCGGCCGCAGGTGCGCGTGCCCGTACGGCCCGTCCAGGCTGATGCGGTCGCCCACGCCGAGCCGGTCCACCAGCTGCGGCGAGACCCGCCCGCCCGGCACCCGCTTGATCTGGAACTGCCAGAGCCCGTGCGGATTCGGCAGATTCGACATCGAGTAGGCCCGTTCCCGGGGTGCTCCCGCGCCGGCACCGGTCTCCGGGGCCAGCATGGCGAACTGCCCCGGCAGGAAATCGGCGGGATCGTCGGCCAGGAAGGTGATCTCGCGCAGGTCGTGGGTCAGCTCCCGCACCGCGGTCACCACGACGGTGCGCCGGCGCGGCCGCGCGTGCCCGGCGGGCCAGTCGCCGCGAGCGGGCAGGTCGACCACGCAGTCGGTGCGCGGCACGGACCGGCAGGCGAGCAACTTGCCCTTGCGGCGATCGCGTTCGCTCAATCCGGGCGGGTTCGGGTCCAGCTGCTCGACCTCTCCGTCGCGGAGCACGAACTTGCAGGTGCCGCAGCCACCGCTGTTGCACTCGTAGCCGGCCGCGACGCCCGCCCGGAGCGCGGCACGCAGCACGGTGTCGCCCTCCGGGCACGGGAACTCCGCACCCGCGGCGGTACGCACGGTGACGGGCAGGCCGTCACCGGGCACGGCCGCCACGCCCGCGGTCTGCTCCGAACAGCGCATCTCAGCCCCCGAGCGGCAGCTGGTTGCGGAAGGCGCGGCAGGCGGCGATCGCGGTCGCGGTGGCCTCCGGGTTGTCCGGCAGCTCGCTGCAGAAGGCGTCGATGGCGGCATCGCCGAGCGGCACCCACCGGTCCAGCCACTTGTGCAGCACCGGAACGTTGTCCGGGTTCTCGGCCATGTGCCGGACCAGTTCGATCGACCAGCGCCGGGACCGCTCGCTGTCGCGCAGCGCCGCCTCGGCCAGCAGCGCGAACAGGGTGTCGCCGTGGCGGCGGGCGCTGATCGCCTGCTGCCGGTAGAACGCCTCGTCGATGGCGGGCTTGGTGACCAGGTTGAGCGCGACGAACGACTCCGCCCAGTCCCGGGTGGCGAGCACGCACTCGGTCAGCTCCCGGAACCGCTGCCAGGCGGGCAGCTCCTCCCAGTGCGCCCGTTCGGCGGCGCCGAG
Source organism: Nocardia farcinica (assembly GCF_001182745.1). Lineage (NCBI taxonomy): Bacteria > Bacillati > Actinomycetota > Actinomycetes > Mycobacteriales > Nocardiaceae > Nocardia > Nocardia farcinica. Next base: position 268,947 of record NZ_LN868938.1, on the reverse strand, counting down.
CCCGAGCGAGGGATGCGATTGGGCCAGTTCGGCGGTGCGGTAGGCGGTGTGCGAGAGCCAGCGCAGCTGGTCGGCGGCCTGGAACGCCGCGCAGTTGCTGATCGTGCTGGCCGGGGCCATGTGCACCAGGTACGCGCTGGCCATCTGGACCGTGTGCAGCAGATACCGGCCCGGCGCGTACAGCTTGGCCAGGCACATCACCCACTCGGTGTCGAGGCTCTTGTCGTGTTCCTCCTTGTTGTGCTGGTCCAGCAGACCCTCGACGTAGTTCTCCTGGCCGTCCTGCAGGATGTTGTAGGAGCGGTAGACGAGCTCGTCGGGATCGCGGAAGGCGTCCCAGTCCGAGTGCTGGATGGGGCTGCCGTTGCGGTAGCGCCGGTACCACTCGGCCATGTGCCCTTCGTGCGCGACGTCCCAGGGCTGTTCCTTGTCGCGCAGGTGCCAGTGCAGCTTGGTGGAGACGATCTCGTATTCGCTGGGGCGCCGCCTGCGCGCGGCCAGATGGCTCCAGGTCTTCAGCGGGCGCATCGAGGTGGTCATGCGGATTCCTCCTTGCGGGCGGTGGCGTGGGTGGCGAGATAGAACCGGACCCGCTCGGTGCCGGTTTCGATACGTCCGACGAAGGACGGCATGCTCACTTCGAGCTCACGCATCTGGAACGGCCGCCCGAGCTGTTCCTCGATCGTGGCCCGGTGCAGCACGCACTCGCCGCCGTCGACCTCGACCCGCACATACGAGCCGCGGTTGCGGATGTCGACGCGTTTGCCCTCGTTGTCGATGCGGGCGGCCTCGGCGACGGCCTCGGCGATCTCGCCCGCCTGCACGACCGGGCCGACCGGGTCGGCGATGGGGCCCGCGGCGGTGGATTCGGTGGTCATCTAAACCTCGCTGAAGTAGAACTCGACGGTGTCGGTCGGTTCGAGCCCGGTCTCGGACAGCTTCATGTCCCGGGGAAACGGCTCGGTGGCGCCTTCGGCGCGGGCGCGGATGACCTTGCCCGGCTGGTCGGCGACGTGGATGCCCACCGAATGCTCGGCGGCGGCCGCGGCGACTTCGTCGATGGTGTTCTCGCTGTCCACGGCGACGAGCTTCAGCACGAAATCGCCGTCGAACTTCGAGGAAATGGGAAACAGGGCCATGGGTTCTCCTTGGGCGATCGGTCTGCTCAGCCGGCCGCGGGCAGGCTGGTGCGGTAGTGGTCGAGCCAGGCGTAGCCGTGGGCGTCCTCGCCGCCCTCGCTCACCACCCCGAGGCCCATGTACTCCAGGACGCCCTCGAGCGTGGCGGGCTGGATCTCGCCGCCGAGGAACCGGTCGATGAGGCTCTTGTGGTGCTTGTAGCGATTCGGGTCCTGCTCGAAGATCCACTTGTCCACCTCGGAGGCGAAGTGGTACTTGCGGCCCTCGTACACGATGCTGTGGTCGCGCAGGCTCTTGCCCGGGGTGCCCACGATCGGCAGCTGGGAGACGTTGCAGGTGATCGGCAACGTGCCGGGAATCGTCTTGTCCGTGCGGCCGCTGACGAAGTTGTCGATCATGACGTCCCACACCTTGCCGAACGTGTCGTTCCAGCCGGGGTACTTCTCCTCCAGCCAGTCTCGCTCCTCCGGGCTCACCCCGGCGGCCGGATGCCACCACAGCGTGGGCCGCCACGAGTAGGTGCCCAGGTGCTGGCCGTGATGGTGCTCGTCGAGATCGCGCAGGAAGATGTCCCAGTACCACGGCTTACGCAGGCCGAGATCCTCGATCGACTTGATGAACTGGGTGACGATCCACTCCTGCATGAACTCCTTGAAGGAGCTCTCGCGCACGTCCAGCGGCACGTAGTAGTCCATCGGGATGCCCGACAGGATGGTGAACAGTCGGTAGGACCGCCAGAACGAGACGTCGATGTGGTTCTGCGCCTTCTCCACCTGGCCGTGCTCGATCAGCATCTGCAACAGCGGCGTGCCCAGCTGGGCATGCCTGGCCTCGTCGGACTGGATGCTCTGGATCAGCTTCGAGAAGGTGTAGTCGCCCGCGTTGGCCGCGTCACCGGACAGGCCGATGAACTGCAGGTTGGTGAAACCGGTCTCGAACGCGAAGTTGGCGTAGATCGAGGTCTCCACCGCGTCGCGGGTCATCATGATGTCGTCGAAGTAGTGCCGGGCGCCCAGGGCCACCCAGTTGTTGGTCCACATCGTCTGGTGCGACCAGTCGAACTGGCGATCCTTGTTGATGTACTCGTGCGGGAAGTACAGCTGGATCTGGCCGTGCCGCATCTCGTCCAACATCCCGAAGGTGGCCATGTTGCGCATGCCGGGCGCCTTCGACCAGCGCACGAACCGCGATTCCTGGAGTGCCGCACCGTATTCCACGAGCGCGACCGCCGCGTAATGCTCTTTGAGGATGGAGATCCAGCCCGCGTCGGCCTTGTTGTACAGGTCGTTGCGCTCGAGCGCCGCCTTCACCGAGTACGCCCCGGCGTCCTTCTGCCGCTGGACGTCGACGTACTCGCGGTAGGAGACCTTGTAGGGCTCGTCGTAGGTGGCCCAGGCCTCGTCCGGAATCCCCGCACCGCCGCTCATCTCCGGCGGGAACAGCTCCTCGGCCGAGATGTAGGTCGGGGTCCATTCCGTGGTCCTGGCCAGGTCGTACCAGGCGCTGCGATCGAGTAGTGCCATCGGGTTGTCCTCTCGAAATACTCGGGGGTGGAAACGGATTCGCGGTCTCAGCGGCCGTGCCTGCTACCCAGCGGACCTTCCCCGCCCGGGTAGCAGAAGGTGATGTCGGGCGAGTAGAAGCCGAATGTCACGGTCAGCGGATCGGCCGGACGCAACGCGTAGACGTCGTGGGTGGGGTCGAGGAACTCGAGCGATTCGACGGTGAAACCGGGCATCATCTGCGCGACGAACGGATACCGCCCGCTGACGAAGCCCTCCGCATCGCGGGTGACGTAGCGCAACTGCCCCGTCGACCGGACCGTCGGACCCGCGTCGAACCGCGCGGTCGTGCGAATGGTCGGCGTGCCGTCCAGGAAGGTGGTGGCCACGACCCCCGTCTCGGTCACCGTCAGCTCGGTGTGCCCACCCGAGGCCGGCACGCCGCGTTCGGCGGCATAGCGGTTCATCGCCTCGGAACTGTTGAAGTAGTGCGTCCACCAGCGCGCGGGCACACCCGCCTCGGTGTCGAGATCGGCCAGGTCGACCCCGAGATAGGTGAGCGAATAGGCCCCGAAGGAGTCGACCGCGGCCGCGCCGTTGGAGGTCTGCATCGGGTCGTCGACGACGTACTGGTTGAGATAGCAGGCCCGGTCCTCGCGCGGCGTCAGCCCGGCGGGCACCAGCTTCGCCACGGCCTCCGGGTCGGCCGGCAGCCACACCAGGTAGAGCATCCGGCTGTTCGCGATGAGCTGGGGAGCGTGCAGAGCACTGGTCGAACCAGCAGGTGAAGCGCTGTTCATGAACATTCCTGCCTGTGCGGTGGATCACGGTGGGCAAAGAATGTGTCACGAGCCACTGCGCCGTATGTGCGCATCGTGGACAACTTCACTGCACGACTTGGACAAGTCGGCGAAAGGGCAGGTCAAGAGGCCCGCGAGGGATGGTGCGACGGCGGTTCCGGCCGCGTCGGTGCTCGGCTTGACCGCGGTGGCGTACGCCGGATACCGCCTGCTCGGCGGGGCCACGGAAGCCGCGGCGCACATCGCCGCGGGGTCGCGAGTTCCGCTGCGACCCGTACCGGTGGGTCGCACGGGAGCCCGTCCGTACCGGGGCGCGGATCGACGCCCCCGTCCGTCGGATCAGTGCAGAAGGAGCGGCGTTCGGATCGGCGCCGACGGGGAGTTCCGGGGGTCGGCTGCGGGGCGCTGGACGAACGCCCCGCAGCCGCCGGGGAAGGAGGACCCCGCGATCGCGGGGGGAACCTACAGCGGATAGACCAGGTATCGCGCCGGCATACTGTCCAGGCGAACCGACCGCTCGGCGAAGAGCGCCCGGCCGGCCGACAGATCGATGACGTCCTCGTAATAGCCGGCGGCGAGCAGCCCCGCGAGAGCGTCGTTTTCGGTATAGCTCACCTGGAAGTTCGCCCGGACGCTCCACCTGTCGGCGTCGAGGCGGATCGCCCGGGTCCGCTGGGTGACGTGGCGGGTACGGTACGGCTCGATCGTCCCGGCCCAGACCTCGGTGATGAACTTCACCCGGTCGAGCACGCGAGCGCGGTTGTCGTCGTACATATACGCCAGTGGTAGTCCGCGACGCAGATTGTCGAGAGTGTGCACGGTGTAGGAGCATTCGGTGGCGAACAGGTCCGGCCACTGCTCCCAGTCCTGTTCGTCCAGCACGTCGTTGTACCGGCCGAGCAACTCGTCGACGGCCCGGATCTCCTGGTCGGTCTCAGTGATCAAAACCCATCACCTTCCGGTAGTAGGCCCAGCCGACGGTGTTGCCGATCTCGTCGTTCTGGGTGGCGTCCTCGGGGCGGCCGTCCACGCCTTTGACGAAACGCGCCAGCGTGCCGTCACGTGCCGTCCGCTGCTGTCGGTTGAAGACCGCGGCATCCTCGATGGTGATGAATCCGCTGGGCCCCAGGAGGTTCGAAGCCTGGCGAACCCGGTGCTCGCGATACTCCTCGGTGTCGTCGACATGGCCGAAGAACGCGTAGTCGACCTCGGTCCGATCGACGCCGCGTGGCCGCGCGAAACGCACATTGATGGTGTCGACGTGCTTGGTCATCACCGTGACCGGTCGTAGCGCGACGACTCTGGCGCGGTCGTCGTCGCCGCGGAACTGCACGACGCTGGGATCCGCGAGGTAGCCGTTGTCGACGTACGGCGTGCTCTGATACCCCACCGAGAAGTGTCCGACCGGCTGGGTGATCCGCACATCGCCTTTACCGCCCTGCCATCCGAGGATGCGGAACCCGGTGTGCAACAACGGCGCGTGGTAGAAGTCATTGTCGAAGTAGGTCTTCCAGTTCGCCTGGTAGACGACCTTCTGGTACCCCAGCAGGGTGAGGTTGCCGTCGTCGAGCAGGCAGTCGCGGACCGGCTCGGCGCACTCACCGAGGAATGCCTCCAGCAGCGGGGTGTCCGGGTGCCGGGTCACGAAGATCAGCCCCGCCAGTTCGGCGACCCGCAGTTCCGGCAGCCCGTAGTCCTTCCGGTCGAAATCCGACCGGAACTCCCGCTCGCCGGGCGCGCCGCAGAACTCGCCGTCGCTGTTGAACAGCCACCGGTGGTACGGGCACTGGAACTCGGTCGCCACGCCGGTCGCACGCTGCTCGAGCAGCGTGCCACGGTGGGTGCACGTGTTCACGAACGCCCTGATCCGGTCCTGAGCCCCGCGGCTGACGATCACGGGTATCTCACCGAGCCAGGTCGTCTTGAAGCTGTTGGCCTCGGGCAGTTCGGCGCGGTGGGCGACCGGGTGCCAGTAGGGACCGTAGAAGATCCGCTCCAACTCCTGCCGATAGACGAGTTCGTCGGAGAATATCTCTTTCGGCAGATCGAGCGGATTGGTGAATTTCGCGGCGATCGCCGCACGCACCCTTTCGTACTCGACTGCTTCTGCCATTTCGGTGACGTGCGCCATGCGTGGCCTCCACATCGATGTGCTGACGGGCGCCGCAGGTCGGGTGCGGAGACCACGAACGAAGCCGCCCTGATGATTCCGGCACACGGAACATTTCGGTGCCGATGCCGGAAATTCTATGGTTCTATTCCGTCCGGGTCAACCCCGAATGGTCCGAAATATATTGTGCCGCATGCCGGAAAGGTTCGATTGACATGAAATCCACGACTACTGGTTCGCCCTTGGCGGGGCGCACCGCATTGATCACGGCCGCGGGCGCGGGAATCGGCAGCGCGATCGCCCTCGAATGGGCGGGCCGGGGCGGCACGGTGGTGGCGGTGGACCTCGACCCGGCGGCCGCCGAGGCGACGGCTCGGCGAGTCGGCCTGCTCGGTGGCCGAGCAGCCGCGGTCGGCGTCGACGTCACCGATCCGGATGCGATTCCCGCGATGCTCAGCACCGCCCTCGACGCGTTCGGGCGGGTGGATGCGCTGTTCAACGTGGCGGGCGGCAGTCTGCCCCGGCGCGTGGACGAGATGACCGACAGCGATTGGTACCGGATGATCGACCTCAACATGACCTCGGTGTATCGCTGTTCCAAGCTGGTCGTTCCCGAGCTCCGCCGGGCCGGCGGCGGCAGCATCGTCAACATCTCCTCCACCGCGGGCCTGCTCGCCGAGAACCGCTGCGCGGCCTACAGCGCGGCGAAAGGAGGGGTGCTGCTGCTCACGAAGAACATGGCGATGGACTACGCGGCGGACCGTATCCGCGTCAACGCCGTATGCCCCGGGAGCACGATGACGCCCCGCATACGCGACTACCTCGAACGGGTCCCCGGCCACGAGGCGATGATCGACGAACTCTGCCCCATGCGACGTTTCGCCGAACCCGAGGAAATCGCACGACCGGCGGTTTTCCTGGCCTCCGACGACGCGAGTTATATCACCGGCGCGGTTCTCGCAGTCGACGGCGGGCTCACCGCGGGAAAACACTTCGCGATATTCGAGGATGCCTGACAGCAGAATTCGCCTCGGCATCCGATTTCTCGGGGCCGAGGCGATCTTCCGGGCCGGACCGCTATTCCGGATTCCCGATCGTGCCGGCTTCGGCGGTCGAATACGCGGCGCTCATGGCGCATACCTCTCGGCCGACCGTGCGCAGTTGGAAGGCGACAGGCTCCGCCGGCGGCTGCCCGTAGGTGATCCGGGTCGCCGCGGAATTGATCGCGGCACCCAGTGGTGTGGGCCAGCCGCGCAGGGCATGCACGATGCTGCGCAACGTCTGGAGTGTGGTCACCGCCGCCTGCCAGCCGTACGCCGTGCTGACACAGCCGACCGCGCGACCCGACAGATACGGTTTACCGTCGTCCCGCAGTTCCTCGACGTAGTCCAGTGCGTTCTTCACGAGACCGGAGACCGAGCCGTGGTATCCGGGCGAGGCGATGATCACTCCGTCCGCCCTGCGCAACGCCTCGATCAACTGTCGCGCCTCGTCACCCGGCGGCCGGTCCGGGTCGTACATCGGCAGGCGCGCGAGCGCTCCGCCGCCGAACACGGCGGTGCGGGCGCCGTTGGCCTGCGCCGCGTCGAGAGCCAGGCGTAGCGCGGTTTCGGTCGACGACGCCGGCCGCAACGTTCCGCCGAGTCCGACGACGAACGGTGAGGTGGTCGGCATCGTCCTCACACCATCTTCATCAGGCCGTGATGACCCCAGGCGAAACCCGATCCGAGAACGTAGTTCTCGGTCGTCCACGTCTCGGGGTCGACCATCCGCGGTCCCCAGCCGTACTCGAAATGCCACCCCGAGGGGTTGCCGAAGTAGAACGAGAAGACGTGGTCGTTCTGATGACGCCCGGTCGAGGTCGAGGTGATGCCACGCTCGGCGCACAGGTCGTAGCTGACCCCGACGTCGTCGATGCTGACCGTCTCGAACATCACGTGCTGGATGCGGCGGGTAGCCGTGGGGATGTTCATGAACGCCAGCGAGTGGTGCCGCGCGTTGCAGTGCAGGAACACCGCGAACGGCCCGACCTCGGGAATGTGCGCGAAGTCGCTGACACCGAAACCCAGTACGTGCGAATAGAATTCGGCTGCACCAGCGATGTCGGAGGCATAGAGGACGACGTGCCCCATTCCCATGTCACCGGTGTTGAACCCGGCGATGTCGCGCGTGGGCCGGAATTTCGGCAGGAACAGTTTCTCGTGCCCGAGCACCAGCTCCATCCGCACCCCGGAATAGGGGCAGATGAAGTAGACGAACTCCATCACCCGACGGTCGGCCGCCTCAGCGGCCGAGCCCGCGGTGACCGCGACGCCCGCGGCATCCAGTCGTGCCGCCGCAGCGTCGAGAGCGCTCTTGGAAGCCACGTCCCAGCCCACGTAGGCGACATCGTCGTCATGGCCGGCCCGAACACCGAGTCGGTGGTGCCGGTCATCGGCTCGGATGTAGAGCAGGCTGTCAGAACTGTCGCGCGAAACCTCCAGTCCGAGCACCTCCGTCGCATATTGTTTCCATGCCGAGACATCGCTGGACGTCCCGACGACATAACTGAGTTGGCTGACAGCCGCCATGGATCCACTACTTTCCGGGAGACAAGGGTGATTCGAGGACGTGCCCGTCCTCAGTAGACGACCAGCTTCGGGTCGCGCTCCAGACCGAGCGCGATCCTGCCGTAGTGCTGGAAGTTCGCGCGGGTGAAGGAAACGTGGCTGGCCATCATGTGGATGTCGCGCCACTTCTGCTGCATCGGGCTGCTGTCCTTGAACCCGGACGTCCCGCTCAGCGCGAAGAGCCGGTCGACCGAGGCCGTCAGCAGTTCCGCGGCGCGGTTGTAGTCGCGCAGGATCTGGGCTCGGTCGGCCAGTTCCAACCGTCCGGGTGCCCGAGCGGCGTCCAAGACCTGCTGGATGGCAAGCTCAGCCAGTTCCAGGTCCGCGGAGGACCGCGCGACGGCCTCTTGGACGACCTCCGAACCGGCGGTCTGCGCCCGGCCGCGGGCCCAGGCCACGAAATGCTCGTAGGCGTCGCAGGCGGTGCCCATCATCGGGCCGAGGAAGGTGAGCCCGGCGTGCAGCGCCAGCGGCTGACTGTAGAGCGGACCCTGATTGATCTCGCTGCCCGGCCCTTCCCCGGCGACCAGGGCCGCGGCGGGCACTACAAATCCGTCGGGCACGAAGATGTCCTCGACGACGATCGTCTTGCTGCCCGTTCCCCGCATACCTGCCGCGTACCAGTCGTCCTCCACGAGGTAGTCGCCCGGGCGCACCAGGAAATGATGGTTCGACGCGCGCCCGCCGTCCTTGATGAGCCCGCTGACGATCACCCACGAGGCGTGATCGACACCGCTGGCGAAGCCGTGCCTGCCCGTGAGCCGGTACCCGCCGTCCACCTTCTGGACCTGAGCCGCGGGCGCGAGCGAGGCGGCGATACAGGTATCGGGCCCGTCCGCCCACACCGCTTCCTGGGCGACCCTGGGGAAGAAACCGACCATATGCGCGTCGTGCGGTAGCAACGCCGCACACCAGGCGGTCGAGGCGCACGCCCGCCCGATCTCGACGGCCACCGCGTACATGGTGTCGAGCGACAGTTCGTCCCCGCCGTAGCGGCGTGGTGCCAGGATGCGACCACCCAGCCCGGCCGTGATGATCTCCTCGATCGATTCGCGGGGGACCGCACGTTCGGCTTCGGTGCGAGCGGCCCGCTCACGGATCCTCGGTGCCAATTCGCGAGCGCGGTCGATCAGTACGTCATGCAGCGCCAGGTCGGCGGAGCGATCCGTATCGGTTGCTACCATGGCAATCCATCTCCCTCTCCGACGCGCTAGAACAGCACGCTCAGGTTCTTCGACTGCACGACGTTCTGATCCAGCAGGATCGTGCGCTTGGCAATCTTGAAACTCGTTCCGTCGACGCGTAGGACGTCACGCCGCTCGCCCGCCCAGATGTCGGTCTCGGTCTCGAGCCGGTTGCGGTAGAGCACGAAGTTGCACGAGACGTCGAGCTCCGCGGCCGACCGCGCCCCGTCGTCGGTGCGGGGGTGACGATCACGTTGGTCACCAGGTGCCGGCATCGCGAGGGCGGATCCTCGGCCCAGTGGGTTCCCGAGTGCATCTGGTTCACCCGCATCCGCAGCGACTCGAAATCATCGTAGAAATGCGCCATTTCAATGCCTTCGGGCACCTCGTCCTGATCGCGCTGGCGGCGCAACCGGTTCTTGCGCACCGGCATCCAGTACAGGACGTCTTCGGTGAACAGTTCCAGCCAGCTGCTCCATCGCCACCGGTCCAGCAGCAGCGCCTCGTGGTAGAGGAACTGCTCGACGCGGTGTTGCAACAGCACCTTCTCGAGTTCCACGGCGGCGTCCGGCGCGAGGATCTGATCGACGGTCACCGTGCCACCCCCGCCTCGTTCACCGCGGCGGTGGCGGGCGTCTCGCCACTTCGCTCCTCCGGTGGAATCTCGGGCCACGCCTCGGTGGTCATGAATTCCAACCACCGCCGATAGAAGCCACGCTGGCCCGCTTCACCGAAGAACGAGTCGTAGTACTCGCCGGGGAAATCCGGGTGCTCGCGCCCGGTACCCAGTCCCATCTCGTAGTTCCACGCCATCTTGCGTGCCTGGTAACCCTGCTCGAGGACGCCACCGATCATGCCCCAGTTCTCCCCGTCGTCGGTCTCGACGACTCCGGCGGCGCCTTCGGTGAACGATGCCGAGATCTGTTGCGCGCGTTTCGCTTCCTCCGGCGCGTCCTTCTCGACCACCGTGAACGACCAGATCTCGAATTTGGTCGGCCCCTTCGGATGCCACACCCGCAGGTTGGCCGAGCCGGGCAGCCCGGCGAAGTTCGGGAAGGCGTTGAAATTGGCGACCATGTCGGCTCGGTCACCCACCCGCTCGCGTGCGATCCGGCGATTTCGCTCGTTGTACTGGCCGAGGGGATCGTCGGCGAAACGGGTGTGCCGCTCGAACAGGAAGCTCTCACCGTGGCCCTCACGCAGGGACACGTGCGCGCCGTCCTTGGCGTCGAAGCCGGGACCGAACGACAACAGCGACGACAGGTGGCTCGTGGTGGCGTGGTAGGTGTCGCCCGCGAACTGCTCGGCGGCCAGCTTCCAGTTCGCGTTGATCGTCCACTTGATGGCGCCGGGCAGCACTTCGATTCCACCTTCGGCGTGATCGACCCACCCGTCGATGTAGAACTTCAGGGCTCCGAGATATTCGTGCAGCGGCGGTGCGGTCGGATCGAAGTTCCCGAAGATCAGGCCCTTGTAGGAGTCGACCTGCGCGACCTGGATCAGCCCGTTGTCGGCCAGCGACAGCTTGTCGTAGTAGGCGTCCTCCAGGTTCGGGACGCCCACCAGCCTGCCCGCGCTGTCGTAGGTCCAGCCGTGGTAGGTACACATGAACGAGCGGGTGTTGCCCTCCTCGGCCCGGCACACACGCATGCCCCGATGCCTGCAGACATTCAGGAAGGCGCGCACGCTGCCGTCGGGCTGCCGGACCACCAGGACCGGGTCGCCGCCCATGTAGGTCGCAAAGAAGTCGTGTGGGTCGGGAATCATGCTGTCGTGGGCGAGGAACAGCCAGCTGCGACCGAAGATTCGCTCCTGCTCCACCTTGTAGATCTCGTCGCTGACGAAGATCTCGGGACCGATTCTGCCTTCCTCCCAATTCACCAATGATCGCAGATAATCAGCGTCGACGGACACGATCATCTCCCTCCGTTTTTGCTCGAATTCTCGAAAGTTTTTGTGTATCCAGCTAAGCAGCGGGTCCGCGCACTGTCGACGCGGATGTTCTGTGCGTCGGAACGTGGATCAGCCGGTGACGGCGACGAACACCGCGCCGTCGACCACCCGCACAGCGTATTTGGCAAGCGGCTCGGTTGCCGGCGGCGCCGTCACCGCACCGGTCTTGATACAGAATTTCGCGAAATGCCAGCCGCATTCGATCTGGCCGTTCTCGATGAAACCTTCGTCCGCCAACGATGATTTGTCGTGCGAGCACCAGTCCGCTGTCGCGTAGAACTCGCCGTCGATGTTGTAGACCGCGATCGGCGGATTGGTGTCGACCCGGGTGACATTCCCCGGGGCCAGCTCGTCGACCGCACACACGCGGACCAGATTCTCCGACTGCTCTGTCGTTGTCATTCGTCTTTCCTCTCGATCGCTACGTGCCGTGCGCACGCGCCGCGGCCGCGCCGACGCCGCGCAGGTCCACCGACGTGTCGGCGAGCAACGCCGGATCGGCGCGTACCTGTTGGTCGATCAGGGTCATGGCCATGCGCACCTCGCGACGGCGATTCACGCCGATCACGCCGGTGAGCACGCCGTCGCGTAGGTGGAACGCCGTGAACTCCATCGATTCCGGGTCACCGCGCCACACCACCTCGTCGCCCGGGTCGGTGTGCCCGGCGACTTGGATGTTCGTCTCGCCCTGGTCGGACCAGAACCACGGCACCTCGTGATAGGGCTCCCGGTTGCCGAGCATCGCGCGGGCGGCGGCCATGCCCTGGTTCTGGGCGTTCTGCCAATGCTCGACCCGGACCGGACGACCGGCACGCTCGCCGACCCGACAGGCGACATCGCCCGCGGCGTAGACCTCGGGGATCGATGTCCGGCAGTACCCGTCGACGACGATTCCGTTGTCGATCCGGAGGCCGGAGTCGGCGACCGCGGCGACGGCGGGCACCACCCCGATGCCGATGACGACGAGATCGGCGGCGATGCTGTCACCGTCGGACGTATGAACCCGGCGCACCCGGTCCCGGCCGGACAACTCGACCACCTCGGCGCCGGCGCGGATGTGCACCCCCCGTTCGGAGTGCCAGCGTGCCAGGCGATCTCCGATCCGCACACCGAGCACTCGGCGCAGCAGGCCGGACTCCCGTTCCAGCACCGTCACCTCGTTGCCCATCGCCACGGCGGACGCGGCGAGCTCCATGCCGATCAGGCCACCCCCGATGACGACGACCGATCCACCCACGCGCAGCCCCTCGCGGATGGCGAGCGCATCTCCGACGGTGCGCAGGAAATGGACGCCGTCGAGTTCGAGCCCAGGGATGTCCGGCCGGCGCGGTGTCGTGCCGGTGCACAGCAGCACCTTGTCGGCACGGATCGCGGCTCCGCCGTCCAACTCGACGCGGCGCTCCCCCGGGTCGAGTCGTGTCATCCTGACACCGAGCAGCAGCTCGATGTCGTTCTCGGAGTAGAACCCCGCGGGGTGAATGCGCGTGTCGTCCGCTTCCTTCCGGCCCAACAGCACCTCCTTCGACAGCGGCGGGCGGTCGTAGGGCAGGTGATGCTCACCGCCGACGAGGACGATCCGTCCGTCGAAGCCCTCGGACCGCAGCGTCTCGGCGGCGCGGGCGCCGGCCAGGCTCGCGCCGACCACCACATAGGTTTCGGTCATCGGACCGCCTCCGAGGTCGTGGCGAGCGGGATGCGGCGGGGCGGGTGGCGATCAATCACGATGGTGGCCCCACAGACTGGTCGCGTCGTAATTGGACACACGCCAGGTGGCGTCGTCGACGAGCCTGCCGTCGTATCCGTACTCGACCTCGGAACCGGACGGGTTCTTCATGAAGAACGAGATCGCCAGGTCGTTGGTGTGCCGACCGAGCGTCTCGGTCAGCGTGACCTCGTGGGCGTGCACCTCGTCCAGCGCCCGACCGACGTCGTCGATGTCGTCCACCTCGAGCATGAAATGCCCCAGGGCTGGGGCGAAGTCCGGGTTCTCCACGAAGGCGAGGCTGTGGTGACGGGGGTTGACGTGCAGGAAATGGACCTTCCTGCCGTGGAATTCGATGGTGTCGCTGAGACGGAACCCCAGCACGTCGAGATAGAACCGTTTGGCCGCGGCCAGATCGGTGACGAAGAAGAACACATGCCCCAGGCCGAGATCACCGGTGACGAAGCGGACTCCGCGCGGCGAGAGGAACGGGCGCTTCGGCACGCGCGCGCCGTAGAAGAACTCTAGCCGGTGGCCGTCGGGGTCCGTACCGCGCAGCAGCCCCTCGACCCCACGCGCGGCGGCGCACCGGCTGTCCTCCTCGACGGCGACGCCCGCCGCGGCCAATCGCGCCGCCAAGGCATCCAGCGCCCTTCGATCGGGAACCTCCCACCCGATGTAGGCCGCCCCGCCCGACTCCCCGCGGTGGATGGCGAACCGCCAACCGCGCTCGTCGGCCCGCAGCAGCACTGTCTCCTCATCGGCTCCCTCGACGCCGGAGACGTCCTGCAGGCCGAGGATCTCGGTGCCGTAGGTGCGCCACGCGTCCAGGTCCGTCGCGCGTAGGCCCACGTAGCCGAGCCCGACAACTTCAGTCATGTTCGGTGTTGCCTTCCTGGTGAATCGACCGGAGATCGAGATGCCGATTCCGGCAATGGTGTGAGCAGCTTGGCGGTCGTTCACGGCCCGGACAACGACGCCGATCCATCTGCCGGAACGTTGCCGGCCTCGTCGCCCAGGAACGCGCGCACCGCGGCGACGAACGCTCCCGGGCGCTCGAACGGCGGCCAATGTCCGCAGTTGTTCAGCACGACGAGGTCGGCGTCGGACAGCCGGCCCAACAACATCAGCGCCCCTTCGAGCGGAACCATCCGGTCGGAACGTCCATGCACGATCAACGTCGGAACGGTGATCGCGGCCAGCGCGGCGAGGTTGCTGCGCGGCACGATTGTCGACCGCGCCCACGTGTCCGCGTGCACGGGTTCGCGCAGCCGCCACCGGTACATCCGCTCGACGAGTGCCGCGTCGATGTGTCCGGGGTCGTGGACGATGGCGCGCAACAGCCGCGCGATGCGGTCCGGGTCGGCCGGTCCCGTCTGACATTCGTCGAACAGTCGACCGACCTCTGTCGGCGCCGGGGTGAGCAGGAACGGATCGCCGCCCGTCGACGCGCTGCATCCACCGACCACGAGCCGCTCGACGCGGTCGGGCGCGGTGATCGCCAGATCCAGTGCCACCGTGCCTCCGGTGGACACACCGACCACCGTCACCGCATCCAGCGCCAGCTCGTCCAGCAACGCAAGGGTGTTGCGGACGTAGAGGTCGTGCACCGGCTCGTGGAACTCCCGCGGCGCGCTCCGGCCGAAATTCGGATAGTCCACCAGGATGCAGCGGTGCCGGGCGGCAAGTGCCGGGAGCACCCGGTGGTAGGTGAGCCACGCCGTCGTACCGGGCAGTGGCCCGAACGCCGGCTGAAGGACCAGCGGCGGGCCGGACCCGAGGTCGTGGTAGTGGACAGTGGCCCCGTCTACCTCCACTGTCCGGCTGGTGGATTGCTCTGTCGGGATGGTCATATCGGTGTCCTCGGGATCAACTGATGGCACCACCGGCGACCGGGAGATCCGGCCCGCGATGGCCGACCGTGATCGCGATCGCCAGCCGCACCGCCTCCTCGAGATCGGCCGGTGACATCGACGGCGGCGGAGGCGTGCCGGCGACGGCCGCCCGCGCCGGGGTCGCGGGGATGTGCACCATGCCCGCGCGGGCGGCACACAGATGCCTGGCGAGGTAGAAGGTCTGGTTGCACAGGTAGGTGCCCGCCGTGTTCGAGACGTAGGAGGGGATGCCCGCCGCGCGCCAGCCGTCCACAATCGCCTTGATCGGCAGGGTGCTCAGGTACGCCTCCGGCCCGCCGGGTTCGACAGGCAGGTCGATCGGGGTGTGTCCGTTGATGTCCGGCACCGGGAAGTCGCGCACGTTGATCGCCACCCGCTCGACCGCGGGGCTCGGGCGCCCCGGCGCGACGCCGGTCACGAGCACGATCTCCGGCCCCACCTCGTCGATCGCCGCGACCAGCGCGGACCGAACACCTTCGGTGTCGACCGGAAGCACACGTCCGGCGACCCGCGCGCCGTCCACCCGGATGCCATCGAGCCGCCGTGCGATCCAGCCGCTCGGGTTGTCGCGCTCCTCGCCGTACGCGCCGAAGCCGGTGAGCAGTACCCGGCTCATGCCGCGGCATCCACGGCGCACCGCTGTTGGAACGCCACGAACTCGGTGACAAACTGTTCGGCACGCTCGAGCATGACCGACGACTGTGTCAGCCCGGGCGCGATGAACAGCTGGGTGTGCGGCGCCTGCTTGTGCCAGACGAAGGCGTCATCCACGGGATGGATCTCGTCGTCGAGATCACCACGGCACACCAAGGTGGGCACGGTGATCTCGGACAACCGGGGGCGCAACGTGTAGAAATCCTGGAAGGCCGGGGTGCGGCGGGTCTCGGCATAGAAGTCCACGGCCGCCCGCCAATCCTCGCCGTGCAGTTCCCGCCATTCCCTCGCTTGCGCGCTCTCGGGGTCGACCGCGGTGAAAACCGTGTTGAGAGAAGCGTTCCCGCTACTGCTCAACCCGACGATGGGGGCATCCACGGTCAGGGTTCGGACCCGGGCCGGATGATCGAGTGCCAGGCGACCGGCGATACGCGACCCGAGTGAGACACCGCAGACGTGGACGCGGTCGAGCCCCAGCTCGTCGAGCAGCCGCCACATGTCCTCCACCCACACCTGCGGGCGTTCCAGTGGCGCGACCCGCTGACTACGCCCCAGTCCCCGGAGATCGGGCACGATCACACGGTATTCCGCGGCCAGTCGCGGGATCAGATCGCCGAACCAGCGCCCGGACGCCGCGGCGCCGTGGACCAGCAACACCTCCTCCCCCGTCCCGTGCTGCTCGTAGTAGACCTCGACACCATCGATCGTGAGTGTGGCCATGAACGGATTCCCTTTCCCTCGAGCTGTTCTCGGGAGAGCACATTCGGCGCTGCGACGCGAACACGGCAATCTCGTCGTTCCACTGGTCGGCAAACCGCCGCCCGGCACACGAGCGAACGGCCGGGCCGTTCCGCAGGCCGGACCGCGAACGTTCCTCCCGCGCCATGGGCGCGGTCAGGGTGAACACGACCGAGAACACAGGCGTGAGGAGCCGACAATGACCGGACAACCCGCGGTCGCCGACCGCAGCGACGACACCGCGTCGACGGTGGACACACTGGCGAGCCGACTGCTGCGCGCACAGGCCGAACGCACCGCGCTCAGTCCACTCGTCGACGAGTACCCGGCGCTGGACACCGCGATGGCCTACCGCGTCCAGGACGAGGCGCTCAGTCGACGGATCGAGCGCGGCGAATCCATCGTCGGCATCAAACTCGGACTCACCTCCGCGGCCAAACAACGTCAGATGGGGGTCTCCGCGCCGCTGACCGCCTGGCTCACCGACGCCATGGTGTTACCGACCGGCACGCCGCTCCCCCAGGACCTCTTGATCCACCCCCGCGTAGAACCCGAGATCACCTTCGTCATGGGCCGCAGGCTCGCCGGGCCGGGGGTCACGGCGGCCACGGCGCTGGCGGCCGTCGACCGTGTGTTCGCCAGTGTCGAGATCATCGACAGCAGGTACCGCGATTTCCGATTCACACTGCCGGAGGTGATCGCCGACAACGCGTCGGCCGCGTACTTCGTCACGGGGGCGGTCGGCGCGGACCCGACGGCGCTGAATCTGCCGCTGGAGGCGTGCCTGCTCGAGGTCGACGGCGGTGTGGTGGCGACCGGAGTCGGTGCGGCTGTCCAGGGGCACCCGGCCGAGGCGCTGGCCATGGCCGCGAACGTCCTGGCCGAGCGGGGTCACGCCATCGAGGCGGGCTGGATCGTGATGACCGGCGGGATGACCGACGCCTTCGCGGCGCCACGGGGATCCACCCTCGGCGCCCACTTCACCCATCTCGGCTCGGTCGGCCTGACGTGCTGACGCCGGGCCGACGTGCCGCGCGGTGTTCATCTGTTCGTGAATAGGTAGTCACTCGGTAGTTCTCCCGTGGTGACCCGGCACATACGGCCGATAGCGTCGTGCACGGGTCGCGATCCGCACCCCGCACACCCGGAGCACCGGTCTCCCGTGAACTGTCAGCCCAGTTCAGCCCCGCGGGACTCCGGAGTGGGTCGTGTTCCGCCGGGCGGCGCCCCCGGCGGGCACGGCGGTCTCCCGTGCGGCGACGACCCCGGTCCCCCTTCCGCCCACCGCGGGCCGCGTCGTGGCCCGCGTCGGTCATCGAGAGGTAACCATGACCATGAGCACCACGGGCGTATCGGCCCGCACCGGAGGCGCCGCCCACACCGGAACCCGCGTGCCCTCGACCGCAGTCCGTCACCAGCCCGAGCCGGACTCGTCCAGCTCGGCAGCCAAAGCATTGGCGCTGTTGAGCTGCTTCTCCCCACACCACCCCGCCATGGGCGTCTCGGAGATCGCACGGCGCGCCCAGCTGCCCAAATCCACCGCTCACCGCTTGCTGGCGGTGCTGGTCGACTGGGAAATGGTCACCAAACGCGGCACCGAGTACTCACCGGGTGCCCGGTTGACGGAACTCGCCGCGCTCACCGCCCAGCCCGACAGTCAAGATCTGCGCCGCATCGCGCTGCCCCATCTGCTGGATCTGTACGAGATGACCCACGAAACCGTGAACCTGTGCGTGCTCGTCGGCAACGACGTGCGGTATGTCGACCAGATCCACGGTCACCAGGCCGTCAGCTCGCCGGCCTGTGTGGGCGCCCGGCTGCCCGCGGCCAACACCGCGGTCGGCAAGGCGCTGCTGGCGTTCAGCGGGGACGAGGTGGTGGCCAGGGCCTCTGACCGGTTGCGCCCCGCCACCTCCTCCAGCGTCGCCTCGCCGACCCAGTTGGCCCGGGAACTCGCCGCGATCCGCCACACCGGCATCGCCTACGACCGGCAGGAGACCAAGCCCGGGCTCACCTGCGTCGCGGCCCCGATCCGGAGTTGGTCGGGAGGCGTGGTCGCGGCCCTGTCGATCTCCGGTCCTGTCCACCGTTTCCGGCCTGCCGATGCCGCTCCCGCCATCCGCGCGGTCGCCGCGAGCGTGGCCAAGCTGACCCAGGAAGCCCGGTGGCAACGGCATCTGCCCCGCTGACCGCCGGCATCGTCCACCAGAGTAAGGAACCTCGAACCCCATGTCTTCTTTGATCTTCGAGCTGCCCGACGGGCGACAGCGCACCGTCCCGGTTCGGACCCTGCTCAACGCCGGCTATGCCGGACGCAGCCAGGCCGACGTCGCCGCGCACATCGCCGAGCTCGCCGAACTCGGTGTGCCGGGCCCCAGCCGTACCCCCTGCTTCTTCCCCCTGGCCCCGTATCTGGCGATGCAGATCGATGAGGTGCCCGTGCAGCACGAGCGCACGTCCGGCGAGGCCGAATGGGCGCTGGTGGTGGCAGGCGACGAACCCGGTGACCTGCTGATCACCGCGGCCTGCGATCACACCGACCGGCTCCTGGAACAGCATGGCGTGGGCTGGAGCAAGCAGGCGGCGCCCGATGTACTCGCCCGCACGGCCTGGCATCTCGACGACGTCGCCGACCACATCGATGAGCTCACGCTCACGGGGTCGGTGCTGGTCGACGGGGAGCCGACCGTCATTCAACAGGGGACCCTCGCCGAGTTGCTGACGCCCCAGTACTGGATCGAGGACCTGCGTTCGCGTGGCTTGTTCGAACCCGGGACCGTGCTGATGTCCGGCACCATCCCGATGCGGCCCGAGGTCGACCAGTTCAGCGCCGGCTGGAGCGTGGAACTGGGCGATCCGCGGACAGGTCGATCGATCGCCCTGTCCTACGCGGTCCGCCCGACGCCACCGCCGCTGGCCTGACCATCGTCTCGTCCCCTACCCACAGGAGTTGTCACCGTGCGCGATCACCCAGACCCCTGGGCGCCCCTCCGCCTCCGATCCGGCGCGATACTGCGAAACAGATTCGTCCTCGCACCGATGACCACCAACGCCTCCAATCCCGACGGCTCGGTCACCGACGACGAATTGAGCTATCTGGCCCGGCGGGGCGCCACCGAGTTCGGTGCCGCCATCACCTCGTGCGCGTACATACACGAGGACGGCCGGGCGTGGCAGGGCATCGGCGCCACCGGCGCGGAACATCTCACCAGTCTCACCGCCGTCGCCCGCGCGATGCGGGGCACCGGCGGGCTCGGCATCCTGCAGATCTACGACGGCGGCCGCATCGCGATCCCGGATCTCGTCGGCCCCGCGGGAATCCGCGGCCCGTCGGCGGTTCCCTCCCTGCGCCCCGATGCCACGGTGCCGAGAGAACTGGCCGGCGACGAGATCCCCGAACTGCTCGAGGCATTCGGCCGCGCCGCAGCGCTCGGTGTGGCAGCAGGATTCGACGGCATCGAGATCCACGGCGCGAATCACTATCTGATCCACCAGTTCTTCTCCCCGCGCGCCAACCGGCGCACCGATCAGTGGGGCGGCGGGCTCGACGAGCGCATGCGCTTTCCGCTCGCGGTGGCTCGAACGGTGCGCGCGGCGATCGGGCGCGAAATCACCCTGGGTTTTCGGGTCACGCCGTTCGAGTCCGAACCCGGCGGGTACACGCTGGACGACGCCGCGCACCTGGCCCACCGCCTGGCCGAGGATGTGGACTACGTGCACATCTCCATGGACGACTTTCGCAGGAACTCCCCACAGCCGGAGGACCGGGACTGGACGAAGCCCCGAGCGGCGGTGGAATCCCGCAACCCGATTCCCGCCATCGCGGCGGCCGTCGGCGGACGGAGCGCCGTGGTCGCCAGCGGGGGGATACGGACTCTCGACGACGCCGAGGACGCGATGGCGGCGGGTGCGGATCTGGTCGCCGTCGGACGCGCCGCGCTCATCGACCCCGAATGGGTCGACAAGGTGAAATCCGGTGCACACCACAGCATCCGGACGCAGTTGCCGGCCGATCACGACGAGATCGCGGCTGCCTTGACGATTCCACCCCGCATGGTCCGCTACCTGCTCAGCCGGCCGGGCTGGATCCCACGCGCGGGCCAGGACGTCCGGTCGTGAGCGCCCGCCCGGACGTCGCACCGGCGTCCGGGCGGGAATGCTCCCGGGTCACCAGGGTGCCTCACCCTGCCCGCCGCAGCACGGCCTGCGCCGTCGTCGTCACCGTCCACGCTCTGACAGCAACAACGCCGCCTGCGTGCGCGAGTTCACCCCCAGCTTCGCGAAGATGTGTTCGACGTGGCTGTCCACGGTCCGCAGCGCGACCACCAACGCCTGCGCGATCTGCTTGTTGGTCATTCCCTCGGCGAGCAGCCTGCCGACTTCCAACTCGCGCGGAGTCAGCAGGGCCGTCACCGGATCCGCGGCGCGCGGCGCCCCGGGCTCGTCGCCCCGCGGCGGCACACCCAGGGCGAAATCGACCGCTCGCTCGGTTCCGAGCCGACGGCCGTCGGCGAAAGCCGCCTCGAATACCCTGTCCCCCAGCACCGCCCGGCATTCCCGCGCGGTGCGATCACTCCAGTTGCGCAACTCGAAACCTCCGGGGTACTCACCGAGCGGCTCCCACACCTGTCGGACCGCACCCATCAGCCCGGCCGCATGCTCTGCCCGTCCTTCGGCCGCGGCCACCCACGCCAGCACCTCCATCACCACCGCGATTCCCAACGCGTCGTGGAAGGCGCGCTTGTCGGTCAACGCCTCCCGCAGGTGGCTGTCGGCGAGCCCATACTCCCCGCGCATCCAGTGCGCCAGCCCGAGGAACGCGTTGATCCACGACAGCAGCCAGCGTTCACCACGCGCGGTCAAGGCCCGGCGACACTGCTCGAGCACTTCCAGCGCACGCTCGGGTTCGTGACGTAGGCAGTACGCCCAGCCCAATTGCTCCAACGCCAGAATGTGCAGCAGGCCGGGACCGCCCGCCTCCTCCATTGCCGAACCCTCCTCGATCAGCTTCATGCCCAAGGCGGTGTTCCCGAGGTTGTGTTCGGCGACGCCACGGAAATGCGTCGCGTGCGCGAGGTTCACGGTGTCGCCCAATTCGATCGCCAACTCCTGGCTCGCTCGCAGCAGGTCGAGCGCGACGACGGCCTTCCCCTCGGCCACCGCCAGGTATCCGTTGGACCAAAGCGCTGCCGCGCGTTCGGAACTGGGCGCCGTGTTCGAGGACAGCGCACGATCGAGCCAGTGCCTGCCCTCGCGCTGCTGTCCGCATCCCAGCCAGTACCAGAAGAGTGCGGCCGCCATGCCGAGACCGGCAGGCCCGCCCGCCGGGTCGGACAGCAGCGAATCGAGCACCGCCCGCAGGTTCGCGTGCTCGCCGCGCATCCGCTCCACCAGCCGCTCCTGGCCCGGCCCGAACCAGCTCGCGTCGAACTCCCGCGCCAGCCGCTGATAGTAGGCGCGATATCGCCCCACCACCGCGGCGTCGTCGGCGCGTGCGCGCAGCTTGCGCAGCCCGTATTCGCGCACTGTCTCCAACATCCGGTAGGTCGCGCGCCCGCCCGTCACATGTCGCACGACGATCGACTTGTCGACCAGGGCCGCCATCCCGTCCACGACGGCTTCGCACGGCAGCCCGGGGTCGCTGCACACCGATTCGGCGACCTGCAGGCACACGGGACCGTTGAAGACCGACAGCCGCTCCCAGAGCCGACGTTCCTGAGGTGAGCACAACCCGTAGCTCCAGTCCAGCGTGGCCCGTAGCGACTGGTGACGCGGGGATGCCGAACGGTCGCCGGCACTGAGCAGCCGGTGATGGTCGGCGAGCCGGTCGAGCAGTTCCCGGGGCGAGAGCGCCCGCATCCGTCCGGCAGCCAACTCGATCGCCAGCGGTAGGCCGTCCAGCCTGCGGCACAGTTCCTCGATCGTGGCGGCGTTCTCCGGGGTGATGCGGAAGCCCGGCGCCGCCGCGGCGGCTCTCTCGACGAACAACGTCACCGCGTCGGGCCTGATGTCGCCGGGCCCACCGGGACAGTCGGCCGGCAGCCCGACACCGAGCGGCCCGACTTCGAAGACGTGTTCACCAGCGACCCGCAACGGTTCGCGGCTGGTGACCAGAATCCGCAGCGCGGCGCAGGCCGACAGGAGATTCCGGACCAGCACCGCGCTCTCGTCGAGCAGGTGTTCGCAGTTGTCCAGCACCAGCAGCAGTTCGCGGCCGCGCAGGTAATCGATCAGCGTCGCCACCACATCCGGCAGGTGGGTCGACACACCGAGTCCCTGGGCGACCGTCAGCGGAACCAGTGCCGGGTCGGAGACCTCGGCCAGTTCCACCACGAGCGCGCCGTCGGCGAAACCGCGCCTGGCCTTCCGCGCCACCTGCAGCGCCAATCGCGTCTTGCCGACCCCGCCCATACCGGTGAGGGTGACCAGCCGCGCGTTCCCCAGCAGCCGCCGGATCTCCGCCGACTCCACCGTGCGGCCCACCAGGCTGGTCAGTTCCACCGGCAGGCCCGGCAGGGGCGCGGTATCGGCCATTACAGCACCTCGATCGTTCAGTGAATCCGCGGCTATCGACCATAGTCCGTCGGCGCGGCAGCCGACCGGAAATCGACTGTTCCAAGGCCGTTCCAGCATTCGGACCGATTCCGTTGCCGGGTGCTCGAGCCGCTCGTAGGTTACCCGAAAATACCGTGATTGCAGCGCGAGGAGAAAGCCACGTGTTCGACCGGAAAACCCTGCCCACGTCCGGTGGGCCCACCGAATCACCGAGCTCGACGGAAGAATTCTTCCGCCGGATGGACCGCGAGCTGGAACAGGGAATAGTCTCTCCACGGATATTCAGCGACCCCGACATCTACCGGTACGAGCTGGACCGGATATTCGCACGCTGTTGGTGCTTCGTCGCCCACGAGACGGAAATTCCGACACCGGGTGACTATGTGCTCCGGTACATCGGGCAGGACCAGTTCATCGTCGTTCGCGACGAGGACGGACGCATCAACGTCCTTTTCAACAAATGCACACACCGCGGCAGTCCGGTGTGCCGGGTGGAAAAAGGAAACAGCTCCCACTTCCGTTGTCCGTACCACTCGTGGGTCTTCAAGAACAACGGCGACTGGAGCGGAGCGCCGCACCGGAAGAAGGCATACCGAAAACTCGATGCCGAGCAGTGGGGCCTCGCCGCGGCGCCGCATGTCGATTCGGTCCACGGCCTGATCTTCGCCTCGCTCGATCCCGGTGCCCCCACCCTCGACGAATACCTCGGTGGGATGCGCTGGTACTTGGACGCGTTGCTCGGACTCAACGAGCAGGGCATGTCCGCTATCGGCGAGCCACACCGCTGGCGGGTACCAGCGAATTGGAAGTCAGGCGCAGAGAACTTCATGGCGGACGCCTACCACGTCCCCTCCCTGCATCGCTCTGCCGAGGAAGTCGGGATGTTCCCCGGCATCGAGACGGGTGGCGCAGGGCCGCAGGGCGTCTCGCGGCACGTGTTCTTCGACGAGGGCCACGGGATGATCGTCAACGACGGGTTCCTGCCCCCGCCCTGGCACCGCTCGGGGTTCCCGCCGGAGGTCGCCGAGACCTTCCAGTTGGACCGGCTCCCGGCCGACCAGCGACAATTCGTCGAAAACCACTCGGCGACCACATTTCTCATCTTCCCCAACCTCGGGCTGGTGCGGGTACCCGCAGCACCGCATCCGGACGCGCCGCCCGCGGTGTTCACCTATCTGCGCCAGTGGCAGCCGACCGGCCCGGACACGATCGTCAACTGGAACTGGACGTTGGGCTGGAACAGCGCACCCGCCGATTTCAACGAGGAGGCCTACGTCGCGGCGCTGAGCATGCACGGACCGGCCGGGATCCTGGAACAGGACGACACGGTGGTCTGGGGCGGCGCTCCAGTCGCGGGCAGATCCGTCTTCGCCCGCAAGAACGGTATGCGATTCAACTTCCAGCTCGGTTTGAACGGTATGAGCGACTACGCCGAGGACCCCGAGTGGGCATTCCCCGGACGCGCGACGACGACCGCACTGGGGGAAGCGCCACAGCGCGCCTTCTACCGGCGCTGGCTGCACGAGGTGTCCACCGCGGACGAGGTCGACGGCCAGGAGGTCCGACGATGACCGCCGCCACGGTTTCCCGAGATATCACCGCGGCGTGCGCCGACTTCCTCTACCGCGAAGCGGAGTACCTCGACCATCGAGAGTTCGAACGCTGGCTGGATTGTCTGTCGGAGGATCTCGTCTACCGCATGCCCATCCGCGTCACGCGCGGGCCCGAGGCACGCAGCCTGGAATTCTCGCCCACCGGCTTCCACATGAAGGACACCTACGCCTCGATGAAGATGCGGGTCTCGCGGCTCGCCACCGAGCATGCGTACGCCGAGGATCCACCGTCGCGCACCCAGCGCCTGATCACCAACGTGCGCGTCGATGCACTCGACGCCGCGGACAAATACGACGTCCGCAGCAACTTCCTGTGCTTCCGGGCTCAGGGTGACGGCGTCGAGTCCGACCTGATCGTCGGCGAGCGGTTCGACATCCTGCACGACACCGCCGCCGGCTTCCGGCTGGCGGCACGGACGGTGCGCCTCGCTCACACCACGCTGATCACTCCCAA
This sequence comes from Nocardia farcinica, assembly GCF_001182745.1. NCBI lineage: Bacteria > Bacillati > Actinomycetota > Actinomycetes > Mycobacteriales > Nocardiaceae > Nocardia > Nocardia farcinica. The sequence goes on along the minus strand of NZ_LN868938.1, from coordinate 244,039 downwards.
CCTCGGGGTGTTCCTGTGACGACCCAACGACTGAGCAACGAGTTCGCCGACGTCGTCGTGCGGGTGGTGACGGAGGGCAACGGCGAGCGACTCGAGATCAGATCACCGCGGCGCGGCACGTGCGTGCGCCTGGATCCCGTCGAGCTCGAGGCCCTGACGTGGCAGCCGCCGGACGTGTTCACCCGAATGCTCGAGGGCTCGATCGGACCGACGGCATGACAAGAGACGTGAAAGGAACAACAGTGGCAGAAGGTTGGCTGGCCGGAAAGGTCGCGCTCATCACCGGAGGTGGCAGCGGAATCGGCCGTGCGGTGGTCGAGCGGTTCGTCGCCGAAGGCGCGCGAGTCGCCGTGCTCGATCGCGCCGCCGACGCCGTCGCGGAGCTGACGCGGACATACGGCGCGGACGTGGCCGCGATCCAGGGTGACGTCCGCCGACTCGCGGACCACAAGCGAGCGGTGGCCGAGGCCGTCCAGCGGTTCGGCCGGCTGGACACGCTGGTGACCGTCGCGGGGATCTTCGACTACTTCGCCTCGCTGGACACCCTGCCGGAGGACCGGATCGATGCCGCCTTCACCGAGATGTTCGACATCAACGTCAAAGGCTCGCTGCTGGCGGTCAAGGCCGCGCTACCGGAGCTGGCCGCCGCGGAGGGCAACGTCGTGCTGACCATTTCGAACGCGGGTTACCTTCCCGGCGGTGGCGGTCCGCTCTACACCGGCTCGAAATTCGCGGTCCGCGGGTTGCTCTCTCAATTGTCGTTCGAACTCGCTCCGCACATCCGGGTGAATGCTGTCGCGCCAGGTGGCACCGTGACGCAGCTGCGCGGTGTGGAAGCGATGGACTCCGGCCGGCAACGCCTGATCGACCTGCCGGATCTGCCCGAGCTGATCCGCCGCACCAATCCGCTGCATGTCGCCTCCGAACCGGCTGATCACGCCTGGGCCTATCTCTTCCTGGCGTCGAAGGAGCGCACCAAGTCGGTGACCGGCTGCGTCATCCACTCCGACGGCGGCCTGCACAGCCGCGGCCTCGTTCCGCTGGGCGGTGAGCTGATCTCATGACCACGCCCACCCCCGAACCCGCCCGGATCGCGGTCTTCTCCGGGCCCACCGCCACCATCGGTAACAGCCCGGACCTCGTGACCTCAGGCAAGGCGCGCGTTCGCCACGGGCTGCCGCCGCTGACCACCCTCGACGGCACCGCACCGCGCTTCGATCTGCTCCGGCCGCAACGTCTCGCCGCACCGGTGACCGTTCTCGTCGAGGCATACTCCGCGCATCCGCTGGAGTACGACGCACGAGCACTCTACGCACCGCCGGACGGCTGGCTCGACGCCGAGGGCGTCCTCCACGCCACCGAAACAGCCGGCGCCACACCGGTGTACGAGGTCGAGCTGCGGCCCGAAGACGGGCTCTACCCACTTCCGTACATGGCTCGCCAAGCCGACGGCTCGGCCTGGGAAGCGGCGACCGCGTCGCCGCTGGCGCCCGCCACGCGCAGCAGACAGACCTTCTACCCCGACGCCGAGCGGCTCTACGAGGAGATCGAGCGGTTCGGGCTCGAAGACCACGGCCACCCGATCGGGCTGAGCGCGCACGCGGTCTTCGACTTCTTTCGGCCCGCGCCCAGCGCCGGCTACACCGGCGGCCAAGCCGACGGGGCGGCGGAGTCGCTGGGCGAGGACTACTTCGCCTACTACCCCTACCACCTGCACCGCGAACCGGATCTCCGCACGCTGGCGCGGGCCACCAACCTCGTCCAGCGGGTGCTCGGCTCCGGCGACTACATCGGTGCTCAGTGGCTCGAGGGCAGCCCCACCGCCGAGGAGACGCTGTACTGGCTCGGATTGCTCATCGATACGCCGGTGCCGATCGTCGGCCACACCGCGCAGCGCAGGCACCAGTCGGTCAGCGGCGACGGAGCGCGCAACATCGTCGACGGGGTCAAGTTCCTGCTGTCGTCAGCCGCGCTGGACGAGCAGGGCCGAAACCAGCTCGGCGCCACGCTGATCGTCGACGAGCTCGTGTACTCCGCGCGCGAGGTCACCAAGGTCGACGCGAGGCCGGGCGGGTACGCGACGACCGGTGGACACGGCGGCATCGTCGCCACCATGGGTGGATACGGACCGCCGCGGGTGACCTACACGCCCGCCTACCGCCACACCCACCGCTCCGACGTCCGTCTCGGGTGCCTGCCCGAGCAGGTGACCGGTGTGGCCGAGGCCGCCGACGGCCGCATCCGCACCGTCGATGTCACGGTGAAAGACGCAGCGGGCGAGTTGGTTCCGAGCGCGATGCCGTTGGTGACTATCGTCAAGTTCACCCGCTACGTGCCGGTCGCGGTCGGTCCGGACGCGCAACCGGACCACACCACCGCGGTCGAGGTATCGGCTCGCCGGCGCGCGAACCTGGCGAACGCGCCGCTGGCCGGTTTCGTCTGCGAGGGTATGTCGCCCTTCGGTTCCGCCGACCCGGCGACGAATTCCGCCCTCTCGCTCGCGATCTACTCGGGGATGCCGGTGGTGCGGGTGGGCCGGGGCAACACCGCCGGTCTCGCCTACCGCACCGATCCGACCGTGATCGCGGGCAGCAACCTCACGGCCACCAAGGCACGCATGCTGCTCATGGCGGCGTTGCTGAAACTGGGCGCGCTGCCGGTGGCCGCGGACCCCGAACACCCGACGGCGGACGAGCGGGCTGCCACCGAGCGCGCGGTAGCGGCCTACCAGCAGATATTCGACACGCATTGAGATGGAGCTGCGTCACCTGCACTATTTCCTCGCGGTCGCCGAGGAGGGGAACTTCACCCGCGCGGCCGAACGGGTCCACGTCGCGCAATCGGGGATCAGCACACACATCAAATCGCTGGAACGCGAACTGGGGCAGCAACTCTTCGTGCGCAAGCCGCGCGGCGTGACATTGACGGCCGCGGGTGCGGCGCTGCTGCCCCACGCGGTGCAGGTGCTCGACGCCGTCGCGGCGGGGCGCGCGTCCGTGGAGGCGCTGTCGGGCCTGCTGACCGGCCACGTCGCGATCGGCACCATCACCTCGATCTCGCCCCGCAGCATCGATCTGCCCGAACTCCTCGCGTCTTTCCATCGACGCCATCCGGGCGTGGGGATCTCCTTGGTCGAAGACACCGCGGCCATCCTGGCCCACCGCGTCTACGACAACGACCTCGACATCGCGTTCACCAGCCTGACCGACGAGCCGGTGGCCGGCATGCGCAGCCGTCCGCTGCGCAGCGAACGCATGGTCGCGGCGTTGCCGCCCGGCGATCCGCTCGCGCGTCGGCGGCGGCTACCACTCTCCGCGTTGAGCGGTCGTTCGCTGATCGCCCTGCCGGAGGGATCGGGGCTTCGTCGTCGGCTCGACCAGACGCTGGCCCGCGAGGGAGTGCGAGCTCAGGTCGCCTTCGAAGCCAGCGACCCGGACGTACTGGTGGCACTGGCCGGGAAGGGGCTTGGCTTGGCCTTGGTCCCGGAGTCCGCGCTGGTCGGCGACGGCCGGGTGGTGGGCGTCGAGGTCGACGGGTTGCCCCGAGGGCACCTCGGCATGCTCTGGCGCGACGGCAGGGGCGGCGCCCCTGCCGCGCGGGCGTTCGTCGAGCACATCGCCCAGCTCGTCACACCGGCCGGCGCGGGGTAGCCGTCGGGACGCCCGACCGGGTCCGGCCATCCGATCGGTCCCGCCGCGTCGCGGCCAGGCCCGGCCACCGCCGCGCCTGCGGAGCATCGAGGTCGAACTGGTCCAGCACACGTGCCACGACGTGATCGATCAGGTCATCGATCGTCTCGGGGCGGTTGTAGAACGCGGGCATCGGCGGGACTATGCGCGCGCCCATCCGGCTCAACCCGAGCATGTTCTCCAGATGGAGATCACTCAGTGGTGTCTCCCGTGGCACGAGCACCAGCCGGCGCCGCTCCTTCAGAACGACGTCGGCGGCCCGGCAGAGGAGATTGTCCGCGATTCCGTGCCGGATCGCCGCGAGCGTGCGCATGCTGCACGGGACAACGATCATTCCGGCTGTCCGAAAGGACCCCGAGGATATGACGGCACCTTGATCACCCAGCTTGTAGGTGACGTCCGCCAACTCCGCCACCTCGCGCACGCTATAGGGCGTCTCGGTCTCGATGTTCGATCTCGCCCAACTGCTCATCACGAGATGTGTTTGCACACCTGGCATCTCGTGCAAGGTCTGTAGCAGCCGAACAGCGAACGGTGCGCCGCTGGCACCACTGATGCCGACGATGATGCGCTGCATGGGCGCCGTCATCGCAACGCCTCCTTCCGTAGCCTGGCGAACATCGCGGCACCGCGTCGCCAGTCCTCCACCTCGGCGAGCTCGCTCGTCGGGCGAAAGGACAGGGGCAGCATCGGAACACCGATGTCGTCACGTTTGTGCCCGGTGGTGATGAAGACGCCACCGAGCAGGTCCTTTTCGGTGACCGCGGCGACCAGTTCGAGCTTCAGGTGATGACAGACCGAGCCCGCCGTCGCCAGCAGCGCCGCCGTCCCGGTCCGGACCACGTTCGCCCGGGTGCGGGTACTCGCGATCACCGCGAGCAACGCGGCACCGTCCGGGGTCGGCTCGAGTTCTGCCCGGGACAGCAATGCGCTGTGCGGGAAGCCGTCGGCATCCACCGACAGGAACGGAAAAGCCTGCTCCCTCGCCCCGATCTCGGGCCGGCCGCGCACCAGCACGGCAACCTCCTCGGGAACACTCGACACGACACGACCGCTGCGTTCGATCCGGCTCGACAGTGCCATCGCGCGGCCTACAGCGGTAGCGTCGACTTCCATCGTTCCCGGATCTCGGCGCGGAATGCCTCGTCGAAGCGGTTGGCGCGCGGGTAGGAGTCCTTCCACGCGAAGGGCTTGCACGCGTCCACCAGAACGATTCCCATGGACATGTCGCCGGCCTCCCGCTTGGCCGGCGCCAACCGCGGGTCGATCGCCGTGGTCGGCGTCCGGAGCACATGAATGGACTCGGCGGGATCGACGCGGGTGAACATCGCCCACAGCACATGGTTGATATCGGTGATGTCGATGTCCTCGTCCACCACGACGAAGTACCGTTCCATGCCGCCGGTCCGTTTGCGGCCCGCCGCCGCCAGCAGCGCATGCATCGCATCACCCGCGCCGGTCTGCTCGATCGAGATCACCATCATCAACTGACGCGCGTAAGCCCAGACGCCGCGGATGTTCTGCACTCCCGACGCTTCGAGGTGATCCCAGGTCACCGATGCGGAGTACAGCGGTACCGCCTGGTCGCCGGCGGGGACGGTCGGAATCATCGGCGGAGCGCCCAGGATGATCGGATCGTCGCGGTGCATCACCCGCGTCACTCGCACGACGGTTTCGTGACCCGCGTGGGTGAAATAGCCCGTCCATTCCCCGAACGGCCCCTCGAGAACGGACTCCTCCTCCATCGGTGGCATCTCCCCCTGGATGACGATCTCGGCGTGCGCCGGAATCGGCAGATCGCTGCCGGGCGCGATGAGCACGTCGACCCCCTTGCCCCGCAGCCCGCCCGCGACGTCGTATTCGGAGACGCCTGCCGGTGCCGCGATCGCCGCCACGGTCGACAGAATCGGATCCGATCCGACCACGACAGCGATCGGGCACGAGAGGCCGCGCTGCCAGTACTTCTCCGCGATGGCCCGCGCGTGCCGGTTCCCCAGCATCCACAGCGACAGCCGGTCCCTGCCCTGGATGCAGCCGCGGTAAGTTCCGATATTCACCCAGCCCGTGTCGGGATCGCGGGTGATCACCATGCAGGCGGTCCCGATATACCGGCCGCCGTCCCCGTCGTGCCAACGCGGGGCCGGAAAGGCGGTCAGATCGACCTCATCGCCCTCCACCACGTTTTCGAGCACCGCACCCGTGGCGACTTCGACGGGCTGGATCGGTTCGATGCGCTTACCGATGTCTTTCCAGGCCCGGATGATGTCCATCTTCGGTGTGTCCGCGGGCAGCCCGAGTGCCACCGCACAACGTTCCGCAGTACCCATGAAATTCGTGAACACACGATACCCCGCCGGATAGCCCGGAATATTGTCGAACAGCAGCGCCGGGCCCTCCTTCTCGGCCGACAACTCCGTTATTCCGCCGATCTCGAGATCCCAGTGCGCGCCGTCGATCTGCCGTACCTCGTCCGGTCCCAGCTTCTCGGTCAGGTTGTCGATGTAGTGCCGCAGATCATGAAAAAGCGTCATGACGATATCGGGCCACGACCAGCAGGTCCGACCCTGTCCCCTTTCGGTGCCAGATTTGTGCGATCGGAAATTCGAGTTCGCGGCGAACCGTTTCTTCGCCGCCTTCTCGAGCCTGCGCCGCGCTCCCACGAATGTCCAATATCGAATTCTGCTGCACCCCATCCGATTTCCGGATCGCTCGACCCTTCCAGAGCGCGTACGTCACCTCGGTGGTGACATCCGGAGGCGACGGCGTCCGCCTGGGAAATCACCGGTGCCGTCGGCGTGATGGTCCTGGGCAGCGCTTGAACTACCGATATGTCGCCGCCCGGTCGGCCCACGGACGACAAGGTCCACCCGATGCCACGCGACCGTCGTGGGCAACGTCACGGCGACCTGAGCAGAGACTCGGCCCCGCGCGCCGACAACCGCCCTCCGGCGTCACGGCGGCTGACGGGGCAATCGGATCCAGCTCGAACCCGGTCCGGACACGAAAGAGGCCCTGACGAGGATTCTCCTGGTCAGGGCCTTCTCTTGATGGTGGTCCCAGCTGGGATCGAACCAGCGACCTTCCGCGTGTGAGGCGGAATTCCTGCGCCCTCCCATATCGCCACGCTGGTCGGATGCCGCTGGTAGAAATACCCGCAACGCGTACAACAGTGGGCAACAGTGGCCGCTTGGCTACAGTGCTCGGCAACAGTGGAGGGGTGCGGGATGGAGCTGCGCGAGGGCCGGTGGTTCGAGACGATCGTGGTCGAGGCCGACACCAAGGCCGAGCTGACCAAGCGGGTCGCCGCGGTGAAACGCACCCTCAAACAGCTCGAGCGGGAGCGGCCCAAGCCGCGGCGCATGCCGGGCGAGGGGTCGATTTTCCAGCGCGGTGATGGCATGTGGGTGGGACAGCTCGAACTCGAGCCTCCCCCAGGGGGCGGCCGGGCGCGGTCCAAGCCGGTGTATTCCAAGGACCGCGCCACCGTGGTGAAGAAGCTCGCGCAGCTGAAAGCCGACCTGGCCAAGGGGATGAGGCAGCTCGATCAGCAGCTGACTGTGGCCGAGTGGCTGGAGCACTGGAGTACGGAGATCGCGCCGGGGAAGGTGCGCCCCCACGTGCTCAAGTCCTATCGGTCCGCGATCAGAACCCGGATCGTGCCGGCGATCGGGACGCGCAAGCTGTCCCAGCTGGAGCCGCAGCATGTGCGGCACATGCACAAGCACATCCTGTCCTCGACGTATACGAGGAATGGGCAGCAACATCCGTACTCGACGCGGAGTGTCGAGGAGGCGCACAACGTGCTTTCGGCGGCGTTGGGTGATGCGGTGTCGGAGGGGAAGGCGCACCGCAACGTGGCCGAGTTGGTGACGCGGCCGCAGGTGTTGTCGGAGTCGCACGGCGCGTTGACTTCCGAGCAGGCCCGCGCGGTGCTGCTGTCGGCGCTGCGTGAGCCGGACCCGCTGGTGACCCGGTGGGCGGCGGGGCTGATGCTCGGCGGCCGGCAGGGTGAGCTGTTGGGGTTGCAGTGGGATCGGGTGTTTCTCGAGGATGGTTCGCTGGATCTGGCGTGGCAGCTGGAGTGGTTGCCGTTGAAGAAGGGCGCCGAGCCGGACGACCCGAAGCGGTTCGACGTCCCGGCGGGTTTCGAGCACGTGCCGTTGTGGCGGGGTGCGGCGCTGACGCGGCCGAAGACCTCGGCGTCGCAGCGGGTGATTCCGTTGCCGGAGCCGCTGGCTGCGATCCTCGAGGTGTATCGGGAGACGTGGCAGCCGAATCCGTGGGGTCTGGTGTGGGTGGCGCAGGGCGCTCGCGGGCAGGGGGTGAAGCCGATTTCGGATGTGCTGGACCGGAAGGGGTGGAAGAAGGCGCAGCAGCGGGCGGGGATCAGCGAGCCGGTGGATGTGCATGCGATGCGGGGGACGACGGCGACGCTGCTGCTGGAGGCTGGTGTGGATGCGCGGGTGATTCAGGCGATCCTGGGGCATGCGTCGGTGGTGACGACGCGGGGGTATCAGCGGGTGGACTTGGCGCTGGCGCGGAAAGCGCTGGGCAATCTCCACGGGCTGCTCGACCTTGGTGAGATGTCACAGCCCGAAAAATAGGATGAATACCCCGGAAAACCTGTTCTAAACCGGACAGCTGGTTCTATGATCGGCGGCAGTGACAACCCTTGGTTAACAAGGGGATTCGGTACGGGCCGGTCGTCGGGGGACCGGTTCTGGGGCGTTCCATGCCGCCTGTCTGCGCGGATACTTCCATTGGGCTCCCCTTCCGTTCGAATCCGTTCGAATGTATGTTCGATAGCAGGTTGGTTGCGGAGAGGGTGGTAGCGATGGGGTGGCATCGGCTAGCAGGGGCGCGAGACGACAGGCGCGGACAGGGGGAGGTTCGAGCGAATGACCGATAGCGGCGACCATCCAGCACACCCGCACGCCTCAACGCATCATGCCCGATTCCACAAGGCGGCCCGGCAATTGAGCGGCCGCGGCCCGGCCGACATCACGGCCGCCGAACTCATCACCGCGGCGACCGACTGGGATATGCCGGCGAGCTGCCTACTGGCCCTGGCGCTTTCGGAACGCCGATTGAGCGGCGTCGAGGAATTCGCCAGGGGTCACGCCGAGCGCTTCGGCGATCAGCACTAATTGCTCGAGCGTCATTTTCCGCTCGCCGCTTTCGAGGCGCCGGATTGTATTGACTGCGAGGTGGGCCGCTTCGGCGAGCTCCGTTTGCTTCATGTCTGCCCGTGCGCGTTCCGCGCGGAGATGAGCCGCCACGGCGGCGTTGGCAGCCTCTACAGCATCACTCCCCGATCGGGGTTTTCCGACACCCATACGGGGGAGTCTGGCACCCGCGCGCGCTGGTAGGCAAGCGTGACGTTACTCGCGGGGAACCTGCATCGGCCGAGCATCAGCGGAGTTATCGCCAGGTCACCTAGGGTTTTTACTCCCCTGGACAGGGTTGCGATAACCCCAGATGGGGCGCTAGGCTCCCTGACATGGGCAATTCAGCATCGGCTCAGCACATCGCGGCTGAGCTTCGGGCGGCGCGGGCACGGCGCAAGCTGACTCAGGCAGAGCTTGCCGAACGTGCTGGACTTCACGTCAATTCCGTGGCGCGGCTGGAACGCGGCGAGCGCGACGCGAAGGTGGGGCAAATCCTCGCGCTCGCCTCAGCGCTCGGCGTGGAGCCGCACATCTTCCTCGAATCTCTCCCGGTGGAGGGGAAGGGGGACCGCCGTGCAGGCTGACGGACTCCCCCATCAGATCAGCTACAACGTGCGCCAGGCGGCGGCGGCCACGGGCATGAGCGAGTGGACCATCCGCAAACTCGTTCGCGAGAACCAGATCGCCGCGCGGTATCTCGGCTCGCAGATCCTCATCGATCCCGAGTCGCTGGCGCAGTTCTTCCGGTCGCTGCCGTCCGAGCGGCAGGTCGAGCGGGAGTGCGCCGCCAATCGGAGGACCGCGTGAGCTCCCCCGCCCTGGCCGGGTCGCCGTTCGACGCCATCCGCCGGACCCGCGCCGGTGGCGTCGAGTTCTGGTCGGCGCGTGACCTGATGCCGCTCATGGGCTACTCGTCGTGGCGGAACTTCCTCGTGCCATTGGAGCGGGCCAAGCAATCCGCGGTGAACCAAGGCCACGACGTGACCAGCCACTTTGCGGGATCCCGCAAAGTTTCGCGGGGGCGCGGCCCGGCACAGTTCGACGTCGAGCTGTCCCGTTTCGCCGCCTACCTGGTGGCGATGAACGGCGACCCGAACAAGCCCGAGGTCGCCGCCGCGCAGGCCTATTTCGCGACCCAGACCCGCGCCGCCGAGGTCGCACGCGACGCGTCGATGTTCGACCTGATGCGCGCGCAGATCGACCAGCTCGAGGCCGCGCAGCGTACCGCCGAGGAAGCCAAGGCGATCGCGGCCAAGACCGATGCGCGCCTGGACTCGATCGAGGGACGCCACGACTGGTTCACCGCGCTCGGCTACGCACGCCTGCACCGCATCGAGAACACCTCGACCAGGTTCCTCAACAGCGTCGGCCGCCAAGCATCCGCCATCGCCAAGACACGCGGGATCAAGCCCGTCAAGGTGCAGCACGCCCTTTTCGGCGAGGTCAATTCGTATCCGGCGTGGGTGTGGGAGCTGGCATTCGACGGCCGCGACACCGGCCCCCAACCCCTATGACCCGAGGAGAAACCATGTCCGCACTCGATGACATCGACACCGACTCACTGGTGATGCGGGCCGCTGTGCTCGCCGCTGCGGAGAAGTCGGTCGGTGAGCAGGCCAAGACCTACCGGGCCGAGCTGAACCGGCGGCTGTCGCGCGGCTCCAAGCTGACCGCGTTCGACCCGCGCGACACCACCCGCACGCTGGGCACGGTGTCGATGACGAACCCGAGACCGCAGGCGCAGGTGGTGGACCGGGAGGCGTTCGAGCGGTGGTGCCGCCTGAACTACCCCGACCAGGTGGAGACCTGGCCGGAGTTCGGCGACCCGGCCGAGGTCGCGGCCGTGCTCGCCGAGCACGCCCCGCACCTGCTGACCGTGCACCGGTCCGTGCCGGTCGAGATTCAGGAAAGGGCGCTGGACCGGGCCGCCGTCGAGGACGTGCCCGGCACCGAGCGGTACATGCCGCGCCCCACCTTGCAGGTGCGGCCCACCGGGCACGCCCGCGCGGTGGTCGCGGAGCTGCTGGCCGCCATCCCCGCCCTCGCAGAGCTGGAGGCTGCCGGTGAGTGAGGCCATCGAAACCACCGAACCGCTGCCCGACCCGCCGAAGGTCGGCGTGTACGAGGCATTTTCGCGGGTGATGGGTGAGGTGCAGGTCATCGAGAAGCGAGACCGCAACGCCGATCAGGGATTCGACTTCCGGGGCATCGACGCCGTACTGAACAGGGTCGGGCCGGTGCTGCGCCGCCACGGGGTTGTGATCATCCCGCGCCCGCTGTCGATCCAGACCGAGCGCTACGTCACCACGCGGGGCACCGCCATGCGCAACGTGATCGTGCACATGGAGTACACGGTGATCGGCCCGGCCGGGGACACGCTCGTGGGCGGCGCGTACGGGGAGGCCGCCGACTCCGGCGACAAGGCCACCCCGAAAGCCCAGTCCGTCGCCTACCGCACGTTCCTGCTCCAGGGATTGACGATCCCCACCCGCCAGCCCGACCCCGACGCGGCCAGCCACGAGCGCGTCGCGCGCAACCCGGAGGCCGACGCCGCCCGCGAGGAACTGGCCGAGCTGTGTGACCAGCTCGGCATCGACCGCCACAAGGCCGGTGCCGACTTCTTCGCCCAGCACAGGATTCACATCCGCGACGCCACCGACCCGGGCCCGATCCGCGCGCTGGCCGAGCAGTACCGCACCACGAGCAGCGCCCACGACGGCAGCGAGGGGCCCGCCGGTGAGTAGGAGCACCGAAGCGTTCAACCCGGTGCAGGTCGAACGCGCCATCCGTGACGCGGCGAACGACATCGCCAAGTCGGTGACCGAGTGCGCCGACGCCTACGCGACGTTCCTACGCGCGGACCGGGATTACGACCGAGCGTTTGCCCGCGCGTACATGGAGCACAAGGGGCCATCGCACGAAAAGAAGTACGCCGCAGAGCTGGCGACCTACACCGAGCGCGAGCAGCGCGACGTGGCCGATGCCGCCTACAAGTACGCCGACCGGCGCGCCAAGGCGCGGGAGGCCGAACTACGCGCGCTGCAATCGGTCGGCGCGTCCGTGCGATCTCAGTACGCGGTCGCGGGCAGGGGGGAATGGTGATTCGGCAGCTGAAATCTGGTGAGCGGGTGCCGGACGGGGAACCGGCGCGGTACCCGCACCAGCGGGGCTACATCCGCCTGCGCTGGAGGATCGGCACGAACCAGTACGTCGAGGTGTACGAGCATCGCGTGGTGGATGGCGTGGTCACAGACGCCGAGGAAGTGCACCACGTCAACGGCGTCAAGGACGACAACCGGCCCGAGAACCTTCAACCGATGACCAAGCACGAGCACGCCAAGCACCACGGCGAGCACGCCACGCGCTCGTACGGGCCGTACCGCTCACGCGAGGCGATGGAGAAGGCGGAACGCGCAGCGGCCCGCAGGGCCGCGCGTGCGGCGGTCAGCAGGGAGATGCGCGAGCTGTACGAAGCTGGCATGTCGACGGTGGAGATCGGCAAGCGGTACGGCATCGACGCATCCGGGGTCAGCCGCCGACTCCGACAGGTCGGCACCCGAATGCGGCCGCGCAACAACAGCAGCAGGAGTGATCCTTCGCAGTCCACCCGCCAGGCCGTGCACGCCCGGTCCCACATGCGTTGCGAGCGCTGCGGTTCCTCGCTGGTGTGGGACCACGGCGAGATTCATCATCGGCGCCACCGCTCGCAGGGCGTGGACAACAGCCTGAGCAACCTGTTGCACCTGTGCGGTTCCTGTCATGGTTGGGTCGAGGCCAACCCCGGGGCGGCGCACATGCTCGGGTTCTGGCTACGCCACGGTGAGCAGTCTGCCGCTACACCTGTCTGGCTATGGGGCCGCTGGGTCCAGCTGGACGACAACGGCCACATCCACGAAGTAGAGGCCGCATGACGAGGGGGCCGCACCGCGCGGCCCCCTCGTCGCGCGCCACCCTCATCCCCACCCGCACGACGGACCAGCCGTCACTACACCGGGACCGTCCCGGAACGGAGCACCCCATGACCGATCCTGTGCCCGGCCACCTGCCGGATCACCTGTGGGAAGCCGCCAGCGCGCGGCCCAAGGGCACCCGCTTCGCGCAGGTGCCGACCTGGCTACTCGACGCCGGCATATCCGCGACCGCGATGAAGGTGTGGGCGGCCATCGCCCGCCACATCAACAGCAGAACCCGGCGGGGGTTCCCGAAACGCCGGACCATCGCGGCGCTGATCGGCATGTCGTTGTCCGCCGTGGACCGCGCGTTGCGGGAGTTGCGGCGGCTGGGCGCGCTGGTGTCGCGGCCCCGGCGCCGCGCGGACGGCGGCCAATCCTCCAACGAGTACCTGTTGCTGTGGCAGCCGCTGCCGGAGCTGCTGACCAGCATCGACACCCCCACCCCCCTCGTCATCAACGACGAGGGGCCCTCGTCACAGGAGACGACGGGGACCACCACCGCGCAGACCGTGGAGACCGCGCCGCCCGTGGCCACGACAGCGGCGGCCACCAGCACCGACACGGCCACCCCCCTCGTCACCGGTGACGAGGGGGTCCGGGTGTTGATCGAGAGCTATCGAGAGAAGGAGGGAACCAGAGAGCCGGTCACCACGAGCGCGCCCGTCGCGGGCGGTGACGGCTCGGCACCCCCCAGTGTTTGCCCCGCCCACCCGCACGGCACACCGGAGCCGTGCGGGCCGTGCGGCTGGTACCGCCGCCAGCGGGAGGCGTTCGACGCCGAGCAGGCCGCCGCCGAGCAGGCCCGCCAGGAGGAAGCCGCGCGCCAGCTCGCGGCCGAGCGCGCCGCGCAGGAGCAGCAACGCCACCTCGACGCCATCACCGCCTGCCGCGAGTGCGACGACCTGGGCCGCCGCCCCGATGGCCGCGAGTGCGACCACCGCAGCGAAACCGCCCGGCTCGCCGCCATGTCCGCGATCCGCGCCGAACTCGCCGCCAAGTCCAGCCGCCACAACCGCACGTCCCGGTGGCGCCGCCGCCGTCCCGCTGTCCCGACCCCCGTGCCTGCGCCGATACCGGGAGTCACGTCGTGACCGATCCAGGAGGTGACCGAGTGTCCGTCGTCCCGCTGCACACCCCCCACTGGGAGCCTGACGAGAACCTGGTGGAGGCCGCCATAGCCGGGCGGGTCCACCACAGCCACCTCACGCCCCATGATCGAGCGTGGCTGGTCGCGCACCTGACCCACCGCGGCGTCACCACCGACACCATCGCCGCGTGGCTGGGCTGCTCGCGCCGCACCGTGCAGATGGTGCGCGCCGAACCGGTCGCTGTGCTCACCACCCGCCTGCTCGCCACGGAGGCCGACGCCGCCCGGGCAACGAGCCGCGCCCGCGCCGGGCACATCACCCCTCACGAACACGCCCGCCTGCTCGCCGAAATCGACCGGCTCAAGGAATCCCGCGGCCAGCTGATCGAGGAACTCGCGGCGGCGCGCCGGGTCGAGTGCCCGCCCACCGTCATCGTCATGCACCCCACCAGCCGCCCCCGCCGCGCCCGGCCCACCGATTCCACCCTCCCCCTGTTCCCCCTGGATGGTGGCAAATGAGCGACAAGGTCCGCAGCCAGTGGAAGCCGCTCGGCCAGAAGAAGGCTCGTTACACCCTCGCCATGCTCTACCCGGGCCAACCCGGCTACACCGACACCACCCCCGTCGTCGCCCACCTCCGGCAGCTCAACGGTTGGGGACTCTCCCTGCGCTCCATCGCCGCCGACGCCGGCATGCACGAGGAATCGGTACGCCAGATCCTCGCCGGGGAAAGCACGACGATGCGGACCCGCTTCGCTGTGGCACTGCTCGAGGTCAGCCACACGCCGAACCCGCGACAGGGCCGCGTCCTCGCGATCGGCGCGACCCGCAGGCTGTGCGCGTTGCAGGCCCTGGGCTGGCCGCTGGCGCAGCTGGCGATACAGACCGGCGTACCGGCGAAATCGCTGTGGAGCATCGCGTACAGAAACACCCTGTCGATCTCCTACACAGTGTGGGCGGCGGTCCGGGACGTTTACGAACAGCTGTCGGCAACGCCAGGCCCCGACGTTCGCCGACGCAATCGTGCCGTCGAGAGCGGCACACCCGCGCCTCTGGATTGGGAGGGCTACGACATCGACGACCCGCGCGTGACGGTCGCAGCGTCGGGCCCGCCCGCGCCGCCGACCCGCGCCCAGGTCGCCGCCGAAAGGCGTTTCCGATGCGCCGAGCTCGACGCCCGCGGACTGTCCACCCAGGAGATCGCCGACCAGCTGGGGGTGACGACGCGGACCGTGGAGCGGATCAAGGCAGAGCTACGACAGGCCGCCGAGTAGGACGTATGTGTGTGTACCGTCCGGTATCTCTGCTGCCGATGAGCTGCCCGGAGCACGAACCCGTTTTCCCGCGTAATCGCTGATTAGGAACGGTCCTTCGGGGGATCGCGGACTCCTTGCGGCGATGCCTGTAGCGCGTTGCGCTACGTCAGTTAGGTGTGTATCGTATGACTTGAGCACGAGGGATTGAGCCCTCACCGCAACCCGGAAGGAGCCGGAATTTGTCGCAACCCCTCACCCCCGCACAGTTCATCGTCACCGTGCGCCGATGCGCCGACGACACCACGCGCACGCTCGTCATCCCCCACGACCCGCACCGGTACGCGGCCGCCGACCAGGTGGCCGCGGCCATCGGCGAAATGCTCTCGGCCGATTGGGTCGTCGCCGACGTGGTGACCGTCGTCCACGCCGCCGCCGTGGCCGCCGCTCTCGACGCCATCGCCGCGACGCCGGTGCTGTCCGCCTGCCCCGGCGGCCACCGCTGCGAGTGCCACCACGAGGCCACTCAGTGACCCGCCGCCTCCATCGCCTGCGTTGGGCGCTGTGCCAGTTCTGCAACGGCAACGGCTGCCGCTGGTGCGACGAGCGCGGCGAATTCCCCACCGAAGACGACTACTGACCAATGCCCGACACACACGAACTCGCCGAGGTCCGCCGCCCGTTCGGCGGGGTGTTCATCGGCAAGTGCGCGTGCGGGTTCGAGACCATGTCCGTGCGGAAACGCAAGCACGCCGTCAGGGGCGTGGAGCGGCACATCGCCCACGCGACCGCCCCACCCCGCCCCGCCTGCCCGTCCAAGGGCAAACGCAAGTTCCGCACCCGCGAAGCGGCCGAAACCAGCCTCTCGACCATCTGGCAGCGCGGCCGCCCCGGCTCCCGCCTCCCCTCCCGCGCCTACCTGTGCCCGTGCGGGCACTGGCACCTGACCAAGAACCCGCCGAGCACTGCACCGCACCCGAGTACTCCATCCCCGACCCGAAGGGAAACCTTATGAACCCCGACCACTTCCGACCCGGCGACGCCCGCAACATCGAACCCAGCGCGAACGCCCGCCAGTTCGCCACCACCACGTTCGACGTCTTCACCGCGCTGACCCAGGCCGGTTTCACCGAGCGCCAGGCCCTCGCCGTCATCGGCAGCGTCCTCGCCGCCCGCACGCCCCGCGAGGGCGACAAATGACAGGGTTCTTCGGCGTCGCCGTCTACCACCCCAAGACCAGCGCCAACGTCGGCACCCTCTGGCGCAGCGCCACCGCCTACCGCGCGACCCTCATCGCCACGGTCGGCCCACGCCGCTACGAGTACCAGTCCAGCGACACCAGCAAGACACACAACAGCATGCCGCTGATCAAGTTCCACGACATGCCCGACTTGCTCGACCACCTGCCCTACGGGTGCGAGCTGGTCGGCGTCGAGCTGGACGAGCGAGCCACACCACTCACCCGATTCCGGCACCCCGACCGAGCCCTGTACCTCCTCGGCGCCGAGGACCGCGGCATCCCCGCCGACATCCTCGACCAGTGCCACCACCTGGTGCAGATCCCCGCGCCGGTCCCGTGGTCGCTCAACGTCGCCGTCGCCGGGTCGCTCGTCCTGCACGACCGCTACATCAAGACCGCGAGCGAGGCAGCGTGACCACCCCGACCGCAACCCGCGCCGACAGCCTCGACCAGCTCAACCGCGCGGTCCTCGACGCCGGCCCCGACCACCGTGGTCGGCTCGTCGGCTGGGAGTTCGACGGACACACCCTCGCGACGGCGTTCTCCATCGGCCTCGACTGCCCCGCCGACGAATGGCCGACCGTCCTCGAGCACGCCGTCGCCGCCGCGCTCGACCACCACCACGCGCCCCGCCGCAGCGGCCCGATCGTCGCCTACACCCTGCGCGCCGAAATCGCCTCCCCCACACCGCGGACGGTCGCGATCACCGCCGACGCCTCCGGGGCCGTGCGCTGCGCCTGGAACGACGCCCGCGACGACACCGACCCCACCGGCCCGCTGGTCGACCTCGTCCAGCACATCGCCCGCACCACCGGCGCCCGCTACCTGCGCGTGCCGACCGTCCCGATCACCACACCAGAAGGGAATGCCGTTGTCTGACACGATCGAAGCGGAGCGCACCGCATGAGCATCGAGCTGTACCGCGAACGCGCTCACCTCATCGCGCACCTGGCCGCCATCTACCCGGCCACCATCTCCACCGACCCGCTGGCCCCGGACTGGCCCGTCGTCACCATCGAACTCGCCACCGGCCAAGCCTGCTGGCACATCGCCGAACACGACATGGACCTGTTCGCGCACGTCCCCCACGCCACCAACACGTGGGACGGGCACACCACGGCCGAGAAATACCAGCGCCTGGACGAAGCGACCCGCCTGCTCGCAGAGCACCCGCACCCCAGCGGAGCCCGGCCGTGAGCGCGGTGTGGTTCACCAGCGACCTGCACATCGGCCACACCAACGTCGCGCGGTCGCGCGCGTTCCGTGACGTCGCCGACCACGACCAAGCGTTGGCCGAGTCCTGGGACCGCCTCATCGGCCCCCGCGATCAGGTGTGGGTGCTCGGCGACATCTCCCTCGGCGGCCACCGCGCCGAAGCCGCCGCCCTGCAATGGATCCTCGGCCGACCCGGCATCAAGCACCTGGTCACCGGCAACCACGACGGCTGCCACCCCATGCACCGAGAAGCACACCGCGAACAGCGCGTGTACCTCGAGGCGTTCGCCAGCGTGCAGCAGACCGCGGTGCGCCGCATCAACGGCCACCGGGTACTGCTGTCGCACTTCCCATTCCGCGACGACCCGGACGGCGACCACACCCCCGAAATCCGCTACCCCGAATGGCGGATGCCCGACACCGGGCAATGGCTTCTGCACGGGCACACCCACTCACCCCTGCCGATCCGCGGCCGTCAGATCCACGTCGGCGTCGACGCCCACGGCCTGCGCCCCGTCCCACTGGCGTGGATCGAAAACCACGTCCGGCCCGCGACTTCCGCTGATCCCAACCACCCCCAGAAGGACTGACCCATGTCTCTGCTCGCCCTCCTCGAGCTGCTGATGCACTACCCCATCCGCACCCTCGAACAGCCCACGCCCCGATACACCACCCCGCTCGAGGTGTGGACGTGGTGACCGCCGCCCCCACCCGCATCCACCCCCCGCAGGCACGCCGCCGCGCCCTGCCCACCACGTTCCTGCTCGCCGCCCTGCTGCCCGTGTGCGTGCTCGCCGGCATCACCGCCGGGGCCGTGCTGTGGATGGTGGTGTGGGCGGTGCTGCCGCCGCTGATCGGCTCCGTCGCAACCGCGTTCGCGTGCATCGTGGCCGGGGGCGCTGGTCTCGGCGCGCTGCTGTGGCGGTGGTCGCGGTGAACACCCGGGAGGTGTAGCCCGGTGGCGTGGTGGGACAAGTACCAGGAGTGCACCGACCGCGGCGCGTACCCGCGCACGCACGAGGTCGGTTGCAACTGCAAGTACTGCTCGGCCGATTTCTCCGACCGGCTGGCCTGGACCGGCGCGCGGTCCAGGCTCCTGCTCGAGGAAGTGAGGGCATCGTGAGCCGGGGACAGACGCCCCGCACCCCGTACTACTTCCCCCGCATGAAGTTCCGCGCCTGGAAGCGGTCGGCGGCGCGGCGGTACCTCGCGGGCGGACTGCGCGTCCGCGAGCACTGGAAGCTGCTGGCCGAGGACGAATGCGTGTTGATGCCCTCGCGGGAATGGCGTTGCGCGCGGACCGACCCCGCGCACCTGGCCACGGCCGAGCACCGGCGCCGCGCCGAGCAGGCTCCCGCGTTCGCGGCGCTCATCGCCTACGTGCTGGCTTCACCCCAGGTTGGCACCCTGCCCGCATGGGCAACCACACCAGCTACCGGGGCGGGGCCGTCTGATGCCGACACCGAAGAAGCCGGGCGCGAAGAAGCGCCGGGGCAAGTCCGCGGGTAACTCGGTGACCTCACCGGCGACGATGGCACGCCACCAGGCCGCGATGGACCTGTCGGTGCAGGGCTTCAGCTACGCCGAGATCGCCGAGCGGCTGGGCTACGGGTCCGGGTCGGCGGCCCGATACGCGGTCAACGCGGCGTTCAAACGCGCGGCCACCGAGTCGGCCGAGCACCTGCGCCCCCGCCTGGCCGCCCGCGCCGAGCTGATGTGGCGGCACGGGATCGCGATGATGCTGGAGGGCCGCAGCGTCGGCGACCTCGACCAATTCGAGAAGGGCGCCCGCGTCGCTGACCGCGCCTACGGCCGCATGCTGACCATCCACGGCTTGGCCGGACCGGGCATCACCGTGAACCAGCAGTTCAACACCGGTGACGCCGCCACCCTCGACCAGCTCAAGGCCGAGTTCACCGCGCTGATGCAAGACCCGCCCGCCGTCGCGCCGGGTGATGTGGTTGACGGTGAGGTGGTGGCGACCGAGGACAGCCCGCCGTGACCGGCCGGCGTCCGATCCCGTCGCGGTACCGGGTCGGCCGGTATGGGCCGCGGGTGCTGATGGACTGCCGCGTCTGCCGCGCCCCGTTCGACCCCGGTTTTCCGGTGCCGCGTGACCGGCTGTGCGTGAGCTGCCGTCAGCAGCGAGACGAGGCGACGCCGGTTCTGCCGGGGATGGAGCGATACCGTTGACCAGCCATGCATGTGTGTGTACAGTAGGGGGTGTTCGAGGGATTGCGCCCTCACCCACCCGGAAGGAGCCGGAATTGAAAACCCTACGTCGGGCCACCGACAGCTTTGCTGCCGCCTTGCTGCTGCCCTCCCTCACGATGCTCGCGATCTGGCCGCTTGGCTGGGTGCTCACCACGGGGGTGGGGGTGTGAAACCGAAGTCGATCGTCGCCCCCATCCGCACCGGGAAGGACTGGCGGTGGATCGTGATCCCGCCCCGCCAGCCGCTGGTCTTTATCCCCTTCGCCCTGGAGGTCGAAGCCCACGACACGGCGCGAGACCTGGAGCGCAGGCAGCCGCGCATTCCCGCGCACTACTACCTGCACTTCCCGTTGACCCCGGAGATCAGGGCGCGGCTGGCCGACGACATCGCCGAGCTGACGCGCCGCCTCGATCCCTCGATCGCATGACGGGCCGCCACCGCGCAACCCCTCCCCCGCTGTCGCCCCGGTCCGGGCTGGTGGTGTGGGTGGCGTGGGTGCTGCTCGTCGCGGCTGGCGCGGTGGCGCTGGCCCTGCTGTAACCGATCACCCCGGCGAGGGATTGAGCCCTCGCCGCACCCGGAAGGAGCCGGACATGCAGACCCTGACCCATGTCGATCCCGTCGCGCTGGCGGTGGCGCTGTCGCAGGTGCAGCGGGTGGCCGCGCGGTGGCGCGCCGCCTACGAGGACGGCGACCACACCGGCGAGCCGAGCGCCGAGCAGGCCGCCGCCGAGCAGGCCGCTCGCGCGGCCGGTGCCACCGAGGACCAGGTGTCGGCGGCGTGGGATCGCGGCGTGCACTGGGGGCCGTTCTAGCTGGTCGCGGGCGGGCCGGGGTGTTGCACCCCGGCCCGCTACACATTGGCGCGGGCACCCCCTTGCGCGCCTGCACGTGTGTGTGTATAGTTGTGGGTGTCAGAGGGAGAAGCCCTCACCCACCCGGAAGGAGCCGGACATGACCACCTACACCGCCCGCAGCACCGCCCCCGCCCGCGCCACCATCGTCGCCGCCCTCAACCTCTCCGAGCTGGCCGCCGCCGACGTCACCATCACCGTCGAGACCGGCGACTACTTCACCGGCTCGTGGTGCGAGCACGACGGCTGCACCCACCCCGCTGCCGCGTCGGTCACCTGGGTCGACACCGAGGACGGCCAGACCGAGCAGATGGTGTGCGGCGACTGCGCCGCCGACGCCGTCGAGGTGGTGCGCCAGTCCACCGCCGCCGACCTCACCGAGGACATGACCGTCCGCGTGTCCCCGTACTGGCTGCTCTACGTCCACCACGTGGCGGCATGACCGCCCCAGCGGCGTCCCTGCCCCAGTGGCGGCGCGCTCCCGCGTGCCACCATTGGGGCCACCACCCCCCAACCCTGGCGGGGGTGCTGGCCGAAAGGGACGATATGGCGTACGAGTACGGCCGCGGCGCGGAAATGCTGCTCGCCCGAACCGAGCTCGGGCTCAGCCGCGAGGAAATGGCCGCCGTGCTCAGGGTCAAAGTCACCTCCTACCAGCGGTGGGAGAATGGCCGCGACGCGATCCCCGATGGCGTATGGAACGACGTAGACCGCCTACGCAGCGAGTTCGATGACCGCGTGCAGAAGCTCGCCGAGGAAGCAGCCACCGTCGCCGGCCCCCACATCGTGCGCGTCTGGCGCGGACCATCCGACACCGAACCGCTGCCCGGCCTGTGGCTGAGCATCGTCGCCGCCGCCCGCCGCGCCGCCGGCAACATCGTGCCGCGTTACCCGGAAGACATCGAGTAGGTGCCCGGTGACCGATATCTGGGAGCGCGCCGCCCGCCTACCTGAGCAGCAGCGGGCGGCGTTCACCGCCTGGGCCCGACAGGCCATGACCCGGCGCGCCGCGCTGACCGCGTGCGCGAACCCGGCCGAACTCGCGCGGCAGATAGACCCCGGATACAACATCACCCCCGCGATCGAGCTGATCGCCGAACACCTCGAGCAGGCCACCACAACCCGCGGTGCGCGGCTGCTGATCACGTGCCCGCCGCAGGAGGGCAAGAGCACACTCGTTTCGGTGTGGACGGTGCTGCGCCAGCTCCAGCGCAACCCCGACACCCGTATCCTGCTCGCCTCCTACTCCGAAGACCTGGCACGGCAAGCGGCCCAGACCGCCCGCAACATCATCACCGCCTACGGCACCGGCGCCCGCGACCCCCTGACCGGGGTACCGCTTCCCGACCGCCTCGGCCTGGCGCTGGCCAGCGACCGGTTCGCCGCGGGCAACTGGCAGATCAGGGGCCACCGGGGCGGTGTCGTCGCGGTCGGCATGGGCGGCACGATCACCGGCCGCCCCTGCGACATGCTCGTCATCGACGACCCGCTCAAGGGCATGGCCGCCGCCGACTCCCCCACCGAGCGCGCCAAGGTGATCGCCGGATTCCAAGGTGACCTCACCACCCGCCTCGCGCCGGGCGCGCCGATCATCCTGATCCAAACCCGCTGGCACGAAAACGACCTGGCGGGGTTCCTGCTCGCCGAGGACGCCAAGCTCCCCCCCGCCGAGCGGGAATGGACGCACATCAACATCCCCGCCGTCGCGACCCGCGGTGTGCCCGACGCGCTCGGCCGGCCCGAGGGCGAGCCGCTGGTGTCCGCGCGCGGGCGCACCGTCGAGGACTGGCGGCGCATCGAACGCGCCGTGGGTCCGCGCGTGTGGAGTGCCCTGTATCTCGGCAGCCCGTACCCGCTCGGCGGCGCGTTGTTCTCCCAAGCCTGGTTCGACACCTACCGGCTCGCCGCTGAGCCGGCCTTGTACCGGCGCCTGGTCGCGATCGACCCGGCCGAGACCGGCAAGGGCGATGAGGCCGGCCTCATCGCGGCCGGGCTCGCGGGGGACGGCACGGTGGTCCTGTCCGAGGACGCGTCGGGGCAGATGTCGTCTGTGCAGTGGCCGCGGCGCGCGTGCCTGCTGGCGCTGGCCTACGGCGCGACGGAGGTGGTGTTCGAGGCATACAGCGCGCCGACGACGTACGCGGCCATGATCGCCCGCGCGTACGAGGATCTGGTGGTGGAGGCCGCCGCCAGCGGGGGGCACGTCGAGGGGGTGCGGGTGCCCGCGGCGCCGCCGTTCCTGGTGACGCCGTGGACCGCCAGCGGGAACGCGCTGGTGCGGTCGGCAGGGCTGCGGCACGCGGTGGGCACCGGCGGGTGCCGGGTGGTCGGGCACCGGCTGGCGACGATGGAGGCGCACGCGATCCGCTGGCAGGAGGGTCAGCACCAGCCCGACCGGGTGGCTGCCGCGACGATCGCCTATGACGTGCTGTCCGGCGGTGGAGGTGTCACGTTGGCGGACGGGACCGGTAGCTGGGGTGAGATGCCGTCCGGATTGGGTTCCTGAACCACTTGCGCGCCTGCACGTGTGTGTGTATCGTTAGAGGTGTCAGAGGGAGAAGCCCTCACCGAACCGGAGGAGCCGGACATGAACGACACCACCATCACCCCCGCCAGCGACGACGCCGTGCTGGCCGCGCTCGCGATCGAGACCACCGCCGCCTGGACCCTCCGTTTCTTCGACGGCCGCGACGACATCATGACTTTCGACGCCGTCGAGGCCGAGGAGCTGGCCGCGTACTACGGAAGCAAGGGGATCGGCCTGGTCCTCATCGCCCCCGCCGCCTGATTCCACCCAGGGGCCGCCCCCGCCGGGCGGCCCCTCCCTTGCACGACGGACTACGCCGTCACCACCCACCGGAAGGACCGGACATGCTTTCCATCCCCTTGTCCGAGCTGATGAACCAGCGTCTGCGCCCGCGCCGCACCGGCAAGCTGCTGCACGTCGGCGACATCGTCACCTACTCCGGCAGCGACCCGCTGCGGCGCGGTTACGAGTACGTCGTGACCCCGAGCCTCGACCTCGCCAAGCTCCGGCTCATCCGCCGCGACTGCCAGGAAATCGAGATCACCGCCTACCGCAGCGAGGTCACCCCCACCGGCGAGCGCGTCGAGCTGTGCAGCGACTGCGGCCACATCACCACCGAGACGTGGCACCGTGCCGCCCCGGCCGCCTGCGCAGTGAGCGCCTGCGACTGCCTCGAACACCGGCCCTCGCCCGATGCCGTCGACGCGGCCGCGACCATCGCCGCGCTCGGCGACGGCGACGAGCGGATCACCTACCGGGGCGCGACGCCGGTGGAGGTCACCGTGTCGGCGGCCCGCTACGTCGAGCTGCTGGAGATGGCCCGCTGGGGCCGACGCTGACTCGGGCTGCGCGGGCGGTCTCTACCGTCCGCGCCATGCTCACTGTCGTCGCTCTCGTCGTCTACACCCTCACCGTCGCCCGCCTCACCCGCCTGATCACCACCGACAAGCTCACCGCCCCGCTGCGGGATGCCGTGCTCGCCCGGCGCGGCGGTGAGTCGGCGGTGACGTTCCTGATGTTCTGCCCGTGGTGCATGTCGGTGTGGGTCGCCGCCGCGCTGGCGCTGCCCGCAGCGTGGGCGGCCGGCGTGCCGTGGTGGTGGGCGCCGGGGCTGGCGTTGGCGGCGTCGCAGGTGACCGGACTGCTGGCTCGGGGGGATCTGGAATAACCCCTTGCACGACTGCGCGTGTGTGTGTATAGTTAGTGATGTCAGAGGGACAAGCCCTCACCCACCCGGAAGGAGCCGGACATGACCGACCAGTGGACCCCCACCCTCACCACCGACCCCCGCCCCACCTGCGGGCACGAGGAGTGCACCACCTGGCGCGACACCCGCACCGGCGAGCGGGTCACCGTCTGCCTCTGGGCCGACGCCCCCGCCGAGGTCGCCTGACCCACCGGCCCGCCTCACCACGGGGCGGGCCCCACCCCCCGCACGACGGACCGCCGCCGCCACCCCGCGGCGGCCCTTGCCCTGGGGACCAAGCCCCACCCGCCCCGGAAGGACCGGACATGACCGCCTACACCCCCGCCCAGATCGCCGCCGCGCACCTCGTCGCCGCGAGCGATGACGCGCTCGCGGCGCACCTGGCCGATGAACCCACCTACTTCACTCCGCCCTGGGCGGCCTGGGACGACACGCGCGCCGTCCTCGAACGCCTGCACGACGCCGCCCAGGACGCGTTCGCGGCCACCTTCGACGGTGCCGCCCCCACCGTCCGCGACGTCATCACCCACGACGCGACCAGGCTGCGGCCGACCCTGTCCACCCAGGTGTGGCACGCCTGCAACCACCGGTACACCGTCAGCCGCTACCTGCCCGGCACCCCCCGCTACGGCCTGTGGTGCCTGGACACCCCGGACGGCCGGGTCGCCGTCTTCTCCCTCGAGCACGCACAGCAGGCCATCGACCAGATCGAATGGGCGTTGACCGATGGAGCCCGACCCGCAGAGCCCGTCACCGCCGAGTGACGCCGAGCGCCCCGCCACACCCTGGCGGGGCGCTTCCCCCCTTTTCATCCGCTACCGCGAGGAGGCCCCCGCCTTGTCCATCTCCTGTCTCGCCTACCGGGCACTGCCCGCCCTGTTCCTGCTCAGCGCCGTCCTGTACGTGGTGACGCCCCTGTTCGGATCAGGGTGGGTCACCCTGGTCAACCTCGGCACCCTCCCCATCATCGCGCTGGCACTGGGCCACCTGTCGCGGCAGCGCTGCCACGGCACGTGCTTCGACCGGTACCCGCTCGAGGGCCCCACCCAGCACAGCCGAGACGCGGGACGCCGCTATCACCGCTGGTGCGCCGTGCTCGCAGTGCTGTTCCCGCTGGCGTTCGTGTGCCTCGTCCTCACGCTGGTGTGGAACATCATCGCCGGCAGCGGCCCGCTCATCCCGGTGTCGTTCGCGTTGGCGGTCGTGGTCGGGCTCGAACTCGGGGCGACGCAATGGCACGCTCGCTCGTGGTGCCCGCTCTGCGAGGGTGGCGGTGGGGATGACCACCACGACGACGTGCCCGATCCCGACCCGTCCAAGTCCAAGCACCTGCCCCGCTAACCCCGCAACCCCCGCGCCCTGGGGGGATGGGGCGCGGGGGCAACACCGCTTGTCGGTGGCATGTGGTAGGCACCAGCCATGACGGCACCCGCGCCCCCGACACCGACCCAACGCCTCGAGGCGGTCGCCGCCGAGCTGGACCGAACCTCTCTACGGGGCACCTACATTCCCGCGAAACGCCTCCACGAACTGGCCGAGGTGCTGCGCTCGGTGATGCGGGACATCAGCCCCTAGACCAGCAGCGCGTCCAGGCCGGCGGCGTGCGCGAGACTCCGCAGCGTCTCACTGGGTCGCCGCTGCTGCGTCGCCAGCGTCTCGATGGTGGACCGCACCGCACGCGAGGACCGGAAGTGCTCCGCCGAGGCCAACCGCGACTCCTGCAACGCCGCCATCGCCGCGTCCAGCTGGCCCGCCGCCAGGAACGCGCGCGCGGTGTCCACCCAGAAATACGACCTGCGCTCGGCCGGGAAACCGCTCGGCATCCGCGTGGTCTTCGCTATCTCGATCGCGCGGCCCGGCTCCCCCAGATCAGCCTCCGCGCACACCTGATACAGCTTCACGTTCGTCGGCCCCACCGGGGTGTTGTAGACGACGCGGTCGCCGATGTGGCGGGCCAGCTGCTCAGCCTCGGCCAGGTGCGAGCGCGCGGTGTCGCCTTCCCCGGCCGCCGCCGCGATCGTCCCGGCCCGCATGTGCAGGATCGAATACACCGCGCCCGCGGTAGCGTCTTCGTCGGCCAGCGGCTCGATGTCCGACATCGAACGCGCCAGCAGCCGAAGGGCTTTCCGGTCGGCGCCGATCCGCGACAGCGTCGCCGCCTGCACGTAGTGGACGGTGGACAGCAGCAGCGGGTCACCGGACTGCTGCGCCGCCCACACCATCCGCTCGGTCGCCGTCATCGACAGATCGGAGTATCCGAGCTTGTGCGCGACGGTGTTCGCCGCCCGGTAGGCGTCCACCAGCAGCGTGTACGCCGGACGGCCCGCCTCACGCCCGGACACCAGCAGCTGATCCACCAGGTCCGGCAGCACCGCGGTGATCTTGCTGTACTTGGCGTCACGCCGCCACGCCGACACCTCGGCGACCATCACCTGAAGCTGCTCGAGCGGGGCCGGCTCGATATCGTCCATCAGGTCGACCGCGGCCAGCGACCGGCGCAACACCGGCAGCACATCCACCAGCTGCTCGGGTTCGCTGCCGGTCCCGTACAGGCGCGAGGAATCCACGCGCAACGCGTTCGCGATCGACCCGATCCACACCGTCGACGCCTGCGCCTTACCGGTCTCCACCTGCGCCAGCATCGACCGCGACACGTGCGCGGCAGCCGCCAGCTGGTGCTGCGTCAACCCCCGCATCCGCCGATACTTCGCGATGGCCGCGCCGACATGGTTCTGTGCTGGGTCAACCTTCCCGGCATTGCGAGTCACGCCCACAACCTACCCCGAAAACCATCGAACATTCTTCGTACATTCGGCCTTTCATCCAGCCGTAACGTCCCCGACAGCCCCGACGCCGGGGCGCGCCACCCCCGCCAGCATTCCAGCGACCAACCCACAGGGGAGGCCCTCGGCGTCGGGCGCCCACCAACCACACGATACGGAGGGGAACCACGTTGACGACCGCTATCGGATATATCCGCCAGGAGCACGCTGGACGCGACACCGACCAGCTGCGGGCACTGATCGAGGCGTGCGCGCAGCGCCGCGGCCTCGACCTCGCCGAAATCTACATCGCCGAACTCAAGGAGTTCATGCCGCTGCTGGTGCTGCTCGAACGCATGCACACCGTCCACGCACAGGTGGTGATCGCGCCCACCGCCGAACACATTTGGTCGCACCGCCGCGCGATCACCGAGCAGGCCGAAATGGTCATCGCCCGCCCCGAACAAGCGTGGCCGCACCGGCACCGCTGGCCCCTGCCGGACGCGGTGCGCACCTGGTGACCGCCCACGTGTTCGCGGCCGGGCTCGCCGTCATCACCGTGCTGTCCGCACTCGCCCTAGCCTGGATCGGCGTGGCCGGATACCGGACGCACCGCACCGGCCGAGGCCCCACCGCCTACGAAATCCGCGACCGCATCCACCGGGAACAGCACCCCCGATAACCCGCCGCCGCGCTGCACCCCCGGCCTCTACGGTGCCGCGCGATGGCGATCATCTGGCGTAAACGAAAGACCGGCACCACCGACACGGAGGCGCCGGCCCTTCCCGCGCTGTCGGCCGCCGCCGCCCCCGTACCGCCCGACCGGTGGGGCAAGATCACCAAACCCGCCAACGGGGCGCGCGGGGACTGGCAGGCCGAAGCGTGGGACATGCTCGACCTGGTCGGCGAACTGTCTTTTGCGCTGCTGTGGAAAACCGCGCTGCTGTCCCGCTTCCGGCTCGTCGCCTCCGACCTCGACCCCGAGACCGGCAAACCAACCGGCAGCACGGACAACGAACTCGCCAAGCAGATCGTCCGCGCCATCGCCGGCGGCGCCACCGGCCAATCACAGCTGCTGTCCCGGCTGGCCCCGCTGATGATGATCCCCGGGGAGGCATGGCTGGCGATCATCTACCCCGGCGGCGAAGAACAGTGGCACATCCTGTCCCGCGACGAGGTGAAGACCCGCGGCGACAAGGTCGAACTCGAGCTCGAGGACGGCACCAAGTACGAGGTCCAGCCCGACACCGACACCCTGTCGAGGATCTGGCGACGCGACCCCCGCCGCTCCGTGCTGCCCTGGTCCCCGGTCAAGGCCGCCCTGCCGATCCTGCGGCAGATCGTCCGCATGACCCAGAACGTGGAGGCGGCAGGCAAATCCCGGCAGGCCGGCAACGGCGTGCTCGTGCTGCCCCGCGAAATCTCCATGCCCACCACCGAACCCCCACGCGGCGAATCACCCGACGCCCCCAACCTGCCGCCCCCACCACCGGCCGCGGGCCGATTCGTCTCCGCCGGAGAGCTACGCCAAGCCCTGCAGGCCGCCATGAGCAAGGCGATCGAAGACCCGTCCTCCGCGGAGGCGCTGGTGCCGATCATCATCACCGTGGCAGGCGAGTACGTCGACAAGATCCGCCACATCAAGTTCGACAGCGAAGTGTCGGAGAAGGCACTGGCCGCGCTCGAGAAAGCCGTCCGCCGCCTCGCGATGACCTTGGACATGCCACCCGAGGTACTGCTCGGACTCGCCGACCTCAACCACTGGTCGCTGGCCGGTGTCGAGGAGGAAGGCGTGCGCTGGCACGCAGCCCCCGAAATGGAAGTCATCTGCGACGCCTTCACCACCCAACTCCTGCGCCCCCTCCTCCCGCCCGGCAGCGACGTCGTCGTCTGGTACGACACCAGCGACGTCGACGCCGAACCCGATGGCGTGGAGAAGACCCGGCAAGCATTCATGGACGGCGTCGCCCGCCCCACCACCTACCTCCAGCAGCTCGGCCTGTCCCAAGACACCGACGGCTACGACCTGTCCACCCGCGACGGCTGGCGCGACTGGGCCACCGACACCATCCGCCGCAAGCCCGAACTGCTGCCCACCCTCGCCCCCGTCCTCCGCACGCTCGTCCCCGCACTCTCCGACCTGCCCGAACTCGCACCCGCCCCGCCTACATCGGGGCCGCCACCCGAACCACCCGCGATCGACACCAGCCGCCAACCCGACACCCGCGAGGCCGCGGCAGCCACGGTTGTGCGCATGTCGGTCAACGAAGCGTTGCGGCTGGCCGGCAAACGCAGGCGCACACGCCAGGATCAGGGACGCCTGCGTGATGTCCCCGCCCGAGACACGCACTTGCATTTGCGGTGCGCGGCAGCCGATATCGACCGTCTCATCACCGGCTGGGATGAGGTGCTGGACGAGGAGCTGTGCGTGCAGCTCGGCATCAATCGTGCCCGCCTGGCCGCCGCCGTCACCGAGATATCCCGCGCGGCGCTGACGTCGCAGTCGAGGCCGGTGGTGCCGGTCGCTGTGGTGCGGCAGGTGCTCACATGAGCACGCGCGCTGACTTCCTCGCGGTCCTGACTCTGGAGCAGGAGGTGGCCGCGCTCACCACGGCCGCGTTGGCTGAGTGGCTGCCCGTCGCCCTCGATGCGGTCCTGCCGGTGTTCACCGCCGCCGCCAGCGATCCGGGCCCGGTACCGCCGGACGCGGACGCGATCACCCGCACCGCCGCCACCGTCTGGGACAGGATCTTGGAAACCCGGTTCATGGCCGGATTCGCGGGCCTGGTGGACCGGCTGCTGGGTGGGGCGCGGGAGAAGGCGAACGCCTGGCGGGACCGCTACCTGACGGGGGTGCGGCAGCGGATGGCCGCCGTGCCGGGGCGTGCGCTCGGCCGTGTCCGCACCGCCATCCGCAACGCCGCCACGGTCACCGGCGCTCGGGAGGCTGTCGCCCGCGTGCTGTCCCCGACCGAATGGGGCGCTGCCGCGGACGAGTTGGGCCGGCATGAGGCGGTGGCGGTGTTCAACGCGTCCCGGATCGAGTTGGCGGCCATCGAGTCCCGGGAGACCGGCGCCCAGTTCGACAAGGTGTGGTGGTGCCTGCATGACGACCGCACCCGCCCCACCCATCGCGCCGCCGACCGGCAACGCGTCCCGCTCTCCGCGAGGTTCGAGGTCGGGACAGCGAGTCTCGACCGGCCCGGCGACCCGTCCGGCCCACCCGATGAGGTGATGGGCTGCCGGTGCATCGTCACCATCGTCCCCGCGCAGGTGCAGGCACCGGCTCGAGTAGCGTCAGCATCACCACCCGCAGGAGGCACCACAATGGCACGCAGATTCGAGGCCATGATCATCCCCACCGGCGTGCCCGGCCGCTCCCAAGGCTGGATGCTCGCCAACAACGTGCAGCTCGTGGACAGCGCGCTGCCCCTCGCCCTCAAATGGCAGAAGACCGCCGACCCGGGCCATGATGGCGCGTACACGGTCGGTGTCCTTGAGACCATCGAGGAACGCGACGGCGCGGTGTGGGGCACCGGCAGGATGCTCGACAGCCCGGAAGCCGATGAGGCGATCCAGCAGATCGAGGCCGGTGTGACCCGCCCGTCTGTCGAACTGGTCGCCCGCGCCGAGGTGCTGTCCGACCCCTCCGGCAATCCCGTCACTCCCGAGACCGCCGAGCAGATGATGATGGACGGCGCGCAGGTGGTGATGCGCATCGACGTCGCCGAGGTCGTCGCCGCGACCCTCGTCAGCGTGCCCGAGTTCCGGGACGCGCACATGATCTTGGGCGACACCACCGACGACACCACTATGCCCGCCCTCACCGCCGGCATGACGGTCAAGCCCGACACGTTCCCCGCCGACTGGTTCACCGATCCCGGACTGGACGAACCCACCCCGATCCACCTCACCAGCGAGGGCCGCGTGGTCGGCTACCTCGCCACCTGGGACACCCAGCACATGGGCTACCGCAACCGGACCGTCACCCCCTACCGGTCGCACTCCGGCTACGCAGAGTTCCACCAGTCCCACGTCTACCTCGACAACGGCGAGATCCTGCGCGTCGGCCGCCTCACCGTGGGCGGTGGCCACGCCCCCGCCGGCAACGGGATGCGCGCCGCTCTCGACCACTACGACAACGTGGCGACAGCGTGGGCTTTCGTCCGCGCCGGTGAGAACGACATCGGTATCTGGGTGTCGGGCGCGGTCAACCCGCACGCCAGCGAGGACATGGTCCGCCAAGCCCTGGGCGCCCCGCATTCCGGGCATTGGGAACGCGTCGGCGGGCGGCCCGAGCTGATTGCCGCCCACGCCGTGAACACACCCGGTTTCCCGATCTTGTCCCGCCGCAGGGACCGGGACGGGGATCTGGCGTTGGTGGCGTCGTTCTCCCCCCGCCAATCCCGCCCGGTCGTGGATTCCGCGGTCCTGGATGACGTGGCTCAGCGC
The DNA here is from genome assembly GCF_001182745.1 of Nocardia farcinica. Classification (NCBI taxonomy): domain Bacteria; kingdom Bacillati; phylum Actinomycetota; class Actinomycetes; order Mycobacteriales; family Nocardiaceae; genus Nocardia; species Nocardia farcinica. The sequence continues at coordinate 212,418 of NZ_LN868938.1, read as the reverse complement.
GCGGTCGCCGCCTACGCCGAACGACAGGCGGCGCTCGACCGCGCCCGTACCGCGCGGGAACTGGTGGCATCGGCGAGCAGGCGGCGGCGGATCCTCGCCGACGTGATCCGGGAACAGCACGCACGACGGAAGGCGGTCATCTGATGGGAAGTTGCTGCGGCGGCGGCGCACGATCCTCGGTGAGGAAGGTGGCCGGCTATCTGGTCACCACGGTCACCGGGGAGAAGATCGGTCCGTTCCTGACGGTGACGGAGGCGAGGATCAAGTTGCAGGAGAAGGGCGGCGGCACCATCACCGAGGTGAAGACCGCCCAGTGACACAGGCGCGGCCCCACCAGCAGACACGCTGGTGGGGCCGAACTCGTTGAGGGGACTAGACACTCAGCGTGTCCCCCGCCCGCTCAACGCTTCCACCAGGCGTGTCGGCGCTCGCGGATAGGATCGCGCTCGGTCGGGGCCTATCAGAGGAGGAACACGGGTGGAAACGAGTTACTGGCTGCACTACGGCGGAACGAAATTCCTGCTCGATGGCGTGGGCGGTCTCGCGCTTGAGGGCGAGCTGGCACGGTTCATGGAAGACTCGCGGCCCCGCCTGGTCACTGCCACGCTGGCGAACGGCACCGGGCTTGCGTTGTTGTTGTCCTTGAGCATCCCGGTCGCGCTGGAGAAGATCACCCCGGCCGAGGAACGCACCGCGATGTTCGTCTGACCCGTAACGACTGCGGCCACCCCATTCGCTGGCGGTGGCCGCAGTCGCACGGCTACACCTGCGTGTGATCCTCCGCCTCGTCTGCCCAGTTGAGTTCGTCGGCCAGCAGCTCGCTGGTCGCGGCCTCCACCACGATCTCCAGCAGCGGCCCCCGCTTAGGCGCACCCGTCCCCGCAGGCCACATCGGGGATTCGTAGGCGGTGTGGAACCACTCCCGGCGTAGCACGACGAACACGCCGTCAATGCCCGCGAGCTGATCGGTGAGGGCGATCCGGTCCCCGACCGCGGGCGGGTGCGGTGTCTCCAGATAGCCGTCCTCCCGCCAGCTCTCGACGTGCAGGCGGATGTAGCGGTACCGGCCCGGCACCTCTTCGACCGGGACGCGCAGGAAGAACGCACAGCACACCGCGGGCGGATGCTCGATCACCACCCGCCCTCCTCATTGTCGGGGTCGATCCACGGCTCGTACGACGGGCACGCGCAGCGAACCCCGTACGAGTCGTCTTCGCGGCAACGCCCCCGGCCGCCCCGCTCGTGCTCGCCGCGGTAGTGGCCGCAGTCGCACACGTCGAATCGCGGGTTCCTGGGCTGGAGACCGAGATAGCGGGCAAGCGCTCGCGCGCTCTTCGCCGCGCGAGCATCTTTCGGCGGGTGTCGGCGATCAACGGACATCAGCGGCCTCCAGTAGGTCGAGCAGATCAGCTGGCGCGGTGGGCGGGGGTTCGAGCGCGTCCAGCTGTTGCAGCGTGAGCGCTTTCAGGCGGGGCAGGTCGCGGGTCCACACCGGCGCGGTCCGCCACCACACGCGGGCGGCGTGGATCACCGGGAACGGCAACGACTCCCGCCACGCCAGCAGCCGCTTGTAGGTGATGCGGGCCTCCCACAGGACTCGACCGTCCCGCCACCGCCGCACCCGCCCGTCCGGGTACCAGGCGTCTTCCAGCCACTCACACCGGCGACCGACCAGCGCGGTCTTGGTGTGCTCGTAGTGGAAGCCGTGGCCACCGCCACAGCCTTCGCTGCGCCGCCAGCCCTCCACCGCGTACTCCCCTTCAGCGAGGAAAGGCCCGATGTCATCGACGCGCCACCGCAGCAACGCCAACTCGGCCGGGGTGAACGGGTACCGGACGCCGCTCACCGCCGCCTGTCCTCACCGCGCAGCGCCTCCCTGTAGGCGATGAGCTTCCCCACCTCCGCGCGGACAGCGCGCTCGGTCGGCCAGATGCGACGACCGAGAAACATCACCGACCAACCAGGGATCTGCACCATCCAGCGCTCACCGTCTGGCGCGAGGTCCACGGTGACCTCGCCGGGCACCGTGAACAGCGACAGCTGACCCGCGCTCATCGGGTCGCCTCGCTCAGCAGCTTCCTGATCGCGCGCTCCTGGACATGCACCAGATCGCGCAGCATTCGCACGGATTCGCGTGCCGCCGCGAACTTCCCGCCTCGAATCTCGCGGTCGAGGACGTCCAGCCCACGCAGCAGTTCGACGGGGATCTGCAGGGCCGCGACACGCGTCTCGGTACGGACATCAGGCACGGCGGTGGTCCTCTCGGTCGGCCCGCGCGATGGCCTCCTGGGCGCGGCGGGACGGGATGGTCTCGGCGTAGTCGTGGGGGCGCCGGGTGGCGCGCAGGTAGCGGTCAGGCATCGGCCACCGCCTGATCGGCGAGCGAGAGGATGCACTCGTCGTCATCCCACTCAGCGCGGATGGGGTACCGGCCGGGTGGCGTGGTCTCGTCGATGCCGTCCACGTCGGAGCCCCAACACCGGTGGTGATGGGCCACGATGCAGCCCTGGAACGGGACCGTCCAACCGTGTGGGTAGCGGTAGGTGTGGATCACGCCGTGGAACTTGAACTCCTCCTCGTCGAACCACGGCACGTCGGTGTCACAGTCGTACGGCCCAACGTCAGCATTGTGACCGTCGACTTCGTGCCGCTCGCAGCACTCCTGCCAGCCCTCGCAGGTCTCGGGCGCGACGCACTCGATCCGGTCGTCGTAGCCGCCATCGGGCCGCGCCACGCGGACGAGGATGTGGTCGGAGATCCGCTCAGGCATCGGCCTGTCCTTCCTGCCGGGGCGTCCGCAGGACGATGACCGTGCACCCGCATGTCCCGTCCGGCTCGGCCTCGAGGATGGCCTCGCTATGGATCGGGTCGGCGCTGCCGGTCGTGACCCACCACCCGGCGCCGAGGTGATCGAAGACCGCGGTCCCGTCGTGCACGAGAGCACCACCCGGCAGTGCCGACAGCTCTTCGGGGTCGGCGATGACACGCGGCTGCTGCTGCGCCTCCAGCTCGGCGAGGCGGGCGCGCAGGGCGTCCCGCTCATCCAGGGTCGCGCTGAACCTGCGCACCGTCGATGCCACGCCCTCGACCAGGCGGGCGCGCTCGGCCTCCAGCTCGGCGATCCGTTCCAGCGCGGCCTCGTGGCTGCGGGCCAGCGAGCTGGCCATGTCGATCAGGTTGATCAGCCCGCCGTCCGGCTCGTCGGTGTAGGCGCGCAGACGGTCGGTCAGCTCGTCCGGGTAGCCGGCGGCCTCGTAGTGCTGGAGCGTGGCCTCACGCAGGGCCTCCAGCTCCTCGGCGGTCAGTCGCGGCGTCCGCTCAGGCATCGGCCTGCCCTTCCTCGGTGGGAGCCCACAGGACGGTGTCGGGGTTGATCTTGCGCGTGGCGAGGGCGCGCGCCATCTCCGGCAGGCACTCCCACCGGGTCTCTTCTTCCGCTCCCAGCTCGGCCGCGATGCTGGCGAGGATCGCGTAGGCGGCGCTGCGCTGCGTGCGCAGTGGCCCAAGCTCGCCCTCCAGCTCGGCGACGCGCTTCTCCAGCTCGGCGAATCGGGCGCGCCCAGCAAGCACGGACCCAGCGACGACGGCGTTCGCGATGGCGGGTTCCATGCCTGCGCGCATGGCCGTGTCGAGCTGGTCGACCAGGCTGGCGCGGTCGGCCGCCGACAGCTTGTCCCGCCACGCGTCGGTCGTGACGATGTGCTCTACGGAGGCGCGGGCACGGTCGAACGCGAAGCTGTAAACGCCGCCGCCCAGGGACGCGGCGGTCGCGGCGGCGCGTTCGCTCTCCATCTCCGCGATCCGGGCGCGGGCGGCCACCAGCTCCTGCGCCATCGCCGCGACTTCCGACTCGGCTGCGGCGTGGGGGTCGACGGCGAACACCGCCAGGTGCTCACGCGACAGCTCAGGCGTGGGCGGGACGCGGGTGCCGATCCGATCCAGCACGTCGGCGTAGACCGTGGTGCCGATCCGGGTGTATGTCGGCATCCTGACCAGGCGGACGGACGGTCGGCCGTCGTCACTGATCCGGGCGACGCGCCACCTACGGCCGTCGATGATCACGAGGTCGCCCTCGGTGTAGGTGCTCATGGGGAAGTTGTCACCGACCGGGCTGGTCTGGTCAGGCATGGGTGGTCTCCTCACGGGGGGCGCGGGCCGCGCCGCGGAGTCCGGCGTCGGCAGCGGCGAGCAGCTTGGGGCGGGTGGCACCTGCGGCGAGCGCGGCGTCGGCGGTCTCGGCCAGGGCGACGCCGATGCGGGCTTGGATGCCGTGGGTGGGGGCGAGCGCGAGCGCGTGGGTCAGGACGGTGACGAGCACCAGCACGGGCACGGCGGTCGTGGTGATGGGGTGGGGCATGAGCATGGGGTCCGGCTCCTTCCGGGTGGGTGAGGGCGCAATCCCTCGAACAATCCAACTATACACACGTAAGCGAACAGCGCAAGCGTTGCGGGCCGCCCGGGAATGGGCGGCCCGCGGCGGGCGGCTACTTGATCCGGCGCACCGGGAACCGGATCGGCTCCCAGAACATGCCGGTCTCGTACAGCCACGCCCCGTCGTCGGTCTTGGTGGCTCGGACACCCTGGTCCACGATGCGGGCACCGGGCGGGAGGGCGTCGAGCTGGTCGGTGTCGTGGATCAGTTCGCGCATGGCGTGCTCCTCTCGGGAGGCGGGGGCCGGGCGGGGGTTCCGCCCGGCTGGGGGTCGGTCAGGCGGCGGCGGGGGCGGCGACCAGGTGGGCGGTGCGGGCGTAGGCGGCCAGGCCCTCGCGGACGGCGGGCTCGTCGGCCAGGTAGGCGGCGACCTGGCGGGGGCGGTCGTGGACGAGCTTCCACACCATGACCGGCTCGCGGCCGTCGTAGGCGGCGAGGTAGGCGCGCTTGATCGCCTTGCCCGCCTGCGAGGCGTAGCGGCGGATCAGGTCGGCGTCGGCGCCGAGCTGGGCGAGCACCTGGCTCACGGTGACGAACTCGCCGCGCTCGAGCAGGCCGGTCATGACGTAGCCGTTGAGCTTGCGCAGGGCGCGGACCAGGCGGGCGGCCTGGGCGGCGGTGATGCGGGTGCGGATGAGGTGGGCGGCGGCCTTGCGGGCGGCGCGGGCGCGGCGGTAGGTGGTGGTGGTCATGTCCGGCTCCTCCGGGTTGGTGAGGGCTTGTCCCTCTGACACCCACAACTATACACACACACCGCCGGATGGTGCAAGTCGTTGCGCCCACCACGCCTACCGTCCCCCGCCATGAGCACACCGAGCATCGGCCGCATCGTCCATTTCCAGACCTACGGCACCCCCGGCGGCGAGCACGCGTCCGAGCCCACCGCCGCCATCATCACCGGCGTCCACGACCACGACGGCACCAGCCAGCACCCCGAGACCCGTGTGGACCTGTTCGTCATCTACCCCAACGGCACCAGCCACAAGAGAGCCGTCCCGTTCTCGGAGACCCCCAAGGCCGGGCACTGGAGTTGGCCGCCGCGCGTGTGACGCAACCCGGATCAGACCGGCGGGTATCGTTCGCGGTGTGGTGGACGTGGGCGACGTGGTGAAGCTGGGCGACGGCGGGGTGTCCCGCTTCCGGGTGCTGGAAATCGACGGCCCGACCGCGACCGTCGAGACCATCGAGGACGCACCCGGCCGGTACCCGTTCCCCGCGCGCGTGGCCGACCTGCGGCCGGTCGAGGCACCCGAATAGCGCGAGACCCCGGACGATCACGGCTCACCGCTTGGCGCGGAGCAGCCGTGTCGGCCGGGGTCTCGACTCGCGGTCCCCTACCGCTGGAACGCGGCGAAATCGCCTTGCCACACCAGCGAACCCACGGTGACGACAGCGGGATTCAGCTCGGCCTTGGTCACCTTGTAGGCGTGCTGCACCGTCTGGCGGGAGCCCGGCGGGATCGCGCCCTGTACACCGTCGCCGTACCCCTCCGACAGCGACACGGTGTGCTCGGCCGGGGTGCCGGCGGGACCGTACACGACGGTCGGGGTGGGCCAGTTGTAGCCCTCGAACACCTTCTGACCGGTGTTGACCAGCTGGAACGTGAACACCGTGACCGGCCCATACCTGCCGTTCACGTCTTCGACGGACACGATCATGGTTTCGATGCCGGTGCTGGTGCTCAGCCCGGTCTCGGTGGGTGCCAGTACCCCCGGTGACGCGCTGGTCGTCGCCGCGCTCGCCGTCGTGGCTGTCGTGCCCGGCATGATCGGGGTCGCGTCCCCGCGCGGGGTGTCGTCCCCGTTGCTTGTGCAGCTCGCCAACGCCAACACCGCGGCCACCACGGCCGCCGTTCTGACTACCCGCATCCCATAAACCCCTTCTCGATCACATGTTCGAGGGGTTTACGCAGCTCACCCCCCGTTTCCGGTTCGCATCGTATGGCGTTGCACCCCACCTATCTACGTTTCCGCGCGAATCGGGGCATGGCTGCGGGCCTCCCGGCGACACACCGGACCCTCTACGGGAGGACAGACATGGAGTTCGAGTTGCCCGCCGACCTCGGCGCGCTCACCAAGACCCAGCTCGAGGAGCTGCTGACCCGGGCCGAATCCGAGTTCGACGCGATCGCCAAGGACGTCGCGGGCGAGGACGCCACCGTCTCGGCCGAAGCCCTGGCGCGGATGAAGGCGCTCAACGAGGCCGCGGAGAAGATCAACGGCCTGCTCGCCGAGCAGGCCGCCGCCGAGCAGCAGCGCCTGGCCGAAGCGCAGGCACTGGTGGACGCGCGCGCGGCCCGGCAGGCACCCGCCGAGGACACCACCACCGGCGACGACACCGGCGGCGGTGAGCCCGACAGCACCGACACCGCCGCGGATGAGGTTGTCGCGGAGGCCGAGACCATCGCCGCCGACGCCGCCGTCGAGCCTGCCGTCACCGCATCGGCCGGCAAGCCGACGTTCAAGGGCCTGGCCGCCCGCACCGGCAAGACCGCCGCCGAGTCGGCACCCAAGCCCACCCAGATCGGTTTCCACATGCGCCCCCAGGTGCACGGGCACGTCGACGGCATCGTCGGCTACCGGGAGCTGGCCGCCGCGATCGAGAAAGTCAACTCGCGCAACCAGATCGTGCCGAACAGGGCACCGCACCGGATGCGGCAGGCGCTGGTGCCGTTGTCGCTGGCGACGCTCGAGCGCGAGTTCGCGCCCGAGCAGATCGTGACCGCCGAGTCGGAGAAGGATTTCGCCGACCAGGTGGACCGGATCATCGCCGCCACCGAGTACGCGGACGCCCGATACGCCGATGACGGCGCGCTGGTCGCGTCGGCGCACTGGTGCTCCCCCTCGGAAACGATCTACAGCTTCTGTGACGTCGACCCCGCAACGGGGCTGCTGTCGCTGCCGGACATGAACATCACCCGCGGAGGCCTGCGCCGCCCCCAGGAACCCGATTTCTCCGCGCTGTACAACACGCTGCCGTGGCGTTTCACCGAAGCAGAGCTGATGGAGGATCCCACCAAGCCCTGCATCGAGATCCCGTGCGTGGACATGGAGGAAATCCGACTCCAGGCGATCGGCCTGTGCGTGACCGCGGGCATCCTGCAGCGGCGCGGCTGGCCGGAGCTGATCGAGCGCTTCATGAAGGAAGTCATGAAGGCCTACCAGATCAAGCTGTCGGTCTGGTCGATCCTGGACATGGTGGCCGGCTCCACTTCCCGTGTGGTGCCTCCGGCGTCGGTGCTCGGCGCGACCGGTTCGTTCCTCAACAGCTTGGCGTTGCGGGCTGCGGTGATCCGGCAGAAGGAGCGCAAGGCCCACGACGCCCCCATCGAGGGCGTCACCGAAGCGTGGATGCTCGATGTCGCCAAGGCCGACATGGCGAATCAGCAAGGCCGCGACGTCAAGAGCGTGACCGATCAGCAGGTCGATCAGTGGCTCGCGGACCGGAACATCTTCATGCAGTGGGTGCAGCACTGGCAGCCGCTGCCGGAGGCGTCGGTGGTGTGGCCGACCAGCGTGCAGGTGCTGCTGTACCCGCGCGGCACCTGGTACCGGCACCTGTCCCAGGTGATCGAGGTCGGCACCCTCTACGACAAGGCCATGCTCCAGAAGAACCGGTACACCGAGCTTTTCGTGGAGGACGAGTACCTGGTGGACAAGCGGTGCTTGACCTCCGAGGTGATCACCGTCCCGCTGTGCGCGAACGGCGCGGTCGGCGCCCGCGCCGAGTTGGTGTGCTCGTCCACCACCAACGAGGTGCAGACCGTCACCATCACCGGTTCCCCGACCGGCGGGCACTTCACGCTCACCTTCCGCGGGCACACCACCGACCCGATCGCGCACAACGCGGGGGCCGCGCACGTGCAGCTCGCGTTGGCGATGCTGCCGTCCATCGGTGCGGGCAACGTGGCGGTGTCCGGTGTCGCGGGCGGCCCGTACACGGTGACGTTCCAGGGCGTGCTCGGCGCGACCGCGCTGCCCGAGCTCGTCGCGGCGGACACGTTCACCGGCGGCACCGATCCCGGGGTGACCGTGGCCCAGTCGACCGCCGGCGCGCCGAACACCGCTGCGGCCTGACCGGCCCACCCCCCTTGAAAGACTCCGGTCCGGGGGTGGGGTGAGTAGTCCCTGTGTGGCTGCCCCGCTCACCCTGCCCCCGGCCGGACCCCAACCCCCCGAAGGAGGTTCGGCCGTGGCTGAGATTTTCCGGCCGCCGCTGGCGAACCCGTCCGTCGTCGGCTTGTACGCCGCGGCCACCGTCCTCGATGTCCCGGACCCGTCGCGGCTCGCGCACGGGATCATCGTGGACTCGTGGAACTGCGGCACCACGTGGGTGTGGCCGATCGACTGCTCTCCCGTGCTGCCTGAGCCGTCACCGAAGGGCACCCCGCGTTCACCGTTGAGCGGCGAGTTCACCGGCGATGTGATCGGCGCCGACGACGACTGCGCCGCCGCCGTTCCCGAGGCGGAAGCGGCTGCCCGCGCGGAACAGCTGCTCCGGTTGCAGGAGTCGACCCGCGTGGAGGAGCAGCTGGTTCCGCGCCTGCTCTCCGCCGCCGGCACCCCCGCGTCCGCCGCGTCCCTGGTCGAGGCGGTCGGCGCGCTCGAGGAAAGCGTGGCCGGGCACGGTTTCCCTGGTGTGCTGCACGCCGCCCCGCACCTGGCCGCCGCGCTCGTCGCCGCGGACATGGTGATCGTCCAGGGCGGCCAGCGGCTCTCGCCGCTGGGGCACAGGTGGGCGTTCGGCGCGGGATACGCCGCGCTCGGCGACACCATCGTGTCCACCGGGCCGGTCGTGGTGCATCGGTCCTCGATCGCGCGCACGCACGGCCCGGACTATCCCCACAACGACCGCCTCACGGTCGCCGAGCGCGAGGTCCTGGTGACCTGGGAGTGCTGGGCGGACGCCATCACGATCGGAGCCTGATTCATGCACGTCACCATCGAAATCGACGGCGACACCGCCACTGTGCGTACCGGCCAGCGGTCCCGTCCTCTGCTGGCGTCGCGGCTGATCGAGGCCGCCGGGCCCGGTCGGGCCGGGCTGGTCAAGACGGTCACCGGCGGGGAGGGCTTGGCGTTCAGTGTGCCGGTGGAGGTGGCGCGCGCCGCGGGCCTGATCCGTGAGGACGCGCCCGAGCCGGTGGAGGTGGTACCCCCGGTGGAGAAGCCGAAGCCGGCGAGCAAACCGCGCGCCAAGCGCAGTCGGCGCGCGGCCGAGCCGGAGACCGGCGACGCCGTGGGCGTGACCGGCGACGCGGACGCCGCTGAGGGTGCCTCCGATGCTGACGCCGACACCGCCGCTGGCGCGACCAGCGACGTCGCCGAGGGTGCCTCCGATGCTGAGTAGGCAGTTTTGGCACGCCGCGGCCGAGCGCGCGGTGAAGACGTTCGCGCAAACCCTGCTCGCGCTGCTGTCCGCCGTCTCGACCGGCGCGCTCATCACCGGCGGAATCCCGTGGGCTTTCGTCGTCGGCGCGGTCGGCGTGGCGGCGTGGGCGGCGGCGCTGTCGCTGCTGTCCTCCGTCGTCTCCACCACGGTCGGTGACCCGGAGTCCCCGTCACTGCTGCGCCCCGAACCCCGCGCCCGGCACGGCCTACCAACGGATCTGGGGTGATCTGGTGATTGTCGAACTCGGGGTGGCCGCGCTCGGGTCCGGCGCCCTCGGTGCTGTCGTGACCGGTGTCGTGGAGCGCAAGCGGCGGGCCGCCGAGGTCGAACGCACCGCGGCCGAGGCCGAGAGCACCCGCGCGGAGGCGGAACGCACGCAGGCCGAGGCGGAGAACGTACGCGCGGAGGCGGAACGCACGGTGGCCGAGGCGTACCGGCGGCTGGTGGACGAGATGCAGGAGGAACGGGCGAGCCTGCGCGCGGAGATGGCCGAGGAACGCCGCATGCTGCGCGAGGAGCTGCGGGCATCGCACGCCGACAACCAAGCGTTGCGCACCGAGATAGCGGCTCTGCGTGACCAACTCACCGCGGTGAACAGCAAGCTCGCCGCGGTGAAGGAAGACCTTCAGCGGGTGCTGCGCGGTGAGGCGCCGCTCGGGGATTGGACGAACTGACCCCACTGCACCCCGCCTCTTTACTCTGCGCTGTCGACGGGCCTGGGCAGCCACGCACACAACCTCACATTGACTTTCGAGGAGAACTGTCGTGGCTGGTGATGCCGAATTCGGCGTGGTGAAGGGGAAGCGGCTGCGCGCGACCCTGGTCGACTCCTGCGGTATGCCCCTGGCGGGTCCGCGCTCGCGGCTCGTGACCAACGGTTTCGTGACTGCAACCTTGTCTCCGCAGATGCGTGAGGCAGAGGACATCGAGCAGACCAACGCCGACGGTGCGATCTGCGTGGCCGACCGCAACAAGGCCGAGCGCAAATGGTGGAACGCCGCGCTGGAGCTGTGCAAGGTCAGCACCGCGCTCTACAACATGCTGCTGGACTGGGAGCTGGTGACCAGCTTCGACGGGAAGCCGATCGGCTTCTCCGACCGCAAGACCCAGCCCGACAACCGCGGTGTGGCGCTCGAGTTGTGGACCGGTGTCGGCGCGGACGACGAGTGCACCGACATTCCCACCACCGACGACATCCTCGTCGGCGGTGCCGGGGCCGGCATCACCAAGTACGGGTACGTCCTGCTCGGTGTCGTGAAGGAATTCGCGCTGTCGGGCGACTTGCAGATCGGGGCGCAGGTGTCGACGTTCTCGCTGACCGGTCGCACGTCGTCGCCGGTGCGGTGGGGTCGCGGCCCGTACAACGTGGTCGCGATCGACTCGTCCAACACGGCGGGCCGCATGCTCGCGCCCATGAAGCCGGGCCAGCACCTGCGCATTTTCGAGACCACGATCGCGCCGCCGGAGCCGACCGATGGCGCGTGCCCGCTGGTGCTGCCCAGCCCCTACTACGGGGAGACCGCCGCACCGATCGCGCCGTCGCAGCCGCCCTGCGATGCGGTCGGCACCAACGAGATTCAGACCGTCACCCTCACCGGCACGCCGACCGGTGGGACGTTCAACCTGGCGTTCCAGGCCGACAGCACCACCGCGCTGCCGTTCGACGCGACCCCGACCGCGGTGCAGGCCGCGTTGGAGGCGCTGCCGTCCATCGGTGAGGACAACGTCACCGTCACCGGCTCGGCGGGCGGCCCGTACACGGTGACGTTCGTCGGCGCGCTGGCCGGGATGAACCTGCCGCTGCTGGTCGGTACCGACAACCTCACCGGCGGCACCAACCCCGGTGTCACCGTGGTGGAGACGCAGCAGGGCGGCATCTACTGACCGTGCTCACCCTCGGCTGGCCTGCGGGCACACTCCGTCTGACCCTGAACGCCGATGCCGCGTTTCAGGGTCAGATCGAGCTGCGCACGCAGGCCGGTACCCCGCTGCCGTGGCCTGCCGGGACGTCGGCGTGGCTGCGGCTCACCATGCGCGGCACCGCGTTCGAAGCGATATGGCCTGCCACGATCACCGGCGCGCTCATGGCTTGGTCGGTCCCGGCCGAACAGGTGGCGTTGGTGCCGTCGCGGGCGTGGGCGCAGCTGTGGCTGGACTACCCCGACCATGAGCCGATCCTGTGGGTGGAGGGCGCGGTGGGGTGCGGGCCGGTCGGCGGGCTCGGCTACATCGCCGCGGTGCCGGTCCCCGAAACCGGCGCTGTCGCGGTGCCGGTGCCGGGCCCGCCGGGGCCTCCCGGCCCTGGCGGCGGCGGGTGTTGCGTGGTGCAGGCGGTGGCCGCGCACCCGCTCGGCGGGCACCGCCTGGTCGTGCCCCGCGACGACGGCACGGTGGAGTACGCGGACGCCACCGACCCCGCGCACCTGAACCGGCCTGTGTGGTTGACGACCTCGGCGTGGGCGGCGGGCGCGGTGGCCGACCTCGTCACCGGCGGGGAGGTGACCGAGCTGTCGTGGACGTGGACGCCGGGGGTGCCGCTGCTGGTCGGCACGAACGGGATGCTCACCCACACCATTCCGCCCGGCGCAGTGTGGGTGCGGCGCGCCGCGCTGCCCGTCGACCCGGTCACGGTCGAGTACGCGCCGACCCAACCCATCGCATTGACGTAGGAGAACTCGATGGCAGACAAGTACATTCGGCAGGTCGCGGGCACGCTGACAGAGATCGAGGCCACCGTCGCCTCGGCGGGCGCGGCGAACGCCGGCGACATCCCCGCCCTCGACCCGACCGGCCGACTCGATCCCTCGCTGATGCCGGTCGGTATCGGTGCCGACACCCAACAGATCCAGGCCAGCGAAGCGCTCGCGGCCGGGGATTTCGTCAACATCCACAACGCCGGCGGCGCGCGGGTGCGCAAGGCCGACGCGTCGACCGCGGGCAAGCACGCGCACGGGTTCGTGCTCGCTGCCGTCGCCTCCGGCGCGATGGCCACGGTCTACCTGGAGGCCACCAACACGCAGGTCACCAGCCAAACCCCCGGTGACGTGTTCCTGTCCACCACGCCGGGGCTGGCGACGTCTACGCCGCCGGCCGGTACTGGTCAGGTGGTGCAGCGGCTGGGTGTCGCCACCTCGGCGACGACGGTGAATTTCGAGCCCGGTCAGCCGATCGTTCTGGCGTAGCCGATGATCCGCCCGGTGTACCTCGATGACGCCACCGGTGACCTGCGCGCCGGTGGCGGGTCCGCGGGCGCGCAGGTCGACGTGTTGCAGTGGTGGCAGACCCACACCCTGCACGCGCAGGGCGTCGGCCAGCAGGACATGCCGATCGTCGTGCCCTACAACTTGACCGTCACCGGCATCCGGTACCGCATCCACACCGCGGGTTCGGGCGGGACCATCGCCGCCGAGCTGCGGGTGGGTGACCCGCTCACCCCGCTCGCCGGGACCGCCGCCACGCCCGCGGTGTCGCCTGCGTGGACGGCGGCCAGTATCGACCTCGACGCCGATACGCTGCTGTGGGCGTACTTCACCAGCGTGAACGCCACGCCGGGCGCGCAGATGAAAGCCGAGTTGCGGGTGGTGCGGCGATGATCACCGGGCCGCCCGCGCTGGCCGACTACCGCGACACGTTCGACCGTCCCGACAGTGCCGACCTGGGCCCTGCGTGGCGGCCCGAGTTCGGGAATCTGGTCGTGGCCACGAACCGGGCCCAGTCCCGGCCGCTACCCAGCAACACCGCGCGCACCGGGTCGTGGGAGACCTATGTCGGCGACTACGGTGGCCGCCTTTTCACCGACAATTGGGAGCTGGAGGTACCGATACAGCCGCCGGTCGGCACCGGGTCGGTCGCCAATTTCACCAGCTTCGGCGTCGGCATGCTCGAGGACGGGCCCGGCCCCGGCATGGTGCTGGTGTACGCGACGACATCGCGCACGACCGGCCCCGCTGGCGGCACCCGCATCATGACCTGGGAGTCCTCCTCGATACCGGCTCCGGGGACCGCGACGAACTTGACGGGGCAGACCACGCGGGCCACGACCGGGACCGCCTCCACCACCACCGCGACGATCACCTTCCGGCGACGCATGTACAGCGCGACCCAGAGCATGTTCACGCTGCTGATCAACGGCGCACCCTCCCTCACCTGGGACGACACAGCCGGTGTGGTGCCGGCGGGAGACGTCTTTCGGCGGCGCTGGTTCATCGGCGCCGAGGCGAACTTCCCGAACTTCTTGCAGAACCAGTATTCGTCGGCCTTGTCGCAGGTCCGCGCCCGCGACCTCACCGTCTAGGAGGATCCGTTGTCGCTGACCATGCCCCAGTTCGAGGAGCTGGTGGAGCTGATCGAGCAGATGATCACCGCCCGCAACATCGAGGAATACCGGCTGATCTACCCGGATTGGGAACCGCCGCCGGTGCCCTACGCCGAGCTGAAGGTGACCACCTTCGCCGCGTTCGAGGCGTGTCTACCGCGCGTGCACGCCGCTGTGGCCACCACCGGGCAGGACGGCCGTGCGGCGGTGGCGTTCCCCGAGCTGGCGGTGCCGGTGGTGTCAGCGGTCCCGGCTGGGGTGGTGGCGTATTCGGTGGTGGTGGAGTCGGTGTCGAGCACGGGCGCGGTGGTGCGGGTGCTCGACGGGGCGGGTGTGGGCGTGGCCGGGGTGGACGTGCACGTGAGCGTCACCGGCGGGGCCTGAGCCTGTCGACGGAGACAGCCCCGGCACCGTGTGGTGGCGGGGCTGTCCGTGTCCGGGGGGTCAGGCGAGTTCGGCGAGTTCGGTGTCGATTTCGGCGAGCCGGGCCAGCAGGCGGTCCCGCTCGGCGGTCAGCGCGGCGCGCCGGTCCTCGGCGGCGTCGATGATCTGCGCGGTCACGTCCTGCTCGCACATCTTGCGGGCCTGCTCGGCACACACATGTCGAGTGGTGCAAGTGGGTGACAGAAGGAAGGAAGACCCCGGCACCGAAGTGCCGGGGTCTTCACACCCCGCCAGCGCGGGGAGGGTCTAGAACCAGACTTGGCTCATCCCCGCGTGCGCGGGGAGGGTGTACACCCGTTCAAATTGCAGTGCAAAGGCAGAACGGGGGTCATCCCCGCACCGCGGGGACCACGGCAGACGATATCAGTCGGCGAAGGCTTCCGCTACCCATCGGGCCAGGGCGTGCTCGTCAACATCGTCACCGAGGCGGATCGGGTGCTCGCAGCCGTTGATGCGCGGCAGCATCGCCTCGCCGTCGTCACCGTATTTGGCGCGGACCTTGCCCACGACGACGTATCGGTCGTAGCCGAACCATGTGCCACCGCCGGGTGCTGGGCTGGGGTGGTCGAGGTCCGCGCTGAAATCGCAGAGGACCACGGGAGTTCCGCCGCGCGCCAGGTGCCATGCGCTGGTGCGGTCACTGATGGTCGTCCAGCCACGCGCCCACATGGCTTCCCGGACCCGGGTCCACACGGCGTCGGGGCGGCCGGCGCCGCGAAGGTACACGACCGGGCGCAGGGGCGGATTGGTGGGTGCCGCGCCATCGTCGCCGCGGCCGAGTATCGCGTAGACGCGCTGCCGGTTCTTCGTGCCAAGCGCGCGGGCAACGTCGGAGGGTGTGATGCGGTCGGCGGCGACCTCGTCGCGGATGGCCTGCTCGAAAGCCGCCTGTGCGGCACCGGCTGCGTCGCGGGCCGCCCGGATGCGTGCGGCTGCGGCTGCTGTCGTGGTGGCGTCGGTGGTCATGTCGGGTCTCCCGGGTGGATGACGATGCGGCCGTGGTGGATACGGGTGAAGCCGCGCCGTGACAGGTAGGTGTCGATGCCGGACCAGCGTCCGTCCCAGCCGTCCTGGCCGATGACGAGCACGCCCCAGCCGCGGGCTGCTGCGGCGGCGTAGTCGGCGTGGATCGGGATGCTGACCTGCAAGCCGGGCAGGCGCAGGGTGAGCCGGTCGCCGTCGATGACCGCGTCGACCTGGTGGGTGTCTGGGGGCGGGCTCGTGGGTCCAGGTGCCAGCTCCAGCACTTCGGCGAGCTTGCGCATCCGTGCGGCGGCGTCCATCGCGTGGGGGTAGAGCAGCAGAAAAGCGGCTTGGCCCTCCGGGGTGTCGCCGATCCAGCCGGTCAGCGACAGCAGCCGGTCGGTGTCGACGCCGACCCACCAGTATTGGCCGGGGTCGCGGTGTGTGGACATGGCGTCCTCTCGATGATGGGACCGGGCCGCGCTCGGTGCGCGGCCCGGTGGGAGGTGGTCAGTAGGTGCCGCGCAGGCTGTCGATGAGGGCGGAGGCCTGCTTGCGGGTCAGGGCGGCGACGGCGTCGCGGTCGACGCTGCCGTCGCCGCGGTAGAGGCCCTTGGTGGAGAAGAACCCGCCACCCTCACCCGCGGCGGCGCGACCCTCCAGCAGGCTGGTGATGTAGTAGATCTGCCTGGGGGTGGCGGTGGGTTCGGGGGCGGCCTTCTCCGCGTCGGTGCGGATGTCGATGTTCTTGGCGCGGGCGTACTTCTCGACACCGGCGATGACCGCGCGCAGCCCGTCCAAGGTCGGGTTCTTGGCGTCGGCGCCGGCGCGGCGGGCGGGTCCGTCCTCGCCGATGGCCACAGCCAAGAACTCGATGCGGTCGAGCAGGGCCTTGCGCTCGTGGGCTTCGGCGAGCAGCGCGTCGAGTGCGTCGTCGCCGCGGCGGTTCTGCGCGTGCCAGCCGTCGCTGAGCTTGGTGACGCCGGTCTTGGCGACGATGGTGTCGATGTCGACGCCCAGCTCCAGCAGCTCCGCGACGCGCTTTTCGGCAAGGTAGTACATGGCGAGTCCTCCGGTTCTCGGGTGCGGGACCATCTCCCGCTCGGTGTATGAACATCATACGCACGTATGGCCGCCATACGCAAGGCTTATCTGCCGCGGCCGAGGGCGCGGGCGATCAGCTCTCGGGCAGACAGATGGTTGCACCCCGTGCTCGTACCGTCCCGGCCCATGTCGGCACCCTGCACCTGGCCCGTGGATTACACGTGCCTCCCGGACGTGGAAGCACCGGAAGACGTCGCGATTCTCCAGCAGGCGGTGGACACCGCGGTCGCGGTCCTGTGGAGCTTCACCGGCCGCCAATACGGGTGTTGCCCGCGGATCGTGCGGCCGTGCCCGCGCGACCTCGACGGCCCGCGCTGGTTCCTGCCCGGCTGGTCCTGGTTCCCCGAGCTCGACGGCGGTGTGTGGCGCAACATCTCGTGCTCGTGCGGGCCGACGTGCCGGGCCGGCGGGCCGGGGGTGGTGCATCTGCCGGGGCCGGTGTGCTCGGTGACGTCGGTGACCATCGACGGCGCGGTCATCCCGTCCAGTGCGTATGTGCTGGAGGGTGATCGGCTGTATTCGGCGGTCGGGGAATGG
Organism: Nocardia farcinica; assembly: GCF_001182745.1. Classification (NCBI taxonomy): domain Bacteria; kingdom Bacillati; phylum Actinomycetota; class Actinomycetes; order Mycobacteriales; family Nocardiaceae; genus Nocardia; species Nocardia farcinica. The sequence continues at coordinate 195,232 of NZ_LN868938.1, read as the reverse complement.
CCCGATCAAGACCTCACCCGGCCCGCCGGTTCGCCGGGCACGTGGACGGTGGAGTACCTGCAAGGCCAGCAGCCACCGGCGGGTGCGGGGATGGCGGTGGCGTTGCTGGCCAAGGAGTTCTGGAGCGCGTGCCGGGGGGAAGCGTGCGCGCTGCCGAAGCGGGTGGAGCAGATCGCCCGCCGCGGCGTGTCGGTGAGGATGGCCGATCCCGCTGTGCTGTTCGAGCACTTCCAGACCGGTATCGCGCAGGTGGACATGTGGGTGGCTGCGGTGAATCCGCATCGGCTGTCGGCGCCGGGCGCGGTGTCGTCCCCGGATTTCGAGGGGTGAGGGCGTGGATGCGGCGGTGACGGTGATCGGGCTTGCGGTCGAGCGGCTGCGGGGGTTCTTCTCCCCCACTGCGGCGGTGCCGCCGCTGGGTGGCGGCACGGACACGGTGCACCTGCTGGCCGGTAGCGAGGTGGTGGTGCCGTACTGGCTGACCGGTGATCCGGATTTGCAGGACCACAGCAGCTGCGGCGGCTGCGGCCCGTACCTGTGGGTGCGTCTGGCGCGGCGGTGGCGGACGGCGAACTGGCCGCACGAGGCCGCCACCGGAACGGGCAGCGGGGGCGCTGTGACGTGCGGGACGAGTAAGGCCGTCACCATCGAGGCCGGTATCGCCCGGTGTCATCCGCTCGACGGCACCGCGCAGGAGATGGAGCAGCGCGCCGCGGTGCTGTGGGATGACTCGTGGCGCATCGACGCAGCACTGTGCGCGGCCATGAAGGACGCCGAACGCGCTGACGTGGCGGTGAATACAGGGCTCGGGGCCGGGGTGCCGGACGGGCCGGAGGGGCTGGTGATCGTGTGGGTGCAGACCGCGCACGCCCAGCTGGCGAAGTGAGGAGAACCGGAATGCGAGTGACCATCGAGGGCGTGGCGTCGACGGACGTGCTCGAGCGCGGCGAGCAGACGACGGTGGAGTGGACCGACTACCTGCGGGGCCTGGTGCGGGCGGGTCTGGTGCGGGTCGTGGAATGGCACCACCCCGCACCGGTCGAGGTGGCGCAGCCCGACCCCGATGATGCCGGCGCGCCCGAGCCGGAGCCGGTGGAGCAGGCCGCGCCGAAGCGGGCGCGTCGCCGCGCCGCCGACCAGGAGTAGCCGTGCCGTTGCAGCTGCGCGCCCGCCTGGTCTACACCCCGATCCCTGGGGCGGGTGAGCAGGCGGCGGCGCTGGCCGCGCCGCGCATGGATCGGCTCGGCGCGCGGATTGTCACCAACGCCCGCGGCCGAGTCACTGTCCGGTCCGGGGCGCTGCGGGATTCGATCGGGCACCGCACCACCGTGGCCGGTGACCAGGTGCGCCTGCTGGTGTCGGCGACCGCACCGCACGCGAAGTTCGTCCACGACGGCACCCGCCCGCACGAAATCCGGCCCCGCCGAGTGCGGGCGCTGCGGTTCGAGATGGGTCCGCGCCTCGTGTTCGCTGCCAGGGTCTGGCATCCGGGCACCCGCCCGAACCCGTTCCTCACCGACGCCGCGCACGAGGAAATCCAGCGCGGCATCTAGCAGGGCGTTGCGCCCCGGTTTGGCACGGTGCGCGGCGTGACGGCGCCCGGCATCTCCATCCCCATCACCGCTGACGGAAGCGGATTCGATGACGAGCTGCGGCGCGTCGTCGTGGACGCCATGCGCGATATGCAACGGCAGCTCGACATCGATCCGCTCACCGTCAGCGTGCGGGCGGCGTTCGACGGGTCGAGCCTGGCGACCGACCTGCAATCCGAGCTGCGCGCGATCCAGCGCACCGACCCGCACATCAGCGTGCGCGGGGAGTTCGACTCGGCCGGGCTGATCAGCGAGATCGAAACCGCGGTCGCTGGTGCGGGGCGGACGATCAAGTTCGACACCGACATCCAGGTCGACGCCGCGGACTTGGCGGCGTTGCGTGAGCTCCAGTCCATGCCGGACAAGACGATCCGCGTGGACGTCGCGCTCGGTATGTCGGAGGCGGACGCGAAGCGGCTGCGGTCGATCGCGTCGACGCTGCGGCAGATGCAGGCCCTGACCGATGTGAGCGTGCGGGTGCGGGTCAACCTCGACATGTCCCCGGCCGAGTTGGAGCGGCTCAAGCAGATCGGGCCGGTGGTGCGGTCGCTGCGGACGCTGACCGACAAGGACGTCCGGGTCAGGGTGAAGTTGGACATGTCCCCGGCGGAGCTCGAGCGGCTGACGCAGATCGCGCCCGCGCTGCGGAGTCTGCGGGGACTGTCCGACAAGGACGTCAAGATCAAGATCGACATCCAGGTCGATGAGGCGCAGTTGCAGCGCATCGCCGCCCTCCTGCGCGAATTGCGTTCTGGGAACGCGAATTTCCGGTTCAACTCCAACGCCGACACCGAAGCATCGCGTGTCGACCGGCTGCGGGATTCGCTGCGCAGCGTCGGCATCGGCGCCGGTGGCATGGCGGCCGTCGCCGCAGCCATCGCCGGTATCGGTGGCGCGGCCGGGCTCGCCGCCGGTGCGGTCGGCGGGCTCGTGGTGGCGGCAGCAGCCTTGGGCCCGGGAATCGCGGCGGCGGTCGGCACAGCCACCGTCGCACTCGCCGGGGTCAAGGACGCATTCGACGCCGCCGCAGCAGCCGCCGAAGCCGGCCCCGGTGAGGCTGCCGCCGCAGCCAAGGCGACAGCGGCAGCACAGCAGCAGCTGCAATCGGCGGCCGACGCCGCCGCCGACGCGCAACGCAATCTCACCGACGCGCAAGCCGACGCCGAGGAAGCGACCCGCGCGATCGGAGACGCCTACCAGGCCGCGGCCGATGAGCTGGAGGACTGGCAGTTCAAGCTGCGCGGCAGCGTCCTCGACCAGAAAGAGGCCGCGCTCGCGCTCAAGGACGCGCAGCGCGACGTGTTCGACGCCAAGACACCGCAGGAGCGGGAACGCGCACTGCTGCGGGTCGAGCGGGCACAACTCAACTACGACAAGGCCGTCGCTGACGGCCGCGATGTCGCCGAGCAGGCCGCCGACGCCGAACGTAAGGGCCTCGACAACAGCGACAAGGTGGTGGCCGCGCGCAAGGCTGCCGCCGACGCCGAGGACCGGGTCACGCAGGCGCGCCGGGCCGCCGAGCAAGCCGAGCGGCAGGTGGCTGCGGCTGCCGCTGCACTCACCGAAGCGCAGACCGCGGGCACTGCGTCGTCGCAGAAGCTGGCCGAGGCGATGGCCAAGCTCGCCCCCAACGCCCAGGATTTCGTGCTCGCTGCCCGCGAGCTCGCGCCCGCGTGGGAAGAGGTGCGCAAGTCCGTCCAGGACACCGCGTTCCAGGGTGCCGGGGAGGGGCTGCGGCAGCTCGCCGACACGGTGCTTCCCACGCTGCGCGACGGCATGACCGCTGTCGCGGCCGAGATGAACGCGGGCGCGCACGGTTTCGCTGCGTTCTTGAAGTCGACGGAGGGTATTGAGGGGCTGCAAGCGGCGTTCGCGATCGCTGCGAACGGGCTGCGTGGCCTGCGCGAGGGCAGCGACGGGTTCCTCGCGGGGCTATCAGCGATGGCGGAGGCCAGCGCTCCGTTCGCCGAGCAGATCGGGCGCGCGTTCGGGTCCATCGGTACCGCGCTGGGAGACGCGTTCTCGTTCGTGGCCGAATCCGGATTGCTCGGCGATGTTCTCGACGGGCTGACCGTCGCCCTGCAAGGGCTGGGCCCGCTTCTGGGTGATTTGTTCGTATCCCTCGCGCGGATCGCTGCGGACGTGATGCCCACGCTCGGGCCGCTTCTGGAGTCCCTGGGTCAGGCCCTGGTCACGATGGCCCCCGCGCTCGGCCAGGTCGGCGCGGTGTTCGCGCAGTCGCTGACCCTGATCATGCCGATTCTCGGCGACTTCATCGCCGACCTGACCGCGGGCCTGGCGCCGGTGCTGCCGGTGATCGCGAGCCTGCTCGGCGTCCTGCTCGACGCGCTGCAGCCGCTGATCGAGCCGCTGGCTCAGGTCGCGGTCGTCGTCGGCTCCGCGCTGGCGCAGGCCATCCAGGCACTCGCGCCCGCCATCGGCCCGCTCGGTGAGGCGTTTGCGGCCCTGGTCACCGCGGTCGCCCCGTTGATCCCGTTGTTCGCCGAATCGCTGTCGGCGGTCTTGCAGGCGCTCGCGCCCGCCCTCACCGAAGTGGCCACCGCGCTCGCGCCGGTGATCGCGGCGTTCGCCGACCAGATGCGGCCGGTGATCGCGCAGGTCGCGCCGATCCTGGCCGAGGTCGCCATGACCATCGGTAGGGCGCTGGCCGACGCCATCCGTCAGATCGCGCCGGTGCTGCCGCAGATCGTCACCGCCTTCACCAATCTGCTGATGGCGATCCTGCCGCTGCTGCCCGAACTCGTGCGGCTCGCCGCGGAGCTGCTGCCGCCGCTGCTGGACATCCTGGTCGAGCTGTCCCCGGTGCTGGTCAAGCTGATCGAGGCCTTCACCTGGCTGGTCCAGAACGTCTTGATCCCGATCGTGATGCCGGTGATCCGCCAGCTCGCCGACGAATTCAAGACGGCGATGGAGCGGATCGGTGACGTGATCCGCTGGGTCAAGGACGAGCTTTTCCCGTCGCTCGGGAACGCGATCGACACCGTGAAGGGCTGGTTCGAGAAGGGCGTCGACGGCATCACCGGTGCCTGGGATCGGCTCAAGGAATCGGCGGCCAAGCCGGTCCGGTACGTGGTCAACACGGTCTGGAACGAGGGCTTGCTGAAGGCCTGGAACGCGGTGCGCCAGTTCTTGCCCGGCGTCGAGCCGATGGAGCCGGTGACGCTGGGGTTCAGGCGCGGTGGCGGGGTTTTCGGTCCCGGCACGGGCACCAGCGACAGCATCCCCGCGTGGCTGTCTGCGGGCGAGCACGTCGTCACCGCCGCCGAGGTGCTGAAGGCCGGCGGCCAGAACGTGCTGTATGCGATCCGCGACATGATCGCGCGCGGGATCCCTTTCACCTGGGACGGCGGGCGGGTCATCTCCCTGCTCGGGCGGGAGAACCTGGCCGCCTACGGGGCGGCGGTGCGCGAACGCGGGATCGGCAACGTCTCCCCGGAAGGATTGTTCGACGCGCTGCTGCCGAAGTTCCGGGACGGCGGCGCGGTGATGCCGTGGATGCACCAGCTCGCGCGCGGCCACGACTTCGCCCGCTCGCAGCACGGGAAGCCGTATCAGTGGGCGGGCCCACGCTGGGTCGGTGACAGCTTCGACTGCTCCGGGTTCATGGGCAGCATCATCGCCGCGATCCTGGGACTGAACCCGTGGACGCGGTACTGGGCGACCAGCACGTTCGCCGGGTACCCGGCGCGCGGCGCGCAGGGGCTGGTGAAGGGCCTGCGCGAGGGCGTCGGCATGCTGGTCGGGATCACCGACGACCCGGGCGGCCCGGGCGGCGGTCACACTGCGGGCGAGCTGCGCGGCATCCCGGAGCTGGGATACCCGACCGCGCGGGTGGAGTCCGATGGCAGCCGCGGCGTGCACTACGGATTCGGCACGCCGGTGACGAGTTTCGCGTCCCTGTACGGGCTGCCGATCGGCGCGAACGGGTTCTTCCAGCCGTCCACCGGCGGCGACACTGTCGGTCCGTCGACCGATGAGCAGCGCGGTTTTGTGGCCCGGATGGTGGCCGAGACGGTGAAGCGGTTCACCAACCCGATCCGGGAGACGATGACCTCGGTGATCGGGCCTCCACCACCGCGGTGGAAGGAGATCCCGCCGGAGTTCTTGACCACGGCCGAGGACAAGACCGTCGAATACCTGTCCGGGCTGGTCACCAATCTCGGGGACACGCTGCCCGCGGCGTGGGCGAAAGCCCGCGACCTGGCCGGGTCGGTGCTGGATGCGTTGAACCCGTTCGACTCCGGCGGTATCGCGACGGGGACCGGGTTCATGCCGAAGAACGTCATCGCCCCCGAACGCGTCCTCTCCCCCGAGCAGACCCGCCTGTTCGAGACGCTGGTGCTGTCGCTGCAACAGCTCGCCGGCCACCGCGTGGTGGACAGCGCACCGGAGCCATTGACGGCGGCGGTGTTCCAGCAGGGCATCGATCATCTCGCGCGGGTGCTCGGTGTGGCGCAGGAGCCGGTGACACCGGAGCTGACGGCGGCGATGGAGTCCAGCCGGGCGGCGGTCGATGAGACCGGGCGGGTGTTGGGCACGGTGCGGGACTTGGCCGACCGCACCGAGTCCAGCCAAGACCGGGTGCTGGCTGAGCAGTTCGAGCAGATGCAGGCGGTGCTGGGCGACATCGGCCAGCGGCTCACCTCCGGCGTGCTGATGCCGATCATGGAATCTGCTGTCACCTCCGGTGTGCGGTTCATCGAGCAGTGGTTGGGGGCGGCGGCGGATCAGATCACCGCCTCCACCGACCAGACCACGCAGGCGGTCGAGAACCTGGACACCGGCGGTGATGCGACCGCGCCCGCCCCGTTCGGTGCGCCGGGTAGCGCCTTCGACGCGGTGACCGCGATCTCGGATGCGGTGGTGTCGGTGGCGCAGACTGCGCAGCAGGCGTTCCAGCAGGTCGCGCAGGATGTGGCGAACGCGGCGCTGGCGCAGCAGGCGTCGCGGGTGGACAACTCGCGCGGTGTGCTGGGCCGCGACATCTCCGGCGGCCCGCTGGTGGACATGCTCGTCCGGTTGACCGGTGTGGAGATCGAAATCCGCGACACACTGGTGGACACGTGGGAGGAGATCCGGTCGTTCCGGGGCGACCTGGTGAAGGCGTTCGACACCTCGGGCCGGATCGTCGCTGACACCGCAGACCTGATGCAGCGCAACGAGTCCAGCCGAGAGCTGGTCATCAGCGAGCAGAACCGGTTGAACCGGGAGTTGATCAAGGCGCTGCTGCGCTACTTGATGACCTCGGTGGTGATCCCGATCCTGTCGGCGATCCTGGGCGTGATGATCCAGCTCGCGGTCACCGCGATCGGTGCGGCGATCGGTTCGATCATCCCCGGTATCGGTACCGCGATCGGCGCGGCCATCGGCGCGGTGGTCGGTGCGGCGCTGGCCGGTGCCGCCGCTGTCTTCACCTCGGCGCTGGCGATCGGTGCGGGCGCGGCGATCGACGCGTTCGACTCCGGTGGTGTGGCGCTGGGCAAGGGCGTGATGGTCAAGGACACCATCGCCCCGGAGCGGGTGCTGTCGCCGCGCCAGACCGAGGCGTTCGACCGGCTGGTGGCCGCGCTGGAGAAGGGCGGCAACCGGACGGTGAACGCGCCGATGACCGTGTACGAGGGCGCCGGCGCGGGCGCCCGTATCCAGAACGATCTGATGTCCCTGTTGTGAGGAGGGGTGTGTGTTTCGCGGCTGGCTCCAGCTCGGTGACGCCGAGCTGACCAACACCTCGCGGCTGATCGCGCACGCCCGGCCGGGCGTGCCGCAGTCGTGGGAGGAAGCGCAGGCGCAATGCTCCTGCGCGAACGACTATGTGCAGTACGACGATTCGTGGCCGGGCCTGCAAGCCTTCCTCGGAGACGACCCGTACACCATCCTCAACGCGCCCTGGTACGACCCGCAGCTGCCGCAGTCGCGGGAGCTGATGGGGTTCTGGGTGACCGCGGTCGAGGGATTCGGTGCGACGCCGGTGGACCGGCAGGTCGCCGACGCTATCTGCTCCGGTGGCGTGGTCGGCCCGCACCGCGACCAGCACCGGCAGCTGCGGGTCGAGGTCTCGATTGTCGGCTGCACGAACGCGGGCGCGGAGTACGGGCGGGAGTGGCTGGCCTGCCGCCTGCGCGACGGCACCGCCCTCGCCGGGACCACACTCGAGTTCCTGGCCGCCCACCCGGAGAACTCGGCCGCCGATCCGGCGACGCTGCGGCGCACGATGAACCGGGTGGTCCTCACCCGCGAGCCACGCACCACGCGGGCGTTCGGGTTGCGGGGTGCCGAGCACCGGCAGGGCGCGGTGCTCAACGTGGATTTCGAGCTGGCGGTACTCGACCCCTACACCTACGGTCCCGCCACACACGCCACGCTGACGTGGGATTCCAGTGTGGTCGAGGCGATCACCTGGGCGCACGCCCCCGACTGCGAATCCCCCGACACCTGCACCGACATTCCCGTCCTGGCGTCGGTGACCTGTGTGCCGAACACCGTGGACGTGCGGCCGGTGCAGCCGCCGGTGTGCGCGGGCTGTGTCCCCGTGTGCGAGGTGCAGACCCGCGTGGCCACGCTGCCCGTGGCGTCGGGGGTGCTGTGCGTGGACGAGGTCGTGACCGTGACGGTCACCGCGGGCGCGGCGCCGGTGTCGGCGAACTTCTGGCTGCGCCCGTGTGGGTCGACCGCGCTGTGTGACCGGACCGGGTTCTTGTCGATCGCGGGCCTGCCGGCGGGGGCGACGGTGGTGGCTGACAGTGTGGCGCGCCGCCCGTACGGGATCGTGGCCGGGCAGCAGGTGCGGCAGGTCGGCATTGTCGGCACGCCCACGGGTGCGCCGTGGACGCCGATCATTCTCGACGCCGGGCAGTGCTGGGAGCTGGTGGCCCAGCATGAGCCGGGCCTGGACTTCACCGTGCAGGTGTCGGTGCGCGGGAGGCAGGCGTGAAGCTGGAAACCCCCGCGTTCGCGATCCACGACAAGGACGGCGCGCAGCTCGGCGTGATCGAGTGCCCTGACCGGTTCTCCTGGTCGCGGGAGCTGAACGAGGTCTCGCGCTTGTCGCTGTCGGCTCCGGCGCAGGAGCTGTCGCCGGTGCTCACGCCGTGGACGCACTGGGTGAGCGCCTGGCACGGCGGCCAGTTGCAGTGGTTCGGGCCGGTCGCGGATGTCAATCGGGATCGGGTGTCGATGCAGTTGGAGGCCCGCGACGTGGCCGCCTTCATGTGGGAGACCCGCACGCTCACGACGCGGCAGTGGTCGCAGCTCGACGTGGCCCCGATCGCGGCGGATATGTGGCGGGAGATGCTGGCCCTCCAGAGGGTGGACGCCGCGCCGGTGGTGCTGCCGTCGCGCACCGAATCCCGCTTCGACTTCGCCGTCTCCGCGAACTTGAAGTATGTGCACCAGGAGATGGCCGAGCTGACCAAGCTCGGGCTGCGGTGGACGGTGATGCGTGGACGGCCGGTGCTCGGCACGCAACCGGCGGCCCCGGCCGCCGAGCTCGAGGAATGCCACATGTCCGCGGGGATCCAGATTCGCCGGTCCGGGCGCGGGGTGAAAACTGATGTGCGGGTGCAGGGAAAGAACGGCGCCCACACCGAACGCGTGAACCTGGCGGGGCTCCAGCTCCAGGGCATCGTGAACCTCGATGACCTTTTCGGGGTGTCGAACATTCAGCGTGCTGCCGCCCAGTACGTCGCCCGGACGGCACGGATTCGGGACGAACTGGTGGTGCCGTCCTCGGCGACGCTCACCCCCGACGCGCCGGTCGAGCTGGACATGCTCATGCCGGGCATCAACATCGCGGTGTCTGCGCTGGGCCTGCGTACGGTGCTGCGCATCGATCAGGTGCAGGTGTCCGGGTCGGCGTCGGGGACCGAGGTCGCGGTGACCCTGGCGACGCCGGACAACCTCAGCGAGTTGGAAAAGGCGGGAGGGCAGGTGCAGTGAGCGACACCGACCCGGTCCGGCAGCCGAAGAACAACGCCGAGTGGGCGCGCCGCACCGAACGCCGGATCGAGCAGCGGGAGAACCCCACCGCGCAGCGGATCGGGCCGTGGGTGCTGTCGGCGTCCAGTGAGGGGCATCTCATCGGCTCCCACGTCGACGGCGGCAGCGCGATCATCCTGCGGAAACCCGCGTCCGGGGAGAACGACCCGGACGCGATCACCGATTCGGCGCTGCCGTCGGTGACCGCCACCCGGTCAGCGGCGCAGTCGATCAGTTCGTCCGGGGCGCTGGTGATGTTCGACGGTGTCGCGCACGAGATCGGCGAATGGACCGGCGGACTCACCACTTTCGACACGATGCGGGTTCCCGAGACCGGCGTCTACGACGTGTCGGCCACGGCGTGGTTCTCCGCCGGTGGCGCGTACCTGCACGCGGTCGTGCTGGTCGACGGCGTGACCCGCGTCGGCGGCCGACTCTACGACGCGCAGGGCGCGACGACGCTGCCGGTGCTGGCGATGGGGCAGCTGGCGTTGAACGCCGGGCAAGCCGTGGGCTTGTTCGTGGTGGCCGCGGGCACATCCCGCAACGTCGGCGCTGCCAGCGTCTTCACCACCCCGATCCCCACGTCGCTGTCGCTGTCGATGACCTCGAGGAGTGAATGACCATGCCGCAGGTCTGTGTCAGTCGGAACCTGTCCATCGCGGGCGGGGCGCTGGGGTTGCAGCCGTGGTCGGTGCCGCGGATGGTAGCGCAGGTGTCGGCCACCTCCACCGGCGACGGCGCGATCACCGGCGCCGGACTCACCAGCCCGCCGGGCCGGCTGATGATCGACACCGGCCTGTCGTGGGTGTCCGATTCGCCGCTGCCGTCGATGATGCGGCTCCAGGTGATCCGCTCCTACCGCACCATCGTCACCAGCAACCCGAACGTGGTGCAGATCTGGGACTCGTGGCGGATCGGGATCGACCAGCTCGCGCAGGTACCCAACAGCTACGGGCTCGTGAACAGCCTGTGCACGTTGGGGGTGGACCACGGCACCAACCAGTCCGCGCTGCCGAACTACGCGCGCGTGCACCAGGACTACCCGACGACCGCGACCGAGGAATGGGTGGAGCTGCCCGCGGGCTCGGAGATCGATGTCGCCTATCGCGCGTACGTGTGGACGCCGCCGCCCTGGTCGAACAACGCATCGGCGAACCAGCCCTTGCATGAGGCGCACGCGCGCGGGGTGAAGCTGCGCCTGTGGGCGTTCCCGATGATGGACGGAGCGATCCGATGACCCTGGCCATCTGCTCGAGCGAATGGATGTTCTCCAGCCCGCGCGGTACCGGGCTGGGTGATGGCTGGCTTCCGCGGATCGCGGCCGAGCGGTTCGTCGCCTCCACCCGCGACGGCGAGGTGCAACGCGCGTCCGACCCGGTGCCGTTCATCCAGGCCGAGCTGTCGTGGACGAACACGACCGGCGTGGACCAGGAATGCTGGCTTGGCACGCATCGAGCGCCGCGCACCATCGTGGCCGCGAACCCGAACACGTACGTGCTCGATGACGCGATCACCTGGGATGTGGGCCTGTCCCCCAACGCGCCGGAGCCGTACCTGACCGAGGACGGTATCGGCGCGAAAGGCCAAGGCACCCCGTGGTCCTACAACCAGGTCCACTACGCGCGCATGTTCCGTGGCTGGGACGACAGTGTGCGGTTCGACGGCATCGGCACCGTCCCGGCCGGGGACACCGTGCACATCCGCTACGCCGCCCTGTACACCACACCCGGCCAGTGGCGGGCACCGTCGAACGCGTTGCAGGTGGTGCGCGCGTTCTGGGTCCGGCTGCGGCTGTGGGCGATCCCGGAGGACACACCGTGACCAATCCCTGCATCGATCCCGAGTTCTTCGAGGTGACCGATGGCGCGGTGTCGCCGCTGCGGCACTGGCAGTTCGCGCACCGCGCCACCGCCCAGGCCGGCGGCGCGAACCCGACCGTGGTCGCCAACCCGGGCGGGACGACCCTGTTCACCACGAACCTGACGTGGACGAACAACACGCCGATCGCTCAGCGGGCGTACGTGCTGATGACGCAGGGGCCGGTGCGGTACTCCATCGACAACCTCAAGCATCTGCAAGTCCGCTACCAGTGGGGCTTGTCCTCCGGTGTGGCACCAGCCGATCCCGCGTTGACGGAGGAATCGCGGGTCCGCGGGTACGGCGACCTCGGCACCGGCACCGTCTCCGGCCAGACGGTGGGAGTGTTCTATCTGATGGAGGACCGGCACCCCACCCACAGCGTGCCGATCGGTGACCTGGTCGCGCTGGCACCGGGCGAGGCGATCCGCGCGAAAGTGCAGGTGTCGTGGTCGACGCTGGCGTGGGGACTGGACTGGGCCAGCATCTACGGCGACCCGGCCCCGCTGCGCCTGCTCAAGATCGGGCCCGTCCGCCTGGACGTATTCACCACGCCCGCGTTCACGTAGCGCCGGGAGACGACTACTCGCCTCGCTGCCGCTTTCGTTCTTCCCTCGTGGCTCGCAGCATGGCGAGGTGTTCCTTCGACGGCGGCGCGACCGAGACTTGCACCGGGTCCAATGATCCGTCCGGGAGATACAGGTTGCCGTCCCTCAGCCGTTGCTCGGAGTTGCGGATCGCGGCGGCGAGGAAGTCCGGGGGATCCAGAGCGAACACCGCCGCGAACCTCGTCAGGAGGTCGAGGTCAATCGAGCTGCCACACGCCTCGATCCGGGCGAGCGCATCGTGTGGGATGCCTACTCGCTGGGCGAGGTCTTGCTGAGTCCAGTCCAACGCGGCGCGCTGCACACGCAGCTCAGCCGCGACCTGCCGGGTGAGTTCGCCGACATGCTGCCACTCTGTCATCACCTCAGGCTATCCACGAGCAGTCGGCTGCGTAGGCGTATCGGAGGGCGTGGGTGTCGGCGGCCGCTCGTACGATCTGCGGGCATGAGCATGCTCGCGCTGATCGGATCGCCGGTCGCTGTTGCGGCCTTGGGGGTTTCGGCGTACTCGGTGTACCTGAAACTACGAGAGGCCCCCGTACCGGGGGTAAATGTGAACACCCGCCGGAGCCAGATCGTCACCAACGGCGAGGCTGAGGCGGATGTGCTGATCCGGGCGATGGGTGCCGCGGTCCGCTACGAGGCCCGCGCTCGTGTCTGGGGTGCAGGGAACGTGCTGTTCAAGACGCCACATCACCTGCCGAAGATGACCTGCGAGTCCGACCCGATCGAGGTCGCGATCTCCTACCCCGCGGACGCGGTGACCGCGCCGTGGGTCGGGCTGACCTGGTTCGAGCATTACGGCCGCAGTGTGCGCGAATACGCGGTGCGAGTGAACATGAGGACGGAGGAGTACCAGGTGTGGCGGTGGCGGAACCGGAACCGGCTCCTGCGGTTCGGCCGGCCCGCCGGGTACTGGTTCACCCCGAGGGCCACCGCTGACGGCGGCCTACAGCTGGTCGAGCGAGACGAGGCCATGGGCGCTGGCGTGTCGGTAGACCCGGAATCCGTGGAGCCGCACGACGTGTGGAAGTAGCGCGCCGGTCACATCACCGACCGTTCATCGAACGCTGTGTGGTCGCAGTCGGCGGTGAGCGGCGGCGTGTACACGGTGGCGTCGCTGTCGGGTCGGCCCTCATCGAGGCAGGTCAGGCAGGTGTGGGTGCGGTGGCGGCCGATGGTCTTGCAGGAGCGGTGCCCGACCAGCACGCACCCGCCGGTGAACCGGTGGCCGTGCGGGCAGTGCGAGGGTGCTTCCTCGGCCCACCCCTTGGGTGTGCGGTACAGCCTGGGTCGCCGGTCCATGCATCGATCCAAGCATCGATCGCGCTGGTACTGCACCCCCGCTCTCTACGGTGGCGCGCTGTCAGACCAGGGCAGCGACGGGATGGAGAAGCCTGATGGTGTACGAGACCCCCAGGGGAAACGACGATCTGGCCGCGCAGACTGCGCGGTTGGAGCGCGAGCAGATCGAGCGGGAGCGCGCCGAGCTCGCGGAGGCGCAGGCGTTGGTGCGTGAGCGGCGCGCCCAGCGTCCGCCGGTCTCGCCGGTGCCGATCCCCGGCGCCGACGCGATCCCCGGCGCGGTCGGGCTCGCCGAGTCCGCGCCCGCCGAGGTGGTGAGCGCGCCCGCGGTGATCGACCCGGCGGGCCGGGAGTTCGAGCGGGACGAGCATGGGGAGCTGGTGCGCGATGGCCGCGGTGAGCCGATCCCGGTCGGCGAGTACGACCGCGACGAGCACGGCCGCGTGGTGTTGGACGACGACGGCAATCCGTACCCGGTGTGGCCGCACGAGACCGTGGACCTGAACGGCCGCACCGTGCAGGTGCGGGTGCCGCAGCCTGCGGCGTTGCAAGCGTTCTCGATGGCGGTCTCCAAGTTCACCCCGGTGAAGACGCAGAACGACATGATCGCGCTGTTCGTGCGACGCCACATCTCCGATCGGTCCTACAACGAACTGCTGATGGCGATGATGGACCCGGACGATTCGTTCACGATGGAGCACTTCGGTGACCTGATGCGCAAGATCGCGACGCTGGGCACTGCCCGCCCTACCGGGCCGTCGCGGCCCTAGCGGAGTACGCGGCGCGGGAGTGGCGGCGGGTTCGGGGCCGGTTGATCCTGGCCGGTATCCCCGACCCGCTGCGTATGCTCCCGGACATGCACGCCGTTCTGGACGTGGTGGAGGTGATGCTCACCGAGCACGCCCACGCGAAGGCGCTGGAGCGGCTGAATCAGATCCTGTACCGGCCGGACCTGGAGGACGACACACCGCCGCCGGGGTTCGAGGTCGAGGAGCAGCAGCAGTCGTTCAAGGCGTTCGCGGCGTTCGCGGGCGAGTGAACCGGGAGGACTGGCCTATCGGCGCCCCTGGAGGGCAGGCGGTAGGTTCCAGTCCTCCTGGTCTCGGGGCACCCGCTTGCCCGGGCGGCGGGCGTTCCAGTCATCCACGGTCTGCGCCAGCCATCCCCGCACGTCCCCGATCAGCGCGTCCTCGACGGGCAGCTTGTACCGGTTGAGGGTGGTCCGCTGCACGCCGATCCGCTCGGCGAGTTCGGGAGCCGACAGGTACCGGACGGTGTTGTGCACCGCGGTCGGCCAGCTGTCGGGCTGGTCGATCAGCTCGGGCAGCCACCCGATGATCTTCGGCCCGATCTGGGCGTTCGGCGGCGGGAGCTTCCGGTCGGCGATCCAGCCGTTGATCGTGGATCGGGACTTTCCGAGCCGGGCGGCGACGTCACCTACGCCGATGTAGTGGAGCGTCATGGCGCACCTCCTTCCTGTCTCCCTCCACCGTATCAATCGTGTGTGTGTACAGTCCACGCGGTTGCCTGGTCGGGCTGCCGCGAAGTGACCGGAAACACCGATTGACCAGCGGGTTCGGCGACGGCCGGGGCTGGACGTGTCTAGGCATAGTCCAGGCTGTTGCACCCCAGGTCTCTACCTTCCCCGGGCATGGCCACCACCCGCACCCGCATGGCCGAGCTGCTGGCGTTCGCCCGCGCCCGGCACGGACTCCCCTACGCCTACGGCGGCAGCTTCACCCGCGACCCGCGCGACTCCACCGACTGCTCGGGCGTGGTGTTCTCGGCCGCCGCGATCGTGCACGGCATCGACCCGTACCGCCGGTACGGGTCGACCGAGACCTTGCGTCTCGCGCGGATGAACCGCACCCCGGCACCGTGCGGGCTGCTGCCCGCCAGCTCCGCCGCGGCGATCCCCGCCGACGCTCCCCTACGGGTTGGCGTGCAGCACGGCGGTGGCGGCCCGAACTCGCACACCGCGTGTTCGTTCTTCATCGACGGCCGTCAGTTCGATTTCGAATCGCGGGGCTGGCCGGGCGTCTTGCTCAACAACGGCGCCCGCGCGTGGAACGACCGTCTGTTCCATGACTTCTGGTACTACCCCGGTCCGGTCGGCGAGCCCGACCCGCGCGCCTTCCCGCTACCGCCCGGCTACTACTACGGCCCTTATGAGGGGCCGGAGGAGTCCATCTCGGGCCGGGCCGGTGAGCCCACCGAGTGGGTGGACGGCCTGCGTCGGTGGCAGACCGCCGCAGGCATTCCAGCGGATGGCATCTACGGGGAGGCGACCCGGCGGCGCGCCATCGAGTACCAGATCCCGGCCGGTCTGATGCCGGACGGATTGATCGGCCCCAAGACGTGGGCCCTGGCGATTGGATCACCGAGGATGAGCGACACCGATCTGTACAAGGCGCTGACCGAGTTCATGCAGGGCTACCTGGGTCCGCTGATTTCGGACGTGAAGGACATCCGCGAGCAGTTGACGGGCTCGCGCGATACCCACTACCTCGACCCTGAGCGGAGGACGGTGGACGTTGCCCGCTCGTTCCCGGGCTGGCCGGAAATCCTGGGCAAGAAGGCAGACGGGACCGGGAGGCTGCCGGTCGACGTTCTCGGGGAACTGCTGCGGCGCGGGCAGTGAGGCGGGGTTGGCGGCGGCTGCGGGCCGCGGTGGATCGGCGGGTGCAGTCGGCGGCGCGCCGGTTGGGTGCGTGGCTCGAGGGCATCGAGTTCGAGCAGTAGTGAGCGCTGCCGCTGCTGCGGCGGGAAGGAGGTGATCGGAGTGAGCGCGATTCTCGATCGGCTCGATGGTGGTGATGTGGTGAAGATCCTTGGTGCGATCGGCACCATCATCGCCGCGTTCCTGGTGTAGCCGAGGCGGCACCGGAAAATCGGGGTTGGCTACAGGTTTGGCTACAGCACCCCCGAGCACGAGAAAGGCCCTGACCGGGTATTCCCTGGTCAGGGCCTTTTTCTGGTGGTGGTCCCAGCTGGGATCGAACCAGCGACCTTCCGCGTGTGAGGCGGACGCTCTCCCGCTGAGCTATGAGACCGAAGCGGGCGCCCGGGCGATTCGCACCGTCCGAACGAGATGGAACATTAGCACGGGTCACCCGCCGGTCACCAAATCGCCACTTGGACAGGGTCGCGGCGGGACGGAGGGGTGGAGCCGTGCCGTGCGTGATCGGTGTGCGACGCCCCGGGACGCGGTCGCCGGGCCACCGCGGCAGTGTCGCCGGCTCCGGCGGTGTCGCTCGCGTGCGCGGGCGGCGCTTCGCCGCGTGCCGGGCCCCTCCCGCACCATCCATCACGCCCACCCCATGACACTTCGCGGTTTCCGGGCGTTCTACCAGCGGATTTGTACCTTTCACCGGGCGTCGGCTAATGTTCTGTCTCGCACCACGGAGGCCGGAAAGCCCCCGGAAGTGCGAATGCGGATGTAGCGCAGCTGGTAGCGCATCACCTTGCCAAGGTGAGGGTCGCGGGTTCGAATCCCGTCATCCGCTCGAGAGGTAGGGCCAGGCAGTAACAAGCCTTCCCCCTTTGCGCGGTGGAGTGGCCGAGTGGTGAGGCAACGGCCTGCAAAGCCGTGCACACGGGTTCGATTCCCGTCTCCACCTCGCGCGATTAGCTCAGCGGGAGAGCGCTTCCCTGACACGGAAGAGGTCACTGGTTCAATCCCAGTATCGCGCACCACCGAGAAAGACCCCGGGAAACCGGGGTCTTTCTGCTGTCCGGGCAGGTTCACACACTCGCCGCATGATGGCAGGTCACACACTCGCCGCGATGATGGCAGTTCACACACTCGCCGCGATGATGGCGACGAGCGGCAGCACGCTGGAGCCGATCGTGCCGAGGACGCTGCCGCCGCGCGGGCGCCAGAAGCCGAGAAGGTCGGCCAGACCCATGGCCAGGCTGGCGAGCAGCATGTACCAGCAGGCGGTGAGGACGACGGCGTGACCGGCGGGCTCGTTGCCCGAGTGCAGGATGAGCAGGCCGATCAGGGCGCCGGCGCCGCCGAGCAGGTTGCGGACGCCGACGACGAACGCCCACATTCGCACGTCGGCGACGTCGGTGGTGTCGACGTGCAGCCAGCGGCGCACGGCGGGACGGTCGTAGAAGAACATCTCCAGCGGCGAGACCGCGACGTAGACGATGCCGCTGAGCAGCGCGGCGACCTGGGCGATGCCGTTCACCGGGCACCGCCGCGAGCGTGGTGGTCCATCGGGTCACCTCCGGAGCGGGATTCTCAGAATGATCCTGGTCGGGGCGGTTGTCCAGGGTGATCGTGCCCGGTGGTGTCGGCGGGCGTGGTTACGCTGCTTGCGTGACCGAGGTGGCGGTGTCGGGGGACGGGGTGGAGTCGGCGTTCGGCGACGACGTGGCCGGGGAGGTGGCGTTCGGGCTCGAAGAGGTCAACGAGGTGATCGCCGGGCTGGTGGCGGTGCATGCCGAGCGGCGGCGGCGCGACGCGGAGATCCTGGCCGCGCGGCTGGGGATCGGCGGGGAGCCACCGCAGACGCTGGCGGCAATCGGGGCACGGTTCGATCTGGCGCGAGACCGGGTGCGGCAGTTGCACACCCGCACCGTCGGGTACATCCTGCGCGAGACGCACCTCGGCGGCGACGAGCGGGCGGCGTTCACCCGGCGCTACCCCCTCGAGGCCAGGGACTCCGCGCTGGTGCGGACGCTGCTCGCGGAGACCTACGCCACCGACACCGACCTGGCGGCCAATGAACTCACCTATCTCAAGCTGCGGCTGGCCGGGCACGCGCCCGAGGACGCCAAACGGGTCGCCGGCTACGTGGTGCAGCGAATCATGGGGTGGCAGAAGAAGACCAACCGGCGGCTGGCGGCCTTGCGTGAGGAATCCGCGGCCGCCGCCGCGCTCACGGCGCTCTCGGACCAGATCGAGTGGCCGGCGCGGGCGAGCGACCCGGCGCCGCTGCCGAGCGCGTCGGCGCGCGTGGTCGACGGTGACGACGACCAGCGCGGCCGGTTCTACCTGGCGAAGGTGGGCCGCGACGTCGGCTTCGACTCCGCGTTGCGCGCCCGGCTGCTGCTCACCCTCAACGCCGCCGACCAGGTGCGCACCTTCCAGGAGGAACCGGCGGCGGTGCGCTACACCGTCGACGGGCAGACCGGGCTGCACCATCCCGACGTGGTCGCCCAGCTCGCCGACGGGCGGATCGTGCTCGTCGACGTGCAGCCGCTCGGGCAGGTCGGCATCCACGTCAATCGGGTGAAGGCCGCCGCGCTGCGCGAGCACGCGCACGCCAACGGGTGGGGCCTGCTGATCTGGACGGGCAGCCGAACCGGTGTCGCGCAGCTGCGCGACCGCCGGGTCGATGCCGAGCTGGAGCAGCGGCTCGGCGACCTGTTGGCCGCAGGCCCGGCGCCGATGACGGCGGTGCGCCGCCTGCACCGGGAGGCCGGGCTCGAGCTGCTTGACCTCGCGGCTCTCACCCTGCGCCACGGCTGGCGGTGGGACCGTGCCCCGTTCCGGCTGAGCGCGCCGCCGCCGACCGGGGACTGACCGAGCCGGTCAGCGGACGATCATCGCCGCGGCCAGAAACGTCACGATCAGCAGCATCGCGCAGATGGTGATCAGCTGCCAGTGTTCGATCGTGCGGTTGAGGCCCTTGATGGTGGCGCGCAGGCTGTCCTCGACCCGGTGCCGCTCGGCGAGGGTGCGATTGACCGCGGCGACCGCGTCGGCCTGTTCCTGGGCCTTCTGCTCGGCGCGGTCGAGCCGCCAGTGCAGTTTCGCGATCTGCTTCTGCTTGTCCCGCACCAGCGTGCGCGACACCGCCAGCGCCGTCCGCTGATTGACCAGCTCCTGACGTTGCCGGGCGATGATGGTTGCCTGCGACCTGGTGTGCTGCTCCCAGTCGATCACGCGCGCCCAACCTCCGGTGTTCTCGTCGCGATAACCCCAGACGATATCGCCGGACACCCACCCGCGCAGGAACTCCCGCAGCTCGAAGGGCGTGCGCCGGGGTGCGGCCAGCCCGCGCTGGTCGGTGTCGAGCATGCCGGTGTCGATCAGGTAGTCGCAGGCGTCCGGGCCGAGGTCGGCGACACCGAGCGCGGGCAGATGCCGCACCCAATAGCCCGGCGGGCACAACCACAGCACGCCCGCGCAGCCCGCGGCGCGCAACCGGTCGGTGTGCTCGCGGGCCAGGGTGCACTCCAGGGCGCCGCTGCGGACCTCGATGGCGTACCAGCGGTCGCCGCGCCGCCACCGGACGTCGACCAGGATGCCGCCGATGCGCTGATCCACCTCCGCCTCGTCGGCGCCGAACTCGACCAGCCGCGCGCACAGCCAGTATTTGAGCCGCTGCACATCCCATTGGGCGTCCGCGCATCCCGGGCAGCGGCAGCTGTACTGGGACCTGCCTATCGCGGTGCCGCGCGCCGCGTCGGCGGCCTCTCCGATGCCGAGTTCGGCGAGCACCGCCCGGCGCCCGCAACCCATCTCCGTCCGCTGCTTGGTCCGCACGCGATCACTCCCCTACCCGACACGCCGGTCTCGCGACCTACTCCATGGAATCCAGAGTGCTCCTAACTTTGCGCGCCCGCCAGCCCCCTTTACTCGCAGTCGGGGGCATTACGGCGTGCCGCACGGCGCGTCTCGCGACACGCACTGCGTTCCAACGATTTCCGGTAGCGACACGCGAGATCTTCGGCACACCGGCGAGGGCGCCCGGGGTGGCCACTCGCGGCCGCGCGACGACGAGTAGCGTCGGCGGTTCCGCGGCGCCGGCACCGGTCCCGGTCGGTCCGGCTCGCGGTGCGCGCG
This sequence comes from Nocardia farcinica, assembly GCF_001182745.1. Lineage (NCBI taxonomy): Bacteria > Bacillati > Actinomycetota > Actinomycetes > Mycobacteriales > Nocardiaceae > Nocardia > Nocardia farcinica. The sequence goes on along the minus strand of NZ_LN868938.1, from coordinate 175,073 downwards.
CCTCGGACAGCCCGTCAGGGCGGGGGCGCACGCCGGGCAACGGCAGGAACCGACGGATAGAATCGCCGGGCCACCCGCCCGGTTCGGGCACACGATCGCAGAAGAGGTAGCCACGGATGGAGCACGGCCAACAGGACGCCGAGCCGATCGGCGCGATCTTGTCGGGCATCGCGACGCTCCTTCGCGAGCTCGGTGACCAGCTCGACGCCGCCGCGACCAGACTGGACGACGAGACCGGTCTGGAGACCCGGCTCAAGAAACTCGAATCGTGGGCTTTCCGCACCGGCCAGGACATTTCGAACCTGCAGGCCAGGATGGACAAGGTCGAGACGGGGACCGCCCGCCCGGCCGGGACGGCTCGGCGGACCCGCGCCGAACGGCGAGAAGCGGCCGAACGCGCCGAGCTGGCAGCCGCCGACCAGGGCGGGCCCTCGCGCTCGGCGGCGACCGGTGACTCCTCGACCGCCGACGTGGTTCCGTTCACCGCTCGGCCCGGCCTCGACGCCACGGAATCACCCGGCCGCCAGCCGTTCCCGCGCCCCGCGGGCGGGCAGGAGGCCGCGGACCTGTCACCCGACGCGAATGACGGGGTTCGGCCCGGGCGAGGCGCGCAGGCGGGCCGGAACGGTCGCGCCTCGGCCACCGCGAGCACGGCCTCGACGGAACTGCCCACGCGCGCGGCGACGAACTCCGGAGGCGCCGAGGCCGAAACGTCCCGGACCGACACGCCACGACTCACCTCCTCCGGCGCAGCCGCGAGCGAGACGGATTCGACCGTGTCGCATGCCGATCCCGCACCCGAGAGCCGGCTGGATACGCCGCCGCAGCCCGGTCGCGCCGGTGCGCTCCCGCCGCGGCACGGGGACGGGGCAGCGGCGGAACCGGTCGCCGGGGTGAACGTTCACTCCGCGGCACCGGATGGCGCCGCCTCGACCGGACAGCGCGGCGGGGGCGCCACGGAAACGCACGGCGGCGATTCGGCCGGAGAACACGGCACCGGATCGACCGGCCAGCACAGCGCAGGCACCGCCGCACCACACGCCACCGATTCGGCCGCGCAGCACAGCGCAGGCACCGCCGCACCACACGCCACCGGTTCGACCGGACAGCACAGCGCGGCCTTCACCGGACAACACGGCATGGGTTCCCCCGGTGCGCGCTTCACCGCGGAACACGGCGGCGATCGGGCATCGCGACACGACGGGGATGCCGCCACGCAGCTCGGGAGTCAGCCGACCGCACGCCACGGCGTCGACCCGTCTTCGCGGCACGGTCGAGCGGCCGTCGAAGAGCAGGGCGCCGACGGGGCGCGGCGCGACACCGATCCGGCCGGCACCGGCCCGGCGGCCCGGCAAGACCCGACCGCCGAGGTTCGGCAGGGCGCCGACTGGACAGCTCAGTCGGGCGCGGTCCCTTCGGCACAGCAGGGCGACACCCTCGCGGCCCGGCAAGGAATCGGCGCGGAGACGCAGCCGGGCGCAGGCACTACCGCACGGGACGGGGATGCGGCGGCACGGCCACGCATCGACCCGGCGGCCGACAGGGGAATGGGCCCGGCGCGCCGCCGCGCGGAATCGACGGGGCCGGGCGACGTCGACAGTGCCGGGCAGTCCGCGACGTGGGCAGGACCGGGCGGCTCGGAGCAGAACGAGCTGGACGCTGCCGGTCCGGCGGGCGGAGCCGGGCGCACCACGGACCGGTCGGCCGACCCCGGTCCCTGGACATCCGCGGACGCGGCGTCGGGCATCCAGCCGACCGGCCGCCGCGCCGCGGACGAGAGCGCCGACGCACACGACACGGCAGCCGAAGGACACGCACGGACCGAGCCACCCCGGGGCGCGGTGACGGAACCCGCGCCGGGTGGCCGGCGCGCCGCAGGGCAGCGCGCTGACGCACACGGAACAGCGGGCGTGGCGCACGGACACGGCGAGCCGTCCGAGGGCGGGTATTTGGCCGCCGAGGCGGAACTCTCGGCGGGCGGTCGGCGCGCAGCCGACAACACCCGCGCACCCGACGGAGAAGGACGCCCGCAGGCCGCGCACCCCGACAGTGGGCACCCGGCCGCGCCGACCACCCTCCCCTCGAGAGCCCGGCGCGCGGCGGACCAGCACATCGAGACACGGGAGGAGGCCGCCGCCGCACAGACCGAGCGGCCCGACGGCGCGGCGGTGGAGCTCCCGGCGCGCGGCCGGCGCGCGGGCGAGAGTGCCGACGGGCCAGGGGCGGCCGTGCCGCACGCCCAGGTCGAGCGCCCCGAGGGCGCGGCGGGGCCCGGCCGCTGCCGCGGGCCGCGCGGGCACGCCAGGCCGACAGCGGGACCGCGTGGAGTGCGTCCGGAGGCGCGGGCGGTGCGGCCGAGAACCGCCCGCCCACACCGGAGTTCGGCGGCGCGGCGCCCTCGGGTGTCACACCGCGGCCGGACGCAGCGCTCGCTCCCCCGCCCGGCGGACCCGACCCGCACTCGGACGATGTTCGCCGTCCGGGACGGTTCCGTGCGGAATCGGCATCGCAGGCCACCGCAGCGGCGCCGGACAACGGCGCCACCGGGGCCGAATCGGCCGCACCGTCCGGCGAGGCAACCGGGTTCCCCGGCCCCTTCGCGCCGAGCGGTGCCGGCACCGATGCGGGTTCCGTGCCCGCCGACACCGCGCACCCGGATGCGCCGGTGCGACTCCCGCAGCGCTCCCGCCCGGCCAGGGACACCGCCGCCGAGACCACCGGCCCGGACGTCGCGCGCGGTGGCCTGCCGCAGCGGGGCCGTGCGCCCGAACAGCCGAACGCGCCGCTCCCCCACCGTGACCCGCTCGCGGCGATCACCGGAGACACCAGATCGGGCTCGGACGACCACACCCCGGGACGGCCGGGTAGCGAGCCCCGGCGCGACCCGCTGCCGGAGATCGCCGCGGATCGCGGTCCGCTCGTCGAATCACCGGCACCGTCGTTCCCGGAGTCGCGTTACGCCGACCTGGAGCGACTGGCCGCCGAGACCGCCTACATCGACGACGAGCCCACGCCGCCGGCCGGCGAATCCCCCTCGGGCACCGCCACCCCGCGGACGGGTTCCGAGATCGCCACCGAACGGGTGGCGGCGCCGATGCGGACACCGCAGGTGCCGCCCGCCCTGCACGACTGGATGGATCCGCTGCCGCCGAACCCGGCGCCGCATCACGGCGATCCGGGGGAGTCGAACGGCGGGGTCGAACCGGCCGGGATCACGCCGCGGCCCGGTCGACCGGAGGCGGCCAACCCGTTCGGGCCGCCGACCGCCGCGCTCACGCCGGAGCCGCCCGCCACCGGCCGGCCACCGAGCGGGGACATCCCGTTCCAGGTGGAACCCGTGGTGGACGACGCGGTGTCGCCGCCGCGGCGGCCGACCATCGAGGAGAACGCGCACGTCGACAAGCTGCAGGCCATGCTCGACGAACTCAAACGCAACCCCGCGGGCCCGTTCGGCCGCCACACCCCACCGGAGAACCCCGGCCACTAACTGGACAACCGAGCCCGCGCGGCCTTCGGGTGCACCTCCGAGGCCGCGCCGGGCGGTATTCACCCGGCCGCGTCCCGCCGGGTGTGACCGGCCAGTGCGGCCGCGCCGAACACCGTCACCATCGCGGCGAGCACCACGATCGCACGAACCGGCGGCCCGGACTGCTCACCGAGCACGATGGCCGCCAGGTCGAGACCCGCGGTGAACGGCATCCAGTGCAGCACCGGGTCCAGCATCGGCACCATCGCCATCAGCTGTTCCAGCAGCAACATCCACACCAGCGGGCCCGCGATCGCCCCGGCGACGGAGCGGGTCAGCACGGCCAGTGCCGTCGCGACCACGGCCCAGGCCAGGATGATCAGCAGGTACACCCCGAGATAGGCCCAGCCGCGCCCGGTCATGGCGAGGCCGTCCGGGTAGCACCGCGCGGCGAGGAGCGCGAGCACCATGCCGAGGACATAGGACGCGACGAGGAATCCCGCCACCACGAGCAGGTGTGACAGCAGTGACGTCCACCGCCGACGCTGGGTCAGGAAGGCGACCGCGCTCGCCCCGTGGCGGATCTCGCCGGCCGCGGTGGCCCCGGCGAACACGACGGCGAGCACGTGGAAGATGCTCGCGCACTTGCCGAGGTCGCCCGCGTCGAGCGGGCCACGGTACTCGATGTCGTACAGCAGGGTCATCAGGACGATCGGGCCGACGCAGGCGCCGACCAGCAGCGCGGCGTACACCGGCGTGGTGCGCAGCGTCGTGAGGCGCACGAGGTCGGCGGTCAGTGCGGAGCGCATGGCGGTCACCGTTCGCCGCGGAATTCGGCGGTGCGCTCGGTGAGGTCGAGGAAGACGTCCTCGAGGGTGGGGGCCGCCTCCCCGAGCGCGGTGACGAGCAGCCCGAGGTCGCGACACAGCCGGGATAGCGAAGGGGCATCGGGAATTCGGTGATCGAGCTCCACCCGCAGCCCGGCCGCGGTCCGTTCCGCGACGACGCCCAGTTCCCGCAGGCGGGCCGCGAGCAGCTCGTCGCCGTCGGTGCGGACGAGGACGTGGCCGTGGCGGTCCAGGAAAGCGGCGAGCGTGCCCTCGCCGAGGAGTCTGCCGCGGCCGAGGACCACCAGGCGGTCGGCGATCACCTGCATCTCGGCGAGCAGATGGGAGGAGACCAGCACGGCGCGACCGGCGTCCGCCGCCTGCCGCAGCACCGACCGCATCCAGTGCACGCCTTCCGGATCCAAGCCGTTGACCGGTTCGTCGAGAACGAGATTCCGCGGGTCGCCCAGCAGCGCCGCGGCCAGGCCGAGGCGCTGCCGCATGCCGAGGGAGTAGCCGCGGACGCGCCGGTCGGCGGCGGTGGTCAAGCCCACCGCCGCCAGCACCTCGTCCACCCGGGTCGGCGGCAGCCCGGCGGAGGCGGCGACCACCCGCAGGTGGCCGCGGCCGGTCCGGCCGGGGTGATACCAGGCGGTGTCGAGGACCGCGCCGACGACCCGGGCGGGCCGGTGGTGGTCGCGCAGCGGGTGTCCGTCGACGAGCACCCGCCCCGCGTCGGGCAGGTCGAGACCGAGCAGGCAGCGCATGGTGGTGGACTTGCCCGCGCCGTTCGGGCCGAGGAAGCCGGTGACGGCGCCGTCGGGGACGGTGAACGTCAGATCGTCGACCGCGACGACCGCGCCGAATGTCTTGGTGAGACCGGCGACCTCGATCATCGGTCACCGCCGACCCGGGTGAATCGACCGGCGAGCTGCTGGATCAACCGGTCGAGCGACGGACGGACCAGCGCGACCACGAGCGCGACCACGACCACGCCGAGCGCCAGCCCCGAGAGGACGTCGTGCACGTAGTGCACGCCCGCGCCCACCCTGGCGGCCGCGACGGCCAGCGCGACCGGGACGGCGAACCAGGCCACCCGCGGCGCGGCCAGGACGCAGGCGGTGGCGAAGGCGGCGGCCAGCACGGCGTGGTTGGACGGCCACGACCAGTCCCCCGCGGCCGGGCAGCCCAGCACGGTGGGCAGCCCGGCCGCCCGGCAGGGGCGTTCCTCGGTGACCAGCAGTTTGACGACCTCGCTGAGGAGGTACGCGCCGACCACGCCGACACCGGCGGCGGTCAGCGTCACCAGGGCGGGACGGTCGCGCCGCCACGACCGGACCGCCAGTACACCGGTGGTGGCGACGAGGACGAGCAGACCGGCACGGGCGGTGAGTCCGACCAGCGGTGCGGCGGCCGAACTCTCGGCCGTGCCCGCGATCCGGAGGTAGAGGGCCTCGCGGACCGGGAAGGCGGCGACCGCGAGCAGCGCGAGGACGGCAGTGACGAGGCCGACGAGGCGGGCGGTCCCCGTGCTACGGGTGGACCCGGGTGGGTGAGGAGCGATCATGCTGCTCGACGCTAGGAAGTTGCCGCTCGCGCCGAATCTGCCCGACGACGGGAATCGGCTATGCCCGTGGTCATAGCCGCCCGCCGGGCGGATCGGCCGTACGGCTGATGAATCGCGGCGACCGTCCCGGGAGAATCGTGGAATGCCCGATATTCGCTCTACCGCGGCCCACCCCGTGGTCTCGGTCGTGTCCGTGGTGGCGCTCGCGGTGGTGACCGCAGTGCCCCAGACCGGGCTGGGGACGGCGCTGCTGGTCACGGTCGTGGCGTTCCTGGTCGGGCTCGGCCCCGACGGCGTGCGTCGGGGGGCGGCGGCGCTGGTGCTGTTCGCGCTGCTCACTGCGGCCGGTGTCGCGGTCGGCGCGGTCGACTGGCAGGCCGGCGCCGCTGGTCTGCCGTCCGCGCTCGCGCGGGCCGGGGTGCCGTGGTTGATCGGCGTCGCGTTGCGGCTGCGCGCGGAGGTGAACCGGCAGGCCGCCGCACGCGCCGCCCAGGAGCGCCGGCAGCGACGCGCCCGGCTGCATCAGGAGCGCGACGCCGAGCGGCTGGCCTTGGCCGAGGCGCTGCACGACGACCTGGGCCACGCGTTGAGCCTGGTCGCGCTCACGCTCGGGCGGCTGGAGGTCGATCCCACCCTGCCCGCACCCGCGCTCGCCGCGGTCGGCTCGGCCCGGCGCGAACTGTCCACGGCGGTGGCCCGGCTCGGCGCGTCGGTGGTGTCGCTGCGCGACGGCACCGCACCCGGGCTGCCGCGCCGCGACGACCTCGCCGACCTGGTCGCGCAGGCCCGCCGCGCGGGCGTCCACCTCACCGGTGAACTGCCACCGGCCGCGCGGCTGGCCCGCTTCGATCACGCGCTCCTGACCCGGGTGCTACGGGAAGCGCTGACCAACGCGACCAAGCACGCGCCGGGCCAGCCGGTGCGCCTCGCGGTGATCGACGACGGCGACGAAGTGTGCCTGACCGTTCGGAATCCGGTGCCCACCCGGAGTCGGGCGGCGGGATCCGGCACCGGGCTCGCGGCGCTGCGCAGGCACGTGACGGCGGCGGGCGGGCAGGTGGACATACACGACGACGGCGCCGCGTTCGGCGTGCAGGTCCGGCTCCCGGCGCGCACCGGCCCCGCCGACGATGCGGACGACGAGACCGTCCCCGGCCCCGCGGAATTCGCCGCCGACGATCCTGCCGACGACCTCGACGACGACACCGTGGAGGCGAGGCTGGCCGCCCAGGCCAGGCGGCGCGGCCGGCTGATCCTGGCCGCCGCGGCGGTGGCGGTCGTCGCCGCACTGGCCGTGGTCCAAGCGCTGACGACGGCGCAGGCCCGGCGGGCGCTGCTGCCCGCCGAGACCTTCGCGCAGATCCGGCCCGGCGACCCCCGCGCGCGGGTCGAACCGATGCTCCCCGAGCACGACCTGCCGCCCCGTCCGCCCGCCGACCCCGGCACCGACTGCCGTGACTACGCCGTCACCGCCGACATGTTCGACGACGCCGCCGGTGACGTCTACCGGGTGTGCTTCGCCGGTGCGGTGGTCGTGTCGACCCGGCACATCGTGGCCGGTGGGCGATGAGCCGACCCGCGCCGATCCGGGTACTCGTCGCCGACGACGAACCTCTGGTGCGCGCGGGCGTGACCGGCATCCTCGGCACCGACCCTGGCATCGCCGTGGTCGCCGAGGCGGGCACCGGTCCCGACGCGCTGGCCGCCGCCCGCGCCCACGCGCTCGACGCCGTGGTGCTCGACATCAGGATGCCGGGCCTGTCCGGGCTGGAGGTGCTGCGCGAACTACGCGGCGCGGGGCACCCGGTGGGGTGCCTGTTCGTCACGACCTTCGGCGAGGACGACTACATCGCCGAAGCGGTACGCCTGGCCGCCGACGGGTTCGTGCTCAAGTCCGGCGACCCGCGCGAGCTGATCCTGGGCGTGCATGCCGTCGCGTCGGGCGGGGCGTTCTTCTCCCCGGCCATCGCCCGCCGGCTCCTCGACGGTCGACCCACCGCCCGCTTCGACCGGGCGGTGGCCGCGCGGCGCCGCTTCGCCGCGCTCACCCCGCGCGAGCAGGAGATCCTGCGGCTGGTCGGCCGCGGCTGGTCCAATGCCGAGATCGCCGCCGACCTGCACCTGGCGCCGGGCACCGTCAAGGTGCACGTGTCGTCGATCCTGCGCACCACCGGCGCCCGCAATCGGGTGGAGGCGGCACTCGTGGCCGTGCACGCGGACGAGCTCGACACCCCCGGAGATCCGCCGCACCGCAATTGCTGAGCAATCGGCGCGGTCAGCGGCGTCGTCGGCCCGGACCCGGTGGCGCCAGCAGGGTTTCGACGAGTTCGCGCAGCCAGCGGTGGGCGGCGTCGGCGGTGTTGCGGGAGTGCCAGGTCAGGCCGACCGGGATCTCGGGGAGCGGGAGCGGGATCTCGAACGTGGCAAGGCCGAGCGCCGCCACCGCGTCGGCGGCCAGGTGCGCCGGTGCCGGGCAGACCAGCTCACCACCACGCACCGCGAGCAGCGCCGACGGCAGGTCGGGGACGGTGGCGACGACGCGGCGGGTGCGCCCGTGCAGGGCGAGCCGGTCGTCGATGGGCCCGCGCGGGCGGCCCTGCCGGGTCACCGCCAGATGGGCGGCGCCCGCGTAGGCGGCGACGGTGACGCGGTCGGCGTCCAGCGGATGACCGGGCGCGACCACGCCGACCAGCCGATCGCCGAAGACGCGATGGACGACGATCTCCGGATCGGCCGGTTCGAGCACGCCGACCGCCAGATCCACCCGGCCGTCGCGCAGGTCGGCCGCCCCCTTCCCGGCGTCGGGCAGGAAGCGGATCGTGACGCCGGGCGCGTGGGCGCGCACCGCACGCACCAGTGGTCCGGCGAGCCGGGCGAGCACGAGGTCGTCGGCCCGCACGGCGAAGCCGCGGGCGAGGGTCGCGGGGTCGACCCGCCCGCGCGGCGCGAGCACCGCGCGGCCGTGCTCGACCAGCGCCGCCACCTCCGGCCGCAGGGCCAGTGCGCGCGGGGTGGGCACCAGGTGGCGGCCCGACCGCACCAGCAGCGGATCGTCGAGCAGCCGCCGCAACCGGGCCAGCGTGCGGCTCATCGCCGACGGCGAGGTGTGCAGCCGGCGCGCCGCCTCGGTCACGCTGCCGGTGTCCAGCAGCGAATCGAGAGCAACCAGAAGGTTGAGGTCGAGGGGCGCCACTCCCGGATTATCACAGACGCAATCATCGATCCCCGGCATTGCGCTCGGCGCAATCGGCGGCGCCCTCCGGTTGCAGATGCGCCAACAGCAACTTGATCAGCAGAACCGGCACGAACCACGCCACCGCGGCGGGCACCGCTGCCGCCGCGAGCACGACCGCCAGCGTCAGCGTCGTCACCGTGAAACCCACCGGGCGCCGGTACCGCAGCGGTGTGGCGAGCACGATGCCCGCGGCGACGAGCGTCGCGAGGTACAGCCCCGCCGCGGTGATCCAGCCGAATCCGGGCACCACCCACGCCACCAGGAAGGGCTGCACGTGCACGGCCACGAACGCCAGGTGCCGGCCCGCGCCCTGGCCGGGCCGATGCCACCACCGCTTGGCCGCGTCCATAGCGTTGACCGTCGCGCCACCGAACAGGTCGAACGCGACGACGCCCAGCACGAGCACCGTCAGGATCGACCACCCGGCGCCGACACCGGCGAGGACGGCGACGAGCGCGCCCGCCGACGCCGCACCGTAACCGAGCAGCCGCTCCCCCGCGGACGCGTCGGGCGCCACGAGTGTGTCGTCCAGCCGCCGCAGCACCGCGCTCATGCCGGCACCTCCCGGCGCAGGCCGTGCACACAGAGATCGACGATGGTGTCGGCCAGGCCCTCGACCGGCAGCACCGGATCGATCAAGCACTGCAACAGGCACCCTTCGATCACGCCGACGACGGCGGTCGCGTGCCCCGGCCCCACGCCGGGCCGCAGGTCCCCCTCGGCGGCGGCCGCGGTGAGCAGGTCGGTGACGGCAGCCCGGTATTCGCCGTAGACGCGCGCCATGTCCAGCGGGGCGGCGCTGTCCCCTCCCCGGCCCACCGACCACAGGTCGAACAGGATGCGGGCCGTCTCGCGTTCTTCGGTGAGCAGCACGAAGGTCGAGCGGATCAGTTCGGCGAGCCGGTCGAGCGCGGGGCCCTCGGCCGTGCGGGCGCGGCGCATCCCGGCGGCGGTGCGCTCGGCGAAATCCTCGAAGATCGCGCGCAGTAGGTCCTCGCGACTGTCGAAGGCGAGATAAACGCTGCCCTTGGCGATCCCGGCGGCCGCCGCGATGTCCTCGACCCGGCTGGCGGCGAAGCCCTTCCTCGCGAAGACGCGGACGGCGGCATCGAGGATCTCGGCGCGGCGGGCAGTGGTGTCGACTCGGCGAGGGGACATGGACACTCCTATGACTGACTGGTCAGTCATTATTGCACGGCGGCCGGCCGGTGTCGACACCTGAGCGTTCGCCCGGCACACCGACGCGCCGGGCGGACCGACCGCCGGGTCAGGCCTGACTGTGGTGCGAGTGCCCCTGGACGACAGGCTCTTCCGCGAGCGGCGGGACCGGCGGGGCGGCCCGTTCCGCCGAGCGCTCGCCCAGGCCACGGTAGGCGCCCGGCCGCACCGGGCGGGCCCACTGCGCCAACCGGCTGCGCAGCGGCAGCCGGAACTTCAGGTCGGCCAGCATCTCGTCGATGTTGTGCAGGGTGAACGGGGTGATCGTGGTGCCGTGCGCGTGCCGACCCCCGGTGCCCGCCGTCATCCAGCGCAGCCGCTCGTCGATCTGCTCCTCGCGCTGTGCGGCGGCGGGGAGCCGGAGCTTGCCCGCCAGCAGTGCGGCGATCCAGTGCGCTCCCACCTCCGCACTCAACGGCGCGAGCACCGAGGAGTTGTAGCCCGCGAAGCTGATGTTGGGCACCTCGGTCGGCAGGATGTTGCGGTAGAGGCGGAAGTTGCCGTCCTCGTCGGTGAGCCTGCGCTGGATGTAGGGCGTCAGGAAGGGCACCCGCTGGTGGAAGCCGGTCGCGCAGACCACCAGATCGGCGGGCAGGGTCCGGCCGTCGGTGAGCTGTGCCGCGGGCGGGCCCGGCCGACCGGACAGCTCCGCGACCTCGACATCGCGCACCACCCGGATCGCGCCCGCCGCCACCTGCTCGTAGAACCCCTCGGTGGCGATGCCGACGGTGCTCTCCGCGATCACCTCGAACCGGCCCTCCGGCACCAGACCGAGCTCCCGCAGGCCCAGCTTCTTGACCGTCATCTCCTGGATCACGTCGAAATCGCTGTCGCGGAAGGTGTGCCCCGGCCCGTGCAGGAACCGCTCCGCGCCGCGCGGGGTGTGGTAGCGGAAATGCGCCTCGCCCAGACGGCTCAGGAAGAGCCGTTCGAAATCGATGCCGAGGCCGAGCTTGCGCGGCAGCTTCCACAGCAGCCTGCGCGCCACCACCGTGGTACTGGCGGCCACGTGGCTGACCGCCTCGGCGATATCGCACGCCGACTGGCCGTAGCCGACGATCACGACCGCCTTGCCCCGGGCGGCCTCCAGATCGAGGAAGCGCGACGAGTGCACCAGCGCGCCACCGGCCGCCTCGAACGCCTCCGCGCCGCGGTAGTCCGGCACGGCGGGATCGCTGAACACGCCGTTGGCGACCACCAGGTGGTCGCAGGTGCTGCGATGCACGCCGGTCTCGTCGCGGATCTCGAGCAGCCAGCCGCTGTCGACCGGGTCGGCCGCGGTCACCTCCGTTCCCAGGCGCAGGTGTGCACCGAGCCCGAAGTGCTGCACGTAGCTCTGCAGGTAGGCCTGCACCTGGGCACCGTCGGGCACCGCGGGATAGTCCTGCGGCATCGGGAAATCCGAGAAATGGTAGGTGTGCTTGGTGTTCTGCGGGCGCAGCCCCGGATAACGCCTGGTGGCGCTCCAGACGCCGCCGACGTCGGGGGTCCGGTCGAACACCTCGACCGCAAACCCCTCCCGGCCCAACACCTTCGCGCAGGCGAGGCCTGCAATGCCCGCACCTACGATCGCGATGCGGTTACCGCTCGTCATGGGCCCCGAGCCTACCCGCCCCGCCTGGGGGCGGCGGACCGCGGGCGCGGCCGCGGACCGGCTATCGTCCGGCATCACCACCCCGGCGTGTTGTACTGGACCGATGAGCAACATCCCAGTCACCGTCGACCGGGCCGGATTGTGGGACGCCGAGGCCCTCAGCGACGTTGCGGCGGCGACGTTTCCGCTGGCCTGCCCGCCCGGCGCGAGCGCCGACGACATCGAGATCTTCCTCGAGCAGGTGCTCTCCGGCGAACGGTTCGGCGAGTACCTCAACGATCCGGACCGCACCGTGCTCAAGGCCGTGGCGGGCGGTGAGATCGTCGGGTACGCGATGCTGGTCGCGGGCGACCCGGCGGACCCCGAGGTCGCCCGGGTGGTCGACCTGCACCCGGCGCTGGAGATCAGCAAGATGTACGTGCTGCCCGGCCACCACGGCACCGGCGTCTCCACCGCGCTGATGGGCGCGGCCCTGCGACACGCCCGCGAGGGTGGATACCCGGGCGTATGGCTGGGGGTCAACCAGGAGAACCACCGTGCCCAGCGGTTCTACGCCAAGCACGGGTTCGAGCAGGTCGGCACCAAGACCTTCACGGTGGGCCGCGAAGTGCACCACGACTACGTGCTGCGCCTGGTCTTCTGACCGGCGGACGGCCGGGGGTGGCTAGGCGGTGGCCGCCTCGAAGCGCGAGAGCGCCAGCAGCCGGGAGATGGCGCGCAGGTACTTCTTGCGGTAGCCGCCCTCGAGCATCTCCGGGGAGAAGATTTCGTCGAGCTTGGCCCCGGACACCGTGACCGGCACGCTCGCGTCGTAGAGGCGGTCGGCCAGCACCACGATGCGCAGCGCGACGGCCTGGTCGGTGACCGGGTGCACGCCGGCGACGAACACCGCGCTCACCCCGGCGATCAGCGCGCCGTACTTGGACGGGTGCAGCGTGCTCAGGTGCGCCAGCAGGGCGTCGAACTCGTCGAGCGTGGAACCCGGTGTCGCCGCGGCGCGTTCGACGAGCTCGGCGGGCGAGGTCGGTTCCGGGGCGGGCGGCAGGTCGCGGTGGCGGTAGTCGGGGCCGTCCACCCGCACGGCCTCGAAGATCGCGCCGAGCTTTTTGATCTCGCGCATGAAGTCCTGCGCCGCGAAACGCCCCTCGCCGAGCTGGCCGGGCAGCGTGTTGGAGGTCGCGGCGATGGAGACCCCGCGCGCGGACAGCTCGGTGAGCAGCCGCGAGACCAGCATCGTGTCGCCCGGGTCGTCGAGTTCGAATTCGTCGATGCACAGCACGCTGTTGGCCGACAGGCGCTCGAGGGCGTTGGTGAAACCCAGTGCGCCGACCAGGTTGGTCAGCTCGCCGAAGGTCCCGAAGGACTTCGGGGCGGGCGCGCTGTGGAAGATCGAGGCGAGCAGGTGGGTCTTGCCGACGCCGAAGCCGCCGTCGAGGTACAGACCGGCGCCGGTGACCTGCTTCTTCTTGCCGAACAGGCTCTTCTTGCCCGCCGCCTTGTGGATCTTGGCGACCTCGCGGGCGAAGTCCTCGGCCTTGCGCACCGCGGCGGCCTGGCTGGGCTCGTTCGGGTCCGGGATGTAGGAGGAGAAGCTGACCTCGTCGAACATGGGCGGGGGCACCATCTGGGCGACGAGTTGGTCGGCCGGAACCTCCGGATGGCGATCGACGAGGCGCTCTTGCATGGACGAAGCCTAAAGACGTGGTGTGTGCTGGTTTCATGCAGCGTATGCCCAATGCGATCCAGCTCACAGACCTCGACCCCGACGGACTCGCCGACCTCTACGCCTACCCCATCGGTCTGGCCGACCCGTGGGTGCGCGTCAACTTCGTCGCCAGCATCGACGGGGCCGCGACCAGCGGCGATGTCACCGCCGCGCTCGGCACCCCGGCCGACAAGCGGGTCTTCAAGCTCCTGCGCGACCTCGCCGACGTGGTGCTGGTGGGCGCGGGCACGGTGCGCACCGAGAACTACGGCGGCGCCCGCACCGACGCGGCCCGCCGCCGCTCGCTGCACGACCGCAGCCGCGGCGGCCACCCCGACGGCGCCCCGCCGCCCATCGCCGTGGTCACCGCGAGCGCCGCGCTGGAGCCGACCTGCCGCCTGCTCACCGACACGACGGTGCCGCCGCTGATCATCACCGCCGCCGCCGCGCCCGCCGACCGCAAGGAGAAACTGGCCGCGGCGGGCGCGGAGGTGATCGAGGCCGGTGAGGTGGCCGTCACCGCGAAGGCGCTGCTGGCCGCGCTGGCCGAGCGCGGCCTGCACCGGGTGCTGTGCGAGGGCGGGCCGCACCTGTTCGGCCAGCTGATCGAGGCGGACCTGGTCGACGAGCTGTGCCTGACCACCGCGCCGGTGCTGGTCGGCGGGACCGCGGGCCGAATCTCGCTGTCCGCGCGGGAGTTCCATCAGCACATGCATCGCCGCCACATGATCCTCGACGACGACGGCACGGTGCTGACTCGCTGGGCCCGTCGATGAAACGACGGCCGCGACCTGGCAGGCTGTAGCGCATGCGCTGGACCCGAGCCGCCGTGCTGGCCTCGACACTGTCGATCGTGATCGCCGGATGCGGTGCGGGCCCCTCCGATCGTCCCGGGGTCGCGGTGGAGCGGCCCGGGGTCGGCGGCGGCCCCGCGCCCGAGGAGACGACGCAGGCCGAACCGCCGCGCGCGCAGGTGCCGACCGCGGATCTGAGCTGGCACGACTGCACCGCGCCGACGCTGAACCTGTTGGGACTCGGACCCGCCCCGGCCGGGCTGGTGCTCGAATGCGCGGAGTACTCCACGCCGATCGACGCCGCGGGCAGCGTGCTCGGCAACTTCCGCAACGGCGCCGTGCGCGCCCGGTTGCCGCAGACCCCCACCGACGTCCCGCCGCTGGTGCTGACCTCCGGCAACGACCGGTCCTCCAGCGCCACGCTGGCCGGGCTCGCCGTCGGCCCCGCCGCCCCGCTGCTGGCCACCCGCCCGATCGTGGCGGTGGACCGGCGCGGGATCGGCACCTCCCAGCCGATCGACTGCCTGCCGCCCGAGATCCGCACCGGCCTGGCCGAGCACGCCCGCGGCGCCGCCGATCCGATCGCGCGGATGGCGGAACTGAGCCAGGAGGCCACCATCTCCTGCCGCGATTTCCTCCAGCCCTACGAGAGCACGTTCGACGCCGCGCACGCCGCCGACGACATCGAGCAGCTGCGCAAGCAGTGGCAGGTCGAGCACATCGACCTGCTGGGCTCCGGCAACGGCGCCACGGTGGCGATCGCCTACGCCCGCAAGTACGGCGATCACCTCGCCCGCCTGGTGCTCGATTCCCCCGAGGCCGTCGGCACCGACGCGGTGACCAGGGAGGAACAGCGCCTGCAGGGCGCCGAGGCCGCACTGACCGCGTTCGCCCAGCGCTGCACGGCGCTCGGCTGCGCGCTGGGCGCCGATCCCCGCGCCGCCGTCGCCGACCTGGTCCGGCGGGCCGACGCCGGCGAGCTGGGCACGCTGTCGGCGGCCGGCCTGCTCACCGCGATCACCGGATTCCTCGGCGCGCCGCGGGCCGATCAGGCGACCCGGGTCGCCGAACTGGCCGACGCGCTGGCCGCCGCCGGTCGCGGCGACCGGACCGCGCTGGACAACCTGGTGCTGCGCGAATCGGCGGCCACCGCCTCCGACGGCCAGTTCGTCAACCGGTGTACCGACATCCAGCAGCCCCCGACCGCCGTGCAGGCCGCCGAGCTCGCCCAGGCGTGGGGGCAGAAGTACCCCGTGTTCGGCAGGCAGGCCGCCATCGGGTTGATGACCTGCTCGGCGTGGCCGGTGTCGGCCGCGCCGCCGCTGCCCGAGGAGCTGGATCTGCCGGTGCTGGTGCTCACGGGTGTCGCCGACCCGGTGGTCGGCACCGGCGGGCAGTCGTCGGTGACCGGCGCGCTGGGGTCGGCGGGCGCCCGGCACGCGTCGGTGAGCTGGCAGGGCTGGGGACATCCGGCGCTGCCGCACTCCGGGTGCGCGCAACAGATGGTCGTCGACTACCTGGCCGAGGCGCGGCTGCCGCGCGACGGCAGCGCCTGCCCGGCATAGCTCGCGCAACCGGTACGGAATCGCGGTCTGACGGCGCGCCGAGACATATCCCGGCAACCATCGCGGCACCTGGCCGGTGTACCGTGCCCCAGTGTTCCTTCGACAGCTCGAGCCCCGCACAGCTCGCACCACCGCCGAGGTGATCAAGTTCGCCCTGTGGCCCATCGCGGTCATGACGGTGCTCAACAGGGTCTTCATCAAGGCTGTCAACGGTTTCATCACCGACGACTACAAGCCGGTCTACAACGCGTCGCTGGCGTTCCTGAACGGACGCCCGGTGTACACCGCGAACTTCGACTACGTCGATCCGCACTACCTGTACCCGCCCGGCGGCACGTTGCTGATCGCCCCGATCGCGCTGATCGATCCGGAGAAGTCGCGCTGGTGCTTCATCCTGCTCAACGCGGCGGCCATCATCCTGGCCTGGTACCTGCTGCTGCGGCTGTTCAAGTTCACGGTGAACTCGGTGGCCGCGCCCGCGCTGCTGCTGGCGATGTTCATGTCCGAGACGGTGATCAACACGCTGGTGTTCACCAACGTCAACGGCTGCATCCTGCTGGCGGAGATGGGGTTCCTGCACCTGCTGTTGCGTCGGCGCGATCTGTGGGCCGGTGCGATCCTCGGGTTGAGCATCACGGTCAAACCCACGCTCGCGCCGCTGTTGCTGATCGCGGCCGCGCGCAAGCAGTGGAACGTCTTCCTCACCGGCCTGGGTGTGCCGCTGGTACTGACGGCGATCTCCTGGCCGCTGCTGAAGGACGCCGATCAGTTCTTCAGCCGGACGCTGCCGTACCTGTTCGAGACCAGGGACTACTTCAACAGCTCGATCGCGGGCAATGCCGCCTACTACGGCCTGCCGTTGTGGCTGACCTGGGGCATGCGCCTGGTGATGGGCGCGCTGGTGGCGATCTCGCTGTGGCTGCTGTACCGCTACTACCGCGAGGACGAACTGTTCTTCGTCACCACGTCGGCGGGTGTGCTGCTCACCGCGTCGTGGCTGCTGGCCGGGCTGGGCCAGATGTACTACTCGATGATGCTGTTCCCGTTCCTCATGAGCGTGGTGCTGCGCAACTCGGTGCTGCGCAACTGGCCCGCCTGGCTGGCGGTGTTCGGGTTCATGTCCTACGACAAGTGGTTGTCGGACCGCTGGCAGAGCATCGGGCGCAACCTCGAGTACCTGCGCATCACCTTCGGCTGGACGCTGCTGCTGATCGTGGTGTTCTGCGTGCTCGGCGACCGCTACCTGGCCGCGCGCCGGGAGGGCAGGCTGGCCCTCGGCCTGGATCCCGCGTGGATGCGCCAGGCGCCGGACTCCCGCGACAGCGAGCCGGGCGCCGCGCGCGGCGACCGCGCCGAGGACGAGGTCCCGGCCGAGCCGCCGCACGCGGAACTGACCCCCGCGACCCCGCGCAACGGCGCGTAGGAGCAGAACGTATTAGCGTGGAGCAATGAGTTCCGACGCAGACACGTCCCTTCCCGCGCCGCGGATCCAGCTGACCCCGCAGGAGTGGCGGGCGAAACTGAATCCCGAGGAGTACGCGGTGCTGCGCGAGGCCGCGACCGAACGCCCCTTCACCGGGGAGTACACCGACACCAAGACCGAGGGCGTCTACAGCTGCCGCGCCTGCGGTGCCGAGCTGTTCCGCAGCACCGAGAAGTTCGACTCGCACTGCGGCTGGCCCTCGTTCTTCGATCCCGCGAAGTCCGACGCGGTGCTGCTGCGCCCCGACGACTCGCTGGGCATGCGCCGGGTCGAGGTGCTGTGCGCGAACTGCCACAGCCATCTCGGCCACGTCTTCGAGGGCGAGGGGTACAACACGCCCACGGACAAGCGCTACTGCATCAATTCCATCGCACTGCGGCTGCACCCCTCGGACAGCGCAGCGCGATGACGGCGGTCGCCGCACAGCGAACGCGCAGCGAAGTCTAGGAAAGCGACACCGCCCGGCGCATGCCCCTGGTTCCGGGGGCATGCGCCGGGCGGTGCGTGTTCGACGGTCAGGGCAGCGCGGGCACCAGCTGCTCGATCTCCACCCGCGGGCCGGTGAAGAACGGGGTCTCCTCGCGCACGTGCAGGCGCGCCTCGGTGGCGCGCAGATCGCGCATCAGGTCCACGATGCGGTGCAGTTCGGGCGCCTCGAAGGCCAGGATCCATTCGTAGTCGCCGAGCGCGAACGAGCTGACGGTGTTGGCGCGCACATCCGGGTAGCCGCGGGCGGCCTTGCCGTGGTCGGCCAGCATCTTGCGGCGCTCCTCGTCGGGCAGCAGGTACCACTCGTAGGACCGCACGAACGGGTACACGCAGATGTAGTTGCCCGGATCCTCCCCGGCCAGGAACGCCGGGATGTGGCTCTTGTTGAACTCGGCGGGGCGGTGCAGCGCCACGTTGCTCCACACCGGGTCGCTGGCGCGGCCCAGTTCGGTGGTGCGGCGGAAATCGGCGTAGGCGGCCTGCAGGTCCTCGACCCGCTCGGCGTGCGTCCACACCATGAAATCGGCGTCGGCCCGCATGCCCGCGACGTCGTAGATGCCGCGCACCACCACGTCCTTCTCGGCGAGGCCGTCGAAGAAGGCCTTCGCCTCCTTGATGGCGGCCTCGCGGTCGTCACCCAGCACGCCCGGCTGCACCTGGTACACCGAGAACATCAGGTATCGGATGGTGGAGTTGAGAGCTTGATAATCGAGTCGCGCCATGGGTCCATCGTGCCACTGCGGGACCGGAGGTAACGCGTGTGCCCTCCCACTCAGGAGAGGAAGCCGGCGATGCGGCGGGCGGCGGCGTCGCCGGCGGCCACGCAGGCCGGGACGCCGACGCCGCGCAGGTAGGCGCCCGCGACGGCCAGGCCGTCCAACTCGGCCACCGCCCGGTCGATTTCGGCGACGCGGTCGGTGTGGCCCGGCGCGTACTGGGCAAGCCCGCCCGGCCAGCGCTGCACCACCGCCTCGACCGGGGTGATCGGGACACCGGTGACGGTGGCCAGGTCCTCGGTGGCCGCGGCGATCAGTTCCGCGTCGCTCCAGCGCAGCGGGGCGTCGTCACCGAACTTGCCGAACGAGGCCCGCACCAGCGCGGTCTTGCGCTCGGCCAGGTGCGGCCACTTGCGGCTGGACAGTGTGAACGCCTTGGCGCGCAAGGGCTCCCCGGTGGCGACGAGGATGCCCGAGTTGTCCGGCAACGCGGTGTCGGGCGGCAGCGACAGTGCCACCACCGCCGAGGAGGACAGTTCGATCCCCGCGGCGGCGTCGGCCGCGCCGGGCGCGACGTAGCGCAGCAGCCGCGCCGCCACCGGTGCGGGCGCGGCGACCACGACCGCGTCCACCAGGCCGAGCGGGTCGAGCACCCAGCCGCCGCTCGCGCGCGCGAGGCGGGTGGCCGCCGTGGCCGCGACGAAGCGCAGCCCCGACGCCGCCACCAGGGCGTCCAGCAGGACCCGGTACCCGTCGCGGATGCCGCCGAAGACCGGGGCGTCCGAGGGCGGCGGGAGTGCGGCGGCCACCGCGTGGGTGAGGCTGGGCGCGCCGGCGTCCAGCGCGGCCGCCAGCGTGGGCAGCGCGGCACGCACACCGATCGAGCGGGCGCTGCCCGCGTACACCCCGCCGAGCAGCGGGTCGACGCTGCGTTCGACCACCTGGGCGCCGAACCGGTCGGCGACGAGGCTGTGCACGTCGAGGTCGCTGTCCGGGTACCAGGCCAGCGGCCGAGCCGACTCGCTCGCGATCCGGTCCAGGGTGTCGTCGTCGACGAGCCCGCGCATCGACTCCGCGTCGGACGGGATGCCCATCAGCGTGCGGGGCGGCAGCGGGTGCGTGGCACCGCCCGCCCACAGCAGCGGCCGCTTGCCCGCCGGATACACCAGTTGGTCGGCCAGCCCCAGCTCGCGCAGCAGCGCGGGCACCTCGGGGCGGCGGCCGACGAACGCCTCCGCGCCCAGGTCGACGGGCTCGCCCTGGATGTCGGCGGTGTACAGGATGCCGCCCACCCGCTCGGCGCGGTCGACCAGGACGAGATCGGCCGACGGACCGAGCAGGGTGCGCAGCCGGTACGCCGCGACGAGCCCGCTGATCCCGCCGCCGACAATCGCGATCCTCATGGTTTCCGACCGTAGTCCGCGGCGGTCACCGCGCGGCCATCCGGTGCCGTAGCTGTCGCCGAAGTCACCGCGCGAGGGCGATATTCGCCTCCCCCGCCGGGGTTCGGGCCGGTCTCAGAGTTCGTGGACGAGCTCGACCAGCGCGGTCAGCACACCGGGGTCGGTGTCGGGCAGCACACCGTGGCCGAGGTTGAAGATGTGTCCGGTCGCGCCCAGCGCCAGCGCCCGGTCGGCCTCCTCGGCGATGCGGCGCGCGTGCGCCTCGACGGCCCGCGGACCGGCGAACAGGACCGCGGGATCGAGGTTGCCCTGCAACGCCTTTCCCGGACCGACCCGCCGGGCCGCCTCGGTGAGCGACACCCGCCAGTCCACGCCGACCACATCGGCGCCCGCCTCCCCCATCGCACCGAGCAGTTCGCCGGTACCGACACCGAAGTGGATGCGCGGCACGCCCGCGTCGGCGATCTCGGTGAACACCCGCTCCGAATGCGGCAGCACGAACGCGCGATAGTCGGCCGGCGACAGCGCGCCCGCCCACGAGTCGAACAGCTGCACCGCGTCCACGCCCGCGTCGAGCTGGGCGCGCAGGAAGGCGATGGTGATGTCGGTGAGCACGCCGAGCAGTTCGTGCCAGGTCTTCGGGTCGGCGTACATCATCGCCTTGGTGCGCTCGTGATGCTTGCTCGGACCGCCCTCGACCAGGTAGGAGGCGAGCGTGAACGGTGCGCCGGCGAAACCGATCAGCGGGGTCTGCCCGAGCGCGTCCACCAGCAGCCGCACGCCCTCCACGACGGCGCCGACCTCCTCGGGCCGCAGTCGCGGCAGCGCGCGCACGTCGGCCACCGAGCGCACCGGCGCGGCCACCACCGGCCCGACCCCGGCGACGATGTCGAGGTCGATACCGGCCGCCTTGAGCGGAACGACGATGTCGGAGAACAGGATCGCCGCGTCGACACCGTGGCGGCGGATCGGCTGCATGGTGATCTCGCAGACCAGCTCGGGGTCGAAGCAGGACTCCAGCATGCCGATGCCGGCCCGCAGCTCGCGGTACTCGGGCAGCGAGCGGCCCGCCTGGCGCATGAACCACACCGGGCGCCGGCTGGGGGTGGCGCCCGTCGCGGCGGCCAGGAACGGAGCGTCGGTCAACCGACGGCGAGTGTGAGTGCTCATCCCGGCCATCGTATGCGGCGGCGCGCCTCCGACTGCGCCGGGTGCGCACGGTCTACCGTCAGCTGCGTGACACCGCTCGACTTCCGCGACGGCGCCGCACCGACCGAAGGACCCCAGGGCGAACCGGCCCAGTTCCGCGCCGCGGTCGAGGCGATGGGCACCGCGACATGCCATCCCCGGATCGAGCTCGCGCCCATCCGGCCGCCGCAGCGGCTGGCGCCGTACTCCTACGCCCTCGGTGCCGAGGTCACCCACCCCGACACCGGCACGGTCCCGGTCGACTCCGAGGGCGACGCGTTCGGCAGGCTGATCCTGCTGCACGATCCCGACGGCGACGACGCCTGGCACGGCACGTTCCGGCTGGTCGCCTACATCCAGGCCGACATCGACGCCGCCCTGGCCACCGACCCGCTGCTGCCCGAGGTGGCCTGGAGCTGGCTGGTGGACGCGCTCGAGACCCGCTCCGAGCCGTTCACCGCGCTCGGCGGCACCGTCACCTCCACCAGCTCGGTGCGCTACGGCGACATCGCCGGGCCGCCGCGCGCGCATCAGCTGGAGCTGCGCGCCTCCTGGACGGCGCTGACCACCGACATGCGTCCGCACGTCGAGGCGTTCTGCGAAGTGCTCGCCTACTCGGCCGGTCTGCCGCCCGCCGGGGTCACCCACCTGCGTCCGCACCCCTATACCACCAACGGTCCGGAGTGACGGCAACGTAGAGTTCAGGGCTATGCCGGAAGCAGAACAGCCCGCGCCGGGCATCGAAGATACACCGTCGGCCGAGCCGTTGCTCGCCCCGGTCGACGGCGTGCCACCGGTGCTCGCCACCGCCGCGGAGGTCGCCGCCGCCGCGGCCAGGATCGCGGCGGGCACCGGCCCGCTGGCCGTCGACGCCGAACGCGCCTCCGGCTTCCGGTACTCCGCGCGCGCCTACCTGATCCAGCTGCGCCGCGCGGGCGCGGGGACCTTCCTCGTCGACCCGATCCCGGTCGCCGACGCGCTGGGACCGCTCGCCGAGGCGATCAACGACCTCGAATGGGTGCTGCACTCGGCCGATCAGGATCTGCCCGGCCTGGCCGAACTCGGGTTGCGCCCGGCGCGGCTGTTCGACACCGAACTGGGCGGCAGGCTGGCCGGGTTCGAGCGGGTCGGCCTCGCGGCGATGGTGGAGCGACTACTCGGGCGCACTCTGCGCAAGGGGCACGGCGCGGCGGACTGGTCGACGCGGCCGCTGCCCGCGGAGTGGCTCAACTACGCCGCCCTGGACGTCGAACTGCTGCTCGAACTGCGCGACGCGGTGGCCGCCGAACTCCAGCGGCAGGGCAAGAGCGACTGGGCCGCACAGGAATTCGAGCACGTGCGCACCACCGAACCGCCCGCCCCCAAGGCCGACCGCTGGCGGCGCACCTCCGGCATCCACACCCTGCGCAAGCCCCGCCAGCTCGCCATCGTCCGCGAACTGTGGACCACCCGCGATTCCCTGGCCCGCAGCCGCGACATCGCCCCCGCGCGGATCCTGCCCGACGGCGCGATCGTCGCCGCGGCCGCCGCCGACCCGCGCAGCATCGCCCAGCTGCGCGCGCTGCCGGTGTTCGGCGGGCCGCGCCAGCGCCGCTACTCCCGGGAATGGCTGGCGGCGGTGGACCGCGCCCGCGCCCTGCCCGACGACGCGCTGCCCCCGCTGACCCAGCCCTTCGACGGTCCGCCGCCGCCGAACCGCTGGGAGCGCCGCGATCCGGTGGCCGCGGCCCGGCTGACCCGGGCCCGCGCGGCGATGGCCGAGCTGTCCACCGAGCACGCGGTGCCGGTGGAGAACCTGCTCTCCCCCGATCTGGTCCGCCGCCTGTGCTGGGACGGGCTGCCCGACTACGACCGGGTCGGCGATCCGGGCGACCTGGCCGCCGCCATCGACGGCTTCCTCAAATCCGGCGGCGCCCGCCCCTGGCAGCGCGAACTGACCGTGCCACGGCTGACACTCGCGCTGACCCCGCCCGCCTCGGCCTGACGCCGGTCAGCGGGCGTCGAGCCAGCCCGCGATGCGCCGGGCGACGTCGGTGGGGGTGAGCCCGAGCTGCTCGAGCACCTGGTCGCGGGAAGCGTGGTCGAGGAACTGCTGCGGAACGCCGAGGTCACGGGTCGGCACGTCCAGGCCGACCGACCGCAGCCGCGCCGACACCGTGGACCCGATGCCGCCGTGCAGGCCGCTGTCCTCCAGGGTGACCACGAGCCGGTAGTTCTCCGCGAGCTTGACCACGGTGTCGGAGACCGGCAGCACCCAGCGGGGATCGACGACGGTGACCGACACCCCTTCCGGAGCGAGCAGCTCGGCGGCCGCGAGCCCGATCCGGGCGAACGGGCCGACCGCGACGATCAGCACGTCACCGCGCTGGGTGCGCACCGCCGACTCGGGGTCGGCCGCGCGCAGCACGTCCACACCATCGATCCGCTCCACCGCGGTGAGGTCTTCGGCGACACTGCCTTTCGGGAACCGCAACACGGTCGGCCCGTCGGTGACGGCCAGCGCCTCGCCGAGTTCCTCGCGCAGGGTGGCGGCATCGCGCGGCGCGGCGACCCGGATGCCGGGGATGATGCCGAGCAGCGACAGATCCCACATGCCGTTGTGGCTGGCGCCGTCCGGGCCGGTGATGCCCGCGCGGTCCAGCACCACCGTCACCGGCTGCTTCAACAGCGCCACATCCATGAGCAGCTGGTCGAAGGCGCGGTTGAGGAAGGTCGAATAGATCGCGACCACCGGGTGCATACCGCCCAGCGCCAGCCCCGCCGCGGAGGCCATCGCGTGCTGTTCGGCGATGCCCACGTCGAACATGCGGTCCGGGAAACGCTCGCCGAAGGCGGACAACCCGGTCGGGCCGGGCATCGCGGCGGTGATGGCGACGATGTCGGAGCGGCGGCGCGCGTGCTCGATCAGTTCCTCGGAGAACACCGAGGTCCAGCCGCGCGCCTTGGCCCCGCCCAGCGGCCGCCCGGTGAGCGGGTCGATCGGGTCACAGGCGTGCATCTGATCGGCGACGTGGTTCTCGGCGTGCTCGTAGCCGCGGCCCTTCTGGGTGACCGCGTGCACGACCACCGGTCCGCCGAAGTCCTTGGCGCGGCGCAGCGCCGACTCCATCGCCACCACGTCGTGCCCGTCGACCGGGCCCACGTACTTCAGGCCGAGATCGCTGAAGAGTTCCTGCGGGCTCACCGCGTCCTTGATGCCCGCCTTGACCGCGTGCACCATCGAATACGCCGACTCCCCCACCCGCGGAATGCTCTTGAGCAGCCGCTTGCCCGCGTCGAGCGCGTGCTCGTAGGCGGGCTGGGTGCGCAGTGCGGTCAGCCGATCGGCCAGCCCGCCGATGGTGGGAGCGTAGGAGCGGCCGTTGTCGTTGACCACCACGACCACCGGACGATCCGGGGCAGCGGCGATGTTGTTCAGCGCCTCCCAGCACATGCCGCCGGTGAGCGCGCCGTCGCCGACGACGGCGACCACGTGCCGGTCCTGCCCGCCCAGGGCGAACGCCTTGGCCAGACCGTCGGCGTAGGACAGCGCCGCGGAGGCGTGCGAGGACTCGACCCAGTCGTGGGGGCTCTCGGCGCGGCTGGGGTAGCCGGACAGCCCGCCCTGCTTGCGCAGGTCGTCGAACCGGTCCTTGCGGCCGGTGAGGATCTTGTGGACGTAGGCCTGGTGGCCGGTGTCGAAGATCAACGGGTCGGCCGGAGAGTCGAACACCCGGTGCAGCGCGATGGTCAGCTCGACGACGCCGAGGTTCGGTCCGAGGTGACCGCCGGTCGCCGCGACCTTGCGCACCAGGAACTCGCGGATCTCCTCCGCGAGCTCCCGCAACTCGGCCACGTTCAGCCGGCGCACGTCTTCGGGTGTGTCGACCCGGGAAAGCACTCCCACCTGAACTCGCTCCCTCCGGATAGCGCATCTGATCCGCTCAGTCTACGGAGCTTCGGCGGGGCGCTCCGTCGACCAGGGTGCCCACCTCCGCGGACAACGCGGGCGCATTGTGAGCCCGCCCACCGGCCCGGCGCCACGACCAGGACGGCGGCACCGACGCGCCGCCCGCGCGCACGGGTCGGCCGGATCACACGTTACCCGCCCTACAGTGGTGCCCGTGAGCAAGAAGAAGGACCTGACGGCCGCCGTGACGATGTTCGGGCAGGGCAGCGTCCGTGCCACCCCGGACCTGATCCGCGTCACCGTCTCGGTGGAGTCGCGGGCCGGGCAGGTGGGCGCCGCCTATACCCGTGCCGGGCAGCGGGTGGCCGCGGTCACCGACTCGCTGCGCGGCCACGGCGTGGCCGCCGCCGACATCGCCACGAACGGGTTGTCGGTGCGCACCGAGACGGTGTGGGACGAACGGCAGGGCAACCGGATCACCGGCTACCTGGCCAGCACCGACCTGGTCGTCGCGCTGCGCGACATCGGCGAGGACGCCGAGCCCGGACCCGCCGCGATCATCGCCGCCTGCGTGGACGCCGGCGGCGACGACGTGCGCCTGGGCGGCTTGGTGCGCACGGTGGCCGACCAGGCCGGCCTGCTGGCCCGGGCACGCGATGCCGCCTGGGACGACGCGCTCGCCAAGGCCGAACGCTATGCCGGGCGGGCCGGGCGCACGCTGGGCGCGGTGCTCGAGATCACCGAGCACACCGGGGCGATGCCGCAGTACGCGCCGAAGCTGCGCGCGGTGTCGGCGCCGATGGGCGAATCCTTCGCCGCGACACCGGTGCCGGTGGAACTCGGTGAGTCGGAGATCACCGCGAGCGTGCGGGTGACCTGGCAGTTGGACTGAGCCGCTCAGGATCGGTGGCCGAGCCCCCGCACCAGCAGCGACACGGTGTGCGCGCCCGCGTGCCGGTCTTCGGAAATCTCCAGGTACTCCGGGGACTGCGCCCACGCGGTGACGGCTGCCTCGTCGGGGAACGACATCAGCACCACCTTCTCCCGGTCGGTGTCGCCCTCGAGCACGGTCGGCTGCTCGTCGGCGGCGAGCAGGGTGCCCGAATACTTGGTGAACACGTCCATGAACCGCGCCTGGTACCGGTCGTAGGCGGCGCGGTCGGTGAACTTCAGCTGGGCGATCACATACACGGTCATGCCGTGGACTCTAAAGGCCTTGGCGCCGCGAGGGAATCGGGTCAGCGGGTCAACAGCGCCACGCACTCCATGTGGTGCGTGCCCGGGAACGCGTCGAAGACCCGCAGCCCGGCCAGCCGGTAGCCGCCGTGGTGGTACAGGCCGATGTCACGGGCGAACGAGGCCGGGTCGCACCCGATGTGCACGATGCGCTCGGGCCCGGCGGCGGTCACCGCGGCCACCACCTCCTTGCCCGCACCCGCCCGCGGCGGGTCGAGCACCACCACGCGCGGCGGCGCAGTGCGCGCGTGCTCGCCGGCCCAGCGTTCGACGCGGGCGGCGCGCAGGTCCACCCACGGCAGATCGCGCAGCGCGGCCCGGCCGTCGGCGACCGCGGGCCGCGCCGACTCCACCGCGAGCACGGCGCCGTCCGGCCCGGCCTGTTCGGCCAGCCGCGCCGCGAACACTCCCGCGCCGCTGTAGAGATCCCAGGCGCGCTCCCCGGCGGCCAGCTCGGCCCACTCGGCGACGAGATCGGAGTAGCACTGGGCCGCGAGCCGATGCGCCTGCCAGAACCCGGTCGCCGAGATCTCCCAGCGGCGCCCGGCCACGTACTCCACCGCCCGGCCCGAACCCGCCCGCACCTGTTCGAGGCGGGGAGCGTGCGCGGCGGCCCGGCGGGCGGCGGCGGTGCGGCGCCGCCCGGCCGGTCGGCGGCGGCCGTCGCGCCCGCCGCGCGCGGGTTCGGGCGGCGCGAGTTCCACGATGTGGCGGATGCCGTCGGCGTCGAGTGCGACGACCAGGTCCGCGCCCGGCGTCCACCGCCGCTCCGCGATGCCCGCAAGCGCGCCCTCGACGGGCTGCGGGCAGCGCAGGTCGGCGATCACCTCGTCGCTGCGGTAGCGGTGCGCGCCCGCGCGGCCCAGGGCGTCGACCGGCAGCCGGACCCGGGTGCGCCAGCCCCCGGTGGCGTCGGCGGGCCAGCCCGCCACCGGCTCGACGGTGACCTCCCGCTCCAGACCGGCGACGCGGCGCAGCAGTTCCGCCACCACCGTGGCCTTGAGCGCCCGCTGCGCGGCGGGCGTGGCATGGGTGTAGTCACAGCATCCGGCGCCACCGGGGCCCGAAACCGGGCAGCTCCGCGGCACCCGGTCGGCGGAGGCGTGCACGATCTCCACCGCGTCGGCCCGGCAGAACGTGCCGCCCTGGTCCTCGGTGACCCGCGCGAGCACCGTCTCCCCCGGCAGCCCGTGCCGCACGAACACCACCCGGCCCTCGTGCCTGCCCACGCAGAAGCCGCCGTGCCCGGGCGGCCCCAGCCGGATCTCGAAGCTGCGGCCCGACCAGCCGTTCATCCGATCACGGCCGATCGCCGTATCCGCGCCGCACCGCGCCCGGCGCGTTGACGTCGGCGGTCTGCTTGGCCCGGGTCGAGGAACTCAACTGCCACGGCACGCTGGTCACCATGACGCCCGGCTCGAACAGCAGCCTGCCCTTGAGCCGTAGCGCACTCTGGTTGTGCAGCACCTGCTCCCACCAGTGTCCGACCACGTACTCGGGGATGAACACGGTCACCACGTCGCGGGGGGCGTCCCGGCGCACCCGCTTGACGTAGTCCAGGACCGGTTTGGTGATCTCGCGGTAGGGCGATTCGACGACCTTGAGCGGCACCGTGATATCGCTGCGCTCCCACTCGCGGACCAGCTCTCGGGTATCGGCCTCGTCGACGTTGACCGTCACCGCCTCGAGGGTGTCGGGCCGGGTGGCGCGGGCGTAGGCCAGCGCCCGCCGGGTCGGCAGGTGCAGTTTGGAGACCAGCACGATCGCGTGCGAGCGGCTGGGCAGCACGCCGTCCCAGTCGTGCTCGTCGAGTTCCTTGGACACCGAATCGTAGTGGCGGCGGATCATTTTCATCAGCACGAAGATCGCCGCCATGGTCAGGATCGCGATCCACGCGCCGGCGAAGAACTTGGTGACGAGCACGATCACCAGCACCGTGCCGGTGGCCGTGAGACCGACGGCGTTGATCACCCGCGAACGCTGCATCCTGGCCCGCTGCGCGGGGTCGGTCTCGGTGCGCAGCAGCCGCGTCCAGTGCCGCAGCATGCCGGTCTGGCTCAACACGAAGGAGACGAACACGCCGACGATGTAGAGCTGGATCAGCTTGGTCACCTCGGCGCCGAACACCACGACGAAGGCGATCGCCGCGCCGGAGAGGAACAGGATGCCGTTGCTGAAGGCCAGCCGGTCGCCGCGGGTGTGCAGCTGGCGGGGCAGGTAACGGTCCTGGGCCAGGATCGAGCCGAGCACCGGGAAGCCGTTGAACGCGGTGTTGGCCGCCAGCACCAGGATCAGCGCGGTGACCGCGGTGACGAAGTAGAAGCCGACCGGGAAGTCGTGGAACACCGCCTCGGCGAGCTGGGCGATCAACGTCTTCTGGTGGTAGTCGTCGGGCGCGCCGACCAGGTTGTCGGTGTCGTGGGCGTAGACCACTCCCACCTTCTGCGCCAGCATGATGATGCCCATCAGCAGGGTGATCGCGATCATGCCGAGCAGCAGCAGGGTGGTGGCGGCGTTGCGCGATTTGGGCTTGCGGAAGGCGGGCACGCCGTTGCTGATCGCCTCCACACCGGTGAGCGCGGCACAGCCGGAGGAGAACGCGCGCGCGATGAGGAAGGCGAACGCCAGCCCGTACAGGTGCTCCTCCTCGGCGGTGAGCCCGAAACCGGCCGACTCGGCCCGCAGGTCCTCGCCGAAGACGTACACCTCGATCAGCCCCCAGCCGAGCATCAGGAACATGCCGAACATGAAGGCGTAGGTGGGAATCGCGAACGCGGTGCCGGACTCGCGGACACCGCGCAGGTTCACCGCGGTCAGCAACGCGATGGCGACCACCGCGAACAGCACCTTGTGGGTGGCCACGAACGGAATGGCCGAGCCGATGTTGGAGGCCGCCGAGGAGATCGAGACCGCGACGGTGAGCACGTAGTCGACCAGCAGGGCGCTGCCCACGGTGAGCCCGGCGTTCGGGCCGATGTTGGTGGTCGCCACCTCGTAGTCGCCGCCGCCGGACGGGTAGGCGTGCACGTTCTGCCGGTAACTGGCCACCACCACGGCCATCACGAACGCGACGGCCAGGCCCACCCAGGGCGCGTAGAGGTAGGCCGAGACACCGGCCACCGACAGCATGAGGAAGATCTCCTCCGGCGCGTACGCCACCGAGGACATGGCGTCGGAGGCGAAGACCGGAAGCGCGATCCGCTTCGGCAACAGGGTGTGCCCGAGCGAATCACTGCGAAAGGGCCTGCCCAGCAGCACGCGCTTGGCTGCCGTCGTCAACTTGGACACTGGAGCGAGCATAGATCCCCGGACGGTGGATCGCCCGGGGGGTCGGCGAACACGCCGCACACCCCCGGGTTTGCCGGTGTGGCGCAGGGGGAAACTGGGCCTTGGACGAGTCCGACGGGTACGTTATGGACGCACCGCGGCTCGCCCGGTCCGGCGCGAGACACCTGGCGGGCGCGGGGAGCGGGAGTGTTTTCCAGGAACGAGGTTGCACGGTGTTCGTAGTGATCATGGGGTGCGGGCGCGTCGGCTCGTCGCTGGCTCGCGCCCTGGTCCGGGTGGGCCACGAGGTCACCGTCATCGACCGGGACCAGAGCGCGTTCCTGCGGCTGGGCCAGGACTTCACCGGCCAGCGGGTGGTGGGTGTCGGATTCGACCGGGACGTGCTCACCCGCGCCGGCATCGAGCGCGCCGACGCCTTCGCCGCGGTGTCCTCGGGGGACAACTCCAACATCATCTCCGCGCGCGTCGCGCGCGAGACCTTCGGTGTGGAACGGGTGGTCGCGCGCATCTACGACGCCAAGCGCGCCGCCGTCTACGAACGGCTCGGCATCCCCACCATCGCCACCGTGCCGTGGACCACCGACCGGTTCCTGCGCACCCTGATCGGCGACCCGAGCACCACCACCTGGCGTGATCCCACCGGCACCGTCGCGGTCACCCAGCTGACCCTGCACGAGGACTGGTACGGCCGCACCGTGCGGGATCTCGAGCAGGCGGTCGCGGGGCGGGTGGCCTTCGTCATCCGGTTCGGCCAGGCGCTGCTGCCCGACGCCAAGACCATCGTGCAGGCCGACGACATCGTCTATGTCGCGGCGCCGTCCGGCCGCGTCGGCGAGACCGTCGCGCTGGCGGGCAAGCCCCCCGTGAGCGAGGACTGATCATGAAGGTGGCCATCGCGGGAGCCGGCGCCGTCGGCCGCTCCATCGCCAGGGAACTGCTGCGCGCCGGGCATCGGGTGATGCTGCTCGAGCGCCAGCTCGACCACATCGATCCCGAGGCCATCCCGGACGCGATCTGGGTGCACGCCGACGCCTGCGAACTCGCGCTGCTGGAGAACGCCGGGCTGGAGACCTACGAGGTGGTCATCGCGGCCACCGGCGACGACAAGGCCAACCTGGTGCACAGCCTGCTGGCCAAGACCGAGTTCGGGGTGCGGCGGGTGGTCGCCCGGGTCAACGACCCGCGCAACGAGTGGCTGTTCGACTCGGCGTGGGGGGTCGACGTCGCGGTCTCCACACCGCGGCTGCTCGCCTCGCTCGTCGAGGAGGCCGTCTCGGTGGGCGATCTGGTGCGGCTGATGACGCTGCGTCAGGGCCAGGCCAACCTGGTGGAGATCACCCTGCCCGCCGACACCGCGCTGGCCGGCAAACCGGTGCGCACGCTCACCCTGCCGCGCGACGCGGCCCTGGTGACGATCCTGCGCGGCGGCCGGGTGATCGTGCCGCAGCCCGACGACCCGTTCGAGGGTGAGGACGAGCTGCTGTTCGTGACCTCGGTGGAGGCCGAGGAGGATCTGCGGGTCGCGCTGGCCGACCACGGCATCAAGCCGTAACACCCCGATACGGCTGCTGCGCGCGGGCCGTCCGCGCTCACGCCGCGAGTTCGAGCTGGGCGCGCAGCTTGTTCAGCGCGCGATGCTGCATCACCCGCACCACGCCCGGGCTGGTGCCGATGGCCTCGGCGGTCTGTGCCGCCGACCAGCCGAGCACGATCCGCATCACCAGCACCTCGCGGTGCGCGGGCGCGAGCACCTTCATCAGTTCCCGGGTGGCGGCGCGACGCTCGAGCGCCAGCGCCCACTCCTCCGGGCCGGCCTCCGGGGACGCGGCGTCGGGCACCTCGGCCATCGGGTAGGCGGGGTGCACCTGCGAGCGGCGGAACGCGTCGGCGACCTTGTTGGCGGCGATGCCGTAGACGAAGGCCAGGAACGACTTGCCCTGATCGCGGTAGCGCGGGATCGCCTTGACGGTGGCCAGCAGCACCTCCTGCACCACGTCGTCGGCGGTGACCTGCAAGTGCGCGGTGTTGCCGAGGCGGGCGCCGCAGTAGCGGCGCACCAGCGGGTGCACGGCCCGCAGGATGTCGGAGACCGCGCGCTGGTCACCGGCGGCGGCGGGGCCGATCAGCTGCTCCACCTCGGCGGCGACGCGACGGCTCTCGGTCAGCGCGGGGCTCGCGGAGCTGTGGGTGGCGGTCTGGTGTTCGGTAGCCATGTGTCCGGTCCAATCTCTGGCGATCGTTCACGTTTTCGGTGTCGAGAACGATCGTCTGATGAACCGGGTCGAGCGACCAGGCACCCCAGGGTGGGTCCCACCCTCACCTTGGCGGTGGGCCCGGCCCACCTTCCGGTGCGGTAACCCGCTGG
Organism: Nocardia farcinica; assembly: GCF_001182745.1. Taxonomy (NCBI): domain Bacteria; kingdom Bacillati; phylum Actinomycetota; class Actinomycetes; order Mycobacteriales; family Nocardiaceae; genus Nocardia; species Nocardia farcinica. The sequence goes on along the minus strand of NZ_LN868938.1, from coordinate 143,045 downwards.
CGGCGCGGGGATCCGGTCAGGCGGCCGAGCGGGCGGGCAGGTGTCCGGCGCGGCGCACCGCCCAGATGGTGACGGCGAAGGCGACCGCCGTCAGCGGCCAGCCCATACCGATGCGGGCGGCGGCCAGCCAGCCGGTGTGGTCGGAGTCGTACAGCTCGGACTGCACCAGGTAGCGGGCGCCGAACACCAGCGCCCAGGTGGCCGTCGCCAGGTCGTAGAGACGCACCAGCGTGCGATCGGTGCGCCAGACCGACCCGTGCCCGTTGAGCGCACCCCAGATCACGCCGACCAGCGGCCTGCGCACCAGGATCGAGGCGAGGAACACGCCCGCGTAGACCAGGCTCGTGTAGATCCCGAACAGGAAGAAGCCCTTGGCCTCGCCCATCCGCCAGGCGATGAACGCGCAGATGCCGACGCCGATGAAGCCGGACACCGCGGGCTGCAGCGGGTCGCGGCGGATCAGCCGCCAGACCAGGATCGCCGCGGCCGCGCCGAGCGCGGCCCAGATCGCGACCGTCAGGCCGGCGAAGGTGTTGACCGGGACGAAGACCACGACCGGCACCGTGGAGTAGATCAGGCCGCTGAAGCCACCCATCTGCTCCAGCAGGGTCTGCTCGGCGGCGCGCTCACGCTCGGCCTCGGCGGGCTCGGTCGGCGGCGCGGGTGCGTCGGTCGGCGTGTCGAGTTCGGCGCCGTGGTCGTGGCTGGATGGCATGCGTGTCAGCTGTTCCCGCGCAATTCGTAGTAGGGGTTGAAGATCACCTTGCGGCCGTCGCGTTCACCGACGCGACCCCGCACCAGGATGTTGCGTCCCGGTTCGATCCCGGGGATGCGGCGGCGGCCGATCCACACCAGGGTGATGGCGTCGGTGCCGTCGAAGAACTCCGCCTGCACGGCGGCGCCCGCGGACTTGGAGCATGCTTCCACGCTCCGGAGCCGGCCGAGCATCGTCGCCTCGTCGCCACGGCGACACTCCGAGACCCGGCACGCGCCCGACGCGTCGGCGGTCTCGGCGAGCTCCTCAGCATCGAGCTGATCGATGTCCTCGGTCAGCCGGCGACTCAGGCGCCGGAAATAACTCGAGGCTGCGGATGGCATGACACGCTCTCCTGCTAGAGCAGATGGCGTGGATCGCACGCCATCGTGGTTGATCGGTGACGACCGGCTGTTGGCCGTACACCGCCACTGTAGATCCCCCGGGGCACCCCCGCTACGCTCGACCCGATGTTCGCCTCCCCACACCGCGTCACCGCAGGTCGGCGGCCCCGCCCCTGCGTCGTCGCGCTGCCCGGTACCGGATCCGACGCCGATTTCGCGCGCCGCGCCTTCGGGCCCGCCGCGGCGGCGCGCGGACTGGCGCTGCACGCGGTCGAGCCCGATCCGCGCGCGGTGGTCGCGAGCTTCCTGGCGGCCCTCGACGCCGCCGCCGCGCGCGGGCCCGTGCTGGCCGCGGGGATCTCCCTCGGCGCGGCGGTCGCCGTGACGTGGGCCGCCGAACGGCGCGCGGACGCGGTGGGCGTGGTGGCGGCGCTGCCCGCTTGGACCGGGCCGGACACCGCCGACTGCCCGGCGGCGCTGAGCGCCGCGTTCACCGCCGAGCGATTGCGCGCCGACGGGCTGGAGGCCGTCGTGGCGCAGATGCGCGCGAGCAGCCCGGCCTGGCTCGGTGCGGCACTGGACCAGTCCTGGCGCGCGCAGTGGCCGGATCTGCCCGCCGCGCTCGAGGAAGCCGCCGCCTACAAGTGGCCCGAACCGCAGCTGCTGGCCGAACTGCGCGTGCCCACGGTGGTGGTGGCCGCCGTCGACGATCCGGTGCATCCGCTGGCGGTCGGCGAGGAGTGGGCCGCCCGCATCCCGGACTCCGCCCTGCACCGCATCACCCTCGCCGAACTGGGCGCCGACCCCGGCGTGCTCGGCCACCGGGCGCTGCCCGCTCTCCTCGACGAACCCGGCATCGGCTGAGGACGCCGCCCGCGCCCGGCAGCGCTCGACCTGCCGCACCGCGGCGACACCGCACCGCCCATCGCGTCGGCGGCTTCGCGCCCACCGCCGAGACGCCGACAGCGCCGCCGGGTATCCGGCGACGCTGTCGCGGGGGTCGTGCTCAGTTCAGGCCGAGCTGCTGCATCGCCGACCCACCGACACCACGGCGGGGCTCCTGCGGCACCGGCTTCGGGGTCGGGGCGGGAGTGGGCGGTGGCGCGGCCTGCGCGGCCATCTGCTGCTGCTGGGCCTGCATCTGCGCCTGATGGGCGGCAGCGAGCTGTTCGGCCAGCTGCTGGGGCAGCACCACCGGCAGCGGATCGCGCACCGGCAGCGGATCGCTGCCGCGCCGCACCACGGTCTCGGACATGATCGCGCGCGCCGCGGTCACCAGCGGCATGCCGTCGGCGGCCGCGCCCGCCGGGCCCGCCGCGACCAGGCGCACCATCCAGCGGTAGCCGTCGACGCCGATGAAACGCAGATCCGCACTCGGCGTCACCGCGTGCAGCTCGCGGCCCCACGGACCGGTCTCCACCGACACCTGGGCACCGTCCTTGCGCAGCGAATCGGCCAGGTCCGCGGCGACGGTGCGCCACTGCCCCGGCGATTTCGGCGCCGCGTAGGCCGCCACGGTGATGCGACCGTGCTCGGTGGCCAGATGCACGGCCTGCGGCGCGCCGTCGGGGGTCATCTCCACCTGGAGCTGCCCGCCCGGCGGCACCGGCAGGATCACCGACCCCAGATCGAGCCGCTGATCGGCGACGTCGGCGAGCAGTTCGGCGACCTCGTCGTAGTCGTAGGGGCCGCGCCGTTCGGGCTCGGGGGCGGCGTGCAGCGGCCCGGACGAGTACTCGCCGTGGCCGGCCACCTCGTCGTAGGCGTCGTCTTCGTAGGCGTCGTCTCCGTAGGTGTCGTCGTAAGCCTCGTCGTACCCCTGATCCGCGTAGTCCTCGTCGTAGGCGTCGGACTCGAATCTCTTGGTGTCGCGCTTCTTCCTGCCGAACATTCCCGTCTCACCCCTCCTGGGCCACCCGGGCCGCGCTCCGCGCGCCCGGGGTCAAGCTCGCATGACCGCCGCTGGACCCGTGGCCACCCGCGCCGCGGGAGGTCTCGTCGAGCTGCTCCACCTCGACGAAGTCCACCAGTTCCACCCGCTGCACGAGCAGCTGCGCGATGCGGTCGCCACGGCGCAGCTCGATCGGCGTACGCGGGTCGTGATTGATCAGGCACACCTTGATCTCGCCCCGGTAGCCCGCGTCCACGGTGCCGGGGGTGTTCACCACCGACAGGCCGGTCTTGGCGGCCAGGCCGGAGCGGGGATGGATCAGGCCGACGGTGCCCACCGGCAACGCCACCGCGATGCCGGTGCCGACCAGCGCCCGCTCCCCCGGCGCCAGCACGACGTCCTCGGTGGTGCACAGGTCGACGCCCGCGTCGCCGGGATGGGCGCGCGTCGGCACGGGGATGCCGGGATCCAGCCGCCGCAGCGGTATCGGTGAAAGTGCGCTCACGGTGGTCGAGCCTACGCGTACCTGGACGGCGCGCCGCCGTGACGGTGACTTACTGTGGAAACGTGTCGGACCAGCCCAACCCGTCGGTGACCGAGCGTCGTGACCCGACCGTGCACACCTATCGCGAGCGCCTCTGGGTGCCCTGGTGGTGGTGGCCGATCGGCCTCGGCGTGGCCGGTCTGCTCGCCGCCGAGATCCACATGGGCGCGCCGGGTCTGCGGGCCTGGTTGCCCTATGCCCTGTTGTTCCCGGTGCCGGTGTGGGTATTGCTGTGGATGAGCAGGCATCGGCTGGAAGTCGCTCCCGACGCCTCGGGGACGCCGGAGCTGCGGGTCGACCGCGCGCACCTGCCGGTGAATTTCGTCGCGCGGGCCGCGGTGGTGGCGCCCTCGGCCAAGAGTGCGGCGCTGGGCCGCCAGCTCGACCCGGCCGCGTATGTGCAGCACCGGCCCTGGGTGGGCCCGATGGTGCTGCTGGTGTTGAACGACCCGGACGATCCGACGCCGTACTGGTTGGTCAGCGCACGTCGGCCCGACCGGGTCCTGGCCGCACTCGGTCTGCCGAGCGCGAGCTGACTGCTCGCGGCGCGCTCGGCGGACACCGATCGTCCGGCCTCGATGTCGATCTCGCCGGCGATCAGGCGGCGCAGTCCATGCAGATCATCTGCCCACCCGCTTCGCTGGCGAGCCTGCTGCGATGGTGCACCAGGAAACAGCTCGAACAGGTGAACTCGTCGGCCTGCTTGGGGATCACCCGAACCGAAAGCACTTCCTCGGACAGGTCCGCGCCGGGAAGCTCGAACGACTCCGCGGTATCGGATTCGTCGATATCCACGACGGCGGACTGTGCCTCGTTACGACGAGCCTTCAGCTCCTCCAGCGAATCCTCCGACACGTCGTCGGTTTCGGTGCGCCTCGGTGCGTCATAGTCGGTTGCCATGTCGTCTTCCCCTCGTCCTTACTCCGTATATCCCGGACCGGCAGCGTCCACGCGGCCGATTCCTGCCGGGAATCGAACGTGAACCCGCACCGCCCCGCCGGTGGTGCACATCACACGTGCGCCGCCCGCGTATCAGGGGTGGATCAGCCTGATCCATACCCGATTGCGCTCGGTAAACGCAGGACATGCCCTACTTGTTCCCGCGACCGACCACCGTTTTCGCCGCTGGTGATTCGATCTGGGCCGCCAGACAATAGCGGACGCGCCGGAAAAAGTCGCAATCAAAACACAGCCGTGGCGAAACCGATCGGGAATCGACATCGGGGGGGCGACTCGTCGAGACCTTGCGCACCGCCGTGCCGCCGTTTTCGTAGAGTGTGCTGGTGGTTTCACTGATCACCGAAGGCAGCGCGACCGATCCGCAGGGTCGCCCGTATCCTCGGCGCCGCCCGCGGCCCTGGCTCGTCATGCTCGGCGTCCTCGCGCTGATCTGCTCGATCGTGTGGATCAAGGCGCTGACGACCGAGGATGCCGACACCGCGGCGATGGCCTGCAACTCCCCCAGCCCGGCCGCCGAGCCCGGTGCCGAGCCCGCCCCCGCCCTCGGGCAGCGGGTCGGTGCGTCCCGGCTCGAGGAGGTCGAGCCCGCGCCGCTGGCCGAGAGCAAGGTGCGCGTGCTCAACGCCAACAACCAGCGCGGCCAGGCCGCCGATGTCGCGTCCCGGCTCGGTGATCTCGGCTTCGGGAGCGCGCCGGGGACGCAGTACGGCAACGATCCGATATACGTCAACGGCGACCTGGAATGCATGGGCCAGATCCGGTTCGGCGTGAACGGCAGGCCCGCCGCCGCGACCGTGCAACTGGTCGTGCCGTGCGCGGAACTCATCGAGGACCAGCGCACCGACGAGACCGTCGACCTGGTGCTCGGCTCGCTGTTCCGCGGCATCCAGCCCAGCAACGACGCCGAGGAGGTGCTGCGGTCGCTGAAGAACCCGGCCCCCGGCGACAGCCCGAAGATCGATATCGATCTGCTGGAGGCCGCGCGCACCGCGCGCTGCTGACACCCCGATTCCCGAGGCCGCGCTCCCGCCGGGGGCGCGGCCTCGGCGCTGTCAGCGGTCCGGGATCGGATCGGTGGCGCCCGCCGCGCGCAGCACCCCGGCGAGTTCGTCGGCGATACCGGGGGCGGCGGCCACCACGAGGTCGCCCTCGGCGCCGGACCGGTGGGCGGCCGGCAGCGTCAGCACCGCACCGGCTTCGGCGGCGATCAGCGCGCCAGCGCCCCAGTCCCAGGCGTTGAGCCCGTGCTCGAAGTAGGCGTCGACCCGGCCCGCGGCCACGTGGCACAGGTCGAGCGCGGCGGCGCCGAAGCGGCGGATGTCGCGCACCTGCGGCAGCACCCGGGCGATGATCTCGGCCTGCCGCGTCCGCCGGTGTCTGCCGTAGGCGAAACCGGTGGCGACCAGCGCCAGGTCCAGCGAGTCCGCGGCCGAGCAGTGCAACCGTTCGGCCGGGCCGCCGGCGGTGTGCGCGTGCGCGCCCGCCCCGAGCCCGGCGCTGTAGGTGACCTGCCGGGCGACGTCGACGACCGCGCCCGCGACGGACCGGCCACCCCGCATCGCCGCCACCGAGACGGCGTAGCCGGGGATGCCGTAGAGGAAATTGACGGTGCCGTCGATCGGGTCGACGACCCAGTGCACCGCGCCGTCGTCGGCGCCCAGGCTGCCGCCGCCCTCCTCGCCCAGCACGGCTTCGCCGGGGCGATGCCGGGCCAGCAGGCCGCGGATCAGTTCCTCGGTCTCGGTGTCGACCACGGTGACCGGGTCGGTGGCGTGGCCCTTGGTCCGCACCGCGTCGGCGGCCTCGGCGTCCGGGCCGAACACCTCGGGGCGGCGGGCGCGCACATGGTCGGCGGCGCGTTCGGCGAGTTCGACGGCCGTGCGGCGCAGCTCGGCGACGGCTGCGGGGGATTCGGCGGCTGCGGGGGATGCGGGGGATGCGACGGTGGGTTCGGCTGCTGACATTCTCGAGTGCGGCACGTCTCCATGGCATCACAGATCGTCCCCGGCAGCACAGGTCCCGCCGCCGCGGTCGCCACGGCGCACGCTTACCCTTGTGCGGCACGACACCGGACGCGGCGATCGGCCATAATCGCCTGTCATCACTCGGCCAGCAACCAGAACGAGGGGTTAAGTCATGTCCGCTCGGGGGCACGCATTCGGGATCGATATCGGTGGCAGCGGCGTGAAGGGCGCCGCCGTCGACCTGGCCACCGGCGAGCTGGTGCACGACCGGATCAAGATCGCGACACCGCAGCCGTCGACCCCGCACGCGGTCGCCGACGCGGTCGCCGAACTGGTCGCCAAGGCCGACTGGGACGGCCCGGTCGGCATCACTCTGCCCGCGGTCGTGCTCGACGGCATCACCCGCACCGCCGCCAACATCGACAAGAGCTGGATCGGCACCGACGCCCGCGCCCTGTTCTCCGCGGCGCTGGGCGGGCGCCCGGTGACGGTGCTCAACGACGCCGACGCGGCGGGGCTGGCCGAGGACCGCTACGGCGCGGCAAAGGAATTCACCGGCCTGGTGCTGCTGCTCACCTTCGGCACCGGCATCGGCTCGGCCCTGCTCTACCACGGCACCCTGGTGCCCAACACGGAGCTGGGCCACCTCGAGATCGGCGGTATGGAGACCGAGCACCGTGCCGCCGCCTCGGTGAAGGACCGGCTCGGCCTGAGCTACCCGCAGTGGGCGGCCGAGGTCAGCACCGTCCTGGTGGGACTGGAGAATCTGTTCTGGCCGACGGTGATCGTCGCGGGCGGTGGCATCAGCCGCGACGCCGATCAGTGGATTCCCTTGTTGACCAATCGCACTCCGGTGGTGGCCGCGCATCTGAAGAACACCGCGGGTATCGTCGGTGCGGCGATGGCGATCGAGTCCGGCCTGGTGCCCTGAGCCGGGCTCGGCACGGTGCCGATCGCGCGTGGCCGTCCGGTGGCGCGAATCCGCAGGACCGGCGCGCGGGTAGTCGGCATCGTGCCATGGGTACCCTGGTCGGATAGTTACAATGGAACATGCCCGGCGGAGAGCCGGCGCCCGACCGGCCCTCCGCCGGTGAAACCCGACAGACCGCTCCGCCGGAACACCACTCTGGCGTGACGCCGCACGAGACCGTCACGAAAGGGCGTACGTGGTAGCCACGACCCGTCAGACCGCCGGTTCGGCCGACGCCGACTCCGAAGAACCCACCGCAGCACGGCCGGTCCGCAAGGCTGCCGCCAAGAAGGCCCCGGCCAAGAAGGCCGCAGCGAAGAAGGCACCCGCCAAGAAGGCCGCGGCCAAGAAGGCGCCTGCGAAGAAGGCCACCACCAAGAAGGCCGGCCCCGACGGCGAGCCCGGCGCGGACGAGCCCATCGACGAGGAGGCCATCGACCTCGAGGATCTCGACGATCTCGAGGTGGACGAGGGCGACCTCGCCGACGACCCGGAGATCGCCGAGGCCGCCGAGGAGCCCGCCGAGGACGAGGAGGCCGAGGAGGAGCCCTCGGCCGCCGACAAGGCCTCCGGCGACTTCGTCTGGGACGAGGAGGAATCCGAGGCGCTGCGGCAGGCCCGCAAGGACGCCGAACTCACCGCCTCGGCCGACTCGGTGCGCGCCTACCTCAAGCAGATCGGCAAGGTGGCGCTGCTCAACGCCGAAGAGGAGGTCGAGCTCGCCAAGCGGATCGAGGCCGGCCTGTACGCGGCCGAGAAGATGCGCGAGTTCGCCGAGTCCGGCGAGAAGCTGCCGGTGGCCATGCGCCGCGATTACAACTGGATCGTGCGCGACGGCAACCGCGCCAAGAACCACCTGCTCGAGGCGAACCTGCGCTTGGTCGTCTCGCTGGCCAAGCGCTACACCGGCCGCGGCATGGCGTTCCTGGACCTGATCCAGGAGGGCAACCTCGGCCTGATCCGCGCGGTGGAGAAGTTCGACTACACCAAGGGCTACAAGTTCTCGACCTATGCCACCTGGTGGATCCGCCAGGCCATCACCCGCGCGATGGCCGACCAGGCCCGCACCATCCGCATCCCGGTGCACATGGTCGAGGTCATCAACAAGCTCGGCCGCATCCAGCGCGAGTTGCTCCAGGACCTCGGCCGTGAGCCGACGCCGGAGGAGCTGGCCAAGGAAATGGACATCACGCCGGAGAAGGTTCTCGAGATCCAGCAGTACGCGCGCGAGCCGATCTCGCTGGACCAGACCATCGGCGACGAGGGCGACAGCCAGCTCGGCGACTTCATCGAGGACTCCGAGGCCGTGGTCGCGGTCGACGCGGTGAGCTTCACCCTGTTGCAGGATCAGCTGCAGTCGGTGCTGGAGACGCTGTCCGAGCGCGAGGCGGGCGTGGTGCGGCTGCGCTTCGGCCTCACCGACGGCCAGCCGCGCACCCTCGACGAGATCGGCCAGGTCTACGGAGTCACCCGGGAGCGCATCCGGCAGATCGAGTCGAAGACGATGAGCAAGCTGCGCCACCCCAGCCGCTCCCAGGTGCTGCGCGACTACCTGGACTGAACGCGGACCGCGATCGATCGGCGCCCGGCGGGAATCCCCGCCGGGCGCCGTCGTCGTCTCCGGGACGGACGTGATCGAGACCACTTTTCGGGGCGGCACTTTCGGCGTCCTCGCGAGCTGGTCTGCCGTACAGTCTGTCGCAATTCAGTTCGTCATCGCCGGGGGTCTCGGCCCGGCTCTGGGGTAACACGTGCTCGACATTCACCACTTCACCTACGGGTGGTTGACACCCCTGCTCGCCTACGTCATGTCCTTCACCGGTTCCCTGCTGGGGTTGCAGTGCGCGGTGCGCGCACGCTCGGGCGAGGGCCGGATCGGCTGGCTCGTGCTGGCCGCGTTCGCGATCGGCGGCACCGGCATCTGGGTCATGCATTTCATTGCCATGCTGGGCTTTTCGATCGACGGTGCGCAGATCCGCTACGACGTGCCGCTGACTCTGCTCAGCGCGGTCACCGCGATCGTGGTGACCGGAGCCGGCCTGTTCCTGGTGGTCCGGCCCACACCGTCGCGGGCGGCGCTGTGCGGCGGCGGCGCGGTCACCGGCCTCGGTGTGGCGGCCATGCACTACTCGGGCATGTTCGCGCTGCGCACGGATGCCACGATCGGCTATCACGCCGCGCCGGTCGTCCTCTCCCTGCTCGTCGCGGTCGGCGCGGCGACCGCGGCGCTGTGGTTCACGCTGCGGGTCAACGGGTTTCTGAGCACCGCGGGCGCCGCGGCGATCATGGCGCTGGCGGTGTCGAGCATGCACTACACCGGGATGGCGGCGGTCCACGTCGAGCCGGGCCACCGGCACGGGCCGCCGAGTGGCGCGGGCGCGATGCAACTGCTGGCGCCGCTGATCGTCGGCATCAGCATCGTCACGATGTTGCTGCTCATCGCGGTGAGCCTCACCTCGATCGAGCGGACCGTCGAGCTGCCGCCGCTGCGGCCGGTGGCGGTGCGGCCCGCCGCCGACGATTTCGCGACCGGGCCGCTGCCGGTGGTGCGAGCGCAACCCGCACCCGAGCCGGTACCCGCCCCACCGGTCGCGGCGGTCGCGCCGCCGTCGAGCACGCCGTACTGGCCGACGACCGACGACATCCGCCGCGCCCGCCGTTGACGCTCACAGCGCGGGGGCGCGCCGCCGTTGCGCGAACCCGGCCACCGGCTCCACCACCCGGGCCGCGACCGGCCCCAGCACCGCCATCAACAGCACGTACGCCGAGGCCAGCGCCGCGAGCCTGCCGTCGACCGCGCCCATCGTGACCGCGAGTCCGGCGATGACGATGGAGAATTCGCCGCGCGCCACCAGTGCCGCACCCGCCCTGGCCCGGCCCATCCGGCGGATGCCCTGCCGCCGCGCCGCCCACCACCCGGTGCCGATCTTGGTCAGCGTGGTCAGCACCGCCAACGCCACCGCCCACCCCAGCACCGGCGGGATCGCACGCGGGTCGGTGTTGAGGCCGAAGGCGACGAAGAAGATCGCCGCGAACAGATCGCGCAGCGGTTCGAGCAGCTTCACCGCCTGGTGGGCGGTGGAGCCGGAGATCGCGATGCCGAGCAGGAACGCGCCCACCGCCGCGGAGACGTTGAGCGCCGAGGCGGCCCCGGCCACCAGCAGCGCGGCGCCGAGCAGCTTCAGCAGGAACACCTCGTTGTCGGGGCTGTTGACCAGGGCCGACACGTAGCGGCCGTAGCGCAGCGCGACCACCAGCACCAGCGTCACCGTCACCAGCGCGATGCCCAGCGCCTTCATGCCGCTGAAGAAGCTCAGCCCGGCCAGGATGGTGGTGAGGATCGGCAGGTACACCGCCATCGCCAGATCCTCGAACACCAGGATCGACAGGATCACCGGTGTCTCGCGGTTACCGAGCCTGCCCAGATCGTTGAGCACCTTGGCGACGATCCCGGAGGAGGAGATGTAGGTGACCCCGGCCATGGTGATCGCGCCGGTGAATCCCCAGCCGAGCAGCAGGGCCACCAGCGCACCCGGGGTGGCGTTGGCGACCAGGTCGAACAGACCCGCCGCCCACGATCGGCGCAGCCCGGTCACCAGCTCGGCCGCGGTGTATTCGAGACCGAGCAGCAACAGCAGCAGCACCACACCGATCTCACCGGCGAGGTGACTGAACTCGCCCGCCGAATGCAGTTCGGTGAAACCGCCGGAACCGAAGGCGAGCCCGCCGAGCAGATACAACGGGATCGGCGACATGCCGATCCGCATCGCCACCCGCCCGAGCAGCCCCAGAGCGAACAGGACAGCGCCGAGCTCGAGCAGCCCGAGCGCGGTACCGCTCACCGGGTCATCCGTGGGTGAGAATCTTCGCGGCGGCGTCCAAGCCGTCGGGTGTGCCGACGACGACCAGGATGTCGTCGGCGGCGAAGGTGAAGTCGGGACCGGGCGAGGCGTGCAGCTGACCCGAGCGCATCGCCGCGACGATCGAGACCTTGGTGCGGGTGCGCATCTGGGTCTCGCCGAGGGTGCGTCCGGCGTAGGGGGAATCCTCGCCGATCGGTAGCTGACGGGTGGTGATGCCGGGCAGGTCCCGGTGGTCGGCGCGCAGCTTCTCCACCAGCTGGGGCGCGCCGAGCAGATTGGCCAGCACCGCCGCCTCGTCGGTGGTCAGCGGGACCTGGGCGGCGCAGGCGTCGGGGTCGTCGGCCTTGGAGACGATGAGGTCGATGCCACCGTCCCGGTGGTCGACCACGCCGATCCGGCGACCGGACCGCGCCTCGAAGTCCTTGCGTACCCCGATCCCGGGCAGTGCGGTGACATCGACGTTCACACCCACCAGCCTAATCCGCGCCGTCGAGCGGAGCGAATGTCCCGTCCGCCGCGGGTCGCAGCTGGTGTACCGCGGTGACCGCGGCCAGAGGCAGCGGGCCGTAGAGGTGCGGGAACAGCATGCCGGCCGGGTCGTCGGGCAGCCCGGGTTCCCAGCGGATGGGCGCGGTCACGCGGCGGGTGTCGATGTGCAGGACGACCAGATCCTCGCGACCGGCGAACAGACGGTTTGCCGGCAGGTGCGCCTGGGCGGGTGCGGACAGGTGCACGAAGCCGATCTCGTCGAGCGAGGCGGGCCGGTACTCGCCGGCCGCACGCGCCCGTGTCCACTCCGCGGAACTACAGAGGTGAACGAGAGTGTGAGTGTCGTAGCGCACGGGTAGTCTCCCATCAGACCAACTGGACAGGCGTCAATCACGGGGTGATCGAGGGTGTTTCGATCGGGGACCGGGTGTGTTCGCCCTGGGCGGAAATCCCAGGTCGTGTTAGAGAAAACACACTGAATCCCACTCGGGAACAATCCCCGCGGCGCGAACGTCTGACAGAGTAGTCATACCACTGCTGGGAAGTAGCGGTAGCGAGCTCGTGGTGAGTGACCACGAGCCCCACACCAGGTGAACGGACTGTAGTGCCGGGAGCCAGGACGGAGGAGTCATGCCAGGAACCCTGACTAGCACCCCACTGACCGCGGTCGATCGTTGCGACCGTTGCGGGGCGGCTGCCCGTGTGCGCGCAGTGCTGCCCGCAGGTGGCGAGTTGCTCTTCTGCCAGCATCACGCGAACGAACACATGGATCGGCTGCGTGAGCTCGACGCCGTGATCGATACGGAATCGGCTCCCGCTCTCTGAGTTCTCGCGTCCCGACACAACAGCATCGAACAACAGAAGATCGTCTTCCCCGACAGCGGGCGACTCCGGTCGCCCGCTGTCGTGGCTTCCGGGCCAGGCGGTTTCCGACGGCCCGCACGAAATGTGATGCGCGTCACCATGTCCGGTGCACGGCTATCACTCCAGATCGGCGAGGATGCCGTCGACGAGCTTGGCCAGGCCGAACGCGTAGGCCCCGTCCGGGTCGGCGGGCGCCTGATACTGCTCGCCGACAGCCGCGCCCACCCGCGCCGAGAGCGGGAACTCCGCGACGGGCATCACCCGCGTCAGCTCCGGGCCGAAGCGCTGCCACCACTGCTCGTCGCTGAGTTCGCTGGTCTCCCGGGCCGCGGCGACCGCGAGGCGCGCGTTGCCGGTGGCGAAATCGGTGAGCACCGCGATCACCCGATCCATCTCCGTATCCGACAGTCCGATCCCGTCGATGGCGGCGAGCTGGCGTTCGTAGCGCCGCAGCCGCCCCGGGCCGAGCACCAGCCGCCACGGCGGCACCTCGAGCAGCCACGGGTGCGCGAGGATCTCCGCGCGCACCAGATCGGCGATCGCGGCCATCCTGGCCCGCACCGGCAGCTCGGCCGGAATGGGTGGATCCTGTGCGGCGACGGCGTCGACCATGAGGACGGTCAGCGCCTCCTTGCTCGGCACGTAGGTGTACACGCTCATCGGCCGGAGCCCGAGATCGGCGGCGATGGCGCGGATGGAGACCTTGTCGTAGCCCTCGCGGTCGGCCAGGGCGACGGCTGCGGCGATCACCTCGTCGACGGTGACCGTGGGCTTGGGGCCGCGGGTGGTGGGGCGGCCGGGCATGCGGTGCCGCCACAGCAGGGCCAGCAGCTGCCGGGCCTCGTCGGGGCTGTCCTGACGCACGGGTCTCCTCGGGAGCGGTTCGGGAACAAAAGCCGTACGGTGTACGTTGTCCAGGGTACCCGCTGCTCCGACGATCCCTCCGGGAGGCTGTTCTGCCCGCGACACAGGCCACCTATCTCCCCGACCGGCACATGTTCGCGCTGTGGACCTGGTCCGGGCGCGTGCCCGGCGCCGCACCGGCCCGGACGGGCGACCGCGAACGGCTGCCGCTGGCCGTACCCGACCCGGCCCGGCGCCACCTCACCGTCACCGAGGTGGACTGCGCCCTGGTGACCCCCGCCGAACTCGCCGCCCTGCCGTCCCGGAGCGTCGCGGCGTCCGCCGCCGCGTGGCAGCGCGTCCTGCGCGGCGAGGAACCGCCGCTGCCGGTCGCCGCGCACGCGGTGCCCGACGCCGTCGGCGAGGCGGTGATCGCACCGGGGCGGGCACTGCGGGTGCTGCGCGAGACCGAGGCGCGCACCGCGGAACTGGCGACGACGCTGCGTGCGGACCTGCGCACCTACCAGGCCCGCGGGGTCAGCTGGTTGCACGAGACGGTCGCCGCGCACGGCGGCGCCGTGCTGGCCGACGAGATGGGGTTGGGAAAGACGGTGCAGGCCATCGGTTTCCTGCTCGGTCGTGCCGACGGCCCGCAGCTGGTGGTGTGCCCCACGTCGCTGGTCGGCAACTGGGTGCACGAGATCGAGCGTTTCGCCCCCGGCCTGCGCGCCCGGAGCTGGCGCGGCGGCGCCCCGGCGGCCGAACCCGGCACCGTCCTGGTTGCGGGCTACCCGACGCTTCGGCTGCACGGTGCACAGTTGTCCGGGATCTCTTGGCGCAGTGTCGTTTTCGACGAGGCGCAGGCGTTGAAGAACCCGCGCACCCAGGTGTCCAAGGCGGCCCGCGCGCTCACCGCCGCGGCGAAGGTGGCGCTGACCGGCACGCCGGTGGAGAACCACCTCGACGAACTGTGGGCACTGCTCAACCTGGTGACCCCGCGACTGTTCGCCCATCGCACCCAGTTCCGCCGTCGCTACGTACGGCCGATCGAGGAGGGCTCGGTGACGGCGGCCGCGCGCCTGCGGGCGGCCGTCGAACCGGTGGTGCTCGCGCGCAGGAAGAGCCAGGTCGCCGCCGCGCTGCCCGCCAAGATCCACACCGACCTGCTGTGTGATCTCACCGAGGAACAGCAGCGCGTCTACGACACGCTGCTGCAACGCGCCGTCGACGACGGGTTCGGCGCGGGCCCGCAGCGCCAGAGCCGCGTGCTCGCCGCGCTCACCGCGCTCAAGCAGGTGTGCAACCACCCGGGCCTGGTCACCGGCGAACTCGATGAACTGGCCGGACGTTCCGGCAAGCTCGACCTGTGCACCGACATCGTCGCGGCCAACCTCGACAACGCGGCCCCCACCCTGATCTTCACCCAGTACCGCGGCACCGGCGAGTTGCTGGTGCGGCATCTGCGTGAGCAGTTCGGCCTGGCCGCGCCGTTCTTCCACGGCGGACTGAACCAGACCGAGCGCGCCCGCATCGTGCGCGACTTCCAGTCACCGGACGGGCCACCGGTACTCGTGCTGAGCCTGCGCGCCGCGGGTACCGGGCTGACCCTGACGCGGGCCGCCGACGTCATCCATTTCGATCGCTGGTGGAATCCGGCGGTGGAGGCGCAGGCCTCCGATCGCGCGCACCGCATCGGACAGACTCGCACCGTCACGGTGACCACCCTGACCTCGGGCACCACGGTCGAGGAGCACATCGCGGGCATGCACGACCGCAAATCCGCGCTCACCGACCTGTCGGACACCTCCGGCCTGGCCGCGCTGGCCGCTCTCGACGACGAGCAGCTGATCGAGATCCTCCGACGGAAGCGGGAGAACTGATGGCGGACAACGAATTCGGCTACACCCGGTGGGGTATGGACTGGGTCCGGCTCGCCGAACCGCTGCGGCAGACCCGGCCCGACTCGCTGCTGCCGCGCGCCCGCAGCATCGCCCGCAACCACGGGGTGACCGCGGAGATCGAGGGCCGTATCGTGCGCGCCCACATCCATCGCGGCGGCCGGGCCTCGGTCACCCACGTGGAGGTGGCGCCGATGGCGCGGGCGACGGTCACCGCACTGGCCGGTCTGTGCCCCGACCCGGCGATGCTCACCGACGACACCCACCGCGCGGTGCTCGAGGCGGGCGGTGACCCGGCTCCGGTCCTGGCGAGCACGGACTGTTCGTGTTCGGCACGCAACCCGCGCTGCGTGCACCTGCTGGCGGTGCTGTACGACATCGCGCGGCGCGTCGACGAGAATCCCGGCCTGGCCGTGGCCTTGCAGGGCTATTTCGACGCCGAGCGCGGCGCCGAGGCGGAAGCCCCTGCGCCACGCTGGATTCCGCTGCACACACTGGACCCCGCCGGGTACTTCGAACCGGCCTGAACCCGGTCGCCCCCGCTCAGGCGTTGGTGCCCCCGTCGACGGTCAGCACGGCGCCGGTGATACTGCGCCCGGATTCCCCGGCCAGGTAGGCGACCGCCGCGGCGATGTCGTCGGCGGCGCCGAACCGGCCGAGTGCGGTGAGACCGACCTGGGCCGCCGCGTGATCACCGTCGGCGGGATTCATGTCGGTGTCGGTCGAACCCGGCTGGACCAGGTTCACCGTGATGCCGCGCGGGCCGAGTTCCCGGGCCAGCGCGCGGGTGAAGCCGTTGAGCGCCGACTTGCTGAGGTTGTAGAGCGTGATCCCGCCGAACGGGGCCCGCTCGGTGAGGTTGGTGCCGATGCCGATGATCCGGCCACCGGCGCCCATGTACCGCACCGCCGCCTGCGCGGCGAGGAAGGCCGCCCGGGCGTGCACGTGCAGCGCCTGGTCGACCTCGTCGAGGGTGAACTCCTCGAAGGGCTTGCTCGGGAAGATGCCCGCATTGTTGACCAGGATGTCGAGGCCGCCGTGGGCCTCCGCGGCACGGTGCACGGCCTCGGTGACGGCGTCGGGGTCGGCGCTGTCGGCGTGGATCGCCAACGCGTTGCGACCTGTCGTCTCGATGTCGGTCACCACCTGCGCGGCGGCCGATCGCGCGGTGCGGTAGGTCAGCGCGACGTCGGCGCCCTCGGCCGCCAGCCGGCGCGCGATCGCCGCCCCTATCCCCCGGCTACCTCCGGTGACCAGTGCCTTCTTGCCTGCCAGACCCGTCATCGGGACCCCTCACTATTTCTGTGTCGATCAATACATAAATAGCTGACCACGCCGGCGCCCCGTCGCCAAGAGGTATATTTAACGGTCGATACAGAAAGGAGGCACGGGTGGCCGATCGCGGACGTCCCCGCAGTTTCGACCGGGTCGAGGCATTGCACGCGGCGATGAAGGTGTTCTGGGAACACGGCTACGAGGGCACCTCGATGAGCGACCTGACCGCCGCGATGGGCATCAATTCGCCCAGCCTGTACGCCGCCTTCGGCGACAAGGAGTCGCTGTTCCGCGCGGCGATCGAGTTGTACGGCACCACCTTCGGCAACTACACCGCCCGGGCGCTGCGCGAGGAGCCGACCGCCCGCGCCGCCGTCGAGGCCATGCTGCGCGACAACGCCGCCGCCTACACCCGCGACGATCTGCCGCACGGCTGCATGGTCGTGCTCGCCGGGTCGACCTACACCACCCGCAACACCGCCGTGCGGGACTTCCTCGTCGAGAAGCGCCGCGAGACCACCGAGGACATCCGCCGCAGGCTCGAACGCGGTGTCGCCGAAGGGGATCTGGCCCCCGGCACCGACACCGCCGCGCTCGCGGTCTTCTACACGACCGTCCTGTACGGGCTGTCCGTCCAGGCGCGCGACGGCGCCACGGCGGCGGAACTGAACGAGGCGATCGACCGCGCCATGGCCGCCTGGCCCTGATTCACTTACGGCGCAGGGCGGCGATGCGTTCGTGCAATTGCTCGGCGGTCGCCAACGCCGTGGGCGGCCCGCCGCATTCGCGGCGCAACTCGCCGTGGATCACCCCGTGCGGCTTGCCCGTGCGGTGATGGTGCATGGCGACGAGGCTGTTGAGTTCGCGGCGCAGCTCCCCCAGCCGATCGGCGGTGGCCACGCGCTCGGCCGCGGCCGCGACCTTCGGGCCCGCGGGCTCGGGAGCCTTCGCCGACCGCTCCGCGACCTGGCGGGATTGCCGCTCGCGCAGCAGCGCCCGCATCTGCTCGGCATCGAGCAGGCCGGGGATCCCGAGGTAGTCGGCCTCCTCGTCGCTGCCGGCGAAGGTCGCTGTGCCGAACGAGGATCCGTCGTAGATCACCTGGTCGAGTTCGGCGTCGGCGGCCAGCGCGACGAACTTGCGCTCCTCCTCGCCCGGCTCGTCCTTCTGCTTGGCGGCATCGGTGAGCAGATCGTCGTCCAGGCCGGTCTTCTCGCGGTGCGGCTTGCCGATGACGTGGTCGCGCTGCACCTCGAGCTGGGCCGCCAGATCCAGCAGCACCGGCACCGAGGGCAGGAACACCGAGGCCGTCTCGCCGGGCCTGCGTGCACGCACGAACCGGCCGATCGCCTGCGCGAAGTACAGCGGGGTCGCCGCGCTGGTCGCGTAGACGCCCACCGCGAGCCGCGGCACGTCGACGCCCTCGGACACCATGCGCACCGCGACCATCCACGGCTCGGTGTTCGCGCTGAACTCGGCGATGCGCTTCGAGGAGGTGGGGTCGTCCGACAGCACCAGCGCGGGCTTGCGGCCCGAGATGTGTTCGAGCAGTTCGGCGTAGTCGCGCGCGCGTTCCTGGTCGGTGGCGATCACCAGGCCGCCCGCGTCGGGCATCCCGGACTCGCGCTTCTGGCGCAGCCGGATGTCGGCGGCGCGCAGCACCGCCGAGATCCAGTCACCGGCCGGATCCAGCGCGGTGCGCCAGGCACGGGCGGTCTGCTCGGGGCTCAGCGGCTCGCCCAGGCGCGCCGAATGCTCCTCGCCCGCGCTGTCGCGCCAGTGCGCGTCACCGGAGTAGGCCAGGAACACCACCGGGCGCACGACGCCGTCGGCGAGCGCCTCGGCGTAGCCGTAGGTGTGATCGGCGCGCGACTTCGGGAAGCCGGATTCGTCGGGTTCGTAGGTGACGAACGGGATCTGGCTGTCGTCGGAGCGGAAGGGCGTACCCGTCAGCGCCAGCCTGCGAGTGGCGTCGCCGAATGCCTCGGCGACGGCGTCGCCCCAGCTCTTGGCGTCACCGGCGTGGTGGATCTCGTCCAGGATCACCAGCGTGCGACGGTTCTCGGTGCGCACCCGGTGCCGGGTGGGATGTGCGGCCACCTGGGCGTAGGTGACCACGACGCCGTGGTAATCACCGGAGGTGCCGCCGGTGGAGTTGGAGAAACGGGAGTCGAGCTGGATACCGCTGCGCGCCGCCGAGGCGGCCCACTGGTGCTTGAGATGCTCGGTGGGCGCGACGACGGTGATCTGGTCGACCGTGCGGTCCGCCAGCAACTCCGCGGCGACCCGCAGCGCGAAGGTCGTCTTACCGGCTCCCGGGGTGGCCACCGCCAGGAAGTCGCGCGGCTTGGTGGCCAGGTACTTCGTCAGGGCGCGTCGCTGCCACGCGCGGAGCGATCCGCCCCCGGCAGCCTTCGCCGCATCGCCATCCGAACCGGTCACGGACCAAACAGTAGCGGCACGCGGCGGCGTGTCGCCAAACCGACGCGGCCCTGCGACTCGCGTCACAGGACAGCCGCCGTTCCCATCCCAGCCACCGACACGACAGGCCGGTGGCCCTGTGCGGCGCGGGTGAGTGCGGGATGCTGGAGGCACCATGACCCAGGACAGCCCGCCCGCGAGCGACCCCGCCGCCGACGCCGAGATGCACGGCGGCGGCGCGGGCGCGCCGACGCATCCGCCGGGCGCGCTCGGCCCCCGGCTGCGGCACGCGGGACGGCAGACCCGCCGGGTGGTGGTGCGGGTGGCGAGCAAGGCGTGGGCCGATTCGATCTTCGCCAAGTCGGCGACCGCGGCGTTCTGGCAGACGCTTTCGCTTGCTCCGCTGTTGCTGGGTCTGCTCGGCAGCCTCGGCTATGTGGGCGGCTGGTTCGGACCCGACACCGTCGGGATCGTCGAATCGAAGATCCTCACCTTCAGCCGGGACCTGTTCAGCGAGGCGGTGGTGAGCGAACTCATCCAACCCACCGTCACCGATGTGCTCGGCCGGGGGCGCGGCGCGGTCGTGTCGGTGGGATTCGTGCTCTCGCTGTGGGCCGGATCCTCGGCGATGGCGACCTTCGTCGACGCGATCGTGGAGGCGCACGACCAGCAGGACGCCCGGCATCCGGTGTGGCAGCGGGTGTTCGCGCTGCTGCTGTATGTGCAGTTCCTCGTCGCGGCGGTGTTCATCCTGCCGCTGGTGGCGCTGGGACCGAGCCTGATCGGGCGCATCCTGCCTGGCGCGTGGCGCGAGCCGGGACTGCGGCTGGTCGACTCGTTCTACTACCCGGCGGTCGGCCTGCTGCTCATCGTCGGGCTGACCACCCTGTACAAGGCGGCGCTGCACCGCTCGCTGCCGTGGCACCGGCTCTTCGGCGGCGCCCTCGTGGCCGGGGTGTTCTTCATGGCGGCCAGCGAAGGGCTGCGCCGGTATCTGTCCTGGGTGACCGCGACCGGCGTCAGCTACGGCGCGCTGGCCACCCCGATCGCCTTCCTGCTGTTCACGTTCTTCCTCGGCTTCGCGGTGATCCTCGGCGCCGAGTTCAACGCCACCGTCCAGGAGTTCTGGCCGGCCCGCGCCACCCGCATCGAGCAAATGCGCGAGTGGCTGGCCAACCAGGTGCGCGGCGAGACAGCACCGGAACCGGAGGAGCCCACCGAGGACGACGCGGACGCGCGGCCCGAGGGACTACCCGCGCCGGGCGGCGAAGCCACCTCGCCACTGCACAGCGCGGGCTGAGATCGCCGGGTCAGTCGCCCTTGCGCAGGGTCTCGTAGACCTTCTTGCATTCCGGGCAGACCGGCGAGCCGGGCTTCGGCGAGCGGGTCACCGGGAACACCTCGCCACACAGCGCGACCACCATCGTGCCCATCACGGCGCTCTCGGCGATCTTGTCCTTCTTCACGTAGTGGAAGAACTTCGGGGTGTCGTCGCCCGTCGTCTCGTCGGTCGTCGTATCCGGGCGAACCAGGGTGTCGGTACTCACGCCTTCCATGATGCCGCATCATCGCCGCCCCGGCCGACCTCGGTGTATGCGCCCGGCCCCGGAGAGTGCAAGACTCGTGGGTATGCAGCAGCACGGCGACGCCCCCGACGCCGACGCCGGCGGCCGCGGCGATCGCCACGGCCCCGCGGCGCCCACCGCCCGCTCCCGCGGCTTCTTCCCGGGCAGACAGGCCGACCATCCGGTGCTCATCACCGAGGCGGCGCCCTCGCTCGAGGATCAGCATCGAGCCCGGGTGCGGCGCTACACGATCCTCATGGCGTTCCGCATCCCGGCGCTGGTGCTGGCCGCGATCGCCTACAGCGTGTGGGGCAACGCCCTGATCTCGCTGCTGATCATCGGCGCCTCGATCCCGTTGCCGTGGATCGCCGTGCTCATCGCCAACGATCGCCCGCCGCGGACCAAGGACGAGCCGAGCCGCTGGGACCGGCCGCGGCCCGCGATCGAGTCGCGCCCGCACAACGCCATCGACGGCTGAGCACCACCCCGGTCGGCTCGACACCCGCGGGCCCGGTTTCCTACTGTGGCCGGGACCACGGGCGCGCGGCGCGCGCCCTCGGACAGGGAGAGACCATGATTCGCTGGGTCTGGGCGTTCCTGGACCGTCCCGCGGCACGCTTCGACGCCTGCGTGCGGTTCTGGTCCACGATCACCGGCACCACCCCCTCGGCGCGGCGCGGCGAGCACGAGGAATTCCTCACGCTGCTGCCCGATCCCGCCCATTTCGCCGCCGCGGGCATAAAGATGCAGTCGGTGTCCGGTCTGGGCGGCACGCACCTGGACTTCGACGTCGACGACATCCCCGCCGAGGTGCGCCGCGCACTCGGCCTGGGCGCCGAACTCGTCGCGAACCACCCCGACTACGCGGTGCTGCGCTCGCCGCGCGGCCAGACGTTCTGCCTCACCCCCGCCGGGCGCGCCCAGGGCAGGCCCGCCCCGGCCTTCACCGCACCGGACGGCACGCGTTCCCGGTTGGACCAGGTCTGCCTGGACATCGGCGCCGACGACCATCCGCGCGAGACCCGGTTCTGGCGGGAACTGACCGGCTGGGAGTTCAGCCACGGCCGGTTGCCGGAGTTCTCCCGGCTGCGCCCGCCTGCGCCGATGCCGGTGCAGCTGCTGCTGCAGCGCCTCGGCGAGAACCGCGCCACCCGGGCGCACATCGACCTGGCCTCCGCCGACATCGCGGCCACCGCCGCCTGGCACGAAACCCTCGGCGCCACGGTGGTCGAGCGCTTCGAGCACTGGATCGTGCTG
This sequence comes from Nocardia farcinica, assembly GCF_001182745.1. NCBI lineage: Bacteria > Bacillati > Actinomycetota > Actinomycetes > Mycobacteriales > Nocardiaceae > Nocardia > Nocardia farcinica. Next base: position 121,143 of record NZ_LN868938.1, on the reverse strand, counting down.
CTCGACCCGGCCGACGTCGCCTACTGCGTCACCGGGCGCGACCCCGACGGGGTGTGATCGGCGGGCCCGCCCCGGTGGCAGCGCTCCCCGGTGGCAGAGTTACCGCCGTGCACACCGACCGAACCACCACCGGATCCCTGCTCACCGCGCTGTGCCCGGATCTGCGCACCGCGCTGACCCGGGTCGGCTACGACGCCGACACCCTGCTCGAGGTGCTCGGCGCCGACGTGCACGCCGCACTGGGTCGCTCGGAGCCGGTGCCGGTGCGCCGGGCCGCCCGCCGGGCCGGTGACCTCGGCACCGTGATCCGGTTGCTGCTGCTCGGTGACGCGCTGCCCGAGCGCGAGGTCGCCGCCGCGCTCGCGCCGGTCGACATCGACCGGGCGGTCGCCGCGGGCCTGCTCGCCCGCGACGGCGACGAGGTGCGCGCCGCGCTCGATCTGCGCCCGCTCGACGCCGGGGCGGGCAATCGCTGGGTGCTGTCCGACCTGGACGACTCGATGCGCCGGCGCACGCTCACCGAGGACCACGTGCTCGGCGTCGGCCACGCCTCGCTGTCGCTGCTGCGCGCCACCCCCACCCGCCGGGTCGGTTCGGTGCTCGACCTCGGCACCGGCTGCGGCGTCCAGGCCGTGCACGCCGCCTCCTACGCCGACCACGTCACCGGCACCGACGTCAACCCGCGCGCGCTGTGGCTGGCCGAGGCGACCGCGGCCCTCAACGAGCTCGATATCGAGCTGGTGGCGGGCTCGTGGTTCGAGCCGGTGGCGGGGCGGCGGTTCGACCAGGTGGTGGCCAATCCGCCGTTCGTGGTGGGTCCGGCGCGCGTCGAACACACCTACCGCGACTCCGGCCTGGCGCTGGACGGGGCGAGCGAACTGGTGGTCGGGCAAGCGCCCGGCCTCCTGAACCCCGGCGGTACCGCGGCGATGCTCGCGGCCTGGGTGCACGTCGACGGGGAGGACTGGCGCGCGCGGGTCTCCTCCTGGCTGCCCGCCGAGGGCGTGGACGCCTGGGTCGTGCAGCGCGACGTCGCCGACCCGGCCCTGTACGTGGGCACCTGGCTGCGCGACGCCGGCCTCGACCCGCGCGACGCCGCCGCGCAGGCCCGCGCCGAGCAGTGGCTCGATGCCTTCGCCGCGGCCGACGTGTCGGGCATCGGCTTCGGATTCGTCTATCTGCGGGCGATCGACGGGCCCACCGAAGTGCTGGCCGAGGATCTGACCCACGGCTTCGACGATCCGCTCGGCGACGAGGCGACCCGGTACTTCGAACGCTCGGCCTGGTTGCGCGACGTCGCCGCCGATCCCACCCGCGCCTGGTCGACCCGGTTCGAGGTGGACCCCAACACCGCGCTGGAACGGGTCTTCCTGCCCGGTGCGGACGGCTGGCGCGAGCACGTGGCCCGCCTGCACCGCGGCGACGGGCCCCGCTGGCAGCACGAGGTGGACGAGGCGACGATCGCGCTGGTCGCGGGAATGCGGCCGGACGGCCTGGCGTTGTACGACCTGATCGAGCTGCTGGCGCTCGGCCGCGGTGCCGAGGTGAGCCCGCAGTTCGCAGCCGATGCGCTCGCCGTGGTGAGCGGACTCGTGCGGCACGGTCTGGTCCGCCCGGTCCGGTAACCGACCCCCTCCGTTCGGGCGGGACGCACAGCGATCGGCGGCCGTCGCGCATGAGCCGGGACCACCCGGGTATGCGTCGGCGGAGGCATCGGGCAGGGAGCGTTCCCCCGGGTGGGGGTTCTCAGGAACTTCTCAGACGCTGGTGACGAAAGCCGCAGCTCAGCGCGGTTTATCACGGTGTGCACGGGGAACTTTCTCCCTGTCGGGTCCGTTGTTCGGAGTGAGACACCACCGACAGGAGGCAAGTCATGACCAGCCCCGCCACCACTCGAGTGCGCGCCAGCGATTCGGACCTCGACGCCCAGAGCCCTGCCGCCGACCTGGTACGTGTGTACCTGAACGGGATCGGTCGCACCGCGCTGCTGACGGCTGCCGACGAGGTCGAGCTGGCCAAGCGCATCGAGGCGGGCCTCTATGCCCAGCACCTGCTGGAGACGAGCAAACGGCTGTCGGCCGCGAAGAAGAAGGACCTCGCGATGATCGTGCGCGACGGTCAGGCCGCCCGTTCCCACCTGCTCGAAGCCAACCTGCGGCTCGTGGTTTCGCTCGCCAAGCGCTACACCGGGCGCGGCATGCCGCTGCTCGACCTGATCCAGGAAGGCAACCTCGGCCTGATCCGGGCCATGGAGAAGTTCGACTACACCAAGGGCTTCAAGTTCTCGACCTACGCCACCTGGTGGATCCGGCAGGCCATCACCCGCGGCATGGCCGATCAGAGCCGGACGATCCGGCTCCCGGTCCATCTGGTCGAGCAGGTGAACAAGCTCGCTCGCATCAAGCGCGAACTGCACCAGCAGCTGGGCCGTGAGGCCACCGACGAAGAACTGGCCGCCGAATCCGGCATCCCGGTGGAGAAGATCGCCGATCTGCTCGACCACAGCCGCGACCCGGTGAGCCTGGACATGCCGGTCGGCAACGACGAGGAGGCGCCGCTGGGCGACTTCATCGAGGACTCCGAGGCCACCTCGGCCGAGTCCGCGGTGATCGCCGGCCTGCTGCACCATGACGTGCGCAGTGTGCTCGCCACCCTCGACGAGCGCGAGCAGCAGGTCATCCGGTTGCGTTTCGGCCTCGACGACGGCCAGCCGCGCACCCTGGACCAGATCGGCAAGCTGTTCGGCCTGTCCCGGGAGCGGGTCCGCCAGATCGAACGCGAGGTGATGGCGAAGCTGCGCAAGGGTGAGCGGGCCGATCGCCTACGGGCCTACGCCAGCTGATCCTTACTCTCCCCCACGGCCAGACGCCGGACGTGTGCGCACACGTCCGGCGTTCTTTGTCTCGGGCCACGTCTCGGTCTCGGGGCCACGTCTCAGGCGGGATCGACCTGGACGTCGTAGTTGACGGTCTCGTCCTGCACCGAGGTGACCGTGACGGTGAGGCCCAGGGTGTCGCCGCCCGCGGTGAGCGTGCAGCGCATGGTGTTGCCGACCTCGCCCTCGAGATCGCCCGGGCAGTCGATGGTGTCCGGTTCCTGGCCCACCTGCTGGGTGAGGGTCTCCTTGACCGAGCGCTCCAGGTCGGCTTCGGCGACGGAGGGGGTGTCGTTCCCGATCTGAACCGCGCAGCCCGCCGCCGAGAGGCAGGCGAAGGCGATCAGTCCGGCGACGCGGCTGGCTTTCATGGGGCACGACCTTCCTTTCGGGCGTCTCCCGGTGCGGGGACGCGTTCACAGACCTACCCCAGATCGAGGCCCGCGCGGGCGCTGTTGACGCACGTCGTTGCCGCGTCGAGTCCCGCTCGTGATCAAGCCAGTCGCCGCGGACCGGTGTCGAAGCGGCTCGGCTCGGGACCGATCCGGCCCCGCGCGTACAGGATCTCGGCCGACGTCGGCGAGGCGAGCACGGGATCGAAGGCCAGTTCGCGCATCTCCGGCAGGTCGTCGAAGAGCGCCGAGATCCGCTGGGCCAGCTCGACCAGGGCCGCCTTGTCCACCTGCGGGCTGGCCGGCGTGCCCGACAGCAGCGGCGCCGCGCGGGGCGCCTCGATCAGGGCCACCGCCTCCGACTCGGTCAGTGGCAGCGCCCGGTAGGCGCGGTCGCCGAGCAGCTCGATGATCAGCCCGGACAACCCGAACTCGATCACCGATCCGAACGAGGGATCGTCCTGTACCCGCAGGATGCAGCCCACCCCCTTGGTCGCCATCCGCTGGATGTGCAGCACCGGATCGCCGCACATCGCCACCAGGTCGGTGTAGGCCTGCCGTACCGCCTCCGGCCGCCACAGATCCAGGCGCACACCGCTGAGGTCCGGCCTGCGCCGCCACGTCTCCCCGGTCGCCTTGGCCGCCACCGGGTAACCCAGCGCCTCGGCCGCCGCCACCGCCTCGTCGGCGTTGCGCACCTCCTGGAACTCGACCACCCGGATGCCGTAGCAGGCCAGCAGGTCGACCACCTCGAGGTCGCTGAGCCAGCGCCCGCCCGATTCGGCCATCCAGCCCGCGACCAGCGCGGCGGCCCGCTCGGCGTCGATGCCCTCGGGTCGCACGACCGACGTCGCCGGGGTGTCCCGCCAGCGCGCGTAGCGATGCACCCGGGCCAGCGCCCGTGCGGCCCGCTCCGGATCGGGATAGGACGGGATGGAGCCGCGCACGGCCATCCCGTTACGGCCACGCACCGCCAGCAGATTCGGTATCCCCTGTTCGGCGATGAAGGTGGTCAGGATCGGTTTCTCCGCCTCCGGCACCGCCGCCGCGGCGGAGCGGATGGCGTCGGCGAAGCCGGCCATCGGCACCGGCACCGGTGGCGCGAACACGATGATCAGGGCGTCCACCTCGTCGCTGCGCAACGCCTCGACCACCGCGTCGAGGTAGGCGCCCGGTGTCGCCTGCGGGCCGAGGTTCACCGGCTCGGCGGCGACCATCCCCTCCCCGCGCGCGGCGTCGACGGCCAGCCAGCTCAGCGCGGTGCTGTTGCTCACCACGGCCAGGCGCGGTCCGCGCGGCAGCGGCTGATAGCCGAGCAGCGCCGCGCAGTCGAACAGCTCCGAGATCGAGTCCACCTGCACGATGCCCGCCTGGGCGAACAGGTCCCGCACGATCGAGCGGTCCATGTCGGCGCCGGGCCGGGTGCGCACCGAACGGCCACTGCTCACCGCGACGATCGGCTTGGTGCGCGCCACGCGCCGGGCGATCCGGGAGAACTTGCGCGGATTGCCGAAACTCTCCAGGTACAGCAGCACCAGGTCGGTGGCCGCGTCCGTGTCCCAGTACTGCAGCAGATCGTTACCGGAGACGTCGGCGCGGTTGCCCGCCGAGACGAAGGTGGACAGCCCGAGGTTGCGCGCGGCGGCCTCGCCCAGGATCGCCGCACCCAGCGGCCCGGACTGGCAGAAGAAGCCGATCCGGCCGCGCGGGGGCAGCACGGGGGCCAACGTCGCGTTCATCGCCACCTCGGGATCGGTGTTGGCGATGCCGAGCGCGCTCGGCCCCACCACCCGCATGCCGTGTCCGCGCGCGGCGGCCACCAGTTCGCGTTCGGCGGCCATGCCCTCCGGACCCGTCTCGCCGAAGCCCGCCGTCAGCACCACCAAGCCCTTGACGCCCTTGGCCATACAGTCGTCGAGCACCGAATCGATGGCCGCCGCGGGCACCGCGACCACCGCGAGATCGACCTCGTCGGGGATCTCGCGCACGGTGGCGTAGGCGCGCACGCCGCGCACGAACCGCCGATTCGGGTTGACCGGGAACACCGGCCCCTGGAACACCCCGGACAGCAGGTTCGCCAATACCGCGCCGCCGACGCGCCCGGTGCCCGGCGTGGCCCCGATCACCGCGATGCTGCGCGGCGCGAGCAGGTTGCCCACGCTGCGGGCCTCGGAGGCACGCTCCCGTGAATCACGCACCGTGACAAGGGCTTCGGTGGGGTCGATGGCGAATTCCAGGTGGAGCACGGTGCCGTCGCGGCTGCGCTCGACCTGGTAGCCCGCGTCCCGGAACACCGTGACCATCGCGGTGTTCTCGGCCAGTACCTCGGCGACGAAGGTCTGGATCTTGTTCTCCGCGGCCGCGCCCGCCAGATGCTCGAGCAGGATCGAACCGAGTCCGCGGCCCTGGTGCTCGTCGGCGACGACGAAGGCGACCTCGGCCGCGCGCGGCCCGGTGCGGTCGAGCAGTTCGTAGCGGCCCACCGCGATGATGGCGTCGCCGAGCTCGACCACGAGCCCCACCCGGTCCTGGTAGTCGACGTGGGTGGTGCGGTACAGGTCCTTCGGCGGGATTCGCGGGTAGGGACCGAAATAGCGCAGGTAGCGGGTGCGGTCGGAGAGCGCGGCGTGGAAGGTCTGCAACGGCTCGGCGTCGTCGGGGGTGATCGGGCGCAGCCGCACCACTCCCCCGTCGGCGGCGAGCACGTCGGCGAACCAGTGCTGCGGCGGAGGCGGCGGAACGGCCGGGGTGGCGGGGCTGTCGGGCAGCAGGGGTTGGTCAGTCACGAGGATCCTCCGGATCGAGACCCAGTAGTCCGAAACTCGCACGGCGGGTGGCCAGTACGGCGGTGTCGACGGCCCGTTGCGCGCGGTCCACGCGCGGATCGCCGGTCTCGACGGTGCCGCCCGGGCCGTCCCACGGCCGGAACGCCACGTCGCCACCGTCACCCATGGTGGTGGGCGGATCGACCGCGGGGGCGGCGGCGCGCACCAGGTCACACCAGTCGGCGGGCACCGGGGTGGCCGGGTCGACGGTGCGGTCCAGCGCCGTGGCCAGCAGGTGCGTCCACGCCCGCGGGACCACCCGGACGAGCCCGTATCCGCCACCGCCCACGGCGAGCCAACGCCCCTCGGCGTAGCGGTCGGCCAGCTCGCGCATGGCCAGGTAGGACGCGCGCTGACCGTCGACGGTGAGCGCGAGGTCGGCCAGCGGATCCTCGCGATGGGTGTCGGCGCCGCACTGGCTGACGACGATCTGCGGCCGGAAGGCCGCGACCGCACCCGGGACGACGGCGTGGAAGCCACGCAGCCACTGGGCGTCCCGCGTGCCGGGCAGCACCCCGAGGTTGATCGCCGTGCCCTCGCCCGCGCCGAGGCCGGTCTCGTCGGGCCAGCCGGTGTTGGGCCACAATGTCGCCGGGTGCTGATGGATGGAGATGGTCAGCACCCGCGGGTCGGTGTAGAAGGCGCGTTGCACGCCGTCGCCGTGGTGCACGTCGACGTCGATGTAGGCGATCCGGTCGAAGCCGTGGTCCAGCAGCCACGAGATGGCGACCGCCGCGTCGTTGTAGATGCAGAAGCCCGCGGCCGAGGACGGCATGGCGTGGTGCATGCCGCCGCCGATGCTCACCGCCCGGCGGGTGCGGCCCTCGGCGATCTCGCGGGCGGCGGCCAGTGTGCCGCCGACGATCACCGACGCGGCCTGGTGCATGCGGGGGAACACCGGGTTGTCGGCCGAGCCGAGCCCATAGGGCGGTGCGGCGGGTTGCCCGGGCGGCTGCACCGCGTGTACGACCGCCTCGATGTAGTCGGCGGTGTGGATCCGCAGCAGTTCGGCGCGATCGCAGGCGGCGGGCTCGAGTGTCTCCACGCCGTCGAGCACTCCGAGGCTCTCGGCCAGCGCCATCGTGAACTTCAGCCGGGCCGGTTTCATCGGATGCTCGGGCGTCCAGGTGTAGTCCAGGAACCGCTCGGACCAGACGACGGTGCCCGGGCGTCCGGGCGGTGCCGGGTCGCGCGGCGTCGCCGAGGGTGCAGTGGCCATGATCGCAACGGTACGCGGGAAGGGACGGCCCCCGTCCACCGTTGTCATGCAGTAGAAATAAGACACGAGCGCAACCGGTCGCGGGCCGCGCGCCGACAGGGTTCCCGTTGCGGGGTGATCGATCGATCCGGCAACCGGGTGTACCGCCGTGCCTGGGTAGAATTCGTGCCGACGAAGGGGTAACAGGTGAAGGATCTGGTCGACACCACGGAGATGTATCTCCGCACCATCTACGACCTCGAGGAGGAGGGCGTGGTGCCCCTGCGCGCACGCATCGCCGAGCGCCTCGAGCAGAGCGGGCCCACCGTCAGCCAGACCGTCGCCCGGATGGAGCGCGACGGCCTGCTGCTCGTCGCCGGTGATCGCCACCTGGAGCTGACCGAGAAGGGCCGCAGCATGGCTGTCGCGGTCATGCGCAAGCACCGGCTCGCCGAGCGGCTGCTGGTCGACATCATCGGCCTGGACTGGCAGAACGTGCACGCCGAGGCGTGTCGCTGGGAACACGTGATGAGCGAGGACGTCGAACGTCGCCTCGTCGAGGTCCTCAACCACCCCACCACCTCCCCCTACGGCAACCCCATCCCCGGCCTCGACGAGCTCGGCATCGCCGCGCCGCCCTCGGACGAGGAGCAGTTGGTCCGGCTGTCGGATCTGCCCCAGGGCCAGGGTCAGGCGGTGGTGATCCGCAGGCTGGCCGAGCACATCCAGAACGACCCGGAGGTGATCGGGCGGCTGCGCGAGGCGGGCGTGGTGCCCGACGCGCGGGTGACCGTGGAGTGCAAACCCGGTGCGGTGGTGATCACCGTGCCCGGCCACGAGGGCTTCGAACTGCCCGACGAGATGGCGCACGCCGTCCAGGTGAAGCCGGTCTGATCCGTGAAACTTCTTGTGACGGGCGGCGCGGGCTACGTCGGCGGGGTCTGTGCCCTGGTACTGCTGGAACAGGGCCACGAGGTCGTGGTGGTCGACGACCTCACCACCGGTAACGCCGACGGCGTGCCCGCGGGGGCCCGATTCGTCGAGGGCGATGTCGCCGAGGTCGCGCCCGCCCTGCTGCGCGCCGAGACCTTCGACGGTGTCCTGCATTTCGCCGCGCAGTCGCTGGTCGGCGAATCGGTGGAGCGGCCGGAGAAGTACTGGCACGGCAATGTCGTCAAGACCCTCGAGCTGCTCGAGGCCATGCGGCACACCGGCACCGGGCGGCTGGTGTTCTCCTCGACCGCCGCGGTGTACGGCGAGCCGGAGCAGGTGCCGATCACCGAGGACGCGCCGACGCGGCCCACCAACCCCTACGGGGCCAGCAAACTCGCCATCGATCACGCGATCACCTCGTACGCGATCGCGCACGGGTTGGCGGCGACCAGCCTGCGGTACTTCAATGTGGCGGGCGCCTACGGCGGCCTCGGCGAGAACCGGGTGGTGGAAACGCATCTCATCCCCCTGGTGTTGCAGGTGGCGCTGGGCCACCGTGAGTCCATCTCGGTCTACGGCACCGACTGGCCCACCCCGGACGGCACCGCGATCCGTGACTACATCCACATCCGCGATCTCGCCGACGCGCACCTGTTGGCCCTGACGTCCGCCGAGCCGGGCTCGCACCGGATCTACAACCTCGGCAGCGGCACCGGATTCTCGGTGCGCGAGGTCATCTCGGCCTGTGAGCGGGTCACGGGGCTGCCGATCGCCGCGCAGGACGCCCCGCGCCGGGCCGGTGATCCCGCGGTGCTGATCGCCTCGAGCGAACGCGCCGTCGCCGAGCTCGGCTGGCGCCCGCAACACACCGCGCTGGACGAGATCGTCGCCGACGCCTGGGAGTTCCTGCGCTCGCTCGGCTCGCGCGCGCACAGCGCTCGCTGACCGCACCTCACACCGCCATCGGACCGAGATCGACCCCGAGACACGCGGCGGTGTCGTATCCGGCGCGGGCCAGCTTCCGGATCCGGCCGGGCCGCATGCCCGCCCGCAACGCGGCGTCGAGCAAGGTGGCCATCCCGTGCGACGGTTCGGCCATGAGCGCCGCTTCCAGCGCCACGCCGGCGAGTGGCCCGTCGCCGCGCACGTACGCGCAGTAGGCCAGCAGGGCCGCCGCGTCCGCGCGATCGGCACCGGTACCGGCGCGCACCAGCAGCACCCAGAGTTGCTCGGCGGCGATGGCGTGATCGCCCACCGCCAGCCCGAACGCGGCGTCCCGCACGCTGCGTTCGCGCAGGGCGGTGGCGACCGCGGCCAGCTCGTGCGCCGTCGGCGCCGCCCCGGAGGCCATCGACGCGATCTGCCACAGCACGAATTCCAGCGCCCGCCTGCGGTATCGGCGCACATCACCGTCGCGCGGCGCCCGCGCGAACTCCGGTCCGGAGCCGGCGGCGATCGCGGCCAGCCGCTGGGCCACCTGCTCGCGTAGCTCGGGGTCGGGGGCGATGGAGGCGACGAGCTGCTCGCGCGAGCGCAGGATCGTGCCGCCGTCGAGCACGTGCGCCAGCGACGCCGCGGAGGCGGTCGGGTCGGGCACCCGGCCACGGCGCCGGATGCCGCGCAGGCTCCACCACGGCTGTCCCGTGGCCACGACCGTGGTGGCCCAGGCCCCGCCGACCGGGACACCGTGCCCGCCGAGCCGCTCGGCCAGCGCGGCCGCGAAGGTGGTGGGCGAGAAGCCCGCGCCGGGCACACCGCCGGGTGGGTCGAGCCGGTCGTCGACGAGCACCAGCAGGGCGGTGCGGGCGTCGTCGGCTCCGGCGATCCGCGCCACACAGGCGGCATAGTCCGGCACCAGGCCCATCGCGGCCCGCGGGTCGAGGTCGAGACGGACGGCAGCACCCACCCGGGCCGTCTCGGCGCCGTTCGGGTCGGGTCCGAGCAGGATCACCACCAGCGACCGATCCGGGTAGAACCCCACGAGCGCGGGCAGCGCCGCGATCAGCGCTCCCGGGTCCCCGATGCGCACCCGATAGCGCCCTCCGGCGCCGGGATAGGCGGGCGGCGCCTCGGCGCACTCGGCCGGGGCCTCGACGGCGACCGGCGGCGGTGCGATCGGTCGACGCCGCCGCGGCCGGAGCTCCGGCCGGGGGCAGCGCCCGGCCGCGTCGCCGCCGGGTGCGGGGCCGGCTACGGGGCCGAGGGCGGGGCCGGACGCCGCCGCCTCGCCGGTGCCGTCGTCGGGTGGGGCGGGGGCAGCGTCGCGGGGAGAGTTCGCCGAAGTGGTCATGCCCCGAGCCTGTCCGAGGCCGGCGGCCACTCCGCGGCGGCGACCTGGGCTCTCGGCCGCCCTGTGGACAACGGCCGCCCTGGGGATGACCGGGTGCCGGGTTACGCCTTCCGCACCTTCAGCACCGCGGTGGTGAACAGCTCGTCCAGCGCGGCGGTGTCGGCGGGCCCGTCGCCGAAGGTCATGTAGGTCACCAGGATTCGCACGTCACCGATCTGCGCGGCGAGGGTACGCATCGTCTGGGTCAGCCCCACCCCGCCCACATCCGGCGCCACCGTGCGCCGCAGCGCCACCGTGTCGTCGGCGTCGACGGGCGGCGCGGGATCGAGGGTGGTCCGCACCGTGGTGGTCGGCCCGGCCCCGGTCACCCGGATCTCCCCACAGCGCCGCAGCTGTTCGCCCAGAGCGGACAGCGGGATCCGCGTGCGGACGAGTTCGACGGTGAGCGTGGCGCGCGCGGCGTCGTCGGTGCCGACCGCGACGGCGGTGTGGTCGGGTCCGTACTGCTGTTCGGGCGGGGTGCAGTCCTTCGGCTGCACCGTGGCGCCGCGAGCCACCCCGTCCAGATCGCCCGCCGCCTGGGCCGCCGCTTCGGCGGGCAGCACCACCGCCGGATAGCGCGGCGGGAACTGCCCCGGGTCGGGCAGCAGGGTGGCCAGCTGGGCATCGACGTGCCTGGTCACCGCGGTCTGCTGCACCGCGACCGGCTGTCCGGTGACGGTGCCGCCGCAGGCGGCGAGCATCGTCGCGCAGCCGGTGAGCAGCAGGCCGCGCCGCACCCGCGAGTGTCTCGGCTCGACCATGATCACACCGCCCACTGTGCCGTACCGGCCTGTCGTGCCCGCGGTGCCACGCCGACCGGCGCCGAGCGCGGGATTGCGCGCGGGCGCCGGTTTCCGGTATTTACGCGTACCGACGCACCGCCGGGAATGTCCACTCCCGCGGTGACGTTGGCTCGTCGTATGGGTCGGTGTCCCCATCGTGTGCGGTGCCCGGCGCCGTCATGAGGGACAATGGACATCGGTTCGCCACCGCGGCGCCCGGATGAGGCCGGACGGCCCGGGTATCCCGAGGTGGTGGAACGCGCAGGAAGGAGTACGCGATGGACTACGAGTCGCGAATGTACGAACTGGAGTTCCCCGCTCCGCAGCTGTCGTCCGCCGACGGCTCGGGCCCGGTCCTGGTGCACGGACTGGAGGGCTTCACCGACGCCGGGCACGCCGTGCGCCTGGCGACCACGCACCTGCGCGAGAGCCTGGAGAGCGAACTTGTCGCCTCGTTCGATGTCGACGAGCTGCTGGACTACCGTTCGCGCCGTCCGCTGATGACGTTCAAGACCGATCACTTCTCCGACTATGCCGAACCGGAGCTGAACCTGTGGGCGCTGCGCGACACCGCGGGCACGCCGTTCCTGCTCCTGGCCGGTCTGGAACCGGATCTGCGGTGGGAGAAGTTCACCACGGCGGTGCGGCTGCTCGCCGAGCAGCTGGGGGTGCGCCGCAGCATCGGGCTCAGCGCGATTCCGATGGCGATTCCGCACACGCGCCCGCTGGGCATCACCGCGCATTCCTCCGACCGCAGCCTGATCGCCGATCATCAGCGCTGGCCGGGTGAGTTGCAGGTGCCCGGCAGCGCGTCGTCACTGCTCGAGTACCGGATGGCCCAGCACGGGCACGAGTCGCTCGGCTTCTCGGTGCACGTGCCGCACTACCTGGCCCAGACCGCCTACCCGGAGGCCGCGCAGACCCTGCTCGAGCACGTCGCCGACAACGCCGGTCTGGAACTGCCGCTGGCCGCGCTGGGCGAGGCCGCCGCGCGGGTGCGCGAACAGGTCAACGAGCACATCGCCGGCAATCCCGAGGTGGAGACGGTGGTGCACGCGCTGGAGCGCCAATACGACAGCTTCGTCACCGCCCAGGAACGCCAGTCCAGCCTGCTCGCCGCCGACGGCGATCTGCCCAGCGGTGAGGAACTGGGCGCGGAGTTCGAGCGGTTCCTGGCCGAGCAGGGCGGTTACGACGGCGACAAGGACTGATCCGTAAGCTGGTCGGAGTGGATCTGACCGAACTGCTCGACATTCCCGGTACCGACGCCGACGCGCTCTACGAGTCGTTCGGCATGTGGGCCGCCGAGCAGGGCACGCCGCTGTACCCGGCGCAGGACGAGGCGCTGCTGGAACTGGCCTCGGGATCCAACGTCATCCTCGCGACACCGACCGGCTCGGGGAAGTCCCTGGTCGCGGTCGGCGCGCACCTGTTCGCCCTCACCCGGGGACAGCGCACGTACTACACCGCGCCCATCAAGGCGCTGGTGAGTGAGAAGTTCTTCGCGCTGTGCGAACTGTTCGGCGCCGACAAGGTGGGCATGGTCACCGGCGACGCCGCGGTCAACGCCGACGCGCCGATCATCTGCGCCACCGCGGAGATCCTGGCCAATCTGGCGCTGCGCCAGGGCGCCGAGGCCGACGTCGGCCAGGTGGTGATGGACGAGTTCCATTTCTACGCCGACCCGGACCGTGGCTGGGCCTGGCAGGTGCCGCTGCTGGAACTACCGCGCGCGCAGTTCCTGCTGATGTCGGCCACGCTCGGCGACGTCGGCTTCTTCGCCGAGGATCTGCGCCGCCGCACCGGGCGCGCCACCGAGGTGGTGGCCGGGGCGGAGCGGCCGGTGCCGCTGCACTTCTCCTATGTGCGCACGCCGATCACCGAGACGCTCGAGGAACTGGTCACCACCCATCAGGCGCCGGTGTATGTCGTGCACTTCACCCAGGCCGCCGCGCTGGAGCGGGCCCAGGCGCTGACCAGCGTCAACTTCGCCTCCCGTGCGGAGAAGGACGCGATCGCCGCGGCGCTCGGCGACTTCCGGTTCGCGCCGGGGTTCGGCAAGACCCTCTCGCGGCTGATCCGGCACGGCATCGGCGTGCACCACGCGGGCATGCTGCCCAAGTACCGCAGGCTGGTGGAGAAGCTGGCCCAGGACGGCCTGCTGAAGGTGGTGTGCGGCACCGACACGCTCGGCGTCGGTATCAACGTGCCGATCCGGACCGTGCTGCTCACCGGCCTGACCAAGTTCGACGGCGTGCGCACCCGCCGCCTCAACGCCCGCGAGTTCCATCAGATCGCCGGACGGGCGGGCCGCGCGGGCTACGACACCGTCGGCACCGTGGTGGTGCAGGCGCCCGAGCACGAGGTGGAGAACGCGCGCCTGCTCGCCAAGGCGGGCGACGACCCGAAGAAACAGCGCAAGGTACAGCGGCGCAAGCCGCCGGAAGGGTTCGTGTCCTGGAGCGAGGAGACCTTCCAGCGCCTGGTGGCGGCCAAGCCGGAACCGATGGTCTCGCGGTTCAAGGTCACCAACGCGATGCTGCTCAACGTGATCGCCCGCCCCGGCAACTGCTTCCAGGCGATGCGTCACCTGCTCGAGGACAACCACGAGCCGCGTCCCGCCCAGCGCAAGCACATCCTGCGCGCCGTGCGGCTGTACCGGGCGCTGCGCGACGCGGGCGTCGTGCAGCAACTCGACGAACCCGACGCCCAGGGCCGGCACGCCCGGCTGACGGTGGACCTGCAGCGCGACTTCGCCCTGGACCAACCGCTGTCGCCGTTCGCGTTGGCGGCGCTGGACCTGCTCGACGCGGACTCGCCGACCTACACCCTGGATGTGATCTCGCTCATCGAGTCGACCCTGGAGGATCCGCGCCAGCTGCTCATGGCCCAGCAGCACAAGGCCCGCGGCGAGGCGGTCGCGCAGATGAAGGCCGAGGGCATCGAGTACGACGAGCGCATGGAGCTGCTCGAGGAGGTGAGCTGGCCCAAGCCGCTGGCCGAGCTGATCGAGCCCGCCTACGAGACCTACCGCGCCGGGCATCCGTGGGTCTCGGAGTTCGCGCCCTCCCCCAAGTCGGTCGTGCGCGACATGATCGAGCGGGCGATGACCTTCCCGGAGCTGATCTCCTACTACGAGCTGGCCCGCTCGGAGGGCGTGGTGTTGCGCTACCTGGCCGACGCCTACCGCGCGCTGCGCCGCACCGTGCCCGACTCGGCCCGCACCGAGGAACTCGACGACGTCACCGAGTGGCTGGGCGAGCTTGTCCGCCAAGTGGATTCGAGCCTGCTCGACGAGTGGGAGCAGCTCACCAACCCGGGGGCGGAGATCGACGCCGAGCAGGTGGCCTTCGGTGCGGAGACGATCCGTCCCGTCACCGCCAACGAACGCGCCTTCAAGGTGATGGTCCGCAACGCCATGTTCCGCAGGGTGGAGTTGGCCGCGCGCCGGCGCTGGGACGAACTGGCCGAGCTGGGGCCGGGCCCGGACTGGGCGACCGCCTTGGCGCCCTACTTCGCCGAGTACGACAGCATCGGCACCGACCAGAACGCGCGCGGCCCGCAGCTGTTCCAGGTGGAGCAGCGGCCGGGCTTCTGGGATGTGCGGCAGGTGCTCGACGACCCGGCGGGCGACCACGGCTGGGCGGTGCGCGCGGTGGTGGATCTCGAGGCGTCGGACGCGGCAGGTGAGGTCGTGTTCGACGAGGTCACGGTGTCGGAAGGGTGAACGGCGCGGGGCCGCCGCCGCGGATTCGTTTCCCGGTCGGGCCCGCTGATACTCTCTCCGCTGCCGCCCACGCGAAAGATCAACTATGCCCGAATCTCCGTACCTTGTCATCCACCCGGAGCGAGTTCGCGACAATTATCGTGCGCTCGCCGCCGCCGTCTCCGGTCGTGGGCTCCGCGGCACCCGCATCCGGTACGCCGTCAAGGCCAGCCCGGTGCCCGAGCTGATCCGGCTGCTCGACACCGAGGGCGCCGAGTTCGACGTGGCGAGCATCGGTGAGATCGACCTGTGCCGCGCCCAGGGTGTGGCACCGCACAAGCTCTGCTACGGCAACACCGTCAAGAAGGCCGCCGACATCGCCCGCGCCCACGCCGTCGGCGTGCGCCGGTTCGCCTTCGACACCGAGGACGACCTGCTGCGCATCGCCGAGCACGCGCCGGGCGCGCAGGTGGAGTGCCGCTTCCTGGCGTCGGCGCCGCAGTCGCGCACCCCGTTCGGCACCAAGTTCGGCTGCGCGCCCCAGGAGGCGGCGCGGCTGCTGGTGCGTGCCCGCGATCTGGGCCTGGAGGTGGCCGGACCGTACTTCCACGTCGGCTCGCAACAACTGGACCCCGACGCCTGGCGGATCGGCATCGAGCAGGCCGGTCACATCGCGAACGCCTTGTCCGACAAAGAGATTCCTGTCACGTCGGTGAACATCGGCGGCGGGCTGCCGATCGCCTACGCCGACGCCGCGCCCGCGCTCGACCGGATCGCCGCCGTCATCGAGGAGGCCGCCGCCCGCCACCTGCCGCCCACGGCCACGCTGGTGGTCGAGCCGGGCCGCGCGCTGGTCGGCAACGCGGGAACCATTCACGCCGAGGTCGTCGCCGTGCGCATCGCGCCGGACGGGCGGCGCTGGGTGTATCTCGACATCGGCCGTTACAACGGCATGGCCGAGACCGAGAACGAGTACATCGCCTACCGCTTCGTCACCGAACGCGACGGAGACCCCGTCGACGAGGCGGTGGTCGCCGGTCCTACCTGCGACGGCGACGATGTACTGTATCAACGCACGCGGGTCCTTCTGCCGACCACGTTGCGAGCCGGTGATCGCGTCCAGATCCTCGACACCGGCGCCTATACCGCGAGCTATTCGTCGGTGTCCTTCAATGGTTTTCCGCCCCTGACCGTTCATGTCTCGGGCGCTGAGCGAGAGTGAGTTTGCCTATGACGGCGGAATTCACCGGTTGGCATGTGCTGGCCGAGTTCGGTGGTGTCGACGCAGCTCTCTGCGACGATCTCGAACGACTCGAATCGGCGTTGCGTGAGTCTCTGATCGCGGCGGGCGTCACCATCTGCGATGTCGTACACAAGAAGTTCGAACCGCAGGGGGTGACCGTCCTCGCGCTGTTGTCGGAGTCCCACGCCTCGATTCACACTTATCCGGAGTCCGGCGACATCTTCGTCGACGTGTTCACCTGCGGCAGCATCGGCGCCGGTGCCACCAAAGCGGTCGAACTCCTGCGGGATGCCTTGGCGCCCGCCAACGTTCGCATGCAGGTCATCCAGCGCGGGCACGGCGCGCAGCGGATCGAGGAGCCGGTGGGCGCGGGCCTGACCAGGATCTGGGATCTGCAGGACGTGATCGTCGACACCCACACCCCCTTCCAGCACATGGTCATCGCGCGCACCGAGCAGGGCATCAGCCTGTTCTCCGACGACGATCGCCAGTCCACCGAGTTCTCCCAGCTCACCTACCACGAGGCGATGATGGTGCCCGCCTTCGTGCTGGCCGAGAAGCTCGACACCGTGCTCATCATCGGGTCGGGCGAGGGGGTGGCCAGTCAGATGTCGGTCGCGGCGGGGGCGACCCACGTCGATCACGTCGACATCGACCAGCTCGAGGTGGAGCTGTGCGCGCAGCACCTGCCCTACGGCTACACCAGCGAGGAGCTGGCGGCGGCGGTGCGCGGCGAGGGCCCGATCACCGTGCACTACGCCGACGGCTGGGACTTCCTGGAGCAGGCGCAGCAGGCGGGCACCCGCTACGACGTCATCGTCATCGACCTGCCCGACGAGCGGGTCGAGGACGCCCAGCACAACCGGCTCTACGAGGCGGAGTTCCTGTCCCGATGTCGGGCGCTGCTCGCCCCCGGCGGCGTGCTCAGCGCGCAGGCCGGGTGCGCGACGATGTGGCGCAACGAGACCCTCAAGCGGTCCTGGCAGCGCTTCCACGAGCAGTTCGGCACGGTGGTGCACTACGGCAGCGACGAGCACGAGTGGTCGTTCCTGTTCGGCCTGGTCGACGAGATCGCCGACCCGGTGCCCGGCATGGTCGACCGGCTGGCCACCCTGCCCTACCGGCCGGAGACGATCGACGGCCGCGCCCTGGTGCGCGGCGCGATCGAACCGCACGCGCTGCGCGCGAGCCGCTAGCGCCGTCCCCGAGGACGCCGGACGGTCCCCCGCCGTCCGGCGTCCTCGGTGTCTCGGGCTCGTTCACTCCCACCGCGCGAGGTAGTCCGCCAGGTGCCGCGCGGCGAATTCCTCGGCCGACCAGTCCGCGTCCTCGGCCGCGCCCGTCCAGATGTAGACCCACGCCCGGGTGTTCCCGAATTCGACTGTGTCGAGCCGGTATTCGTCACCCTCGTAGGCGTCGAGCAGCACCCGCTCCGCCACGCTGAGGCCGGTGAGCAGTACGCCGGGCGCGCACCCGCCGGGCGCGCGAACCAGCCCCGGATACACCCGGCCGGGCAACCGCGCCGCCCGCCAGCCGGGCAGTGTCACCGGCGTCGTCGCCGGACACCGGCCGAGCAACCGGTCCAGCACCGGCGCGAAGCGCAGCGTGCCGTAGGCGAACAGCGAATCCGGCTCGCCCGCAGCGTGTTCGCCCGGTCCCGGCAGGGCGCTCATGACGGCCGGTTGGCGCGGATGATCGCGGCCAGGTATTCGTAATCCTGCGCTCGCGCACTCGACGACCGGAACACCAGGCCGATGGTGCGCCCCGGCGCGGGTGCGGAGAACCGCGCGACATCCAGTGTGCCGCGCGCGGTTTCGGCCTCGACCGCCATCTCGGGGATGAGCGTGACGCCCAGCCCGCCCGCCACGCACTGCACCACCGTCGCCAGCGAGGCCGCCCGGGTGTCGCCGACGGCGAGCGGGTCGACCTCCACCGAGCGGCACAGCTCGAGGGTCTGGTCGCGCAGGCAGTGCCCCTCGTCGAGCAGCAGCAGCGGCAGCGACGCCAGCACGCCGGGCGCGATGTCGGTGCGCCCGGCGAGCTCGTGCCCGCGCGGGGTGACCAACACGAACTCCTCGGTGAACAGCGGGATCTCGGTCAGCCCCTGATTGTCGGCGGGCAACGCGAGCAGCGCGGCGTCGAGCACCCCGGTGCGCAGTCCCTCGAGCAGCCGCGCCGTCTGGTCCTCGATGATCTGCGGCACCAGCGTCGGCAGCCGTTCGCGCAGCGGCGGCAGCAGGCCGGGCAGGATGTAGGGCGCGACGGTGGGGATGATGCCCAGCCGCAGCATGCCCCCGAGGCCGTCGCCGGTCGCGGAGGCGACGAACCGATCGGCGGCCTCGAGCGTGGCGATCGCCTGCGGCAGCAACCGGGTGCCCGCGGCGGTGACGAGCACCCGGCGGGTGCTGCGTTCGATCAGCTGCAGACCGAGCCCGTTTTCCAGCGCGGCAAGCGCCTGCGACAACGTGGGTTGGCTCACACCCAGACGCGCTGCGGCCGTGCCGAAATGGCGGTATTCCGCGATCGCCACGAACGCACGCAGCTGCGACAGTGTCGGCTGATAAGTCTGATCGCTCACGCCTATCAGTCTAGTGCCACCCATCACGTTTGCCTTTCAGCAAATAGTGGGCAAGATCATCTGTGAGGTACCGACCCACACCAACCAGGACGAGGAGAACAGCATGGCTCTGCTGACCATCGGCGACCAGTTCCCGGCGTACAACCTCACCGCGGTGATCGGCGGTGACTTGTCGAAGGTCGACGCGCAGCAGCCCGACGATTACTTCACCCAGGTCACCAGCGACGACCACGCCGGCAAGTGGCGCATCGTCTTCTTCTGGCCGAAGGACTTCACCTTCGTCTGCCCGACCGAGATCGCCGCGTTCGGCAAGCTGAACGACGAGTTCGCCGACCGCGACGCGCAGGTGCTCGGCGTCTCGGTCGACAACGAGTTCGTGCACTTCCAGTGGCGGGCCCAGCACGAGGACCTGAAGACCCTCCCGTTCCCGATGCTCTCGGACCTCAAGCGTGAGCTGTCCACCGCCACCGGTGTGCTCAACGCCGACGGCGTCGCCGACCGCGCCACCTTCATCGTCGACCCGAACAACGAGATCCAGTTCGTCTCGGTGACCGCCGGTTCGGTCGGCCGCAACGTCGACGAGGTGCTGCGGGTGCTCGACGCCCTGCAGTCCGACGAGCTGTGCGCCTGCAACTGGAAGAAGGGCGATCCGACCATCAACGCCGGCGAGCTGCTGGCCGCCAGCGTCTGATCCGACCGACCCACTCCGCCCCACCCGCTCCCGGCCGGGAGCGACCCATCTCATCGCCCCATCCGGGCCCGATCGCGAAAGAGGACATCACCGATGAGCATTGAGAACCTGAAGAACTCCCTGCCCGAGTACGCCAAGGACCTCAAGCTCAACCTGTCATCGATCGCACGGAGCACCGTGCTGAACGAACAGCAGCTGTGGGGCACGCTGCTGGCGTCCGCGGCCGCGACCCGGTCGGCGACGACGCTGCGGGAGATCGCCGAGGAAGCCGCCGACGTGCTGTCGGCGGAGGCCTACAACGCCGCCCTCGGCGCGGCCTCGATCATGGGCATGAACAATGTGTTCTACCGGGGCAAGGCGTTCCTGGGCGGGCGCTACGACGACCTGCGGGCCGGGCTGCGCATGCAGATCATCGGCAACCCGGGTGTGGACAAGGCCGATTTCGAGCTGTGGTCGTTCGCGGTCTCCTCGATCAACGGCTGCGCCCACTGCCTCGAGGCGCACGAGCACACGCTCCGCGAGGCGGGCGTGTCGCGCGAGGTGATCTTCGAATCGCTGCGCGTGGCCGCGATCGTGGCCGGTGTCGGCCAGGCGGTGCAGTCCACCGAGGCACTCGCGGCCGCGGCGGTCTGATCCGCTCCCGCGCGGTTCCGTCTTCCGCGAAGGCCCGCTCCCCCGGGGGAGCGGGCCTTCGCGCGTCGCCGGTACCTGGGCAGATTGCTGATCGGTTGCCCCGTCGGTCGGGGCCGGTAGGCTCGCGCACATGGGCACACACAGTGAACCGGAAGCCGACTCCACCAGGGTCGAGGTCGTTCGCGTGTTCACCGATTCCTGCGGACGGCTGGGCAATGCGCTGGGCATCGCCCGCGCGGGCGATGTGGCCGAGGCCGACCACCAGGCGCTGGCGGCGCGCGCCGGCTTCAGCGAGACGGTGGTCGTGGCCGATCCGGTCGCCGAGGTCGCGCGGCTGCGGATCTACACCCCGGCGATGGAACTCCCCTTCGCGGGGCATCCCTCGGTCGGCACGGCGTGGTGGCTGGCCGAGCAGGGCACCCCGGTGCGGGTGCTCGACGTGCCCGCCGGGCCGGTCGAGGTCCAGCTGGGCGAGGGCCTGACCTGGATCCGTGCCCGCGCCAACTGGGCGCCGGACTTCACCTTCCACCAGCTGGAGGATCCGGCCGAGCTCGACGAGCTGCGGCCCGACGACTTCACCGGCGGCCCGCACTACCTGTGGGCCTGGGCGGACGAGATGCGCGGGTCGGTGCGCTCGCGGATGTTCGCACCCACCATGGGAATCGCCGAGGACGCCGCGACCGGCGCCGCCGCGGTCGCCCTCACGGCGCTGTTGCGTCAGGGCCTCAAGATCACCCAGGGTGCCGGTTCACAGCTGTTCACCGAGTGGGATTCCGACGGCTGGGTGCGGCTCGGCGGCCGGGTGGTCGCCGACTCGGTGATCGAGATCTGACGCCGGCCGGGCGCGGTCGCCCCGCGCCGCGGCGCCACCGCGCGGGCGAAATGCCCGGGTGAGATCCCGCGCCACTGCTTGAACGCGGTGGAGAAGCTCGGCGCGCCCGCATAGCC
This sequence comes from Nocardia farcinica, assembly GCF_001182745.1. Classification (NCBI taxonomy): domain Bacteria; kingdom Bacillati; phylum Actinomycetota; class Actinomycetes; order Mycobacteriales; family Nocardiaceae; genus Nocardia; species Nocardia farcinica. Next base: position 100,007 of record NZ_LN868938.1, on the reverse strand, counting down.
CATCCGGTAGGCGACGTCCTCGACGGTCAGGCCGCCGGCCAGCAGTTCCTCGGCCAGTTCCCCGTAGGTCTGCGAGCACAGCCCGCGGTAGCTGGTGCCTTCCTCGGCGAGCCTGCGCCGCAGCGTCCGCAGGCTCATGTGCAGCAGCGTCGCCATCTCCTCCTGCCCGACCCGCTCCCCCATCCGGCGCAACAGCACCTCGCGCACCGTTCCGGCGATGCCGTGGCGCAGCCCGCGCCGGTGCAGCAGCTGCGCGCACTGCTGCTCGAACAGCCGCGCGGTGAGCGGGCTGGCCTGCGGTAGCGGATCCTCGAATCCGGAGGTGTCGAAGACGACCAGGTGCGGGCCGACACCGTCCACGCAGTCGAGGCCGTACTCGTCGATGAGCGGCTGCAGCCGCGGGCGCAACCCGCCCGACACCGAGCCGCGCAGTACCGGCGCCGGGGCGTGATAGACCGCGGCCCAGTTCGCCAGCAGCACGGTGACGTCGCGTTCGAGCAGGAACCCGCGCAGCTCGGCGGGCACGTCGCTGTCGTCGGCGTACAGGTGCAGTTCGTCGTCACGGTAGACGTGCCAGATGCGGGCGAAGGTCGTGGTCATGCGGATGTAGCGCATGAGCAGATCCACCGCCGAGCGCACGGTCGGGCTGGCCAGCAATGCCAGGCCGAGCGCGCCGTAGCTGGTGACGTGGGTGCGGGCACCCGCGGCCAGGCCGAGGCCGGGCGGATCGCCCAGTGCCGTCACGATATTGCGGACCAGGGCCAGTTCCTGTGCGGCGGTGACCTCGCCGTCCGGCGTGTTCAGCAGAGCCGGATCGATGCCGGTGCCGCACAGGCACGCGCGCACGCCGAGACCGTGCTCGGCCGCCACCTCGACCAGCACCGCCGACAGACCGACCGTACGCCGCCATTCCCAGGTCATCGCTGTCATGGTTGTCGGCTATGACCGGTCCGCGCAGGAAAACGATCGGACATCGACCGGACACCCGCTCGTCCGCCGGGTCCGCCGAAACCCGGTGTCGCCCACCGAGCCGGCCGGAATTCGCAAGGTCGTGGCCCGAATTCGTATGGGCGCAACCGTGTCTCGGCGGTACCGTCGAGCGGACGGGACGGCGAGCGGAGACAGCGGATGGGCATGGGGACGCTCGCGGGCCGCCGGATCGCCATCGCCGGGGGTGCGCGGGAGCTGGAACAGGAAGTGGCACTGGCATTTCTGGGGGCCGGGGCGCGGGTGGTACTGGGCGATCGGTCGGCCGCCACGGCCCGGCGGCGCGCCGCCCGCCTGGCGCACAGCACCGGCGCCGCCGTTCTCGGCGCGCGCGTGATCGCCTACCACGAGGACTGTTTCACCGCGTTCCTCGCCGAAGCACACGCCCGGCTGGGCGGGCTGGACGTGGTGGTCAACACCGTCGAAGCCGCCCCCGGCGCCGCACAGGCGCCCGACCTCACACCGGCGATCGTCGGCGCGCGCGTCGCAGCGCGGATGTTCACGGCCCGGGGCCACGGACACATCGTCAACGCGGGATCGGCGGCCGGGGTCGCCGGCGCGCTCGGCGCGGCCGTCTACTGCGCGACCAAGTACGCGCTGGTGGAGGCGGCCGGGCTGCGCGGACGCGCGGTCACCGGCGACATCCTGCTCAGCACGGTGGCGCCGGGCGGTGCGGCGGACGCACAGCGGATCGCCGCGGCGGTCGCCGACTGTGTGGCGCACGGCAGGAACGGCCTGGTCACCATCGGAGACATCGACCTCGCGACGGTTCAGTCCAGCTCGCGCAGGACGCGGACGAGGACCTTCCCGCTCGGGTTGCGCGGCAGTTCCGGCAGGAAGAGCACGTCGCGGGGCACCTTGTAGCGGGCCAGGTGGGTGCGCACGTGGTCGCGCACCTGCTCGGCGGTGAGGGCGTGGCCCGGTCGCAGCACCACGGCCACCCGCAGCCGCTGGCCGTACTCGTCGTCGTCGACGCCGAAGGCGCTGGCCTCGGCCACCGCGGGATGGGCGGCCAGCAGGTCCTCGACCTCGCCGGGGAAGACGTTCTCACCACCGGAGACGATCATGTCGTCCTCGCGTCCGTCGACGAACAACCGTCCGGCCGCGTCGACATGGCCGAGATCGCCGGTGGCCATCAGGCCGCGCACCCGCGGCTTGTCTCCGCCGCCGGTGTAGCCCTCGAATTGGTAGTCGTTGCCGACGAAGATGCGGCCGGTGTGCCCGGCGGGCAGTTCGCGGTCCGTGACGTCGAGGATCTCGACCACCGCGCCCGGCACCGGCCGACCCACGCAGCCGGGGGCCTCGGCCAGGTCGGCCGGGGTGGCGATGGTGGCGTAGGCGGCCTCGGTGGAGCCGTACACGTTGTAGAGCACGGGCCCGAACGCCTCGGTGGCGCGCAGGCACAGCGGAGCGCCCAGCTGCGACCCGGCGACGAAGACCACCCGCAGCCGGGACAGCTCCCGGTGCGCCCTGGCGTGCGGATCGGCGTCGACCAGGCGGCGCAGCATCACCGGCACCACCACCAGCGTGCTCGCGCGGTGCCGGACCAGGCTGTCCAGCACGGCCTCGGGGTCGAACTTCCGCCGGATCACCAGCGTGGTGCCGAATCCCAGCGCCAGGACGGCGTGCGCGAAGCCGAGCGTATGGAACAGCGGCGCCGGGCATTCGGTCACCTCCCGGACGCGCAACGGCACGCGGGCCAGGAGGCCGCCCAGCGGCGACAGCGAGGTCGGCTCCCGCCGCGGGGCGCCCTTCGGGGTGCCGGTGGTGCCGCTGGTGAGCAACACGATCCGGGCGGACGTGCGGGGCCGGCGGGCCGGTGTGCGGGCTCCGCCCGCGATGAGGTTGTCGAGGGTGTCGACGGCGGGCGCGTCGGTCCAGGCGCGGTATCGGCCCCGCCGTGGACGCAGGTCACCGAGCAACCCGGTGAACTCCTCGTCGTGGACCACCAGGTCGGCGCCTTCCCTGGCCAGTACCTCGCGCAGCTGCCCGGCGCCGAAATCGGTGTTCACCAGGATGATTCGGGCCCCGCACTTGGCCGCGGCGAAGACCGCGTAGTGGAAGCCGCGGTGGTTGCGGGTCAGTACCGCCACGCCCTCGCCGTCGCGCAGTCCGCGGGCCCGCCAGGCGTTGGCGAGCGCGGTGGTGCGCTCGTCGAGTTCGCGGAAGCTCACCCGCCCGCGCTCGTCGAGCACCGCGGTGCGGTCCCGGTAGCGCACCGCCGCGACGCCGACCAGTCCGCCCAGCAGACCCGAGCGCACCACCGCGAGGCCCATTCCGGCCAACCGGTCGGGCCGCTCGGGGGTGAGGAGCCCGGCGCGCAACGCCAGTGCCGCGTAATAGGTCTCGTCCCGGACCCGCCGCACCACCCCGGCCGCCGTCACCTTGGGCATCATTTCACTCCCGTCACCCGGCCGACCGGCCCGCGAAACCCCGCACGCGGAGTGCGGGCATCTGCCCTCACAGTATGGCCTGTCGGGTACCCGCGTCGAGTGCCCGACCCCACGGCGACGGCGCTCAGCCCAGGGCGCGGGCGAACGCGGCCGCCAGCTCGCGAACCTGCTCGTCGGTCATGACGAACGCGGGCGAGATCTGCAATGCCCCCTGACCCGCGGCCCGGCTCGACACCCCTTCCGCCCGTAGGGCTTTGACGAAGGCGGGCGCTTCGGCGGGATCGGCGAGCTGGACGGCGGCGACCGCGCCCAACCCGCTGCGCACCTCGGCGACCCGTGGATGCTGTGCCAGCGGAGCCAACTCGGCGTGCAGGGTGGCCTCCAGTCGCGCCGCCTCGGCGAGCAGGTTCTCACGCTCGAGGATGTCCAGATTGGCCAGTGCGGCCGCGGCGGAGGCGGCGTGTCCGCCGTAGGTGTAGCCGTGGCGCCACCACACCCCACCGGCGAAGAACGGCTCGGCCAGGTGCGGCGCGATGAACACCGCGCCCATCGGCAGATAGCCGCTGGTGAGGCCCTTCGCGGTGGTCATCAGGTCCGGGCGGAGGTCGAACCGGCTGGAGGCGAACCAGGAGCCGCCGATGCGGCCGAAGCCGGTGACCACCTCGTCGGCGACGAAGAGGATGTCGTGGTCGGCGCAGATCGCCCGCACCTCCGTCAGATACCCCTCCGGTGGCAGGTACACCCCGCCCGCGCCGATGATCGGTTCGCAGAAGAAGGCCGCGATCCGCTCGGCGCCGACCTCCTCGATCAGCGCGAGCAGCCCCTTGGGGTCGTCCCAGTCGACCGTGCGCGCGTCGGGCATGAGTTCGCCGTAGCCGTCCCGGTTGGGCGGCAGGCCCGACAGCGCGGTGCCCGCGACGTGCATGCCGTGGTAGGCGCGCTGCCTGCCCACCACGATGGTCTTGCCCGGCCTGCCGACCTCGTGCCAGTAGCGGCGAGCGAACTTCGCGGCGGTGTCCACCGAGTCGGAACCGCCGGAGGTGAAGAAGATCTTGCTGCCCGGGATCGGCGCGATCGCCGAAAGCCGTTCGGCCAGTTCCCGGGTCGGCGGCTCGGCGATGTCGCCGAAGTTCGAGTAGTGCGCGATCCGGCGCAGCTGGGCGGCGACGGCGTCGGCGATCTCGGCGCGGCCGTGGCCGACGTTGGTGAACCACAGGCCCGCGGTGGCGTCGAGATAGCGGTTGCCCGCCTCGTCGTAGACGTAGGCGCCCGCACCGCGGGCCACCACGAACGCGCCGTCCCGTGCGACGGCGCCCATATCGGCGAATCCATGCCACAAGGCGTTCATGACACCACCTCTACCCTATGCCGGTGGCGCCCCGGTGTCGGCCCAGCTCACAGCGCCGGACTCGGCGCGCGTCCGCGCGCGGCGAACCCGCCCACCGCGGTGACGGCCACCGCGAGCAACGCGAACACCCCGGTCAGCACGACCAGCCCGACGATCAGCGAGGGATACCCCTGTTCGCGCGGGTCGATGAAGGGATACGGGTACCAGTCGACGACCGGGCCGCGGATCAACGTATAGGCGCCGTAGCAGGCCGGATAGATCAGCCAACCGCCGATCAGCCGGCCGGTGACACCGAGCGCGACCGGGGCGGCCAGCCAGTCGGCGACCAGCACGATCGGCAGCACGCGGTGCAGGATGTCGTTGATCCAGCGGTCGGTGAGCATCACATCGATGTCGGCCAGCAACACCGCGTACACCACGCCGGTGATCAGCAGATAGAGCGTGGCGGCGCCGCGCAGCAGCTGCCAGCGCCGCCCACCCGGGTCGCGCACCCCACCGACCAGCAGGACCAGCACGCCGAGCACGTTGGACTGGATGGTGAAGTAGCTGAAGTAGTTCGCCGTGGAGAACGCCGGTTGGTCGAGGTTGCGCAGCGGAATCCACACCAGCGCGACCACACCGAGTACTCCGAAGGCGATGCGCAGTCCCCGAATCCACCACGCGGTGCCCGAGCCACCGTTCATCGGCCGATCTTCGCACATGGGACCCGCCGAAGCGGGCCGATCGCACGACTCAGCACACCGCGGGTTATCCCCGCGTGCCGTCCCGCCCGCCACCGCGGGGGCGCGCGCGACCGCGACCGGTAGGCTGGAGTGCGCAATGACCAGGACAGCTGACACCGGAACACGCGAGCTCCGCACCCGCCTGGCGAATCTCTCCCTCCGCGACGAACACCGGCTGCGCCGCAGGCTGGAGCGCGCCCGGGGCACCGACCTCGACGAGATCGCCGCCGACATCGCCGCGGCCGAGGCGCGAATCGAGGCACGTCGCGCGTCGGTACCGACGATCCGCTACCCCGAGCAGCTGCCGGTCAGCGCCCGCCGCGACGACATCGCCGCCGCCATCGCGGCCAACCAGGTCGTGGTCGTCGCCGGTGAGACGGGTTCGGGTAAGACCACCCAGATCCCCAAGATCTGCCTGGAGCTGGGCCGCGGCATCCGCGGCACCATCGGCCACACCCAGCCGCGCCGCCTCGCCGCCCGCACGGTCGCCGAGCGCATCGCCGAGGAACTGGGCACCGAACTGGGCGACGTGGTCGGCTACACGGTGCGGTTCACCGACCAGGCATCCGAGCACACGCTGGTCAAACTCATGACCGACGGCATCCTGCTCGCCGAGATCCAACGCGACCGGCTGCTGCGCCGCTACGACACGATCATCATCGACGAGGCGCACGAACGCAGCCTCAACATCGATTTCCTGCTCGGTTATCTCAAACAGCTGCTGCCGCGTCGCCCGGATCTGAAGGTGATCATCACCTCGGCCACCATCGACCCCGAGCTGTTCGCCCGGCACTTCGCCGCCGCCGACGGCACGCCCGCGCCGATCGTCGAGGTGTCCGGCCGGTCCTATCCGGTGGAGATCCGGTACCGGCCGCTGAGCCTGGAGCTGCCCGCCACCGGCGACGAGGACGCGGACACCGAGGACGAGACCACCGTCGTGGACCGCGATCCGGTCGACGCGATCGCCGACGCGGTACGCGAACTCTTCGCCGAGGGCGACGGCGACGTGCTGGTCTTCCTCTCCGGCGAACGCGAGATCCGCGACGCCGCCGACGCGCTGCGCGACCTGAAGCTGCCCCGCACCGAGATCCTCCCGCTGTACGCCCGGCTCTCCGCGGCCGAGCAGCACAAGGTGTTCGCCCCGCACACCGGGCGTCGGGTGGTGCTGGCCACCAACGTCGCCGAGACCTCGCTGACCGTGCCGGGCATCCGCTACGTGATCGACCCGGGCACCGCGCGCATCTCCCGCTACTCGCTGCGGACCAAGGTGCAACGGCTGCCGATCGAGCCGATCTCGCAGGCCTCGGCCCGGCAGCGCGCGGGTCGCTGCGGGCGCGTCGCCGACGGCATCTGCATCCGGCTGTACTCCGAGGAGGACTTCGAGTCCCGACCCGCGTTCACCGAGCCGGAGATCCTGCGCACCAATCTGGCCGCGGTGATCCTGCAGATGACCGCGCTCGGGCTCGGCGACATCGAGAACTTCCCGTTCGTGGAGGCGCCGGACCGGCGGGCCATCCGCGACGGCATCGCGCTGCTCGAAGAACTCGGCGCCCTCGCCGAGCCCGCACCGCAACCGGACGCGGCCGCGCCGTCCGAGGACGGCCCGCGTGCCCCGAAGGGGCGCCGCCGTCGCGGCGGCGAGGGCGGCGCCGGCATGGCGCTGACCCCGATCGGGCGGGAGATGGCCCAGCTGCCGGTCGACCCGCGTATGGCGCGGATGCTCGTGCAGGCCAACCGCAACGGCTGCCTGTCCGACGTGCTCGTCGTCGTGGCGGCGCTGTCGATCCAGGACGTGCGCGAACGCCCGGCCGACCAGCAGCAGGCCGCCGACACCCGGCATGCCAGGTTCACGGTGGAGGGCTCGGACTTCCTGGCCTACCTGCGATTGTGGGACTACCTCACCGAGCAGCGGAAATCGTTGTCGTCCAACCAGTTCCGCCGCATGTGCCGGGAGGAGTTCCTGCACTACCTGCGCATCAGGGAGTGGCAGGATCTGCACGGGCAGCTGCGCACGATCACCCGCGGGCTGGGATGGACGGCCGAACGCCGTCGCGCCACCGCCGACGACGACACCCCATGGGACTCGACCGCCATCCACCAGTCCCTGCTGGCGGGCATGCTCTCCCACCTCGGGGTGCGCGAGGCCGAGACCCGCGAGTACCTGGGCGCGCGCGGCGCGAAGTTCATGATCTTCCCCGGTTCCTCGCTGGCGAAGAAACCGCCGCGCTGGGTGATGGCCGCCGAACTGGTCGAGACCTCACGGCTGTGGGGCCGGATGGTGGCGCGGGTGGAGCCCGAATGGGCCGAACGGCTCGCGGGAAATCTGGTCAAGCGCACCTACTCCGAACCGCACTGGTCGGCCGGGCGCGGCGCGGCCCGCGCCTACGAGCGGGTCACCCTCTACGGCATTCCGCTGGTCACCGGACGCCCGGTGGACTACGGCCGCATCGACCCGGAACTGTCGCGCGAACTGTTCATCCGGCACGCCCTGGTACAGGGTGAGTGGCGCACCCGGCACCGGTTCTTCCACCGCAACCGGGAGCTGCTCGATGATGTCGCCGACCTCGAGCACCGTGCCCGGCGCCGCGACATCCTCGTCGACGACGAGGTGCTCTTCGAGTTCTACGACCGGCGCATCCCCGCCGACGTGGTGTCGGTGCGGCACTTCGACAGCTGGTGGAAGAAGGCGCAGCGGGAGAACCCGGAACTGCTCGACTTCACCGAGTCGACGGTGGTCAACGACGCCGCCGCGGCGCTGGACCCCACCGACTTCCCGGACGCCTGGCGGCAGGGCGAACTCAGCTTCCCGCTCACCTACCAGTTCGAACCCGGCCAGGAGGACGACGGTGTCACCGTGCGCATCCCGGTCGAACAGCTCGCGCACGTGCGCCCGGTCGGCTTCGACTGGCTGGTGCCCGGCATGCGCGCCGAGCTGGCCGGTGCGCTGATCAAGACGCTGCCGAAGGCGCTGCGCCGCAGCGTGGTTCCCGCCCCGGACTTCGCGGCGGCGGCGCTGGCCGCGCTCACGCCGCGCGCCGAACCGCTGCGCGTCGGGCTGGCGCGCGAGCTGTCCCGGCTGGGCGGGGTGACCATCACGCCGGCCGACCTCGACCCGAGCGCACTGCCCGATCACCTGCGGATGACCTTCGCCGCCGTCGACCGTTCGGGCGCCGTCCTGGCCAAGAGCAAGAGCCTCACCGAGCTGAAAACCGCACTGGCCGAACAGGTGTCGAAGTCCGTGGCGAAGGCGACCGCGGGCGCCGAGCGGGCGGCTGCCACGGTGTGGACCTCCGAGACACTGGGCGCGGTGCCCGAGACGGTCCGCAGGCAGGTCGCCGGACAGACGGTGACCGGATATCCGGCCCTGGTGCCCGAAGGCGAGGGCGTGGCCGTCCGGGTGCTGAGCTCGCCCGCCGAGCAGGCGGCGGCGATGCGGGCGGGCATCAGAGCGCTTGTGCTGCAAGCTCTCCCGACCTCGGTGCGGGCGGTGACCGCCGGGCTCTCACCGACCGACCGGCTGGCGTTGAGCCAGAATCCGTACGGGTCGCTGGACGCGCTGGTGCAGGATTGCCGAGCGGCCGCCGCGGACGAACTGATCGCCGCCGCGGGCGGTCCGGTGCGCGACCCCGAGCGGTTCCAGGAGCTGCTCGCGCGGATCCGGCCCGAGTTCGCCACCGCGGTCGCGCGGATCGTGCGGCTGGTGGTGCCGGTGCTCGCGGAGGCGCACCGGGTCACCACCGCACTGGGCCAGATCAAGGAGCGCGACATCGCCGAGGACGTGCGCGCCCAGCTCGACGAACTGGTCTTCGCCGGGTTCGTCTCCGAGTTCGGTACCGCCCGGCTGCGGGAGCTGCCGCGCTACCTGCGCGCGGCACGGGAGCGGCTCGCCGCCCTGCCCGCCTCCGCGGTGCGCGACCGACAGGGCATGGTCGAGGTCGACCGCGCGCTGGCCGCTTACGACCGGCTGCTGCGCGCGCTGCCCGAGCCGCGCCGCACCGCGCCCGACGTGCTCGAGATCTGGTGGATGATCGAGGAGCTGCGGGTCAGCCTGTTCGCCCAGAAGCTCGGCACCCCGTACCCGGTGTCGGCCAAGCGCATCGAAAAGGCCATCGCCGCGGTCCGGCGTTGAACCGAGCCGCGGTCCGGCGCTGAACCGAGCCGCGGTCCGGCGCTGAACCGAGCCGCGGTCCGGCGTCGAACCGGGCCGAGTTCCGCCGTCGAGGCCGCTCAGTCGGCTGTCGCGCCCGCGCGCGCCCGCGCCGCGCGCATCTCGCTGATCTCGCGCTCGAAGTCTTCGGCCGAGGTGAAGGACCGGTAGACCGAGGCGAAGCGCAGGTAGGCGACCTCGTCCAGGTCGCGCAGCGGGCCGAGGATGGCCAGGCCGACCTCGTGACTGGGCACCTCGGGCGAGCCCTTGGCCCGCACCGCGTCCTCCACCTGCTGCGCGAGCAGGTTCAGCGCGTCGTCGTCGACCTCGCGGCCCTGGCACGCGCGCCGCACGCCACGGATGACCTTCTCCCGACTGAACGGCTCGGTGACGCCGCTGCGTTTCACCACCGACAGGATGGCGGTCTCGACCGTGGTGAACCGCCGCCCGCAATTCGGACAGGAGCGCCGACGGCGGATGGCCGCACCTTCCTCGGCCTCGCGCGAGTCGACGACCCGGGAGTCGGGGTGTCGGCAGTACGGGCAGTGCATCCGAGATCCTTCGTCGATGCGTGCGCTCGCGGCGGATGCGCCCTCCGGTCGGGAGGCCGAGCCCGGCGAGCAGGTGTCCAGGCGGGTAGGCAGTATGTCGAGAATACCTGCCGGGATCACCTCGGCACCGGTCACCGCGGCCAAAACCTGGCCCGTTGCCGCATGGGCGGGCGCCGCGTCCGGTGCGCCACCGCGCCGAGCCGACGGCAGCGACGCGCGGAAACCGTTCAGCGCCACCACGGTTCAGCCGCCGCGCTCGGCTGTTCGACCACCGCGGGCGCGGGTTGCTGCGCCGGCTGCGGCGCCGCCGCACGCCACTGGGCGAGCACCAGGAAGCCCGCGACGATCAGCGCGGTGAGCAGGGCCGCGGCGGCCAGTGTCGCAAAACCCAACTGCGCCTGCTCCACCCGCCGCTGCGGCCGCGGGGCGGGCCGGCGCGGCGGCGTGAGACGCATGCGCTCGTAGCGCAGCGGCGCGCCACCGGGACGGCCGACCAGCGGCCTGCGGTCGACCGAGCGGACCCGCTCGCGATCGCGCACGCCGGCGCGCCGGGCGCGGGGCAGCGTGGCGCGGGTGGCGGTGCCGAATGCCGGTGTGCTGGAACGGGTCGCGCTGTACATCGGACAAACCTCCGTGGGGATCCTGGTTGCGGCTCGAAGGGCGTCGGGGCGGGGCGGGCGGTGGCAGCGGGCGGGGCGGCGCCCGGTCCGACCTGCTCGGATCACAGCTTTTCGATCACATGTTCGAAGAACTGATGTTCGAATTTCTACCACGGGCCGCCGACATTGTCAGCACGAAACGCCCGACATACCTCGAACAGATGTTTGAAAGATCGCCGCGCCCGGACTAGATTCGAGAAACGATCTCGACAACGGAAAGGGCGGGTTGCGGTGAGCCGGACAGACGACACGGGTGAGGAGAGCGGAGTCGCCGTCGATCCCGCCCTGAACGGGGCGGATCTCACCGTGCGTCAGCGCAAGGTGCTCGAGGTCATCCGCACGTCGGTGAGCGAGCGCGGCTACCCGCCGAGCATCCGCGAGATCGGCGACGCCGTCGGCCTCACCTCCACTTCCTCGGTCGCCCACCAGTTGCGCGCCCTCGAGCGCAAGGGCTACCTGCGCCGCGACCCCAATCGGCCGCGCGCGGTGGACGTCCGTGGTCTCGACGAGGCGGTCCGCGCGGTCACCGCGCTGCCCGGCGCCGCGCTCGAGGAACCCGACACCCTCGCCGAGGACACCGGCCGCCCCACCCCCACTTTCGTGCCGGTGCTCGGCCGCATCGCGGCCGGTGGCCCGATCCTGGCCGAGCAGGCCGTCGAGGACGTCTTCCCGCTGCCGCGCGAACTGGTCGGCGACGGGTCGCTGTTCCTGCTGCGGGTGGTCGGCCAGTCGATGGTCGACGCGGCGATCTGCGACGGCGACTGGGTGGTGGTGCGCCAGCAGAACGTCGCGGAGAACGGCGACATCGTCGCCGCCATGATCGACGGCGAAGCCACGGTGAAGACGTTCAAGCGCACCGGCAAGGACGTCTGGCTGATGCCGCACAATCCGCTGTTCGAGCCGATCCCCGGTAACGACGCGCGCATCCTCGGCAAGGTCGTCACGGTCATTCGCAAGATCTGACCGTCCCGGCGCGGCGGCGGACAATGGCGGCATGACCGAGCTGGTCTGGTACGCCGCCTACGGCTCCAACATGCACAGCGAACGCCTGCGCTGCTACCTCGCGGGCGGCTGTCCACGGGGCGGGGCGCGCACGCTGCCGGGTGGACGCGATCCGCGCGATCCGGTGCGCACGGCCGCGGTGTACGTGCCCGGCGTGTTGTACTTCGCCACCGAGTCGGCCACCTGGACCGGCGGGCGGGCCTTCTACTGCCCCGACGCACCCGGGGCGATGCCCGCCCGCGCGTATCTGCTGACGGCGAGCCAGTTCGCCGACATCGTCGCGCAGGAGATGTACCGCCTGCCGGGCACCGACCTCGATCTCGCACCGGTGCTGCGCAGCGGCCGGGCCGCCCTCGGCCCCGGTCGGTACGAGACCCTGGTGCGCGTGGGCACCCTGGCGGGTCACCCGATCCTGACCTGCACCGCGCCGTGGCACCACACCGCGGTGCCCGGCAACCCACCGGCGGCGGCCTACCTGCGCCATCTCGCCGCCGGGCTGGTCGAAGGGCACGGCTGGACACCGGAGCGGATCGCCGGGTACCTGGCCACACGCCCCGGCGCCGACCTGGCCTGGACCCCGGAGACGGTGCTCGACGTCCTGCGCTCGCCCCGCCGCAACGGGTCGGCGACCGCCGCGCCACCGGGTTGAGCACACCGGAGTTGGTCTTGTTTGGGTCCGGAGCAGCCCGGGTATCACCACGGGCGTCGAGTACACGGCAGCGAGACGCAACCGAGGGAGATCTCTCATGCTCGAGACCGCCGCGACAACACGAACCACCACCCGCCCGACGGCACGCAGGCCGGGCCAGGCCGAAGACAGTTACGACAACATCGAACCGTGGTTCGCCGAACTGGCGGCGCTCGACGAGCACGACCCGCGCAGGCGGGCATTACGCGAACACATCATCGGGCTGTGCCTGCCGCTGGCCGACCACATCGCCCGCCGCTTCTCCGGCCGCGGCGAAGCCTTCGACGATCTGCACCAGACCGCGCGGCTGGGCCTGGTGCAGGCGGTGGACCGATTCGACGTGCGCCGCGGCAGCTCCTTCCTCGCCTTCGCGGTGCCCACCATCATGGGCGAGGTGCGCAGGCACTTCCGCGACCACACCTGGGCGCTGCGGGTGCCGCGCCGCGCCAAGGAACTGCAGGCCATGATCGGCCCGGCCACCGAGAAACTGTCTCAGCGGCACGGTCGCATGCCGACGGCCCGCGAGATCGCCGCCGAACTCGACGTCGAGCTGGTGGAGGTGACCCGCGCACTGGTGGCCGCCAACGCCTACTCCACCAACACCCTGCACGCTGTCGGTCGCGACGACGACGGCAACGTCGGCCTGTCCATCGGCGACAGCCTCGGCACCGAGGAGCCGTGCTACCGGCTGATGGAGGACGCGATGGCGGTTCGCCCGTTGATCGCCGCGCTCCCCGAGCGGGAACGCCAGGTGTTGATCTGGCGGTTCTACGATTCGCTCACCCAGTCCCAGATCGCCGAGCGTCTCGGCGTCTCCCAGATGCAGGTCTCGCGGATCCTCAACCGCACCCTGACCCGGCTGCGCGAGGAAGCGCTGGCCGAACCCACGGCCGCCGTGGCCTGAGAACCCCACGACACCCCGGGCGCGAGAGTTTGCAACCGGTCTCCGCTGCGGTTTGATCAGTGCGGCGCAGGGTAGTTGCTGTGCAGTAGCCACCCGGCCCGTGTTCGGTTGTTCCCACGGGCCGCTCGTTCGACGTGTTTCCCCGGTTCGACTTGTTTCCGCAGGACGTGGCACCACCCCTATTCAGGAGGATGAGTCGTGGGCGTTCGGTCAGGTTCGAGCTCTGGTTCTCTCCCGCACGACGGCGGCGACGTCGTCGGTCTGCTGCGCCCGCGCGGCGGACTGCACATCGTGCTCGTCGCCCCGCCCTACTTCCAGGTGCCGCCGACCGGCTACGGCGGCGTGGAGGAGGTGGTGGCGCAGCTGGCCGACGCGCTCGTCGCGCGCGGTCACCGGGTCACCCTGATCGGTGTCGGCGAGCCGGGCACCGCCGCGGATTTCGTCGCCGTCGCCACGCACGGCGCGGCCGAACAGCTGGGCGAAGCGTTTCCCGAGGTGGTGCACGCGCTCCGGGTGCGGCAGGCGATCGAGGAACTGGCGGCGACGGGCCCGATCGACGTCGTGCACGACCACACCTTCGCCGGGGTGCTCAACGCGCCCACCTACCGCCGGCTGGGTATCCCCACGGTCCTCACGGTGCACGGCGCGGTGGACGGCGAGTTCGGCGAGTACTACCGCCGCATCGGGGCGAGCGCGGGACTGGTGGCGATCAGCGACCGCCAGCGCGCCCTGGCGCCCGGGCTCAACTGGGTGGGCCGGGTCCACAACGCCGTCGTCCCCCAGCGCTGGCCGTTGCGCACCGAGAAGGAGCCCTACGCGCTGTTCCTCGGCCGCTACTCCCCCTGCAAGGGCGCCGATCTCGCGCTTCGCGCCGCGCACGAGGCGGGCGTGCCGCTGATCCTGGCCGCCAAGTGCATCGAACCGATCGAGAAGGAGTTCTTCGAGGACTGTGTCCGGCCGCTGCTCGGCGACCGGGACGTGGTGTTCGGGGAAGCGGATTCGACGCAGAAGCGGCAGCTGCTCGCCGGCGCCCGCTGCCTGCTGTTCCCGATCCGGTGGGAGGAACCGTTCGGGATGGTGATGATCGAGGCGATGGCCTGCGGCACACCGGTGGTCGCGCTGCGCGGCGGCGCGGTGGCCGAGGTGGTCGAACACGGGGTGACCGGCTGGGTCTGCGAGACCCCCGCGGAGCTGCCGGATGCGGTGCGGCGCAGCGCCGCTCTCGATCCGCGCAAGTGCCGGGCGCGGGTGGAGCGGCTGTTCAGCGTCGACCGGCTGGCCGCCGGGTACGAGGCCGTCTATCGCGAGACCGTCGCGACCGCGCCGCTGCCCGCGTCCGCGCCCGCCCTCGTCGGATCGGCGGTGCGGTGATGACCGCGCCACTGCGGCCGCTGGCCGGCACGGCGAATGTCTGTGCGGTCGAGGCGGATTCGGGATCGCTCTGCGTGAGCGACCGGCGCGGTGACATCCAGCGTGGCGCCACCCAGGGGCTCTTCTACCGCGGCGCGCGGGTGCTCTCGCAGTGGGAGTTGACCGTGGAGGGCCGGGGTGTGGAGCAGGTGGCCTTCGACAACGTCTGTCCCGGCCAGACCCGCTTCCTGCTGCGGGTGGCACCGCATTCGGGGCCGGAATCCACCGTGCTGCTCGAGCGCCACCGCATGCTGGGGCACGGTCTCACCGAGACCATCACCGTGCGCAATCTCGGCCACGAGGACACCGCGCTGACCCTGACACTCGACGTGGACGCCGATTTCGCGGACCTGACCGACGTCAAGCACGGCAGGCCGGGCGCGGGCGGCGCCGACGTCGTGATCAGCGGCGAGGAAATGCTGTTCACCGACGACAGCGACGCAGGCCACGGCGTCGCGGTGATCGCCGACGGCGAGCCCGCCGTCACGCCGGGCCTGTTCCGCTGGCACGCCGTGGTTCCCGCTCACGACCGGTGGCAGGCGACGGTGTTCGTCCAGCCGGTGCACCGGCACCGGCGATCCCCGGTGGTCGGTACCGAGGCGCCGCGTGAGCCGGACGAACCGAACACCAGCTGGCGCGCCACCCCGACCCGGGTGCACGCCACCGCCCGCGAGTTCGCGCGGGTGCTCGCCCACACCGAGACCGACCTGGCCACCCTGGCCGTCCGGCACGGCGACGGCCGGCCCGCCTACCTGGCCGCGGGCGCACCGTGGTCGATGTCGCTGTCGGGCCGCGACAGCATGCTCAGCGCGTGGATGACGTTGCCGCTCGATCCCGAACTCGCGCTCACCACATTGCGCACGCTCGCCGCCACCCAGGGCACCACCTGTAATCCGCACACCGAGGAGGAGCCGGGTCGCATCATCCGGGCCTTCCACGGGCCCGGCGAACCGGACCGGGCGGGGGCCTGTTACGGCTCGGTGGACACCACGCCGCTGTTCGTCATGCTGCTCGGCGAAGCCCTGCGCTGGGGTGCGGACCCGGGCGAGGTGCGGCGTTTGCTGCCCGCCGCCGACGCCGCCCTGGCCTGGATCGACGGGTACGGCGATCTCGACGGCGACGGCTTCGTCGAGTACCGCCGCCACACCGATCGCGGGCGGATCCACCAGAGCTGGAAGGACAGCTGCGACTGCATCAACGACGCGCACGGGCACCGCGCCGATCCGCCGATCGCGCTGGCCGAGGTGCAGGGCTATGCCTACGCGGCCGAACTGGCCCGCGCCGAACTCGCCGAGGCGTTCGGCGACATCCGCACCGCCGAGCGGATGCGGGCGCGCGCGGCCGATCGCAAAAAGCGCTTCGACGCCGCGTTCTGGATATCCGAGCGCGGCCACTACGCGCTCGGCCTGGACGGACACAAGAACCACATCGACGCGCTGACCAGCAATCCCGCCCACTGCCTGTGGACAGGCATCGTGGCCGACGCACGTGCCGCCGAACTGGTCGAATCGCTGGCCCGCCGGTCGATGACCAACGGCTTCGGGCTGCGCACCCTCGGCGCCGACATGGCGGCCTACAACCCGATGAGCCATCACAACGGTGCGGTGTGGCCGCACGACACCGCCATCGCCGTCGCCGGGCTGCTGCGCTACCGGCAGGTGCCCGGCGCCAAGGCACTGGCCGAGACACTGACCGCGGGTCTGCTGGACGCGGCCGGGTTCTTCGACGGACGGCTGCCGGAGCTGTTCTGCGGCTTCGACCGCACCGAATTCCCCACGCCCGTCCCGCATCCGGCGTCGTGCGCACCGCACGCCGTCGCGGCGGCCGCGCCGCTGTTGTTGCTGCGCTCCTGGCTCGGCCTGCAGCCGGACGTGCCGCGCCGGACCCTGGTCCTGCATCCGAGCCTGCCGCACGACTGGGGCACGGTGCGCATCGGCGATCTGCGGCTGGGGAGCGCGACCGTGCACATCACCGCGCACACGAACTCGGCCGAGGTGACCGGCCTGCCCGCGGACTGGCAGCTGCGCCGGGCGGGCACCGGGCACGGGGCCGACCGCGGCGGCGCACCGTTCGCCGACGACGAGCACGTGTCATCGGCCACCCGCTGACGGACGATCAGCCCGCCGCGAGGTCCTCCCGCGGCGGCTGCACCCGCTGGGCGCCGATGCGCTCGATCCGGTCGCGGCCCCAGGTCGCCAGCGGTTCGAGCGCACGGTTCAGCGACCGGCCCAGCTCGGTGAGCCGGTACTCCACCCGCGGCGGCACCTCGGGATGGGCCTGGCGGTCGACGATCCCGTCCTCCTCGAGCTCGCGCAGTTGCTGGATGAGCATCTTCTCGGAGATGCCGGGCAGGCCGCGGCGCAGCTCGCCGAACCGGCGCACACCGTGGTTCTCCAGCTCCCAGAGGATCAGGCCCTTCCATTTGCCGCTGACGACGTCCATCGCGGCGTCGATGCCGCAGAAGTACGGGCCGAATCTCTTCTCGCCCATGCCTCCCACCTCCTCACACACCCGTGGGTGAGTACCCCACCGAATAGTAGGTACTTGCCGGTTCCACCGTATCGGGTGAGGGTGGAGTCCGGCGCCGCACCAGCCCCTGCGAACAAGGAGAACCACCGCCATGGCGGACACCCGATCCACCCCCGTGACAGTCCTCGGCCTCGGTCCGATGGGCCGTGCGCTCGCCGCCGCGCTGCACAAGGGCGGTCACCCCACCACGGTGTGGAATCGCTCCCCCGGCAAGGACGCCGACCTCGTCGCCGCCGGCGTGCGCCGCGCGCCCGACGCGCCCGCGGCCGTGCGGGCGGGCGAACTCGTCGTGGTCGTGCTCAGAGATCACGCCTCCGTCCACACCGTGCTCGATCCGCTCGCCGCCGAGCTGGCCGGACGGCAGGTGCTCAACCTCACCAGCACCGCGCCCGCGGAATCGCGCGACCTGGCCGCGTGGGCCGAGAGCCACGGCATCGAATACCTCGACGGCGGCATCATGGCCGTGCCCGAGATGATCGGCACCGAGGGCTCCTCGATCCTCTACAGCGGCTCCCGCGCGGTGTTCGACCGCCACCGGACCGCACTCGAACTACTCGGCCGCGCCGACTATTTCGGCGCGGACGCCGGGCTCGCCGCACTGGTCGACTTCGCGTTGCTCTCCGCCATGTACGCGATGTACGGCGGGTTCTTCCACGGCGCGGCGCTGGTCGGGTCGGCGGGCATCTCCGCGACCGACTTCGCCGGGCGCGCCGGCGCGTGGCTCACCGCAATGGCGCAACTGCTGCCCCGGTACGGCGCGGTGATCGACGGTGGCGACTACACCACCGACGTGCAGCATCTCGATTTCCAGAAGGCCGCCTTCGACGCGATCGTGCGGGCCAGCCGGGACGCCGGTGTCGCGCTCGACATCGTCGCGCCGATCAAGACCCTCATCGATCGGCAGGTGGCCGACGGACACGGTGCGCTGGCGTTCGAGCGCACCGTGGAGGAACTGCGCTGAGTCCGCCGCCGACGCGGTGGGCTCGAGCGGAGCTTCTCGGCCCACCGCCCACCGCGGTGTTATGAGCCGGGCCCGACCGGGTAGGCGCCGGGATATGACCGACACCCACTCCGAACCGGCCCTGCGCCTGCCGGTGGGCCGGCAGCAGATCGTCGTCAACAACCGCTACGAGAGCATCTCCATCGCCAACGACGTGCTCATCGCCGTCTTCTTCACCGCCGGCAGCATCCTGCAGTTCTTCGACGCCACCGTGGTGGCCGGGCGCTGCCTGTTCCTGATCGGCTCGCTGTACTTCCTGGCCCGGCCGCTGATCCGGCTCAACCGCCGCGTGCATCTGCAGCGGCTGGGCGCCGACCGCGACGACGGGTACGACTACTGAGTACCTGGGCTAATGCGGGTATTTCGCCGCGTAGCGGGCGCGGTCGGCCGCGCGTCTGCGGGCGCGCTCGGGGTTCTCCAGATCGGCGGGTAGTCCGTGTTTGGCCAGGCGGTGCGCGCGGTTCATCGGCATGAAGGCCGCGGTGTAGAACAGCGCGAGCAGCACGGCGAGCAGCACCATCGAGCCGCGCAGCCACAGCTCGCCGGGGAACATCAGGAACACCGCGAACAGCGGGGTGAAGGGAACGAGGCCGCGGATGAGGTGCCGGGCGACCGCGTGCCTGCCGGTGAGGTCGTGGCGGACCCAGTCCTGCAAATCGTCGGGTAGGCGGCGGCCGAGGGAGTAGCCGATCCACTGGACGGGATTGGGGCGTTTCATGCGGAGACTCCTCGGGTGGTGGACAGCGAGCGGCGGGCCGCCTCGTTGACGCGGGTGAGCACCTCGCGCAGCTCCTCGAGGTCGGCGATGGTGACGCCGAGGCTCTCCACCACGGCGGGCGGGATGCGCTCGGCCTTCGCACGCAGCGCGGCGCCCGCTTCGGTGAGGTTCACCTGGAGGTTGCGTTCGTCGCGCGGGTCGCGCTCCCTGGTGATCAGCCCGGCCGCCTCCAGCCGCTTGAGCAGCGGGGACAGCGTGGGCGAGTCGAGCTGGATGGCCTCGGCGATGGCCTTGACCGACATCGGGGCACGCTCCCACAGCGCCAGCATCACCAGGTACTGCGGGTGGGTGAGCCCGAGCGGTTCGAGCAGTGGGCGGTAGACCGCCAGCACCGAGCGGTTGGCGACGGCGAGGGCGAAGCACACCTGCCGGTCCAATCGCAGCGGGTCATCGATCTCCACGGAGCCTCCTTCCAGCGCCGCCACCCAGCGCGGCCTTTCGTTTAGACACTATCAGTTAATGCGTTAATTGTTCACGCCGCCTCGGTCCCGGCGCCATACGGTAGGCGGGTACCGTAAATAGTGGCCGGATCTCGTTGCTAGAGTCGACACCAAAATAAGGTTCACCGATCCGTTGCGGCGCTTGGCATTACCGCTCCTGGCAACCCTGGTGTTGCTGGCCGGACTGCTCACCGAATGCGTCGGCGCCGCCGCCGCGAGCCACCACCACCCCGCCTCGACCACCCCCTCCCCCGCGCACACCGCCGCCCACTCGCTCGACGATGCCGCCGCGCACCCGTGCGCGCCACACCCCGCGCACTGCGTGGAGAAGGCGCTCGCGCCCCGCCGGCCTGCCCGCTCCGACGGGCACACCGGCGGCCGTCCCGGTCGCGGGTAGCGAGCCGGCCCCGGCGCCGTCGCCGGCGATCGCGACACCGCGCGGACCGCCCACCGCACTGCCGGTGCGCGGGGGCTGCGAAATCCTGACCCACCTCTGTATCGCTCGGCGCTGACGGGCAGGCGCCAGGCCGGACCGCGTGGTCCGTGCCGGTGTCCATCCCGCTCCGCGCATCCTCCGCAGAAGCGAACAGACGCATGAAAGACCGGGCCGCCCTGCACATGGTGCGCCGCGCCGAAAGCCGCGGCGACCTCGCGGCCGGCGCCCGGATCGTCGAATCCAGCAGCGGCACCCTGGGATTCGGGCTCGCCCTGGTCGGCCCGATTCCCCCGGCGCGCGGCCGGGGGAACCGGGCCGCATCCGTCAGCCCTGCAGCAGGCCGCGCATCTGGTCGATCTCGGCCTGCTGGCCGTCGATGATCTGCTGAGCCAGTGCCTTCGCGGCCGGGTCGGCACCCTGCGCGAGCTCGGTGCGCGACATCTGCACCGCGCCCTCGTGGTGGGCGATCATCATCGTCAACCACATCCGGTCGAACTCGGCGCCGCGGGCCGCCCGCAACTGCGCCATCTGCTCGTCGGTCATCATGCCGGGCATCGACATGTCACCGTGCCCCATGCCGGCGTGGCCGCCGCCGTCGACGGGCGCTCCCCAGCTCTGCAACCAGCCGGTCATGGTGGCGATCTCGGGGTCCTGCGCCTGCTGGATGCGGGCGGCCAGGTCGCGCACGCGCGGGTCGGTGCTGCGCTCGGGCACCAGCGCGGCCATCTCCACCGCCTGGCGGTGATGCGGGATCATCTCCTGCGCGAACGCCACGTCGGCGTCGTTGTGCGCGGCCGCACCGGTCGCGCCGGTGGTCGCGCCGGCCGTCGTGGACGACGCGGTGGTCGCGTGCGTGTCGTGGTCGCCGCTGTCGTCGCCGCAGCCGGCGAGGAGGGCGGCGGTGGCCAGGACCGCGGGGATGGCAGCGCGCAGGGTCGTACGAGTGGTCATGGTGTGTGCTCCTGGAAGTAGGAATTGCTTGTGGCAGGTGAGAGCGCGCCGCGACCCGGAACGCCGGGTCCGGCGGGCGTCGATCACAGCCGCAACACGCACAATGCGGCCAGGCGCCGGGAGGTCGGGCGCGGTGGCGGCCGGGCCACCGACGGCGCGGTCCGGCGAGCTCGGGCGACCGCGTCGTCGCGGGTCAGGCCGACCAGGCCGAACAGCACCAGCGCGAGACCGGCCAGCGCGGTGAGGATCGCCGCGCACAGGTGGAGCAGATCGTGGCCGCCGTCGTGTTCGCCGGGGGCCGGTTCACCGGGGGCGCCGTCGCGCGGTCCCGCGGCAACCTCCGGTCCACCGGACCCATCGGCACGGTGGCCGTCCGGCGCGAATCCGGTGACCTCGTGCAGGTCCGCCGGGGCGGATGCCGCGGCGGGAACGGCCGCGTGCCGCGAATGATCCGCCGCCCCTGTCGAATCGAGTGCGGCGCCGACGAGGTGGTGCATGCCCAACACCGCCATCGTCACGACGGCGGGCAGCCATGCACGCAGGAGCGATCCATCGGCGAGCCGCACGCCCTCGAATCTAGCAGCCGCCGAGCCCCTCTCCGCGATCGCCGAGACCCCCGGGCCCGCGATACTCAGCCGCCCATCCGCGCCAGGCGCCGGGCCAAGCGGGCGGCGGCGGCGCGGAGTTCGGGTGGCTCGAGCACGTCGGCGTCGACGCCGAGCCGCGCGACGTGCACCGCGAGCCAGTCCAGGTCCATGCCGCCGACGATCAGGAGGCAGCGGCCGTCGCCGTCGTCCTCGATCCGGCCGACCTGCGGCGGCACCAGCTCGCGGATGCGCCGGGCGGGGGCGTGCAGCCGGATGCGAGCCAGGTGCGGGTAGGGCGCCTCGGTCATCGATCGCTGCACGTAGTCCACCGGGTCCGGGTGCTCCCTCGGGCGGAAACGCCAGGTGGTGGCGACGAGGTCGCGCATCCGGTCCAGTCGGAAGGTCCGCCAGTCGGCCCGGTCGACGTCCCAGGCCATCAGATACCAGCGGTGGCTGGTGGCGACCATCCGCACCGGTTCGACGGTGCGCTCGGTGTCGGCGGCGCCGCGACCGGCGTACCGGAACCGCACCCGGACGGCGTCGCGGCAGGCGTGTGCCAGGCGCACCAGGACGTCGGCGTCGACTTCGGCGCCGGGCCCGACGAGCGTGTCGGTGGCGCCGTGCACCGCCCGCACCTCCGTGCGCAGCCGGGGCGGCATCACCTGATCGAGTTTGGCCAGCGCCCGTAACGCCGCCTCCCCCGTCCCGGCCACCGTCCCGCCCGAGGCCATGCGCAGCGAGACCGCCGTGGCGATGGCCTCCTCGTCGTCGAACAGCAACGGCGGCAGCCGGGTGCCCGCGCCCAGCCGGTAGCCGCCGCCGACACCGGCGGTCGCCTGCACCGGATAGCCGAGGGCCCGCAGCCGCTCGACGTCGCGCCGCACCGAGCGAGCGGTGACGCGGAGTTCGGCGGCCAGCTCGGCCGCCGTCCACGACGGCCTTCGCTGCAACAGCGCGAGCAGCCGCAACACCCGCTCGGTGGTCGCCTCCACGCTCATACTCGGATCGTCGCACAGATCGCGGAACGCAGCTGTCCGCATTCGGCGAGACACTGGTGGCATGACCGATCAGACCTGGAATGCCCTGCTCCGCGACCAATTCGACTGGCACTGGACCCACCAGCTGCGCGGACGCCTCGACGGCCTCACCGACGCCGAGTACTTCTGGGAACCCGCGCCCGGCTGCTGGAGTGTGCGCCCGCGCGGCACCGGCACGGCGCCCGTGCAGGCCGGTTCCGGCGCCATGACCATCGACTTCGCCATGCCCCCGCCCGATCCGGCCCCGTTGACGACCGTCGCCTGGCGGCTCGGCCATGTCGTCGTCGGCGTGCTCGCCATGCGCAACGCCGCGCATTTCGGCAGGCCGGCCACCGATTACCAGTCCTTCGAGTACGCCGCCACGGCCGCCGACGCGCTGGCACAGCTCGACGCCGAGTACGCGCGCTGGCGGGCGGGCGTCGAGTCACTCGGCGACGCCGGCCTGGCCCGCCCGGCGGGACCGGCCGAAGGTCCCTACGCCGAGCTGCCGATGGCGGCGCTGGTCCTGCACATCAACCGCGAACTCATCCACCATCTCGCCGAAGTCGCGCTGCTGCGCGACCTCTACCTGCACACCCACGCCACCGATTCGCTGACGAGCACGCGTTGACCACGCTGCCCATCCCGGTCGATCCGCCGCGGCTGCCCATCGGCCCCACGTCCGCGCAGGGCAGGATCGCCCCGTCCGGACCGGCCCGCTACGTCGGCGGCCGGCACGGCGTCGACGCCACCGGCGCGCTCCTCGACGGCCTCGCGGCCCAGACCGAGCGGGCCCGGCGCCACGTCCTCGCCGTGCTGGACGGCGGCACCGTGCTCACCGGCCGAACGGAAGTGCGAGGGCCGGGACCTCCTCCGGGGTGAGTGCCGCGGCGACCTCGATGCCCGCGGCGCGGAAGAGGGCGACCGCCCGGGGAACGTGGTCGCCGGAGGTGACCACGACGGCGTCGCGGGCGCCGAGGGCGGCGAGGATGCGCGCGGCGTACTCGGCGTTCTCGCGGGTGGTGGTGGCGCGGTCGTCGCGGTGGACGCGGGCCGGCGGGATGCCTCGGGCGACGAGCCAGTCGGCCATGGCCGCGGCCTCGGTGGTGCCGTTACGGGGGTTGCCCCCGGTCACGATGATCGGTGACGCCGGGGCCAGCAGCGCCTGGGCGTATCCGGCGCGCAGGCGTTCGACGAGTTCGGGGCGCATGGCGCCGTCGGGCAGCAGTCCGTAGCCGAGCACCACGATGGCGGTGTCCGGGCCGCGGAAACCGAGTCGGGAGCCGGGCTCGGGCAGGCCGGGCAGCGGCGGGAGATCGAGCGGGGTCGCGCCGACGACGGCCGGGGCGGCCAGGCCGGTGGCCAGCGCGGCCGCGGCGAGCAGCACGCGCGTCGCGGCTCGGACGGTGGACGACAGGATGTGGCGCATGGAATCTCCCTGGTCTCGCACGTCCCGCCGGTGCCGAGCCGGGACGTGCGCACCATCATGGGGACGGCGCCGCGCCGTCCCGGCCGAAATCGCCCGGCTCTGGACAACTCACGGGACGATCCACGGCCCTTCGGTGACCCGCCACCCCGGCCTCGCCACCGGGCACAAACAGCACCGGCACCCGCCTGTCACCGGGCACGGCCCCCCGCGCTCACCCCCGCTCGGCCCGCCAGCGCGCGATCGCGCGCCCGACCTCCGTGTGCGGCGCATCTCCGAGCAGCCATTCGCGCGCCAGCAGGTGCCAGTTGGCGGTACACACCAACTGTCCGAGCACCGCGTAGGTGAACAGGTCGGCGCGGCGGGAGAACACGTGCTCGCGGGGCAGGTGCTGACGGTGGACACCCCGGAAGCGCACGGCGCGCGGGTCGACGGCGAGCACCACGGCGCCGGTGGCGATCTCGGGGGTGATGGTGATCGGCTCGTCGAGCAGGTGCCAGCCCGCCGCCGCCCACACGTACTCGAGGCAATCCTGGGCCGTGACACCGGAATCCGGGTCGACGATGCCCCGCCCGACCCAGGCCGCGTACAGGTCGTCGGCCCGGTGCTCGCCCGCCGCGCGCAGGCAGTCGCGTTCGAAATCGGCGTCGACCGGGTTCATCCGGTGGTACAGCCCGAAATCGACGAAGGCGGCGCGGCCGTCGGCGGCGAGCAGGACGTTGCCGGGGTGCGGGTCGCCGCAGAATTCGTAGTCGACGAACAAGGAATTGATGTAGAAGCGGTAGATCAGTTCGCCGAGGTGGTCGCGGTCGGCATCCGGAAGTGCCCGCAGCTCGTCGAAGGGCCTGCCGTAGACGAGTTCGGTGACGAGCACGTTCGGACCGCAGTGCTCGATGATGCTGTCGGGCACCAGGACGTAGGGGTGGCCGCGATAGCGGCTCGCGACGCGGTGCTGATCGCGGGCCTCGCGCCGGTAGTCGAGTTCGCCGCCGATGTTGAGCGCGACCTCGTCGAGCACGGCGGTGTCGGCGGCGCTGGGCAGCACCGATTTCCACATCCGCGCGATCATGCGCAGGTTGCGCAGGTCCGCCTCGACGGCCTGGTCGACACCGGGGTACTTCACCTTCACGGCCACCGCGCGCCCGTCCCGCAGGCGCGCCCGGTACACCTGCCCGATGGAGGCGGCCGCGATCGGCGTCTCGTCGAAGTCGGCGAAGATCCGCGCCATCGGCCCGAGGTCGTCCTCGATCACCCGGCGCATCGCCGCGAACGCGACGTGCGGTGCGCGGTCCCGCAATTCGGCCAGTTTGGCGCGGAAGAGCTCGCGATGGGATTCGGGCACCAGGTCGACGTCGAGCACCGAGAGCATCTGCCCGAGCTTCATGGCCGCGCCCTTCATTCCGCCGAGGACGGTGACGAGCTGCTGCGCGGCCTGCAGGGCGGACCGCTCGGCCAGCGCCCGGCGCGCCTGTTCGGTGCGTCCGAGCATCGCGACCTTGGTGCCGACACCGCGCACGGCCTGCCCGGCGGCGAGTCTGCCCAGCCTGCTGCCTCGTGCCAGCCTGCCGCGCGGCACCCGATCGTCCATCGTCCAACCCTCCACGACTCCCGGCCCGGCGGTGTCGCCGGTCACCATACCGCCGCCCCGGTATGGTGCCGGATTCTCGTGGTTCGTCCCGTTGTGCGTCGTTAAGCTGAGCGGAAGCTCATCTTCGTCGCCGGAGAACAGGAGGTTGCGGTGCCGTCGACGCCCGGGAGCCGACGCAGGCCGACCCAGGAACGGGCGAAGGCGACCAGGGAGCTGATCCTCGACACCGCCGCCCGGCTGTTCGGCGAACGCGGCATCGACGCGACCTCCACCAACCGCATCGCCGCCGAGGCGGGCGTGAGCGTGGGCACGGTCTACCGGTATTTCGCCGACCGCACCGTGATCGTGGAGGAACTGCTCGAACGGCTGCTCAAGGGTATCGAGCGGCGGCTCACCGAGCGGCTGTTCGGCATGGTGGCCGACGGGATCGAGTCCCTGGCCGCGCAGGTGTTCGAGGCACTGACCGAGGAACTGGTCGCGCACGCGCCGCTGGTGCGGGCCCTGGTGGGCGGTGTGCAGTTCTACAACAGCGGCATTCCCGAGTTCGAGCAGCGCCTGCGGGTGCTGGTCAAGGTCATGATCATCCAGCTGCTCGGCCCCGGCGACGACCGGCGCTACGACACCATGACCTTCGTCTTGATCAACACCGGATTCGCCACCGTGTTGCGCGCCTCGGCGCTCGAGGTGGGCAGCGCCGAACGCCGGGACGCGATCACCCTGACGGCTCGGATGATCGGGGCGTGGGCGGCCGTCGAGAGCGCCGACCCCACCATGATCGAAAAGTGAGCACCCTTCCGCTTCCGGACGGAACAAGCACCCGCTTCACCCACCGATTACCACTGTTCATGCAGGTGAGGACGATTTTCTCGGAGCGGTGAACGGGATGTGAAGCGGAGTAGAAGGTGAGCACCGCGCCGGATTACCGTTCTCGATACCAGTCGACGCCGAGTCACAGGAATCGGCTCGACACCGACGCCGCCGGTCCGCGCTCGCCGCACCGCGGCGACTTCGGCACCCGGTGACAAGGAGGTCCCCCGTGACGATCGAGAGCATCGCCCCGTCCACGCCCGATGTCGATCGCCTGACCCGGGATGTGGTGGCGCACCTGACGCGCCCCGGCGCCCCCGGGCGTGCCCTGCCCGGTGACCGGCTGGGCGGCGACCTGACCGTCGTCGTCCGCGGCTGTCTGAGCTGGCTGCTGCGGCGCGCCGCCGGTGCCGCCACCACCGAGCAGATCCCGCGCCTGGACAGCGCAGCCGCGGGCTGGGCACGCGCCGGCGTCCCGATCGACACCGTGCTGCATGCCGTGCACGACGGCGTCAAGGTCAGTCTCGACCTGCTCTTCCCACGTTCCGGGCCCGCCCGCGGCGCCGACATCGTGCCCGCCGCGGCGGCCGCGCTGGAGCTGCTCAACCTCGTCTCCGCCACGGTCGGCAAGGCCTATGTGCGCGAACAGAAGGCGGCCGCCGCGCCACGCCACACCGCCGTGCACACGCTGACCTCGGCGCTGCTGAGCGGGCACGCGACCTCGGCGATCGCGCGCGACCACGGAATCCCGCTCGCCGAACGCTATTTCGTGCTGGCGCTGGCCGTGCCCGCCCACCCCGACGAGCACCATCCCCGCCTGGACGGGCAGGTCGTGGCGCGCCGCAAACTGCGCAGGCTGCAGGCCGCGCTGGCCACCGAACTCGGCAACCAGGCGCTGTCGCTGCTGTCGGTCGACGGTGGCACGATCCTGGTGCCCACCACCGCCTGCGCGGAGACCGCGCTCGACGGCCTGGTCGAGCGGTTCTCCCGCGCCGCGCGGGTGCACATCACCGCCGCCGTGCTCACCGCCACCGTGGCGCAGATCCCGACCGCCGCCACCCAGGCACACGAATTGCTCGACACCGCCGAACATCTGGGCCTCGGGCCCGGCCTGCATCGGCTGGCCGACCTGGCGTTGCAGTATCAGCTCGTCCGTCCCGGCGCGGGTCGCGACAGCCTGGAGGCGTGTATCGCGCTGCTCGACGACCACCCCGACCTGCTGCGCACCTTGCAGACCTTCATCGACACCGATCTGAGCAGGCTGCGCACCGCCGAGGCGTTGTACGTGCACCCGAACACGGTCGACTACCGGTTGCGCCGGGTGGCCGAGGTGACCGGTCACGATCCGGCCCGCCCCGACGGCCTGTTCTACCTGCGCTCGGCGCTGATCGCGCGGGCGAGCGCGGGTACGACGGCTCCGGCGCACCCGCCGCGGCCGGTGCGGCCACGCCGGGCCGTGCAGCCGCTGGCCACCGCGGGCTGACCCGGCGCCTACCATGCAAGATCATCGCCCACCGATCGGCAGGTGAACCACGATGCCACCCAAGGCCGCGCCGCGACGGCGGCCCAATCAGGAGCGTGCCAAGCTCACCCGGGACCACATCCTCGACACCGCCGCGCGACTGTTCGGCGAACGCGGCATCGCCAACACCTCCACCAATCGGATCGCCGTCGAAGCCGGGGTGAGCATCGGCACCGTCTACCGGTACTTCGCCGACCGCACCGTCATCGTGGAGGAACTGCTGGCCCGGCTGCTCGCCGACGCGGAGAAACACCTGCACCGCGCACTCGAGACGCCCGGTTCCTCGGCGCAGCAGCGCTTCGCCGTCGCCTTGGAGGCGATCTCGGCGGAGTTGACGGCCGAAGCGGCGCTGGTCCGGGCACTGGTGGGCGGTGTGCATTTCTACGACACCGCCATCCCGGACTTCGAACCGCGGCTGCACCGGCTCATCAAGGCGAACATGGTCCAGCTCCTCGGTCCCGGTGACGACCGCGAATACGACATGATGACCTTCGTGGTGCTCAACACCGCCTTCGCCGGGGTGCTGCGCGCGGCCACGATGGATGTCGACGAGCACGAGCGGCGCGAGGCCGTCGCCATGACCGCGCGGCTGGCGGGCGCCTGGATCGATGCCCGGGCCGCCCAGCGGGACACGCCTGCCGCCGGATCCGCGCCCGCACTCGGCTGACCTGCCGAAACGAACCGCGAAAAAAATCTTCGCCGATTTGTCGATTCGTGTCCGCGCCCGTTCGACCTAGGGATGAGAGGGTCGCAGGGACCCACCGATATCGCAGGAGACGAACGATGAAGTACATGCTGATCATGCGCGCCACCGACGAGGCCTACGCGTCCATGGGCGAGGTCGATTTCACCGAGATGATCGAGACGATGGGCCGGTTCAACGACGAGCTGATCCGCGCCGGTGTGCTGCTCGCCGCCGAGGGGCTGGAAGACCCGGCCGAGAGCGTCGTGGTCGACTACTCCTCCGAGGACCCGGTGGTCACCGACGGTCCCTACGGCGAGACCAAGGAACTGTTCGGCGGCTTCTACATCCTCAACGTGGCCTCCAAGGAGGAGGCGATCGAGTGGGCCAAGCGACTGCCCGCCGCCGGTCCCGGATTCAAGACCGAGATCCGCCGGGTGCCGACCATCGACGAGTTCCCGCAGGACAACGAGTGGATCCAGAAGGAGCGGGCCTGGCGCGAGGCGACCGGGCAGCTCTGAGCGGAGCCGGAGACGATGGCCGAACACACCGGCCGCGAGGCCGTCGCCGCCGTGTGGCGGATCGAGTCCGCGCGGATCGTCGGCGCGCTCGCCCGCTACACCGGCGACTTCGCCCTCGCCGAGGACCTGGCGCAGGAGGCGCTGGCCGAGGCGCTGGTGACCTGGCCGCGAGACGGCACGCCGCGCAATCTGGCGGGGTGGCTGCTGACCGTGGGGCGCCGTCGCGCGATCGACGCCTTCCGCCGCAACTCCGCCCTCGACGAGCGCTACACCGCCCTCGCCCGCGATCTGGGCGAGGGCGGTGCCCTCACCGGCGCCGAGGCCGGCGATCCCGCGCGGGACGCCGAGGAGATCCTGTGGGATCCCGATCGGATCGACGACGACGTGCTGGCCCTGATGTTCACCGCCTGCCACCCGGTGCTGTCCCAGGAAGCGCGGGTGGCGCTGACGCTGCGGGTGATCGGCGGCCTGGGCAGCGACGAGATCGCGCGGCTGTTCCTGGTGCCGACGGCCACCGTGCAGGCGCGCATCACCCGGGCGAAGAAGACCCTCGCCGCCGCGCGGGTGCCGTTCGAGGTGCCGCCGGCGGCCGAGCGCCCGGCCCGGCTGATCTCGGTGCTCAAGGTGATCTACGTGATCTTCACCGAGGGCTCCACCGCGGGCAGCGGTCCCGAGCTGATCCGCTTCGACCTGGCGGGGGAGGCCCAGCGCCTGGCCCGGGTGTTGACCCGCCTGATGCCCGACGAGCCGGAGGCACACGGCCTGCTCGCCCTGCTCGAACTCACCGCGTCCCGGTTCCCCGCCCGCACCGGCCCCGACGGCGAGCCGGTCCTGCTCGAGCAGCAGGACCGGCGCCGCTGGGACCGTTCGGCGATCCGGCGCGGTCGCGCCGCCCTGGCCCGCGCCGGTGCGCTCGGGCGCGGCCTCGGCATCTACGGCCTGCAGGCCGCCATCGCCGAATGTCACGCCGTCGCCGCCTCGGTCGAGGAGACCAACTGGGAGCGGATCGTGGTGCTGTACGAGGCGCTGGGGAGGTTGGCGCCCTCCCCGATCGTCGAACTCAACCGCGCGGTCGCGGTGTCGATGGCGCAGGGCCCGGCCGCGGCGCTGCCGATCGTGGACGGGCTGGCGACCGCCAAGGGACTGACGGGCTCGCACCTGCTGCCGACCGTACGCGGTGAACTGCTCAGCCGCCTCGGCCGCACCGACGAGGCCCGGGTGGAATTCGCCCGCGCCATCGAACGCTGCGGCAACGACCGCGAGCGCACCGTCTTGAAACGCAAGATCGCCGCCCTCGGCTGAGCGGATTCAGGCGGGCACGGATTCAGGCGGGTGCGGGTTCAGGCGGGTGCGGGTTCAGGCGGGCGCGGGTTCAGGCGGTGCGACGGCGGTGTTCGGCGACGTGTACC
The DNA here is from genome assembly GCF_001182745.1 of Nocardia farcinica. Taxonomy (NCBI): domain Bacteria; kingdom Bacillati; phylum Actinomycetota; class Actinomycetes; order Mycobacteriales; family Nocardiaceae; genus Nocardia; species Nocardia farcinica. Next base: position 69,504 of record NZ_LN868938.1, on the reverse strand, counting down.
CGGGTCGCGCAGCGGGTGGAGCAGTAGCGGCGGCGCCCGTTGCGGGAGGTGTCGACGAACACCGCCGAGCAGCCCGCGCGAGCGCAGGTGCCGATGCGGTCGGGCGCCTCGCAGAAGAGCACGGCCAGACCGACGGCGGTGTAGGCCTTGACCCGCTCGTCCACCGGCGCGGTCACCTCGGCGTAATGCAGGTGCGGCGAGCGGCCGTCGTGCGTGGAGATGTGGGGCTTGCTGGCGGTCGCGGCCAGCAACGCGTTGAGCCGCTCCACCGTCGGATCGGCGAACACGGCCGCCAGTTCACCGATCCAGGAGCGCAATTCGGCCTCCTGCTCCGGCGCGACCGGGCCGACCGGCCGGTAGTCCATCTCGGCCAGCACCGCGCCCAGGTCCTCGTCCGGTCCGGCGTTCACCAGCCGAGCCGCCAACGCCGCCGCCATGCCGCCGTAAGGGTTGAACTGCACTAGACCATTACATCAGGCTGGGTTCATGTCCGCCACCTGCCCCACCTGCGCCTGGCCCACCCCGTCGATCGTCTCCACCCACCGCGACGTCCGCTACCTGCGCTGCCTCTGCGGCACCTGGATCGTCCAGGACCGCGACCAGGTGATCGCCACCGCGGGCGAAAGCGCCTTCCCTCCGGCCCACACCACCCCCGACCGGCCGACGCCGGAGGAGCGCCGTGCCGGCCCGACATCGACCGAGGTCGGCAGCAGACCGGGCCGCTGAATCGCCCTCGAACACCACCCGCCCCAGAGCACCAGCCGATCTCGCCATCGTCGCCACGAAATCCCGCGCCGCACAGCCGAATTCGTCCCATCGGACGCGCTCGGATGGTTGGATCCCCCCATGGACAGTCCCGACGCCATCGTCGGCGCACAACTCCGAGCAGCCCGCACGGCCGCTGGGATGTCGCTGGATGCCTTGGCCTCACTGATCCCCTCCAGCAATGCTCCGTCGGCACCCACGATCCGACAGTCATGTTGCTCAGCCTCGGAAAGGCCGATGTGGAACGACGCAGCTTTCTCCGCGCCGGATACTCCGCGGCTGTGAGCGCCTCGGTGCTGAACACGGGCCGGACCGGGAGTCCGGTGCCCGATTCCCGCGTCGCGGCGGGCACGCGTCACGTGGGCCGGGCCGACGTCACCGCGGTTCACGACGTCATCGCCCTGTTCTCCAGGATCGATCAGCGACACGGTGGAGGACACGGACGGTCGGCCGAACACGCCGCCGCCCAACGCTACTTCGTGGCGGCGACCAAGCTCGCAACGGAGGCGGACGACGCGCCGCTGACCGGTCACATCCTGCGCGCGATGGCTCACCAGGCGATCGACCTCGGTGACCCGAGATCGGGGCTGGCACTGGCCGAGGCTTCGGTCGACGGCTCCCGCTATCGCGGCGCCTGTCCGCGCGAGCGGGCGTTGCTGACCGTTGTCCATGCGAAAGCGCTGAGCGCGGCCGGCCGTCCTCGGGAATCGGCAAAGGCTCTCCTGCGGGCGGAGCGGGATCCGATCTCCATTTCGGTGCACGCAGTGCCCGCGACAACCCCGCCTGGCCGAAGGTCGGCATCTTCGGCCACCGCAACATGCGTCGGGTCAACTGGCTGGGTGTCTCCCGCACGCGGTTGCTCCGCATCGACGGCCTCGACCTGCACGTGGCCGAGCTGGACGCGGTCGACGGGACCCCGGTGCTCGACATCAAGCCCTGGTTCGCCGAGTTCGGCCCCCGGGGCGAGGTTCGGCAAGCCGCCTGGGCGACCGAGATGCTGCGAGACTACTTCTAGGTTTCCGACACCGGGAGTCCCTGTCGGATACCGCGCCGGTCGTCTGCATTCCGTAGTGCCCGGAGACGACGATGCCGGACGGGTCGAGCACCCGTCCGGCATCGAAAAAGGGTGGGATCAGGTGAGTTTGAGGGAGCGGCCGATGATCTCCTTCATGATCTCGGTGGTGCCGCCGTAGATCGTCTGGATGCGGGCATCGGTGTAGGCCTTGGCGATGGGGTACTCGCGCATGTAGCCGTAGCCGCCGTGCAGCTGCAGGCACCGGTTGATGAGGTCGAGCTGCTCCTCGGTGCTCCACCACTTGGCCATCGCGGCGTCCTCGGCGGAGAGCTTGCCCGCGTTGAGGTCCTCGATGAAGCGGTCGACCATGATCCGCACCGCGGTGGTCTTGGTGGCCAGCTCGGCCAGCACGAACCGGGTGTTCTGCAGGGCGCCGATCGGCTTGCCGAACGCCTTGCGGTCGCGCACGTACTGACAGGTCATGTCCAGGCACGCCTCCATCGCGGCGGCCGCCATGACGGCGATGGACATGCGTTCCTGGGGCAGGTTCTGCATCAGGTGGATGAAGCCCATGCCCTCGGTGCCGAGCAGGTTCTTGCCGGGCACGCGGACGTCGGTGAAGCTCAGCTCGGCGGTGTCCTGCGCCTTGAGACCGATCTTGTCGAGGTTGCGGCCGCGCTCGAAGCCGGGCATGCCGCGCTCGACGACGAGCAGGCTGAAGCCCATCGCGCCCTTCTCCGGGTCGGTCTGGGCGACCACGATCACGAGGTCGGCGTTGATGCCGTTGGTGATGAAGGTCTTGGCGCCGTTGAGGATCCAGTCGTCGCCGTCGCGCACCGCGCGGGTCTTGATGCCCTGCAGGTCCGAGCCGGTGCCGGGCTCGGTCATGGCGATGGCGGTGATCAGCTCACCGGAGCAGAACTTGGGCAGCCAGCGCTGCTTCTGCTCGTCGTTGGACAGCTCGAGCAGGTACGGCGCGATCACGTCGTTGTGCAGCGAGAAACCCAGACCGGAGTACTGCCCCTTGACGGTCTCCTCGGTGATCACGGCGTTGTAGCGGAAGTCCTTGACGCCGCCGCCGCCGAATTCCTCGGGCACGGCCATGCCGAGGAAGCCCTGCTTGCCGGCCTCGAGCCACACGTCACGATCGACGATGCCCGCCTCTTCCCACTTCGCGTGGTTCGGGGCGACGTGCTGATCGAGAAACTTGCGGTACGACTCCCGGAACAACTCGTGCTCGGGCTCGAACAGTGTGCGCTCCACACCAACCTCCTAGTGACCACACCGGCCGGACCAACCGACCCGTCGTTACCGCATACGGTACCCGGAACACGAATCACAGTTCACTTCGCACCGGAAAATCGCGGTTTCACCAGGAAGAGTAGCGTCACAAGCACCCATCGAGCGAGATTCCCGGCAAACGTAACCGCGAGTACACGCTTATCCATCGGAAATAGCGGACCGCTATCATTCCGGCAGGCCGAGCCCCTTGGCCAGGACCGGCCAGGACAGTTTCAGCGCGTCCTCCCAGTAGCCCCAGGAGTGGGTGCCGCGCGGCTGGAAGTCGTAGGTGGCGGGGATCCCGAGCTGCGTGAGCCGGTCGCGCATGTTGCGCGTGCAGTGGTCGGCTCCGGCCTCGAGGATGCCGCCGAGCACGAGCTGGTTGGTCAGCCCGTCGCTGCCCGGCATCGCGTGCGGGCCGTTGAGGGTGTCCCACTTGCCCGGCAGGCCGGTGCCGGTGGACAGGAACAGCTCCAGTCCGCGCAGCCGCTCGGCCTGCACGTAGGGATCGTTGGCCGCCCACATCGGGTCGTCCGGGGGGCCGTACATGTTCACCACGTCGCCGTGCCCGGCGGCGACCACGGTCGCCACGAAGTGGTGCCCGACCGGATCGCTGATCTGCGCGCACCCGCTGTAGGCCGCGACGGCGCGGTACAGCCCCGGTGCCGCGATCGGCAGTTGCAGCGCCGAGGTGCCCGACATGGAGAGCCCGGCGAGTGCGTTGACACCGTTCGTCCCGAGCGCCGCATCGATCACCGGGGGCAGTTCCTCGGTGAGGAAGGTCTTCCACTTGTTGACACCCAGCGCCGGATCGGGGGCGCGCCAGTCGGTGTAGTAGGTCCAGGCGCCGCCGATCGGCTGCACCACGTTGACGTTCTTGTCGGCGAGGAACTCGAGCACCGAGGTCTGCTTCGCCCAGCTCGCCGAATCCTCGCCGCCGCCCGCGCCCGCGAGCAGATAGAGCGTCGGGCGCGGTGCGCCGGTGTCGGCCGGCCGCTGGACATCGATGTCGATCACGCGACCCATCGCCGCGGAGTACACCCGCAGGCGCACGGTGCGCGCGTCGACCACGACCAGATCCACCGCCCGGGAACCGTCGGCCGAGGTCGGCGTGGCCAGCGGCTCGCCCGAGGTGACGACCGGATCGGGCGGCACGGGATCGGCGGCCGCACCGGCCGCCGGAACGAACGCGATCGCAACCACCGCCGCAACCGCGGTGACCGCTGATCGGGTACCGCTCCACACCATTCCCTCACGCTACGCACGGCACGCCGGATGTTTGCCGGACCGACGGAAGATCGGGGAGGAAATGGGGAATGTCCCCGATTCAGCGGCGGAGCAGATCCTTCATCCGGCCGACGAGCGTACGACCGGAGTCGCGGTCGCGTTCGGCGAGCAGGAACCGGATCTCCTCCTCGAGGGCCTTGCGCACCACGTCGCGCAGGTCCGCGGCGGCGGATTCCGGATTGTCCGACTCGACCCACGGCGCGGGGTCGATCGGCGCACCGGCGGAGAAGTAGAACCGTTCCGGGCGCGGAATCGGGGTGAGCCCGATCCCGCGCACCAGCGGCGGGGTGAGATCGCGCTTGAGGCCGAGCGCCTCCACGGTCCAGCGCACCGGCCGCATCAGCGGATGATCGCCGTCCACGACGATGTCGAAGGCGTCATCGACACCGATCATCGCCACCGGCACGATCGGCACGCCCGCGGTGAGCGCCATGTGCGCGAAGCCGGTACGACCCTCCCACTTGAGCACGTACTTCTCCCCCTTGCGGCGCACCGCCTCGCGCCCGCCGCCGGGAAAGACGATCACCGCCTCGCCGCGTTCGAGCAGCGCCAGGCAGTTGCCGCGGGTGCCGCGCACCGACCCGTACCGGTGCAGGAAGTGCCGCACGCCCGGCACCGCGATGAGCACGTGTTCGGCCAGGCCGCGGATGAGCCTGCCCCGGTGGCGCAAGACCTCGGGCAGCAGCAGCGGCGCGTCGATCGCGCCGAGCAGATTGTGGTTGCCGACGAGTAGCACGGACCCTTCGGCCGGGATGTTGTCCAGGCCGTAGAAACGCGGACTCGTCCACGCGCGTAGCGGCGCGAGCAGTGTTTCCAGAATTCGGATGTCGGTGTCCGCGAGTCGCACCTGCAGTGGCGCGCCGTCGGTCAGCACCGCCTCGGCGGGCGAGGATTCAGGCATAGGTGGCTACCCCATCGCATGTCGGATCCCTGCACGTCGTCGTACGGAATGTGATGTCCCCTGGTCCGCGAGAACCGCGGCTGTGACCCAGACTACCCAGATCGATGGAACATGTTGCAACTCGGATAGCGGATGTGCATCAATTCACAGTTCGGCCCACCCCGACGGCGGCGCGGGACGGGATCGCGAGGCGCATCAATCCCGTTGCCGTAGCGCATGACCCGACGATGGCTCGCCCGTGGGCGCGAACCGGTGGCGAACCCGATACGTCCGGCGCCATCCGGCGCCGGACGTATCGGTCGGTTCTATTTTCCGCGTCGGTGCTATGTCCGCTCGGCCCCGACCGGCTCGCCGGCGGCACCGGCGTGCGCGTACTCCGACAGCGCCGCCGCCAGCGCGTGCGGGACACGGGCCCGCAGCCGGGTGCCGCCCTCCTCGTGCGCCGATTCGAGGATCCGGCCGTCGGCGTGCACGCGGGCCAGCAGGTCGCCCCGGGTGTAGGGCAGCAGCACGCCGACCTCCACGTCGAGACCACCGAGTACCTCGTTCAGCCGGGCCCGCAGCCCGTCGACGCCCGCACCGGTGTGCGCGGAGACGAACTCCGCGTCCGGCAGCAGGCCGCGCAACTCGGTGCGCCGCATCGGCGAGATCGCGTCGATCTTGTTCACCACCAGCAGTTCCGGCGGCGCCGCGGCCCCGGACTCCTTGATGACGTCGGCGATCACCTCGCGCACGGCCTTGATCTGGCCCGCCGGGTCGGGATCGGAACCGTCGACCACGTGCAGCAGCAGATCCGCGCCGGTCACCTCCTCCAGCGTCGAACGGAACGCCTCGACCAGCTGGGTCGGCAGGTGCCGGACGAACCCGACCGTGTCGGTGAACACGACCTCGCGCCCGTCGTCGAGCTCGGCCCGGCGGGTGGTCGGATCGAGGGTGGCGAACAGCGCGTCCTGCACCAGGACCCCGGAGCCGGTGAGCGCGTTCATCAGGCTCGACTTGCCCGCGTTGGTGTAACCGACGATGGCGACCTGGGGAATGCCCGAGGACGCCCGGCGCGCCCGCTTGGTCTCGCGGGCGGTCTTCATCTCGCGGATGTCCCGGCGCAGTTTCGCCATGCGCTCGCGGATGCGACGGCGATCGGTCTCGATCTTCGTCTCACCGGGACCGCGCAGGCCCACGCCGCCGTTGCTGCCCGCGCGGCCACCGGCCTGCCGGGACATCGACTCACCCCAGCCGCGCAGCCGGGGCAGCATGTACTCCATCTGTGCCAGCGAGACCTGCGCCTTGCCCTCGCTGGAGGTGGCGTGCTGGGCGAAGATGTCCAGGATCAGCGCGGTCCGGTCGATGACCTTGACCTTGACCACCTTCTCCAGCGCGGTCAGCTGCGCCGGGGTCAGCTCGCCGTCGCAGATCACCGTGTCGGCGCCGGTCTCGAGCACGACGGCCCGCAGTTCGTCGGCCTTGCCGGAGCCGATGTAGGTGGCCGGGTCCGGCTTGTCGCGGCGCTGGATCAGCGCCTCGAGCACCTGCGACCCGGCGGTCTCGGCGAGGGCGGCCAGCTCGGCCATGCTCGCCTCGGCCTGGGCGGCCGTGCCCGAGGTCCACACGCCGACCAGCACGACGCGTTCCAGGCGCAGCTGCCGGTATTCGACCTCGGTGATGTCGGTGAGTTCGGTGGACAGCCCGGCCACGCGGCGCAACGAGCTGCGTTCCTCGAGCTGAAGTTCGCCCGCGGTGGGCTCGGCGGTCCAGCCGTTGCGCTTCATGCGGGCGGCACGCTCGGCGAGAACGTCGCCTTCGCGCGCGTAGTCATCGTTCTCGTCGGTGACGTCGCCGTCGGTGAGATCGATGTCAGAAGTGAATTCGGCCTGGTCGGCGTCGTCGTTCGCGCCGGAGGTCGAAGTGATGTCGAACGTCTCTGATTTCCTCATACACCATCCATGCTGCCACGCCGGTGGGGTGGCGTGCATTCCGATTTCGCCCGGGTGATCATCCGAGCGTCTGCCACCAGTCCGCCGTGAGGCGACCGGTGGCGACCAGCACCGACGGACCGCGCAGCCACGCCGAGCCCGCCTCCAGCCCGACCCGCACCGCGCCGCCGGGCACCCGTACGGTGACCGCCCCGCTGCCGGTGGCCAGCTCGAAGCCCTCGGCACTCAGGGCCGCGGCCGCCGCCGCCACGGTTCCCGTTCCGCACGACCGGGTTTCGCCGACGCCGCGCTCGTAGACGCGCATGTCCACCGCGCGCTGCTCGTCGAGCGGGGTCAGGATCTCGACGTTCACCCCGTGCGGGAACAGGTCGGGGTCGTAGCCGGGCGAGACGGTCAGGTCCAGCTTGGCCAGCGCCTCCGCGGTGAGTGTGGGGTCCACGCACGCCAGGTGCGGATTCCCGACATCGATACCGAGACCGGAGTAGCCCCAGCCGGCCACGGTCGCGGTGGAGGCGCCCAGCGCACGGACCTCCCCCATCGCCACGGTGACCTCGCCGTGAGTCGGGCCGGCCGCGTGCACGGTCACCGGCCGCGCGCCCGCACGACTGCCGACCACGTGCTCGGTGCCCTCCGCACGTCCGGTGGCGGCCAGGTAGTGGGCGAAGACCCGCACGCCGTTGCCGCACATCTCCGCGATCGATCCGTCGGCGTTGCGGTAGTCCATGAACCAGTCGGTGTCGGACACCCCGGCGGGCAACGCGTCGAGCACGCCCGCGCGCAGCAGCGCACCGGCGCGCGCCACCCGCAGCACCCCGTCCGCGCCGAGGCCGCGCTGCCGGTCGCAGAGCGCGGCCACCCGCGCGGGCGTCAGGTCGAGCCGGACGTCCTCGTCGGGCAGCACGACGAAGTCGTTCTCGGTGCCGTGGCCCTTCGTGAACTCGATGTCCGTCCCGCCGATGTCCGTCACGCCTGTGGTCTCCGTTTCCGTCGTCATCGGACAAACGTCCGCCGCTGCCGGGATATTTCGTAGAGGGCGACCGCACCCGCCGACGGTGCGCCCAGGGAACTGGCGGTACCGCCCATCGGGATGGCGACCAGTTCGTCACAGGCATCCTGCCAGGCGGCGCTCATCCCGCTGGTCTCGTTGCCGATCACCAGGATGGTGGCGTCGCGGAAGTCGTGATCGAACACCGCTGCGGTGCCGTGCTCGTCGGTGCCGACCACGGTGGTCGGGATGCCGCGCGCGATCTGGCGGTCCCGGAACTCGAGCACCTGCGCCGGGCCGGGCACCCGGAACACCGGCACCGCGAACAGCGAACCGGTGGAGGCGCGCACCGCGCGGGGGTCGTACTGGTCGGCGCCGTGCCCGGTCACCACGACCGCGGCGGCGCCGAACGAGTCCGCCGAGCGGATCAGGGTGCCGAGGTTACCGGGCGAGTTGGGCCGATCGAACACCACGACCACGGGTGCGTCCTCACCCGGCTCACCGGGCGCGAACTCCGCCAGCTCGGGCTGGCGGGAGACCGCCACCGCGACGAGTTCCGGTGCGGCCTCGGTCTTTTCGCCGAGATCGGCCATCAGCTCGGGCACCAGGCCGACCAACGGCACGTCGGTGGTGTCGAGGATCTGCCGTGCCCAGCCCGACAACTCCGGCCCGCCGAGCCGGTACAGCAGCGTCTCCAGCGGCCAGCCCGCGGCCAGCGCCTGGGTGATCGGGCGCACCCCCTGCACGAGGAAGCGGCGGTCGCGATGGCGTTTGGTGCGGTTGGTCAGATAGGCCTGCCACACCTGCACCGAGGCGTTGCGGGTGCTGACTCGTCGGGTCACTGCGTGGTCCGTTCCGTGGTCGCGGGCGCCGCCGCGGCGTCGCCGAGCAGGGCCAGTGCCGTGGTCACGAGGCCGGGGTCGGCGCCGTCGAGCCAGCGCACCCGCGGGTCGCGCCGGAACCACGAGCGCTGCCGCCGCACATAGCGGCGGGTGCCGATCAGCGTGCGCTCCTTGGCGTGTTCGAGGTCGTATTCGTTGTCGAGATAGGCCAGGACGTGGGCGTAGCCGATCGCCCGCCGCGCGGTCACGCCCTCGCGCAGTCCGCGCTCGACCAGGCCGCGCACCTCCGCCACCAGGCCGCTGTCGAACATCAGGGCGGTGCGGCGCGCGATCCGCTCGTCGAGTTCGGCGGTGTCGCGGTCCACGCCGAGGATGATCGTGCCCCAGCGCGGTGTCCCGATGCGCGGGGCCGACGCGGCGAACGGTTTGCCGGTGAGCTCGACGACCTCGAGCGCGCGCACCATGCGCCGCCCGTCGGTGGGCAGAATGGTCGCCGCCGCCGCCGGATCGGCCGCGCGCAGCGCCGCGTGCACCGCGGCCACGCCCTCGGTCGCCAGCAGCCGCTCCCACTTCGCGCGCACCGCCGGATCGGTGGCCGGGAACTCCCAGTCGTCCAGCAACGCTTGGACATACATCATCGAGCCGCCCACGATCACCGGTGTGCGCCCGCGCGCCAGGATCGCCTCGACGTCGGCGGCGGCGTTGCGTTGATAGGTGGCCACGCTCGCGGTCTCGGTCACGTCGAGGACGTCGAGCTGGTGGTGCGGGATGCCGCGGCGTTCGGCGACCGGCAGCTTGGCGGTGCCGATGTCCATGCCACGGTAGAGCTGCATGGCGTCGATGTTGACGATCTCGCCGTCGAGGTGTTCGGCGAGCGCGAGCCCGAGCTCGGATTTGCCGGTGGCGGTGGGACCGACCACCGCGATCGGCACCCTCATCCGGCCCTGCCTTCCCGATACTCCCCCGGACGCCACACGCTGACGTGATAGCCGACGCCGAACGGCGCGTCCCGATAGTAGGTGCGCACCGCGGGGTCGGCCGCGTCGGGGGCGAACAGCCCGGCCAGCACCTGGTAGGCGGCCCGGCCCGCGAGGCCGACCCGCGCGCACCGCGCCGCGTCGAGATCGGCCAGCCCGGCCCGGTCACCCGCGTCGAGGGCGTCGTCGAGCCGCTGTTGGAGGGCGGGCGCGTCCTCGTGCCAGTAGCCGGGGGCGCTGGTGGACAGCGTGCAGGCGCCGTCGGCGACCACCAGCACCCCGCGCGGCCCGGGCGCGGCGTCGAGGTCGGCGCGCAGCTGGGCGCCCAGTTCCCGGCAGCGCGGCGGCGGGGTGTCGGCGGCGACCAGCAGCGCGTCGGCACTCGCCGCGGGCGCGGCGATCCCGCGCAGCCAGGCCGCGATCAACAGGGGCAGCGGGAGCCGCGGATCGGGCTCGCCGGCCAGCGCCCGCGCCGACAGGCCGGCGCGCACGTCGGCGCCGAAGCCGCGGAAGGTGCCCACGGTGTCCGAACCGGCCTTCAGATCGGCCTCGTCCACCCCGATCACCGTCCAGTCGCGGACGCCGGAGAGCTCGCCCACGGCCGCCAGCGTGGCCGTGCGCAACCGGGCCAGGTGCTCGGCCCGCTCGTCGCCGGACAGGCCGGGCTGCCCGCCGCACAGTTCCGGAACGAGGACGGGCGGCGAAGGGACCAGGGCCGCGATGGTGAACACGCCGTCAACCGTATCGGCTCGGCGTGGCGGGGCCGCGCGGTACCACGGGCCGGGGCAGGGTGGCGGGTTCGAGTGTCTCGCGGGTCAATCCCGGTGGGGATTGATAGTGTCGAGGTGCGACGACCCAGGTCATCACGGGTTGTCGACCCACAACGAACCGCGGGCAGGGTTGCCGTCCGCGGGCGAGTCGGCGGTGATGGTCGCGGCGGCTCGGACCGGGTTGAATGGGATGAGCTAGGGCGTAACCAGGCAGCCGTGACGCGCGGCAAGGACGGAGAGCAATGACCGACAGCAACGGAACCGCGAAGGCCACCCCCGGCGGCACACCGCGTCCGTCCGGTGCCCCCAAGCCAGGCGGATCGAAGTCCCATCCCAAGCCGCACGCGGTGAAACCGGCCCCGGGCCCGGCCCAGCACCATCCGCATCCGGTGGTGGTGCCCACCGTCAGCGACCCGAGCAAATGGGGGCGCGTCGACGAGGACGGCACGGCCTGGGTGAAGACCGCCGACGGCGAGCGCATCGTCGGCTCCTGGCAGGCGGGCGACGCCGCCGAGGGCCTTGCCCATTTCGGCCGCCGTTTCGACGACCTCGCCACCGAGGTGGCGCTGCTCGAGGCGCGGCTGGCGGCGGGCGCGGACGCCCGCAAGACCAAGGCCGAGGCCATCCGGCTGGCCGAATCGCTGCCCACCGCCGCCGTCATCGGCGACATCGAGGGACTGGCCAAGCGCCTGCAGGCGATCACCGAACACTCCGAGGAAGCCGCCGCGCACGCCAAGGAGGAGAAGGAACGGGCCCGCCATGAGCACACCGAGCGCAAGGAAGCGCTGTGCGCGGAGGCGGAGAAGATCGCCGCCGAGTCCACCCAGTGGAAGGCCGCGGGCGATCGGCTGCGCGAGATCCTCGAGGAGTGGAAGACCATCCGCGGCGTGGACCGCAAGGTCGACGACGCGCTGTGGAAGCGCTACTCCAAGGCCAGGGAGGCGTTCAATCGCCGTCGCGGCGCGCACTTCGCCGAACTCGACCGCGAGCGGGCGGCCGCCAAGGCGCGCAAGGAAGAACTGTGCGCCCGCGCCGAGGAACTGTCCGACTCCACCGACTGGGTGGGCACGGCGGCGGTGTTCCGGGAACTGCTGGCCGAGTGGAAGGCCGCGGGCCGGGCGCCGCGCGAGGCCGACGAGGCGCTGTGGCGGCGGTTCAAGAGCGCGCAAGACGTCTTCTTCGCCGCGCGCAACGCGGCGGTCTCCGAGCGCGAGGCCGAATTCGAGGCGAACGCCGAAGCCAAGGAAGAGCTGCTGCGCGCCTACGAGCACATCGATCCGGCCCACGATCTGGACGCCGCCCGCGCGGCCCTGCGCGATCTGCAGGAACGCTGGGAGGCCATCGGCAAGGTGCCGCGCGACCGGATGCACGATCTGGAGGGCAGGCTGCGCGCCATCGAGAAGCGGGTGCGCGACGCCGTGGACGCGCAGTGGCGCCGCACCGACCCGGAGGCGATGGCTCGCGCCGCGCAGTTCCGCGAGAAGGTCGCGCACTTCGAGGAGCAGGCCGCCAAGGCCAAGGCCGCGGGTCGCGAGCGGGACGCCGAGAAGGCGCTCGAGCAGGCCAAGCAGTGGCGGGAGTGGGCCGAAGCCGCCGAGGGCGCGGTCAGCAATCGCTGACCGTGCCGGCGCACGCGTCGCCGATCGGGGTCACTCCTCGCCGGTCAGGCGCTTGCGGTCGCGTTCCTCGGCGGCCTTGGCCGCGTTTCGCCGCTGTTCCTCGGCTTCCAGGTGCAGGGCCGTGCGGCTCCACACCACGCGGACCCAGTGGAAGGTCAGCACGATGATGGCGATCGTGCCGATCACCAGGCCGATGCCGGGGCCCGCGCCCATGTAGTTGCCCAGGCCGGGGGTCTGGCGGTGCCAGATCGACAGCACGCCGAACACGCTCGCGATGGCCGAGCCCGCCACCGCGAACCAGGCCAGCACCCAGCGCCGGGTCATCAGCGCCAGCAACGAGAAGCCGACGCCGAACACGGCGACGAACCACACGAACACCCGCGAGGGCAGGCCGATGTGCTCGATCCTGGCCGCGTCGGTGCCGAGCAGCACGTCGAAGCCGCGGGCGCTGCCCGCGTGCGAGAGCACCAGCGACAGCAGCAGCACGAACACCGCGCCCGCCACCACCATGGCACGCACGCCCGGATCGATCTCGCCCGCGATCCGCCGCTCCACCGCGTCGATCTCCGCGCGGAACTGATCGAAGTCGTTGCTCTGCTCGACCGAGCTCACCGCGTCCTCGCCTCCTGAGTCGTCACCGGATTGGTCCCGGTCCACTGTGCCATCCGTGGGCTCCGCCCCGGCAGGCGACCCACTACGCGGCGTAGTACCGGGATCGGTGCCGTCGTCCGCGCCGCCCTCGCGGCGGTCGTCGTCGTGCTCGCCCGGCCCGGTCATCCGCCGCAACCGGTCGAGCAGCCCGCGGCCACCGGCTCGGGGGCGGGCGCGCCGATACGGGGCAGGCCGAGACCGACACCGATGGGCGCGGTCTTCGGGGTGATGCCGCGCTCGTGCGCGTCGCCCGCCCGGGTGCGCCGATGCGTCTTGACCGGCGCGTCGGCGATCAGGTGATGCGGCGCGGCCTCGGTGATGTCGACGGTGACCAGGTCGCCGGGCCGGACCGGCTCGGCGGTGCCGCCGGGCCGGAAGTGCACGAGCCTGCCGTCCCTGGCGCGCCCGCTCATCCGCGCGGTGGCGGCGTTCTTCTTGCCCGAGCCCTCGGCGACCAGCAGTTCCACCTCGGTGCCGATCAGCTCGCGGTTGGCCGCCAGCGAGATCTCCTCCTGCAACGCGATCAGCCGGTCGTAGCGCTCCTGCACCACCTGCTTGGGCACCTGGTCGGCCATCTCCGCGGCCGGGGTGCCGGGCCGCTTGGAGTACTGGAAGGTGAACGCGCTGGTGAACCGGGCCTGGCGCACCACGTCCAGGGTCTCCTGGAAGTCCTCCTCGGTCTCGCCGGGGAAGCCGACGATGATGTCGGTGGTGATGGCCGCGTGCGGCATCGCCGCCCGCACCTTCTCGATGATGCCCAGGTAGCGCGCCTTGCGGTAGGAGCGCCGCATCGCCTTGAGCACCCGATCCGAGCCGGACTGCAACGGCATGTGCAGCTGCGGGCAGATGTTGGGGGTCTGCGCCATCGCCTCGATGACGTCGTCGGTGAACTCCGCCGGATGCGGCGAGGTGAAGCGCACCCGCTCCAGCCCCTCGATTCCGCCGCACGCGCGCAACAGCTTGGCGAAGGCGCCGCGGTCGCGCGGCTCGTCCGGGTCGGCGAAGGACGCGCCGTAGGAGTTGACGTTCTGGCCGAGCAGCGTCACCTCGAGCACGCCCTGATCGACCAGGGCCTGCACCTCGGCGAGCACGTCACCGGGCCTGCGGTCGACCTCCTTGCCGCGCAGCGCGGGCACGATGCAGAAGGTGCAGGTGTTGTTGCAGCCCACCGAGATCGACACCCAGCCCGCGTAGGCGGACTCGCGCTTGGCGGGCAGCGTCGAGGGGAACGCCTCCAGCGACTCCAGGATCTCCACCTGCGCCTGCTCGTTGTGGCGGGCGCGCTCGAGCAGCACCGGCAGCGAGCCGATGTTGTGCGTGCCGAACACCACGTCCACCCAGGGCGCCTTGCGCACCACGGTGTCGCGGTCCTTCTGGGCCAGACAGCCGCCCACGGCGATCTGCATCCCCGGCCTGCCCGCCTTCACCGGCGCGAGGTGGCCCAGGGTGCCGTACAGCTTGTTGTCGGCGTTCTCGCGGACCGCGCAGGTGTTGAACACCACCAGGTCGGCCGTCGCCCCCGGCGCGGCCTTGACGTAGCCGGCGTCCTCGAGCAGACCGGACAGACGTTCGGAATCGTGCACGTTCATCTGGCAGCCGAAGGTACGGATCTCGTAACTGCGCGCTCGCGTCATCACCTGTCCTGCGTCCACCCCGATGCTCTTCGGTGTCGATTCCACCTGTCCAGGGTACGGGGGCCGCCGCGGGCCCCGCGCACGGCATCCGCGCTGGCACCGGGCGCGGGCGGGGCGGGTGACGGCAGATTACGACGACGTGACGATGCGGCGTGCCGTCGCGGCGTGTCGTGGAAAGCAGGGCAAAACGCGGATTTCCCCTTAAGGTCTTGGACCATGAGTGATGCCGCCGCCACGCCCGGCACGACCGGCGACACCCCGAGCTTGGACAAGGGCCCCGCGAGTTCTGCGCCGCCGATGGTTTCGATGCGCGCGGTGAACAAGCACTTCGGCAAGCTGCACGTACTGCGCGACATCAACCTGGAGGTGCCGCGCGGACAGGTCGTGATCGTGCTCGGCCCTTCGGGTTCGGGCAAATCCACGTTGTGCCGCACCATCAACCGCCTCGAGCCGATCGATTCCGGCGACATCGCCGTCGACGGCGTGCCGCTGCCCGCCGAGGGCAAGGCGCTGGCCGCGCTGCGCGCCGAGGTCGGCATGGTGTTCCAGTCGTTCAACCTGTTCGCGCACAAGACGATTCTCGAGAACGTGATGCTGGCCCCGGTCAAGGTTCGCGGGGTCAAGAAGGAGCAGGCCCGCGCCAGGGCGGTGGAACTGCTCGAACGGGTCGGCATCGCCGACCAGGCCGACAAGTACCCGGCGCAGCTGTCCGGCGGTCAGCAGCAGCGCGTCGCCATCGCCCGGGCGCTGGCGATGAACCCGAAGGTGATGTTGTTCGACGAGCCGACCTCCGCCCTCGACCCGGAGATGGTCAACGAGGTGCTCGACGTGATGGTCTCGCTGGCCAAGGACGGCATGACGATGCTCGTGGTCACCCACGAAATGGGCTTCGCCCGCCGCGCGGCGAACCGGGTGCTGTTCATGGCCGACGGCGCCATCGTCGAGGACACCGATCCCGAGACCTTCTTCACCGCACCGAAATCCGAACGGGCCAAGGACTTCCTGGGCAAGATTCTCAGCCATTGACCCTCTCGGCCCGTCGAAGCCTCCGGACACCGGTAGCGACAACCACACAAGGAGTTAGGAACTCGATGAGGATCACCCGTGCACTTCGTTTCGGCGTCGGGGCGCTCGCCCTGGCCCTGGCCGCGACCGCCTGCGGCGGCGGTGACGAGGGCAGCGCCCTCGAGCACGCCCAGGAGGGCAAGCTCACCATCGGCATCAAGTACGACCAGCCCGGCCTCGGCCTGCGCACCAAGGACGGCGCCTACACCGGCTTCGACGTCGCGGTCGCCCAGTACGTGGCGGGCAAGCTCGGCGTGCAGCCCGACGGCATCACCTTCAAGGAGGCCCCCTCGGCGCAGCGCGAGACGCTGATCGAGAACGGGCAGGTCGACTTCGTCGTGGCGACCTACTCGATCACCGACAAGCGCAAGGAGAAGGTCGATTTCGCCGGGCCCTACTACATCGCGGGGCAGTCGCTGCTGGTGAAGGCCGACAACACCGACATCACCGGGGTCGAATCCCTCAACGGCAACAAGAAGCTGTGCTCGGTGAAGGGTTCCACGCCCGCGCAGAACGTCAAGGACAAGTACGCCCAGGACGTCCAGCTGCAGGAGTTCGACACCTACTCGCTGTGCGTGGAGGCGCTGCGCAACGGCTCGGTCGACGCGGTGACCACCGACGACATCATCCTGGCCGGTTTCGCCGCCCAGTCCCCCGGCCAGCTGAAGGTGGTCGGGCAGCCGTTCACCACCGAGAACTACGGCATCGGCCTGAAGAAGGGCGACCAGGAGACCCGCGACAAGATCAACGACGCGATCGAGGCGATGATCGCCGACGGCTCCTGGGCCAAGGCGCTGCAGGAGAACGTCGGTGCCTCCGGCTTCACCCCGTCGGCCCCGCCGCAGGTGGACCGCTACTGATTCCCACCCGGGTGGCCCGCCGCGCGCGGGCCACCCGCCCATCTCACCACCGATCGACCACCACACACCGATGGGAGGGACGCGCCGGCCGTGTTCGACCTGATCTCGGAGTACGACAGCCAGATCCTGCAAGCCTTCTGGGTGACGATCAAGCTGACCCTGTTCTCGGCGGTCGGCGCGCTGATTCTCGGCACGATCGTCGCCGCGATGCGCGTGTCCCCGATCCCGGTGGCCCGCTGGCTGGGTACCGCCTACGTCACGATCTTCCGCAACACCCCGCTCACGCTGATCATCGTGTTCTGCTCGCTGGGCCTGTATTCGGCGCTGGGGTGGAAGCTGGCCGGTGACTCCATCGCCGACAACAACTACCGCTGGGCGATCGTCGGCCTCAGCGTCTACACCGCCGCGTTCGTCTGCGAATCGCTGCGCTCGGGCATCAACACGGTGCCGCTCGGCCAGTCCGAGGCGGGCCGCTCGCTCGGCTTCAGCTTCAGCCAGAACCTGCGGCTGGTGGTGCTGCCGCAGGCGTTCCGGTCGGTGATCGCGCCGCTGGGCAGCGTGCTGATCGCGTTGACGAAGAACTCCACCATCGCCGCCGCCATCGGCGTCGCCGAGGCCGCGCACCTGATGGCCGAGATGATCGAGACCGAGGCCGCGCTGCTGGCCATCGGCGCGATCTTCGCCTTCGGCTTCGTCCTGATCACCCTGCCGACCGGCCTGCTGTTCGGTTGGCTCGCGAAACGATACGAGGTGGCCCGATGAGTGCAGGCGCTTCGGTCCTGTTCGACGCGCCCGGCCCCCGGGCACGGGTGCGCAACCACGTCTTCTCCGTGCTCGTCGCCGCCGCGATCCTGGTGGTCGGCTACCTGTTCTTCCGCGCGTTCGAGGAGAAGGGCCAGTTCGAGGCCGACAAGTGGAAGCCGTTCCTGGAGGGCGAGGTCTGGGAGACCTACCTGCTGCCCGGCCTGCGCGGCACGATCGTCGCCGCGCTGCTGTCGATCGTGTTCGCGATGGTGATCGGCATGATCTTCGGCATCCTCCGGCTGTCCGATCACCGCTGGGTGCGCATCGTCGCCGGCGCGATCGTCGAGTTCGCCCGGGCCATCCCGGTGCTGATCCTGATGATCTTCCTGTTCGCCCTCTACAGCGAATACGACCTGTTCAAGTCCGACGATCTGGCGCTGGCCGCCGTGGTCACCGCGCTCACCGTCTACAACGGCTCGGTCATCGCCGAGATCGTGCGCGCGGGCATCCGGTCGCTGCCGCGCGGGCAGACCGAGGCCGCGATGGCGCTCGGGTTGCGCAAGAACCAGCTGATGCGGCTGATCCTGCTGCCGCAGGCCATCACCGCCATGCTGCCCGCGCTGATCTCGCAGATGGTGGTCGCGCTCAAGGACACGGCCCTGGGGTACCAGATCACCTACGTCGAGATCGTGCGGTCGGGTCAGCAGCTCGGCGCCTCGGAGAGCAACACCATTCCGGCGCTGATCGTGGTCGCCGTGGTGATGATCGCCCTGAACAGCACCCTGACCGTGGTCGCCACCCGGCTGGAGCGACGCCTGCGCGCCGGGCGCCGGGCCAAGGGCGGTGGCGCCGTGCTGGCCGCGGACTCGATCATCACCGACGCCGCACCGGGCATGGACCTGGAGAAGAAGTGAGCCGGTATCTGTCCGTGAGCTAGTACTTGTAGAAGCCCTCGCCGGTGGCGATGCCGAGCTTGCCCTTGTCGATGTAGTTCTCCTTCAACCAGGTCGCCAGCTTCTGGGTGTCGGCATCGCCGTGGGCGAGGATGTTGTAGGGGGTGGTGAGACCGATGACGTCGAGGATCTGGAACGGGCCCATCGGGGCGCCGGTGGCGATGCGCCAGGTCTTGTCGACGGCCTCGGGCTCGGCGTACCCGCCCGCGGCCAGTGCCATCCCCGCGTTGAGGAACGGCACGAGCAGCGAGTTCAGCACGTACCCCGACTTCTCCTTGTGCAGTTCGATCGGCACCATGCCGATGGCCTCGGCGAACTCGACCACCGTTCGGTAGACCGCGGGGTCGGTGTCGGGGGTGCCCATCACCTCGGCGGTGTTGAACTTCCACACCTGGTTGGCGAAGTGCAGGGCCAGGAATCGGTCCGGGCGGCCGGTGAAGTCCTTGATGTCGCTGGGCAGCAGCGTGGAGGAGTTGGTCGCGAAAATCGTTCGGGCGGGGGCGAGTTCGCCCAGGCGCCGGTAGGTGTCGCGCTTGATGTCGAGCACCTCGGGGACCGCCTCGATCACCAGGTCGGCCTCGGCGGCGGCGGCGAGATCGGCGGTGAGGGTGATGCCCGAGCGGGTGGCCTCGGTCTTGTCCTCGGTGGCCCCCGGCACGTCCTGCCGGTAGGCGGCGGCGAGCTTGGCGAAACGCTCCCGCGCGGCATCGAGCGCCTGCTCGCTGATGTCGTAGGCGGTGACGTCGAACCCGTGGAAGGCGGTCTGGAACGCGATCTGCGAGCCGAGCACCCCGGTCCCGAGAACGGTCACCTTCTTGATGTCGACGGCCATGCTGTTCTCCTCTCCGCGAGACGGCGGTCGCCTCGGCACGCCACCCATCATGGCCCGGCCGCGGGGGGCGCCGCCGCCGACAGGCAGCGCGAGAACGGGCAAACCGGGCAACGGCGATAACGATTCCGCAAAATACGGGCAATCCAGACCGGGGCGCCGGGGCGGTCAGTCCGCCGGCCCGGCGTCCATGCCCGCGGCGCCGAGGTCCTCGGCGGCGCCCAGCTCGGCCTTCACCACGGCGAAGGCCGTGGACTGGGGGTACCCGCGCCGGGCGAGCATGCCGACCAGCCGCCGAAGAACCTTGTCGCGCTCCAGGTTTCGCGGCATGGTGCGCAGCTTGCGCCGGACCAGCTCGGCCGCCCGCGCCTGTTCGTCGTCGTCGCTCACCGCGGCCAGGGCCGCGTCGACATCGGCGGCGGCGACGCCCTTGCGGCGCAGCTCCTGCGCCAGCGCCTGCCTGCCCTTGCCGGAGTAGGTGTGTCGCGAGGCGACCCACTGCTCGGCGAAGGCGGCGTCGTCGATCAGCCCGACCTCGGCGAGCCGTGCCAGCGCCGCGTCGGCGACCTCGGCGGAGTAGCCCTTGGCGGCCAGCCGCTGCGCGAGTTCGGCGCGACTGCGGGCGCGGACGGCGAGCAGACGCAAGCACGCCTCCTTCGCCTGCTCGACCGTCCCGCCGTGCGGGGTGCGCTCCGACGTCGACCGGCTCGTGCCCGCCTCCGCCTCCTGCGCCTCCCACTCGGATCCGGCCGCCACCGGATCCGCCCGGCGCGCGGCGCGACCACCCGCGCCCGCCGACCGGGAGTTCTTGCCCCGCCGTCGCCTCTCGTCACCTCGGCCGGGATCCGCCGCTCCGCGGCGACCTCGACCGGAGCTCCGCCCCGGGTCGACGTCCTGGGAGCCGCCGCGATCCGAGGGTTCGACGACGCCCCGCGCACCCTCGGCGATGGGGCTCTCGGCCGCGGCGAGGTCGCGAGCGCCGCGGCTCCGCTCCGGCTCGGGGTGGTTCCGGCGGGGGTGGGTGGACCCGGTCGAGCGCGCCCGCTGCGGATCGGGCTCGCTCGACCGGGTTCCCGGGCGGTCCGCGCGGGCCGAACCACCATCGGCCCGCGGGACGGGTTCATGCCTCGCCGACGCGGGGTGATCGCGTCCGGAAACGCCTGCGCCGGCGAGGAGTTCGTGCAACCGGCGGCTCATGTCGTCGACCGGATCGGGCCGCTGCTCGGCAGCCCGGTCCGCGACGGTGCGCCGGCCGGAGTCCGGCTCAGAAATCGGCGGGCACCTCGGCCGCGTCCTCGGCGGTCAGGTCGGCGCCGATGCCGAGCTTTTCCTTGATCTTCTTCTCGATCTCGTCGCGGACGTCGGTGTTCTCCAGCAGGAACTTGCGGGCGTTCTCCTTGCCCTGGCCCAGCTGGTCGCCCTCGTAGGTGTACCAGGAGCCGGACTTGCGGATGAAACCCTGCTCCACACCCATGTCGATCAGCGAGCCCTCCTTGGAGATGCCCTGGCCGTAGAGGATGTCGAACTCGGCCTGCTTGAACGGCGGGGAGACCTTGTTCTTGACGACCTTGACGCGGGTGCGGTTGCCGACCGCGTCGCTGCCGTCCTTGAGGGTCTCGATGCGGCGCACGTCCAGGCGCACCGAGGCGTAGAACTTCAGCGCCTTGCCGCCGGTGGTGGTCTCGGGCGAGCCGAACATGACGCCGATCTTCTCGCGCAGCTGGTTGATGAAGATGGCGGTGGTACCGGAGTTGTTGAGCGCGCTGGTCATCTTGCGCAGCGCCTGGCTCATCAGCCGGGCCTGCAGGCCGACGTGGCTGTCGCCCATCTCGCCCTCGATCTCGGCGCGGGGCACCAGCGCGGCCACCGAGTCGATGACGATGATGTCGATGGCGCCGGAGCGGACCAGCATGTCGGCGATCTCGAGCGCCTGCTCACCGGTGTCGGGCTGGGAGACCAGCAGGGCGTCGGTGTCGACGCCGAGCTTGCGCGCATAGTCGGGGTCGAGCGCGTGCTCGGCGTCGATGAAGGCGGCCACACCGCCCGCGGCCTGCGCGTTGGCGACCGCGTGCAGGGCGACGGTGGTCTTACCGGAGGATTCCGGACCGTAGATCTCGACGATGCGGCCGCGGGGCAGGCCGCCGATGCCCAGCGCCACGTCCAGCGCGATGGAGCCCGTCGGGATCACCGAGATGGGCTGGCGGGCCTCCTCGCCGAGCCGCATCACCGCGCCCTTGCCGAAGCTCTTCTCGACCTGGGCGAGCGCGAGCTCGAGGGCCTTGTCGCGGTCGTAGGCCTGTGGTGCCATGTCCTGATCCCCTTTTCGACGGGTAGGTCCTGTTGTCCTGGTTGGCGCCCACAGTAGAGGGCGGCACCGACAAGTTCTGACCCCGAGCCTAGACGAACAGGTGTTCGACTCCAAGCGACTCGCCGCGCGGATCGCCCCACCCCGGCAATCCGCGCGCTACCCGTCCGTGGGGCCTACCACAGCGGCAGGGGCGTGTCCTCCTCGTCCGCACCGCGCGGGCCGCGGATACGACGCTCGGCCTCGGTGATCGGCACGTCGTCGATGCCGGCCTCCCGCCGTGACATCAACCCGTCCGGGGCGAACTCCCACTGCTCGTTGCCGTAACTGCGCCACCAGCGGCCCGCCTCGTCGTACCATTCGTACTGGAAGCGCACGGCGATGCGGTTGCCGTCGTGCGCCCACAGCTCCTTGCGCAGCGCGTAGCCGTTCTCGATGCGCCATTTGCGGGTGAGGAAGTCGACGATGGCGGCGCGGCCGGTGAAGTACTCGGCGCGGTTGCGCCACACCGAATCGGCGGTGTACGCGGCGGCGACGAGTTCGGGGTCGCGGGTGTTCCAGGCGTGTTCGGCGGCGCGCACCTTGGCCAGGGCGGCGGTGCGGTCGAAGGGCGGCAACGGTGGTCGCACGGGGTTCCTTCCGGGTGGGTCAGGGGTTGACGGGGGACAGTTCGGCGGGCCCCCAGCGCAGCGGGCCGTGCGGCCACGCGACGACCTCGTCGACGGTGAAGTCGATCGAGCACTGCGAGCCGGGCGCGAAGGTCGATGCGTCCCAGTTCAATGCGGCCGTTCCGGTGAGTTGCAGCGCACCGCCGGTGGTCCAGTCCGGGACGAGCAGTCCGCAGCGCGGGTACGCGGCGAGATTGCCCAGCGTCATGAACATCGAGTTGCCCCGGTAGTCCGGCCAGCGCAATCGCGTCGGCGAGAGCACCCGCAGGAAGCCGGGATTGCCGCCGCGATGCGAGGCGTCGACGTGGCCGTCCGGGTCGGCGCTGGCGACGAAGAAGGTGTCGGCCGCCGCGATCATCGCCTGCTGGGCCACGTCCAGGGCGCTGCCCCGGCGCGGCGTCGTCACGCCGTCGCGCCGGTGGCCGACGACCGCGCGACGCGAGATGTACTTCGGGCAGTTGGCGTAGACCTGGTCGACGGTGATCGCCAGCTCGGCACCGTGCGGCGCCGACCGCCCGTTCACGCGCATCCGCCTGCGCCGGGAGGGTTGCAGGGCGATCATGCCGATACTCGCCGGCCGGGCGAGCGGGCCGGCGAGCGGATCGCCGTCGGCGGGGCGGGCCGCGAGGGTCATCGAGGAGTCGTCGATCACCCGCACGAAACCCGGTTCGCCCACCAGCCCGCTCGCCCACAGCCTGCCCCCGGCATCGGCGGCGGCCACCACCACCATCGGCTGGGCGGCCAGGAACTCCGCGGCCACCGGCGGGATGTCGGCGCGGATGGTCCGCCCGACCTTCGCCGCGATGCCGTCCTGCCCCAGCCGCCGCTGTACGGCGAGTTCGCCGGGATGGAAGGGCGTCATGATGCGCAGCCTCAGAAGAAGCCGCAGGTGGGCGCCGCACCGCTGGGCGCGGGCGCGCTCTCGGCGCCGCTGGGTGCGTACACCTCGAGCCGGATGCCGTCGGGATCGGTGAAGAAGATGCCGCCCGAGGCCGTGCCCTCGCCGTGCGCCACCACCCCGTCGTGCACCAACGCGACTCCCAGTTCTCGCAGCGTGTGTTCGATCGCGCGCACCCGGTCCATGTCCTCGACCTGGAACGACAGGTGGTGCAGGCCGGGCGTGCGCGCGGAGAACGTGCCGTCGGACTGGGCCCAGAGGGTCAGCACCAGCGCACCGTCCCGCCCGAGGAAGGCGAAGCGGGTGTCACCCTCTCCCCCGGCCGTGATCTGCTCGAAACCCAAGGCACGGCAATAGAACTCGGCCGAGCGGTCGAGATCTGAGACGTTCAGCCCGATGTGCCCGGTGGTGAGCACCGGAGCGGTCGCCGCGGTCATGGACATCCTCCTGGAATCATTAACCGTCTTTTACGGTTTCAGTGGTTAGAACGGTAGCCGGAGGGGCACAACAGAGTCAACCCATTGAAATGATTTAAGCGGTTAGAAAGGTGGTGACGCCCATGCGTGGGCCTCCGCACTCGATACCCTCGGGCATGCCCGATCCACGTCCGCACCTCGGGGAACCGCTGGCCCTGGACCTGTTGAACACGCGCTGGAACAGCGACGGCCCCCAGGATCTGCTCACCGACACCACCGGCCTGGACATCTGGCTGACCTCGGCGGGGCTGGCCGGGCGGGCGACCGCCGACGAGGCCACCCGCGCCGCGGTCCTGGCCGCCCGGGACGCCATCCACGACGTGGTCCGCACCGACGACCCGCGCGCCCGCGCGGCTCTGAACGCGGTGCTCGCCCACGGCCGGATCCGGCGCACGCTGACCGAGTCCGGCCCGGCCGCCGAGCCCGAGGTCGCCGATCCGGCGTGGTTACCGGCCTGGCTGGCCGCGGCGAATCTGCTCGACCTGCTGGCCGCCGCGCCCGACCGGATCCGCCAGTGCGCGCACGAGGAGTGTGTGCTGTTCTTCTACGACACGTCCAAGAACGGCACCCGCCGGTGGCATTCGATGGCCACCTGCGGCAATCGCGCCAAGGCCGCCCGGCACTACGCCAAGAAATCCTGACCGCCGAGAAGCCATGACCGCCGAGCAGTCCCGACTCAGAACAGTTCGTCGAGCAGGCGGTAGTACTCCAGCCGCGCGCGATCCGGCTCGGGCAGGCCGTAGGCGTCGAAGAAGGCCGTCACCTCCGCGGGACCGTACTCGCGCAGATCACGTTCGGCCAGCGCCAGGTCGCGGTAGCGATCGGCGACCCCGAGTGCGCCGACGTCGATCAGCAGGTCGCCGTCGAGCACGTTGGGCGGGGTGTAGTCGCCGTGGGCGACCACAAGATCCGCCTCGGGCGGCCGCCGGTCCAGCAGCTCGGCCAGCACCGATTCGGGCGTATGGTCGGCGTTGTCGTCGTCGAAGTCGTCGGCGTCGACCAGCCCTTCGATCACGTTGCGGCGCGCCTGGGCCAGCACACCGTCCAGGTGGCCGTCGAACGGGCAGTCGGCGACGGGCAACGCGTGCAGGCGCCGCAGCAGCGCGCCCATCGTCGCGCCGATCGGGACGCCCTCGGTGTCGGCCAGGGTGGCCAGACTGGGCACCCCCGCGTCGGCGAGCACCAGCACGCCACCGGCGCACACCACCACCTCGGGCACGCGGATACCGTTGTGCCGCAACCATTCCAGTCGTTCGTACTCCGCCACCGCGTGCGGGCCGCGTTTGACCCAGTGCCCGCCCGCGCGGACCACGCCGCCGCTGCGGCCCTCGTGCTCGTCCGACCACCGCGGGCGCGGCCCGAGAACCGCCGCCACGGGCTCCGGCAGCGGCTCGCGCAGCTCGTCGAGGGTGTCCAGGGCGGTGCGGGTCGATTCGATCAGCTCCGGATCGCCCTCGGCCAGCCGCACCCGCAGCGCCTCGGTGAGCACCTCCCGCGCCGCATCCCGCTCGCCGCGTGCGGCCAAGGTCAGTCCGAGATGATGGGCGGCGAAGGAGAACGCCGCCGGATCCGCGCCGGCGGCGAGATACGCGCGCCGGTAGAGGGTCTCGGCGGTGCCGAGGTCACCCCGGTAGCGGTAGACGTCGGCGAGCTCGATCCACACCGCGATCCGGTCGGACTCGGTGCGGGCCAGTTCCAGGGCGCGGTCGAGCCGGTCGAGCGCCTCGCCGTACCGGCCGCGCACCATCAGGTCCACCCCCGCCCGGCGGAAGGTCCGGAACTCACCCGGCGCGGTCGTCACCGCCTCGGGGCCGGTCACCAGCGTGCCTTCGGCACGTCGAATTCCGCGCACAGCGCCCGCCACACCTCACGCGGATCGATGCCCGCTTCGATCGCCTCGGCGCCGGTCCGGCCGCCGAGCGACAGGATGACGTGATCGGCGAGCAGCGCGTCGCCGCGGGCCACGCCGAACTCGGTGTGCAACAGCTCCTGGAACTCCGTCAACCGCACCGTCCCGAAGATACCCGCCCGCGCCGGACCGCCCCACCGTGGCGGGTCAGCGGGCCCGCACGCGGTCGAGCACCCGGTGACACACCTCGACCGGGTCCTCGACCTGCGCCACCGTCATGGCGGCGGCCTCGGCCGCGGCGGTGTAGCGCGGATGGTCGAGCACGGCCAGCACCGCGGCCCGCACCGCCTCGGCCGTCAGCGGGCGCACCACGATCGAACTGCCCTGCCGCGCCGCCCGATTGGCCAGCTCCCACTGGTCGCCGCCGCCGGGCACGGTGACGATGGGCACCCCGGCCAGCAACGACTTGGCGAGCAGCCCGTGCCCGCCACCGCCGACGACCACCGCGGCGTGTTTCAGCAACTCGTCCTGGCGGCCCAGGCCCGCGGTGGCCCAGGCGGGCAGGTCGGCGGGTGGCTCGTCCAGCATGGAGATCGCCACCCGGACGCCCGCGCCGTCGAGGGCCCGCAGCACGGTGTCGACCAGGCCGATGACGCCGGTGTGCGCGGTCGACGGCGCCACCACCACCAGCGGGCCGTCACCCGGGGGCAGAGCCAGCACGTCGGCGGTCGGCTCCCACAGCAGCGGACCGACCAGGTGGGCGTTGTCCGGCCAGTCCGGCCGCGGCACCTCCAAGGCGGGCAGGGTCGCCAGCAATCGGGCCGACGGGCCGGGATCGGCGGCGGGCAACCCGACGCTCTCCCGCGCGCGGGCGCGCTGCTGCTCGCCCGTGCGTATCGCGCGCGCGGTCATCGCCCGCAGCACGGCGTCACGCAGTCTGCCGCGCAGGCCCTCCCCCACCGCGAGGCCGCTGCCGATGGGCGGCAACCCCTTCGACGGCAGATACAGCGGATGCGGGGCGAGTTCCACCCACGGCACCCCGAGCCGTTCGGCCGCCATTCCGCCACCCGCGGTGAGCACGTCGGAGACCACCAGTTCCGGCAGCATCGCGCCCAGGTCGGGCAGGATCTCGGTGGAGATGTGCGCGGCGCGCTCGTGGATCCGCCGGCCGGCGTCGCGGTCGTCGTCGATCGCCCTGGGCGCCAAGCCTTTCAGGCGGCGCACCGGAATACCGGCCGTCTTGGCCATGTCGAACCAGCGCGGACCGGTGAACAGCACCGGCTCGTCACCCGCCGCCAGGAATCGCGCGCACAGCGCGAGCGCCGGGAACGCATGGCCGGGGTCCGGGCCCGCTACAACGGCAACACGCATCGGCTCAGCCTGCCACACCGTCGTCGCCGGGTCGCGCTCACCGGAAGTAGTAGAGCCGGAACCCCACCGCGCGCTCGGCCGGGAACCCCTCGATCGGTCCGGTGCCCATCTCGACGATCGCGCGCACCTGGTCCGCCACCGGCTCGTCGCTGAGCGCGGCGAGGTAGCGCCGGTGTTCGGACAGCGAGGCGATCGCCCGGTCGATCGTGTCGGTGACGTCGACCGCGTGGGTGGGGCCCGGTCCCGTGACGGCCGCCCAGCGGGCGGTCCACGGCGCCAGGTCGGCCAGTTCGGGGAAGATCCACTCGTTGCCCGCGTCGGCCACCGCGTCCAGACCGGCCCGCCCGACCGCGCGGTGGTCGGCGCTGTTGAGATAGCCGGGACCCCAGGTGTCGCCGAAATGCAGCAGGATCACCATCTCCGGCCGATGCCGGCGGATCGCGGCGGCCAGATCGCGACGCAACGGCAGCCCGTATTCCAGCCGCCCGTCGGGGTGACCGAGGAACTCGACCTCGCGCACGCCCACCGTGGCCGCGGCCGCGATCTCCTCGGCCTCGCGCAGCGGACCCGATTCCGCGGGCGGCAGACCGGCGATCCCGGCCTCGCCGCTGGTCGCCAGCACGTAGCGAATGTCCTTGCCCTGCTCGGTCCATCGCGCCACCGCGGCGGCCGCGCCGTATTCGATGTCGTCGGGATGGGCCACGATCACCAGGCCGCGTTGCCAGTCCTCGGGAACCTGCTCCATGCGCCCATTCAAACATCGGCGCCCACCCGGCGGCGAGAACGGCGGCCGGGCGCGCGGGAGGGCGATCGATGCGGTAGACACATGCCCATGACGAAGCTCACACGCGCAGCGGCGGTGCTCGCGCTGGCGCTGCTCACCTTCCTCGCGCCCGGGCCGCTGACCGCCCCGCAGGCGCATGCCGACGCGCTGCCGCGGGTGTATCTGGATCTGACCATCGGCGGCGCGCCCGCGGGCCGGGTGGTGATCGAGCTGCGCTCGGACGTGGTGCCGCGCACCGCCGAGAACTTCCGCGCACTGGCCACCGGCGAGCAGGGCTTCGGCTACCGCAGGTCGACCCTGCACCGGGTGATTCCCGGATTCATGGCCCAGGGCGGCGATTTCACCCACGGTGACGGCACCGGCGGGCACAGCATCTACGGCCCCGTCTTCGCCGACGAGAACTTCCAGCTGCCGCACGCGGGGCCGGGCGTGGTCAGCATGGCCAACCGGGGGCCGGGCACCAACGGCTCGCAGTTCTTCATCACCCTGGACGCGACGCCGTGGCTGGACGGCAAGCACGTCGTGTTCGGCACGGTGGTCGAGGGCATGGACGTGGTGCAGGCCGTGGCGGCCACGGGCAGCGACACCGGCGCGACCACGCAGCCGGTGGTCGTCGCCGACAGCGGGCAGCTCTGACGGCGATCCGACGACGACGGGCCGTTCACCGGAAGGTGAACGGCCCGTTGGTTTTTCGACGCCACGGCTCGTCGCGCCACGGCTCGTCGCGCTACGGCTCGTTCGCGCTACAACTTGTCGACGGTCGAGCGGTCGGCACCGGAGATCGCCTTGTACAGCAGGTACGCGCCGAAGACGAGGGCGCTGATCACCAGGATCGGGAACAGCCCCTTGATCAGCGCACCGATGACGGCCAGTGCGATCCAGACGACCGCCACGACACCGATGATCTTCCACAGCATTTCCAGCCTCCTGGATGTCTCCTCCGATCGCCCGTCCGGCGACCCGATACGTCCAGCCTGGCAGCCCGAAGGCGGGAAATCAGCAGGTCAACGGCGATATCCGGGTGGAAATCAGGGTTCACCCCGAGCCGCGGGGGGACGCGGTGGGTGGCGGGCCCGGGGGTCAGCGGACCCGCGACCGCGCGGTGTCCAGGACGGGACGGTCGGCGATCTCGGTGAGCGCTTGCGCCCAGCCGTCCAGCCGGTCGGCGGCGTGGCGCAGGTCGGCCACGATGCCCTCGAATTGATAGGTGACCACCGAACTCTCGGGTACCGCCAGCACATGTCCGGCGGCGGCGAGCACCTGCTCGTATTCGCCCACACCGGCCTCGAGGCGGGCCAGCGCGCCGCGGGTGGACTCGGCCAGCGCCGCCGCCGCCTGCGGGTTGCCCCGGCCGATCACGTCGAGCGCCTGTTCCATCTGCACGATGTCGGCGGCCAGCGCGTGCAGTGCCGCGGCGCCGGAGGCGGCGGTCTCCACCATCTCGACCAGTTCGTCGGGCGGGAGTCGACGACCTGCGGCGATCTGGGTGGTGACGCCGTGCATCGCCCGCTCCGCCCGGACCAGGCGGGCGATGGGCGCGCGGGCGGCCGAACGCAGCGGCGGCTGGCGGCGGGGCTGGAAGCGCGGCTGCGGCAGCGGGGCGCCGCGCATGCGCAGGTACCGGCGGGTGCTGACAGCGGCGCCGGTGACCGCGGCGATCGCACCGCCGCCCAGGGCGAGTACCGCCCACACCGGCGCGGAGACGACGACCAGGCCGAGGGTGCCCACCGTCGTCAGGCCGGAGACCGTGCCCAGCTGGACACTGCGCCTGCGGGCACGCCTGCGCCTGCGCAGTTCGCGCTCGCGCGGGTCGGCCCAGCGGCGGACCGCGACGAGGGCGTACTCGCCCATGTCGCGCAGCGTTTCGGGCAGGGTCCCCGCCTGCGGCGTGCCGTACGGTGCGGGCGCGGACGCGGCGGGAATTCGCTTGCGGCTCATCTGTTTCCTCACACCTGTCGCGACCGAGGGCACCGACGGCTCACCGGATCGCGGGTCTCACTGCTGGGCGGTCTGGCCCTTGTTCATCTGGGGCTGGGCCTGCGCCGGGTCGGCCTGGGCGGGATTGATCGCGGGGTTGGCGCCACCGGCGGGCAGCGACTCGCCACGCATGGAGGCGCGGATCTGCTCGAGCCTGCTGTGGCCGGCCATCTGCACGCTGGCCTGCTGGACCTCCATCATCCGGCCCTGCACCGAGTTCTGGGCCAGCTCGGCGGCGCCGAGGGCATTGGCGTAGCGGCGCTCGATCTTCTCGCGGACCGCGTCCAGGCTGGGCGTGCTGCCGGGCGCCGACAGCGTGGAGTCCATCTGCTGCAGCGAGGCCGAGACCTGCTCCTGCATCTTGGCCTGCTCGAGCTGGCTGAGCAGCTTGGTGCGCTCGGCGACCTTCTGCTGCAGCAGCATCGCGTTCTGCTCCACCGCCTTCTTGGCCTGGGCGGCGGCCTGCAGCGACTGGTCGTGCAGCACCTTGAGGTCCTCGACGGCCTGCTCGGCGGTGACCAGCTGCGCGGCGAACGCCTCGGCGGCGTTGGTGTACTGGATCGCCTTCTCGGTGTCGCCCGCGGCGCTGGCCTGGTCGGCGAGCATGACGGCCTGGCGGGCGTTGGCGTTGAGCTTCTCGACCTCGTCGAGCTGCCGGTTCAGCTTCATCTCCAGCTGGCGCTGGTTGCCGATGACCGACGCGGCCTGCTGCGAGAGGGCCTGGTGCTGGCGCTGGGCTTCCTCGATAGCCTGCTGGATCTGCACCTTCGGATCCGCGTGCTCCTCGATCTTGGAGTCGAAGAGGGCCATCAGGTACTTCCAGGCCTTGACGAACGGATTAGCCATCGATTGATCCCGCCTCCATCTGATGTACCGCTTGACGCGGCCAGGGCACGCGACCCTCGCGCACCCGGTTGTCCTTATCCTCCACGATGCGGCACCTGGACCGGACCGGCCGGCCCAACCGACGCTTACTACAGAATCTAGCCGCTTTCGGCGTCCGCCCCCAGTGAAGACGACGGCCGGGTCACCGGTTGCGCGGGCTCAGTTGCTCTTCACCAGCACCAGCATGTCCGCCGTGGGGGCGGGAATCACGATGCGGGTGTCCTCGTCGATCTGCGGGCGGACGGCGCCCGCGGCCGACATGGTCGCGCCGGCGGGTTCGCCGACGGGGGCGTCCTGTTCGGCGGTCGCGGCCTCCTCGTGCGGGGTGGGTTCGGTCGCGGCCGGTTCCTCGACCGGCACCGCGTCCGTCCCGGCCATGATCGTGCTCACGTCCCACAGCACCCGCGACAGCGGCACGTCCAGCGCGTCGCAGATGGCGGCGAGCAATTCGCTCGACGCCTCCTTGCGACCCCGTTCGACCTCCGACAGATACCCCAGGCTCACGCGCGCCGAGGTGGAGACCTCACGCAGGGTCCGGTGCTGGGCGAGACGTGCACGCCGCAGACTGTCGCCGATCGCCTCTCGCAGCAGCGTCATCTCGATCTCCTTCGCTCCCGATCACCGTGCCCGCTCCGGCAGCCTCGCCTGGCGCGCACCGCTCTTTCTGGCACAACGTCCCGCGGCGCGCGGTGGTTCCCGCCCGGCGAACTCCGGCGGAGCGTCCCGAGCGTTCTCAACCGCTCCGGACGCACCGCAGCAGCTCCGCCACCGCGCGCTGGGCCGCGGTGTGTCTGATGGTCCACCGCTGTCCGGCCAGCCGCAACCGCATGACCTCGGTGTGCCACGGCCCGGACAGCCCGAGGAACACCGTCCCCACCGGGTGCCCGCCCTGGGTGTCGGGTCCGGCGACGCCGGTGAGGCCGACGCCCCAGTCCGACCCGCAGCGGGCGCGGGCACCGACGGCGAGCTGTTCGGCGGTGCTGGCCGCGACCGGCCCCTCCGTCGCGAGCAACTCCGCGCTCACCCCGGCCAGGGTGTGCTTGAGGTCGGTGGCGTACACCACCAGGCCACCGCGCAGTACGGCGCTGGCACCCGGCACGCCCGCCAGGGTGGCGCTGAGCAGGCCCGCGGTGAGCGACTCGGCCGTGGCGACCGTCTGGCCCGCGGCCCGCAAGGCCCGTACCAGCTCGGCGACCGGGGCGTCCCCCGCGAGCGGGTCGGGCACGGCCGCCGGTTCGGACACATCCGCCCCGCTCATGCGCCGCGGGTCCGATGCGTGCCACCGGCGAACCACACCCGCGCCGCCTGGCCCACGTAGTCGAGTCCGGTCACCACCGTCAGCACCAGCGCCACGTACATCAGGATCATTCCCGCCGTCGCGAATCCGCCCGCGAGGGGCAGCAGCAGCACGGCGATGGCGACCGACTGCACCAGCGTCTTCAGTTTGCCGCCGCGGCCGGCCGGGATCACCCCGCGCCGCACCACCACCAGCCGTAGCAGCGTGACCCCGAGTTCTCGGGCGATGATCACCAGCGTGATCCACCACGGCAGGTCACCGAGCGCCGACAGGCCGATCAGCGACGCGCCGATGAGGGCCTTGTCCGCGATGGGGTCGGCGAGCTTGCCGAAGTCGGTGACCAGCCCGTATTTGCGGGCCAGTTGCCCATCGAAGCGGTCGGTGATGGCGGCCAGGCCGAACAGCGCGGCGGCACCGATCCGCCAGCCCGTGTCGTGCCCGCCACCGGCGAACAGCGCGAGCACGAACACCGGAACGATCGCGATGCGGGCCATCGTCAGCACGTTCGCGACGTTGAGGACGGGCACCGCCGCTTCCGAGGGAGCCGCGACGAAACCGGGGCGCCCCGGCACCTGATCCGGGCCGGGGCGCGACATCGCCGTATCGGCGTGACGGCCCTCGATCACGCGGGAACCTCGCTCCCGCGCGACGCCCGCGACGTCACAGCCTGCGGTTGCGCTGCCCCGGCGCGATGCGGTGAGCGGAACGACAGGATGTGCGGCACACGTTCAGACTATCGGTAACCCGGCCGACTACTGTGCACCCCATGACCTCTCGGGGACCACTAGGTGGTTCGACCAGCGACGCGCCCACCGGCGCGGCCCCGGCCGCGCCCGGCTCCGTCCCGCTCGTGCGACGCGCCCGTACCTCGGACGTGCCCGAGATCAAGCGCCTGGTGGACGTGTACGCCGGTCGCATCCTGCTGGAGAAGAGCCTGGTCACCCTTTACGAGGCGGTCCAGGAGTTCTGGGTGGCGGAGCTGGACGGCCGGGTGGTCGGCTGCGGCGCCCTGCACGTGCTGTGGGCCGATCTGGGCGAGGTGCGCACCGTGGCCGTGCATCCCGACGTCAAGGGCCGCGGGGTGGGCAGGCTGATCGTGCAGCGCCTGATCGAGGTGGCCAGGGAACTGGAGCTGCGCAGGCTGTTCGTGCTGACCTTCGAGGTGGAGTTCTTCGCCAGGCACGGGTTCGTGGAGATCGACGGGACGCCGGTGACCGCCGAGGTGTACGCGGAGATGTGCCGGTCCTACGACACCGGCGTGGCCGAGTTCCTCGACCTCAGTTATGTGAAACCCAACACGCTCGGCAACACCAGGATGTTGCTGACCCTCTGAGCGCCCAGCGCTCGCCCGTTCGATCAGACCCCGCTCGATCACAGCCAGGAGTGACCAGCCCGTGCCGTTCTTCGCCGTCCACTACACCTACTCCGAGGCCACCGTGCCGGGCCGCGACACCCATCGCCCGCGCCATCGCGCCTGGCTGGCCGACCAGCTGACCGCGGGCGCGCTGGTCACCAGCGGCCCCTACACCGACGGATCGGGCGCGCTGCTGCTGTTCCGCGCCGAGAGCGCCGAGGAGCTGCGCGCCCTGCTCGCCGACGACCCCTTCGCCCGCGAGCAGCTCATCGACGCGGTGCGGATCGACGAATGGCTGCCGGTACTCGGCGCGTTCACCGACTGAGCGAGCGGCGACCGGCCTCGGTCACCGGTCCTCGCCGACGCGCGAGCGCACCGCCGACTGGCCGCGTGTCTTGATCAAGCTGGCCACCGTGGCCACGACCAGCACGCCGAGGATGACACTCAGCGAGAGCGGCGTGGAGATCTCCGGCACGCTCACGTGCTCGCCGCCGTTGACGAACGGCAGGGTGTTCTCGTGCAGCGCGTGCAGCACCAGCTTCACGCCGATGAAGGCCAGGATCGCGGCCAGGCCGTAGGACAGGTACACCAGCCGGTCGAGCAGGCCGCCGATCAGGAAGTAGAGCTGGCGCAGGCCCATCAGCGCGAAGGCGTTGGCGGTGAACACCAGGTACGGCTGCTCGGTGAGGCCGTAGATCGCGGGGATCGAGTCCAGCGCGAAGAGCAGGTCGGCGAAGCCGATGGCCAGCAGCGCCAGGGCCAGCGGGGTGAGCGCGCGTGTGCCGTCCACCCGGGTGACGAGCCGGTCGCCGTCGTACTCCTGGGTGGTGGGCACCACCTTCTTGACGAGGGTGACGATGCGGCTGTCGCGTTTCTCCTCGGCCTCCACCTCGTGGCCGCTCTCGCGCATCAACTTGATCGCGGTGTAGATGAGGAAGGCGCCGAACAGGTAGAACACCCAGCTGAAGGCGCTGATCGCGGCGGCACCGACGGCGATGAACGCACCGCGCATCACCAGGGCGAGCACGATGCCGATCAACAGCACCTTCTGCTGGTAGATCCGCGGCACGGCGAAGGTGCTCATGATGATGAGGAAGACGAACAGGTTGTCCACCGAGAGCGCCTTCTCGGTGACGAAACCGGCATAGTACTCCCCGCCGTAGGTCGAGCCCCACCGCCACCACACGTAGCCGCCGAAGGCGAGTGCCAGGCCGATGTACACCGCCGACCAGAAGCCGGACTCCCGGAAGGTGGGTTCGTGGGGGGTGCGCACGTGGGCGTAGAAGTCGAAGACGAAGAGCCCGATAATCACCGCGATGGTGACCACCCACTCGAGCGCGCTCACCTGCATGCGGAACTCCGTTCGACGGTCATGTCAGCCATCATGCCGGATTTGTCTGGTTCTGTCGGCTTTGCGGGTGTGTTGCCATGATTACACAGCGGCGCGGCCGCCCCCGGACAGCGCCTGCGCCACCGCCCGGTGCAGCCGCAGCAGGTCCGGCTCGTCGTCCTCGATCGCCCACGCGATCTCCTCGACCGCCCGCAGGAAGGCCCAGCCCCGGGCCCGCTCGGGATCGATGCCGAGCCAGTCCGCCGTGCGCGCGACGACCGCGGCGGCGTGCGCGGGCTCGGGCGCGCTCTGCACCTGGATCATGATCAGGAAGCCTGCGTCGAAGGCGGCCTCGCCGAGGTAGGACTTCGGGTCGATGAGCAGCCACGGCTCCCGCTCGGCCGCCACGATGTTGCCCAGGTGGGTGTCGCGGTTGACCACCAGCAGCGGCCCGTCCGGTTCGGCCAGGCGCGCACACCAGTCCAGCGCGTCGGCGCGCAGCCGCGGTCCGAGCACCTCGGCGAAACCGGCCGCCGGCCTGCGCAACGCCGCGGTCCACCCGGCGACCATGTCGAGTGCCGCGGGCAGCGGCGGGAATCCGGCGGGCAGTTCGGCGGGCGGACGGCGCAGGCGACGGTACAGCCGGCACGCCAGCTCGATCCGATCCCGGTGCTCCGGCCTGCCCTCCAGGCTCGGGAAGCCCGGCTGGGTCAGCAGTTCGGTGCCGGGCCGCGCCCGTTCGAGCAGCATGGCACCGGTGCCGGGATCGAAGGCGTACAACCGGACCGCGCCGTCGCCGTCGTAGCAAGCCAACCCGGTCGGTTCACCGACGTTCTCCTCGTCCACCACGGGCACCTTCAGCACCGCGTCGGACCCGTCCGCCCGCCGCACCGGCGCCACATAGGAGTGCGTCCCCCCACCGAACCCGGGCCCGGTCACGGTCAGCTCCCATTCGGCACAGCGCTCGGCCACGACGTCGTCGAGCCCGGCGAGCCAGGCCGCCCCGCGCGCGCCGAAGACACGATCGATGGTGGCGGCGACGTCGGTGGGGAGTGAAATGCGCACGGTACAGCCTAGCCGCGTCCGGCCCCGGGCATCCCGTCGTCACCGATCTCGTTGTGCGAAAGTCGGCCCCACGGAGGGCAGGACAGGCGGCGGGGTCCATCGACCGGTCAGTGCGTCGACGCCGGGCTGGTAGATGCGCAGGACGAGGAAGAAGCGCTTCGGTGGACACGGCAGCCAGACATCCGAGTTCGCCGGCGCGGAGGCACCGATCGTGATGAACCACGGATCGTCGCGTCGATGCGCGATGTTCGTCGCAGTCCCGACCGAGTGCCGGGCGCCGGGCGCGTCGTGGAGCCAGCCGGTGTCGGCTTCGTAGACAGTGATGCTCCAGAACGCTTCGGCCGGTGGCGGGACGGACATCTCGATGCGATACGTGGCACCGGCGGATCCATCCAAAGCCGCACCGTGGGCGTCGACATAGGTGTTGTAGGAGCAGTTCTCCTCGACGACGTTGGCTCCCAGACCCACGAAGTTCATGACGGCGCGGGCGAGAAAATTGTCGCCGTGGGCGCCTTTGTCCAGCACTTGCGTCCAGCCGGTGCCGATCGGTCGGCCGAGGAGTGGACGAGATTGCGCCAGCAGCTCCATCGCGTCGCGAAACCCGGCCTCGGCTCCCCGCCGGATCGCCGCGTCCGAGCGCACCGGACCGCCCCGATGCGAGCCGACGCCCAGAGTGCGGAATTGCCCGACGTAGGCGGCGTCGCGGATCGGCACGCCGTTGACCCGCAGGGACGTGTCGAGGGCGGTGAGGAAAGCCTCTGCGGAGACCTCCACCTGTTCCTGCGTCACGACAGGCCATGGGCGGCGGGTGTCACCTGGCCTGTGAAGCGTGACGGAATCCTGCAGCCGATGGACCTCGGGCAGATCATCGGCGTCGAACACCTGGATCCGCATCAGTATCCACATCAGCGGGGTGGCGACCCGAAAGAGCGTGAACCCCGCGGGAACGGGCCCGTTCCAGCCGGGCGTGGCCACCAGGAATCGGCGGAGTCCCGGATGCGTGCGCGCGCTGATGTTGCTGGCATTGCTGTAGGCGTCGAGGAAGTTGAGGGTGTAATAGCGACCGCCGAAGTCGGGGAGTTCGATGCATACGGGGCCGTCGGTGAGATCGAGCCAGGCATTGGAGTACAGGGTGTCCACGTTGGGAACCCGAAAGGCTTGGTACCCGGGACCGGCGATTGCCCGGCCGTGTGCGAATTCGCCTAGTTTCCAATTACTTCCATTCTCGGCCGGTGCGCACTGCGCACACATGCTCGCGTATTGGTAGACGCTGGGCAAACCGTAGACAACGGCCTGCATGGTCAGCGCCCGGGCGAGCTTCTCCCGCGCTCGGGCCTGCGACGGGACGACATCGAATCGCTGCGACGCCGTCAGTTGCTCGGCTGATGCCGGATCGTAGACATCCACCGCGGATCCCCTTTCGCTTTCCGACCGATCACCGGTCGGCGTGGTTCTCATTCCTGTGTCCTTTCGATCGATCCGCCGGTGCGGCACACGTCGAGGACCACCCGGCACCTCGGCGGGCCGTCCTGCCCGCCGATCCTCCCGGCGGACAGGCGCATGGTGATTGACATCACGCCACGCTACTGGTGAACTGACATCAGTTCAAGTACAGCGAACGGAGGAATTCTCATGGCTGGGTTCGGGAGATTCGTGGCTGCGGTGAGTACAGCCCTGATCCTCGGCGCGACGACCGCGGCCTGCGGTGGCGCGGCCGGTACCACCGCACCGGTGGAGGGCGGTTGGGACGACGTGATCGCCGCCGCGAAAGAAGAAGGATCCGTGCTGCTGTATTCCAGCCAGAATCCCGCGATCCTGGAGAGCTTGAAAGCCGCGTGGCAGGCGAAATACCCGACGATCACGCTGGAATTCGTCCGCGGCACCGACGTGGACATGATCCCCCGCGTCGAGGCGGAGAGCCGCACCGGGCGCGGCATCGCAGACGTCCATGTCGTGACGGACGCCCCTTGGATCGCCGCCGCGGCCGAGTCGGGAGAATACTCCCAGCAGCTACTCGGACCGAGCTTCCGAGATCCGGCGTATCAGCCGGAGCGAAGTGTCGAACACGACAGGTTCTTCCTGAACACCGCCGCGACATTCGGTATGGGCTGGAACACCGACGCCGTTCCGGGCGGATTGCGGGACCCGCGTGAGGTCCTCGATCCGAAATTCGCCGGAAAGATCGGCATCGTGAATCCCGTCGGGATCGCCTCCTTCGTCGATCTCTACGACTACTATCGCGAGAATTTCGGCGACGACTACGTCGACCGTCTCGCCGACCTCAACCCGCGCATCTACCCCAGTGCGCTGGGTGTCGCCCAGGCGCTGTCTTCGGGCGAGGTCGCGGTCTCACCGATGGTGCAACCGCTGGTCCGCGAGAAGGAGAAGGGCGCGCCCGTCGACTGGGCGCTGCCACAGCCGTCGTGGGGGACGCCGTTCTACGGCCACATCACCTCGACCGCGCCGCACCCGAACGCGGCACAACTCCTGGCCGACTTCATGGTCAGCCGTGAAGGACAGACCGCGCAGGCCATCGGCGTCGCGACCGCGCTGCCCGACATCCCCGGCGCCACCGCCGACGCCCACGAGGTGCAGACGCCCGATCCCCAGAGGCTGACCACCGAATACGTGAACGAGTCCGCCCAGAAGTGGCAACAACTGTTCGCGCGCTGAGCCGAATCACGGTGCGCCGTCGACGACGAGGGCGATGGCTGCGAGTCCGAGTAGCGAAACCGACACCGACATGAGCAATGCGCGTCCCGCGGTGGCCGAGCGCAGGTGGATCACTCCGTCGTCGGTCACCGCCAGCCGCTGGTGTAGCGACGCTGGACGGAGCAGGCCGACGAGGACGATCGCGGCCGTGGCCGCGCCCAGCGCGATGAGCGACAGCGCGACGTACGCGCCACCTCTTGCCGCGGTCACCCGGATTCCGATCAGAACGAAGATCACCAGGGAGCATCCGGTGCGCCGCCAAGCCAAGGCCGTCCGTTCGACCTGTAGGCCACCGTCGGACAGCGCGACAGCGGGGGCCGGCTCGGCGGAGTTCGCCGGCCGCCTCATGCCAGCATCGACCACAGGACCATGCCGCTCGCGGCGACGACGGCGACGGCCAGCGGGGCCGCCAGGTGTGGTGCGGGCAGGGGCGCGCCTTCGCGCAGGCTGCGTTCGGTGCGCGCCCACGCGGCCCATGCCTGGATCGGCAGCACGACCGAGCAACCGACGAGGAGCGCGGCGGCCACGGCACCGGCCGTCGATCCCCGCCCGACATCGAAGACGTACAGCGCCACCCCCGCCGCCATCAGCGCCAACGATGTCCGGATCCACGCGAGGTAGGTTCGCTCGTTCGCCAGACTGAAGCGCGCGTCGGGTTCCGTGCCCCTGCTGTATACGCGACGGGGGAACCGGCGCGAGTTCGACGGCTGGGCGTTCGCCACCACGGCAACCTCCTTGCTGGTATGGCCTGGCAGACGGATCGTCACCAGCAATTCTAATTGAGTTCATTTCAACAACGGATCGGAGGCCCGATGTCACCGGGTGATACACGTGCACAATGTCTTCGTGCCACCGCCGCCGACCTGCAGATCTGGGGTTTTCCCCGCATCTTCGCCCAGCGCCTGCGGTTCCGATTCACCCAGCCATTCACCCCGAACGCCCCGCGACCGCCGACGTCGGCCGGGGCGCCTATCAACACGATGGGCCATCAACGCCGACTGGCCGACCCGACCTCGAGCAGCGGCGTGGCTCCGAACGTGGACACTCTCTACTCCCTCGCTTTCCTCGACCTCGACGGAGAGCCGTTCACCGTGCGGTTGCCGGATTTCGGTACTCGCTACTACAGCGTCCAGATCGGCGAGGCCGATTCGTCCACTGCGGCGGTGCTCGGCCGACGTACGCACGGGCCGCGGGTACCCGAGATCCTCATTCGTCGCGACAACCGGCCCTCACCCGCACCGGCCGGCGCCCTCGTCGTCGCCTGCCGGTCGCGCTTCGTGATGGTGGCGGTTCGGATCCTCGTCGACCCCGGCGACGAACACGACCTGCGCACCGTCGTCGGGCTGCAGGATCGCATCGAAGTGACCGGGTCGCACCGGCCCGATCCCGCGACACCACAGTCTGTGGCGGCACGAAACCGCGCGGACGAACTGCACCGGCCTGCCGCCTTCCTCGACTCGCTGGAGCACGCTTGCGCCGGCCTGCCCGACACCGACATCCCCGCCTGGGTCCGGCGGGCACGACACGACCTGCGTGCGGTGCTCGACGATGCAACGCTCCTGCCTGCCATCGCACACGGCCTCCGGGACGGGCTCGACGCGATCGAGCACCACGTCAAAGCCCTCGGCCGAACGGTGAACGGCTGGGCGATCAACACCCGCGGTACGGATTTCGGCGATGACCACCTACTTCGCGCGGCGGTCGCGTATTCACAGGTCTACATCAACCCTGCCGAAGAAGCCCTGTACCCGATCTGTGAGATGGACGATCGAAACGAGCAGCTCAACGGCTCTCGCGAATACCGTCTCACCTTCGCGGCCGACCGGTTTCCGCCCGTCGCATTCTTCTGGTCCCTCACCGTCTACCACATCAAGGGCCTGCTCTACGACAACGAGATCGACCGCTATGCCATCAGCGATCGAACCGCGGGACTGCGACCGAATCCCGACGGATCATTGACCATCCACCTGCAAACCGCTCGCCCGACCGACCCCGACGCGAATTGGCTCCCCTGCCCGCCCGGCGATTTCCGGTTGATGATGCGTCTCTACGGAGTTCTCGACCCGACCTGGAGTCCGCCGATGGTCCGTCGTAAACAGTGCGACTGACCACCACGACGGCCGTGCGATGACATGGGACATCGGTGGCGCAGCAGCTCGCCCGCCCGCCACCGGTATGTTCGGACAGGCCATGTTGACGCTGTTGCCCGCGCTGGCGGGGTTCGCCTTTCTCGATTCGCTGGACCTGCTGCTGGTCGGTGTGACGGCGGCGGTGGTGTACGACAGCCGGTTGCGCAGGCGCTCGCCGGTGCCGGGCGGGGCGAGTTTCCTCGCCGGGGTTTTCGTGACGACGGTGGCGTTCGGGGTCTGCACGGTGCTCGGCATCGGCTGGCTCACCGACCTGGTCGACTTCCGGCTCACCCCTGCCATCCGCTACCGGGGTGAGCTGGCCGCGGGGACGATTCTGCTGGTGCTGGCGGCGCTGCCGTCGACCGGCGAGCGCACGCCGCCCCGCTGGGCGGTCGAATTACGCGGCCGCCCAGCGGTTCTCGCCGCCACGGGACTGGCGATCGGCATCGTCCAGTCGGCCACCTCGGTGCCGTATCTGGCGGGCCTGGCGATGCTCTCCGCGCACGGCACCGCGCTGTGGCCGGTGATCCTGCCGGTCTACGGCGTGATCGCGCTGCTGCCGCCGGTGCTCGTCCTGGTGCTGGCCACGCGCCGCACCGTGGGCGCGCGCCGCGCGTATCGCGCGATCGTGCGCGGCATCACCCGGTTCGGGCCACCGTCGGTGCGCGTCCTGTTCGCCGTGGCGGGGGCCGCCCTGGTGCTGGACGCGCTGGCCCACCCGGGGGACCTGTGGTGAGCGACTATTCGCCGTCCGCGCCGCCCTCGGCGGGGCCGCCGCCGCGGATGGAGTAGAGCAGCCCGTCGAGTTCGTCCGGCTTGACCAGCACGTCGCGCGCCTTGGAGCCCTCGCTGGGCCCGACCACGCCGCGGGTCTCCATGAGGTCCATGAGCCGGCCGGCCTTGGCGAAGCCCACCCGCAGTTTGCGTTGCAGCATCGAGGTGGAACCGAACTGCGAGGTGACCACCAATTCCACGGCCTGGAGCAGCAGGTCGAGGTCGTCGCCGATGTCGGGGTCGACGTCCTTCTTCTCCCCCGCCTTGGCCGCGGTGACGCCCTCCTGGTACTCGGGCTCGGCCTGGTTCTTGGTGAACTCGACGACGGCGTGGATCTCCTCGTCGCTGATGAAGGCGCCCTGCAGACGGGTGGGCTTGCTCGCGCCCATCGGCAGGAACAGGCCGTCGCCCATGCCGATCAGCTTCTCCGCGCCGGGCTGATCCAGGATGACGCGCGAGTCGGTGAGCGAGGAGGTCGCGAACGCCAGCCGGGAGGGCACGTTCGTCTTGATGAGGCCGGTCACCACGTCCACCGAGGGGCGCTGGGTGGCCAGCACCAGGTGGATGCCCGCCGCGCGCGCCTTCTGGGTGATGCGCACGATCGCGTCCTCGACGTCACGGGGCGCGGTCATCATCAGGTCCGCCAGCTCGTCCACGATGGCGAGAATGTAGGGGTAGGGCCGGTACACGCGCTCGCTGCCCAGCGGCGCCGTGATCGCGCCGGACTTGACCTTCTTGTTGAAGTCGTCGATGTGGCGGACCTTGTTGGCCTGCATGTCCTGGTAGCGCTGCTCCATCTCCTCCACCAGCCAGGCCAGCGCGGCGGCCGCCTTCTTCGGCTGGGTGATGATGGGCGTGATCAGGTGCGGAATGCCCTCGTAGGGGGTGAGCTCGACCATCTTCGGGTCGATGAGGATCATCCGCACCTCGTCGGGGGTGGCCCGCTGCAGCAGCGAGACCAGCATCGAGTTCACGAAACTCGACTTGCCGGAGCCGGTGGAACCGGCGACCAGCAGGTGCGGCATCTTGGCCAGGTTCGCCGAGACGAACTCGCCCTCGATGTTCTTGCCGAGGCCGATCACCAGCGGATGGTGATCGTTGCGGGTCGAGGGCGCCTTGAGCACGTCGGCCAGGCGCACCAGCTCGCGATCGGCGTTGGGCACCTCGATGCCCACCGCGGACTTGCCGGGGATCGGCGCGAGCAACCGCACGTTCTCGGTGGCCACCGCATAGGCGATGTTGCGGGCCAGCGCGGTGAT
Organism: Nocardia farcinica; assembly: GCF_001182745.1. Taxonomy (NCBI): domain Bacteria; kingdom Bacillati; phylum Actinomycetota; class Actinomycetes; order Mycobacteriales; family Nocardiaceae; genus Nocardia; species Nocardia farcinica. The sequence goes on along the minus strand of NZ_LN868938.1, from coordinate 27,262 downwards.
CTTCTCCACCTTCACGCCGGGACCGAGCTCCACCTCGTAGCGGGTGACCGTCGGGCCGCGCACGAAGCCGGTGACCGCCGCGTCGATCTTGAACTGCACCAGCACCTCGGTGATCGCCTCGATCATAGATTCGTTGGCGGCGCTGCGCTTCTTGGGTGGGTCGCCGTCGGTGAGCAGGTTCATCGGCGGCAACGTGTAGTCGCCCTCGATCACCCGGTCGGCCACGAACTCCGGTTCCGGGGGCGGCGGCGGGGTCTGGTCGGCCACCGGCGGCGCCGGGCGCTTCTTCGGCTTGGGCGGCTCGGCGGGCGGGCTCGCGGCGATCGGCTTCGGATCGCGCAGCGGCGGCTCACCGGGCAGCGTGTCGCCGAGTACCTCGGTGACGGCGTCGGACCCGGCGAACTCGTCGGGCGGGTAGTTCTCCTCCGGGGTGCGCCCGCGGCGGCGGGACCGGCCGTGGTGCAGCGGGAAACCGTCGGCGTCGTAGCCGATGGGGTCGAAACCGCCGTCGTAGTCGCCGTATTCGTCGCCACCGCTGGCCGTGCCGAAGATCTCGCGCAGCCGGGCGGGGACCTCGCGAACGGTGGTACCGGTGACGAGCAGGACGCCGAAGACGATGGCCAGCACCAGGATCGGCACCGCCAGCCAGGCGGTGAGCCCGTCGGCCAGTGGGCCGCCGAGCACGTAGCCCACGAATCCCGCCGCGTGCGCGCGGCCCGCGGCATCGGTCGGCGCGCCCGCGGCCAGATGCCAGACGCCCAGGGCGGGCAAGCCGATCAGCAGGCCGCCGAGCACCAGGCGCGGCCGGATCTCCGGGCGCGGCTCGGTGCGCATCAACACGATCGCGATGCCGGTGGCGACGAAAGGCAGTGCGGCCGAGGCGGAACCGGAGATCGCCCGGATGACGCCCTCCACCCAGCGTCCGATGGGCCCGCCCGCCGAGAGCCAGACGGCCGCGGCGATCACCCCGCTCAGGCCGAGCAGGGCCAGCGCGATGCCGTCGCGGCGGTGACCGTGTTCGATCTCGCCGGCCCGGCTCAGTGTCCGGGTGGTGGCGCCGATACCACGCGCCAGCATCGTCCAGCCGCCGCTGATGCCGCGGCCGAGCACCGCCAACGGCGCGGTGTCGGACCGGCGACGGGCGGGCTTGCGCGCCGGTGTGGCGCGGGCTCGGGGCGCCGCGCCCGCACGCGGGGTACCGCTCGCGCGCGGCGTGCGAGACCGTGCCGCCGTCGTCCGCCCCCGGGCCGATCCCGCCCGCGCCCGACTGGTCGTGGTGCTGCGGGACTTACCTGCCATGCCCCCAGGCTAGCCGCAATCGCCCCATCGAGACCATCCGCAACACCAGTACCGCCCACCTCATCGGGATGAACATCACGGGACGGCCGGGTGGAGAACGCGCCGTCCGGGCGCTGATCAGACCGATCGGTCGGTCTCGAGGACGGCGCGGACCGCCGCCGGATCACCCGCGGTCTCCAGCCGCACCTGGTCGCGACCGAAGGCGTGCAGCAGCAGTTCGGCGGGCGTGCCCGTGAGCGTCACCGCCGGGGCGGCGCCGGAACCGACGGTGACACTGCGGCCGTCCGGGGTTGCCAGCGTGACCGGTACCGGCGCCTTGCGATACGACATCCGGGCCATCCGGCGCAGCAGCGTCCACAGCCGGTCCTCGTCGGCGGCGGGCAGTTCGCGCGGCTCCCAGCCCGGCGCGGCCCGGCGCACGTCCTCGTGATGGACGAACATCTCGCTCGTATTGGCCAGCGCGTCCACCGGCTTGAGCGGGGACCACCAGGGCGGACCGGTGCGGATCTGCTCGAGCAGGTCCGGGAACGGCCTGGCCGCGACCTTCTCCTGCACCGACCGCAGATGCCCGGCGAAGGGCCGCAGCAGGATGCCGGGCGCCGCGTCCGGCCTGCGCTCGCGAACGATCAAGTGCGCGGCCAGATCCCGCACCGTCCAGGCACCGCACAGGGTGGGCGCGTCCGGCCCCGCCGCGGCCATCGCCTCGACCAGTGCCCGCCGTTCGCGCTGCGCCATACTCACGCGCCGAACATAGCCGATCCGGACCCGGCGGGAACACCCCCGAGGCCGGGCGATCCGGCGCGGCGCTGGATTTCCTGGGGTGCTGGTGGGTAGCTTGTCAGGGCGTCCATCGGGTCGTGGACCATTCATCGAAGGGGATTCGTCTTGAAGAAGTTCTTCGCCGCCACGGCGGTGATGGTGGCGGCTGTCGCGTCGATGCTGGGGGCTGCGGCGCCCGCGCAGGCCGCCTACGGCTACTACGGCGCCATCGCCACCTCGCGCAGCGGCGCCTACGGCATCGCCAACAACTACGGCAGCTTCTCCGACGCCGAACAAGCCGCCGTCGACGCCTGCGGCGCCGGCTGCCGCGTGCTGGTGTCCTGGTCGAACGGCTGCGGCGTGCTCGCCAGCTCCAACACGCAGTGGAGCGCCGCCGCCCGATCGAGCTACACCGCGGCCCGCTCGGCGGCGCTGTCGCGGCTGTCCGGCGGCTGGGTCGTCGACTGGCGGTGCACCGCGGGCTACTCGCTGTAGGTCCGCCCGCCGCATTCACCGACCGCGGGCCGCGACCGCGGCCCGCGACAGACTTCATCCAGGGGAAACACGTGAAGAACCGTACTTTTCGGGCGTCGCTGGCCCTCGCCGTGACCGCCCTCGCCCTGACCCTCGGAGCATGCGGCTCCGAGAGCGACACCACCGCCGCCTCGACCACCGCGACCACCTCCGCGGCCGGACAGTTCGAGGCAGGCACCAACGAGGATGCTCCGGTGGAGGGCCAGGCCCCCACCTCGACCACGCCGCCGAACCTGCCCAAGCCGACGGCCGCCGAGCTCAACGACCGCCTGACCCGCGCCTTCGACTCCTCGGTCCCGGCCGAGGAGAAGATCGGCTGGATCCAGGACGCCGAGCGCGACCCGCAGCTGGTGGACAAGCTGGTCGACGCCGCCAAGCGCAACAACGTGACCGTCGAGATCACCAACGTCGGCGAGCCGCAGAACGGCACGCTGAAGGCCGACGCCGAGGTCACCATCGACGGGCGCCCGGTGGAGAACGCCTACGTGGAGTTCGTCGCCGAAGACGACCAGTGGAAGGTCTCGCACCAGTTCACCTGCAACATCGTGCGTTCGGCGCAGCTCGATTCGGCGGCCTGCCAGGCCCAGTGAGCCCGCAGCCGTGACAGAGGGCCGGGAGGCCGTGACGAAGGGCCGGGCGGCATTGCCTCCCGGCCCTTCGCGTGAACGGACTCAGACCCCGATGACGGTGGGCACGATCATCGGACGGCGCCGGTAGGTGTCGGCCACCCAGCGCCCGACCACGCGGCGCACACCCTGGGCGATGCGGTGGGTGTCGGTGATGCCTTCCCCGGCCAAACGCAGCAGTTCGGCCTCCACGAGTTCGGCGGCCTCGGCCAGTGCGGTCGGGTCGTCGGAGAACCCGCGACCACTCAATTCCGGTGCGCTGACGGCCTTTCCGGTCGTCTCGTCGATGGCGACGGTGATCGAGATGAAACCGCCCTCGCCCAGCACGAGGCGGTCGGACAGCGTCGACTCGCCGACATCGCCCACCGAGAGCCCGTCGACGTAGACGTGGCCGACCGGCACGCGGCCCACGATCGAGGCGATCCCGTCCACCAGGTCGACGACCACCCCGTCCTCGGCGAGCACCACCCGCTCCTCGGGCACCCCGGTCGCGACGGCCAGCGCCGCGTTGGCCCGCAGGTGCCGCCACTCGCCGTGCACCGGCATCGCGTTCGTCGGCCGCACCGCGTTGTACAGGTAGAGCAGCTCGCCCGCCGAGGCGTGCCCGGAGACGTGCACCTTGGCGTTCTGCTGGGTGATGACCGAGGCGCCGAGCCGTGCCAGCCCGTTGACGACCGCGAACACCGAGTTCTCGTTGCCCGGGATCAGCGAGGACGCCAGCACCACCAGGTCGTCGGGGCGGATGTTGATCTGGCGGTGGTCGCCGCGCGCCATCCGCGACAGCGCCGACAGCGGCTCCCCCTGGGACCCGGTCGAGATCAGCACCAGGCGGTCGCCGGGCAGGGTCGCGGCGACATCGAGGTCGACGACCACGCCGTCGGGCACCGTCAAGTACCCGAGATCCTGGGCGATCTGCATGTTGCGCACCATCGAGCGGCCCACGAAACACACCCGGCGCCCGTACTTCTGAGCCACGTCCACGACCTGCTGGATGCGGTGCACATGGCTGGCGAACGACGCCACGATCACCCGGCCACGGGCCTTGCCGATCACCGTGTCCAGGACGCCGCCGATCTCGCGTTCGGGGGTGACGAAGCCCGGCACCTCGGCGTTGGTGGAGTCGACCAGGAACAGGTCGACGCCTTCGTCGCCCAGGCGGGAGAACCCGGCCAGATCGGTGAGGCGCCCGTCCAGCGGCAGCTGGTCGAGCTTGATGTCACCGGTGTGCAGCGCGACGCCCGCCGGGGTGCGGATGGCGACGGCCAGCGCGTCCGGGATGGAGTGGTTGACGGCGAAGTACTCGCATTCGAAGGGGCCGTGCGAGGTGGTCTCGCCCTCGGTCACCTCGATCAGCTTCGGGTGCAGCCGGTGTTCGCGGCACTTGGCCGCGACCAACGCGAGAGTGAACTTCGCGCCGAGCACCGGAATGTCGGAGCGGTTGCGCAGCAGGAACGGCACCGCGCCGATGTGGTCTTCGTGGCCGTGGGTGAGCACGATCGCGACGATGTCGTCCATCCGGTCCTCGATGGGCCGGAAGTCGGGCAGGATCAGGTCCACACCGGGCTGCTGGTCCTCGGGGAACAACACGCCACAGTCGACGATCAGCAGCTTGCCGCCGTACTCGAAAACCGTCATGTTGCGGCCGATTTCGCCGATACCGCCGAGTGCGAACACCCGCAGGCCGTTCTTGGGCAGCTTCGGCGGGGCGCCGAGCCGATCCTGTGCCGCGACCACCGGCGGCTGCGCGGGCAACTGCTCGGCGCGGCCGCGGCCCTGCCTGCCGCCACGGCCGGAGCGGCGGCCACCCGCGGAGCGGCCCTCACCGGAGTCGCCGCGGGCGGGCTTGTCCTGACGCTGGGTACGGGCGTCGCCCCGGTCGCCACGGGCCGGCCGCTCGGCCTTGGCCGGGGCGGTGGGCTGGTCGGTGCCCGCCGGAGCGGTGGGCTCACCGGCGCTCCCGCCGGGCCGGTCGGCGGCCGGTTCCGCGGCGGGTTCGGCGGCCGGTTCCGCGGGCCGTGCCGACTCCGCACGCTCGGCGGCGGCTTCGGCGGCGCGGCGTTGTTCGGCCGGGTCGGGCGCGCCCGCGGGGCGGCTCGCCGTGCGGCGGGGACGGCGCGGTGTGGTCATACGAGAACCCCCGCTGTCCGCAGATCCGCGGACAGCTGATCGAGTTGGGCGGTGTTGGGCATGAGCTGCGGCAGCCGGGGCTCGCCCACGTCGATGCCGAGCAGGCGCAAACCGGCCTTGGTCATGGACACGCCGCCGAGGCGGGCCATCGCGGCGTTCAAGGGCACCAGGCTCGCGTTGATCTCGCGGGCGCGCACCACGTCACCGGCGACGAAGGCGTCGTACATCTCCCGGAGCCGCTCGGGGACCAGGTGACCGATCACGCTGATGAAGCCCACCGCGCCGATGGACAGCCACGGCAGGTTGAGGCAGTCGTCGCCGGAGTAGTAGTCCAGGCTGGTGTGCGCGATGATGTCCGCGCCGGAGTTGAGGTCGCCCTTGGCGTCCTTCACCGCGACGATGCGCGGGTGGTCGGCGAGCCTGCGCAGGGTTTCGGGGCCGATCGGAATGATCGATCTGGGTGGAATGTCGTAGAGCGTCACCGGCAGATCGGTCGCATCGGCGACGGCGGTGAAGTGCGCGTAGAGGCCGTCCTGGCTCGGCCGGGAGTAGTACGGGGTGACGACGAGCAGGCCGTGCGCGCCCGCGCGCTCGGCGTTGCGGGCCAGCTCGATGGAGTGGGCGGTGTCATAGGTGCCCGCGCCCGCGATGACGGTGGCGCGGTCGCCGACGGCGTCGACGACGGCGTGCAGCAGATCGAACTTCTCCGACTCGGTGGTGGTCGGCGACTCGCCGGTGGTGCCGGAGATGGCGAGCAGGTCGACGCCGCGGTCGACGAGATGGGCGGCCAGCGATACCCCGGCGTCGACATCCAGCTTGCCGTCGGCACTGAAGGGGGTCACCATCGCGACACCTACCGTGCCGGACGCACGCAGCTCCGTTGGCGTCGATTCACCGTTCGTCATGGTCAGAAAGGCTACCCGGTCCCCTGCGCGCCCTCGACACCGTGACCGCCCTACACGCCGGACGCCGAGCCGCTCGGCGACAGACCGACATCGAAATGACATCATCAATACCCTTGTGTGATGTCACCGATGACACCAGACTGATGTCATGAATCTGGAGAAGTACACCGCCCAGCTGCGCGAGAACCTGATCGCGGCGGCCGCCCTGGGTGACGAGAAGACCCAGGCCACCGCCGCCGCGCTGGCCGCGGCCACCGAGAACTCGGCCCGGCTGGTGCTGCTCGCGGCGCTGTCCGACCTCGCCGCCGAGGTCAGCACGACGCTGGGCGACCGTACCGTCCACGTCTCGATGAGCGGCACCGACGCCGTCGTCGATGTGCGCAAGGATCCGGCCGCCGACGAACCCCCGACCTTCGAGGAGATGACCGGCGACATCAGCCGGGTCACCCTGCGCCTGGTCGAGCAGATGAAGGCCAAGGCCGAGGAGGCCGCCGCCGCCAGCGGCGTCTCGCTGAACTCCTGGCTCTCCCGCGCCGTGGACGGCGCGCTCCGCGAGCAGATGCGCAGCTACGGCACCAGGCGCGACACCCCGGGCCGCGACAACCCCGAGCGGGAAGGCTGAGCCGCGGCGAGCTCGGCGGCGAGATCGCCGCGCTCGCCGATCACCACGTCGTCGAGTTCCAGCCAGTCCGCCATTTCGCGCAACGATCCGGCCAGCGCGGCGGCCACCCGCACCGGGTCGTGGCCGGGCTCCACGAACGCGCCGGGCACCAGCAACCGGCCCGCCGCCCGCTCGGCGCGCAGATCGACCCGGCCCACGAGCTGATCGTCCAGCAGGAACGGGAAAACGTAATAGCCGTACACCCGTTGGGGTTCGGGCGTGTAGATCTCGATGCGGTAATGGAAGTCGAAGACCCGCTCGGTGCGCGGCCGGAAGAAGATCAGCGGGTCGAACGGACACAGCAGGGCGGCGCCCTCGACCTTCCGCGGCGTCACCGCACCGGCGCGCAGATAGGCGGGCTTGTCCCAGCCGGTCACCGTCACCGGCTCGAGCTCACCCGCGTCCACCAGATCCGCGATCGCCGGTGCGCTCTGCGAGCGGTGCAGCCGGTAGTAGTCGCGCAGGTCGGTCTCGGTGGCGACGCCGAGGGCGGTCGCGGACCGGAGAATCAGCTCCCGCACGGCCTCGTCCTGCGGCACCGAGCGAGCCGACACCTCCGGCGGTACCACCCGTTCGGCGAGGTCGTAGTACCGGCTGAAGCCGACGCGGCGGTCGACGGACAGCTCACCGGCGGCGAAGAGCTGCTCGCAGACGAGCTTGGTGTCGCTGAGATTCCACCAGGACCCCTTGGGGCGCGGACGATCCAGCTCCAGATGGCGCTCCACCTCGCCCGCGGTGCAGGCGCCCGCCTCGCGGATCACGTCGAGGATGTCGTTGCCGAGGGTGGGGTTGCGTTCGAGCGCCCGCCGCATGCCCGCCCAGCGGCCGTGCCGGTACTTCTCCATCCGCCACCGCATCAGCGGCCAGTCCGCGACCGGGATCAGCGCCGCCTCGTGCGCCCAGTACTCGACCAGCCGCCGCGGCTTGCGCGCCGAATGACTCCACGCGGCCTCGTCGAGCAACCCCCGGTCGTAGCCGCCGATCCGGCTGAACACCGGCGCGTAATGGGCCCGCACCACCGCCGACACCGAATCCAATTGCAGCAGTTGAGTTCTGCCGAGGACATCGAGCACCGTGCGCCGCGTCGGCGTGCCACCCCGCCGCCTGCCGAACCCCTGCGCCGCCAACGCCGTGCGCCGGGCCGCGGCCGCACTCATCCTCCGCATACCCGCACTGTGCCATGCGGCACCGACACCACCGGCCGCCGACCCGCTCAGGCTCAGTCCGAATTCGCCTGAGCGCGGCGGCCTCCACGGCCACGCTCCGCACGCCTCCGGCCGCTGACCCGCTCAGGCGGTGACCGTGATCCTGCCGGTCGGGTCGATCTCGGTGCGCCTGCTGGCCGTGGGGCCGTCCACCAGGATCGTCGCCAGGGCGCGGCGGCCCGGCGGCAGCACGCGGACGGTCACGGCGGCGGCGTCGACCGTGTTCAGTTCCTCGACCGCCGTCCGGATCACCTGGTCGCGGACGGTCGCCGGGACGCCGGTGAAACCGCCGTCGTCGAGCAGCACCACGTCGGCGCCCCGCGCCCGCGCCTGCCAGGCCGCGGCCGACAGCTCCTCGGTGACCAATTGCGGTGCCCGCAACCGGTCGCGCAACCCGGCTTCGAGCAGTCGGCACTGCTCGCGCTCGGCGGCGTCCAGGTCGGCGCCCGCGGCGATGCGCTCGAGCATCGGACGGGCTTTCTCGTCCAGTTCGGCGAGCTGACGGTCGCGCTCGGCGTTCTCGGCGGCCATGGTGGCCTCCGCGGCGGCGCGCATGGTCGCCTCCTCGCGCAGCACCCGCAGCGAACGCTGGGTGGGGCGCATCACCGCCACCCCGACCGTCACCGCGGCCACCGTCAGCGTCGGCACGTCGGCCGCGGAGAACACGCTCTCGACCCCGGCGAGATCGGCGGCCGCGACCGCCAGCGCCAGGCCCGCCACCCCGCCCCACGCCGCACCGAGGCGACCGCGCAGCACCAGCATGGCCAGCACATAGGAGGCGGCGAACACGGTCGCGGGAGTGACCTCGCGGTCCGGGCGTGGGAACAGCCGGGTCAGCGTGGTCGCGGCGATCGCGGCGACCAGCACGAACCAGGTCGCGCGCCACGGCAGCGGCTCGTCCTCGACCAGGACCACGACGGCGCCCGCCGCGGCGATGAGCACCAATGCGACCAGCGTGGGCAGCGGACGGACGGTGCCGAAGTTGTGCACGCTGTACAGCCCCAGCGTGGCCTGCAGGATGGCCAGGAAGTACCAGGCGCTGCGGCCGTGCAGGCCGAGCAGTTCCCGCAGTCCCGTGTCCGCGCCCGCGTTCATCGCGTCTGCTCCGGGTCGTGCCAGGACAGCGTCACCGTCGTTCCCTGGCCGGGGCGCGAGGCCAGCTCGGCGTCTCCGCCGGGCAGGCTGCGCATCCGGCCCAGGATGCTCACCGCGACGCCGAGCCGGTCGGCGGGCACCTTGGCGGGGTCGAAGCCCGCGCCGTCGTCCCGCAGGACCAGCCGGGCCGCGGCCGGGCCGAGTTCCACGGTGACCCCGCGGTGCACCGGCCGATCCCCGGCCCCGGCGTGCCGCACGCTGTTGCGCACCGCCTCGGCGGCCGCGGCGGCCATCGTGCCCGCCGCGTCCACGGGCATGCGCAGCGCTGCGCTGCCGGGTGGCCTGCGCACGAGCACCCCGATGCCCGGATCGACCTCCCGCACCGCCGTGGTCAGGAAACCCGCGACGGCATCGGCGTCGAAGCGCTCGGAACCGCCACTGCCGACCCGCAACTCGTCGAGCTGGGCGAGGGTGCGGGCGGCCTGCTCGCGCAGCACCGGCGAACTCGTGCCCGCGCGGGAAGCGTCCAGCAGGGTCGAGAGCACGGCGTCGTGGATCAACGCGGCGAACCGGGCACGTTCCCGGTCGCGGGCCGCCGCCCCCGCCGCCCGGGCGGCACGCGCGCTCGCCTCGGCGGTCTCCCGGTCGACCCGGGCCGCACCGGCCTGCGCGTAGATCGAGCACCACAGGAACAGCGAGCACAGGCCCGTCGAGCGGGCCAGCAGCCCGAGATACCACAGCGCGGACATGTCCCCGACCACCGCGAGGTTGCCCACCGCGAGCAGCACGTTGCCGCCGAGCAGATAGGCGATCGACACCGGCGGCCGCCAGGCCAGCGAAGCCGCGAGCACGCCCAGCGAGAACACCCGGAACATCCAGCTGGCGGTGTGCTCGGGCTCCGGCTCGACGTAGGCGAACGACACCGCCGCCGCGGCCACCAGGTAGCAGGTCGCCAGTGCACCGGCGACCTGCCGCACCACCCGCACGTTCGTGCCGATCGAGACCGCGGCCAGCACCGGGAACAGCACGAAGGCCAGCACCGCGGCCGCCGCCGTCCAGTCCGGTGCGACCTCCCGATGTTCGAGCAGTTCCGGGAAGTCCAGTACCGCGGCGATGGTGCCCGCCAAGCCGACGGCCAGGGCCAGCCGCCGCGTGATCCGGTCCGCGGCGGCCTCGCCGGTCCGGGGCGGGCCGGCGGGCCGCGCCGGGACGCGATCCGCGACGGTGGCGATCATCCGCGCGCGCGTTCGGGCACCGGCAGCCAGCCGTCCTCGACCGCGCGCTTGTAGAGGTCCGTCTTGGTGGGCGCAGGCCTGCCCGCGTCGGCGTATTTCTGGCGGATGCGCCCGAGGTAGTCGTTCACCGTCTGCTCGGACAGGCCGGTCAGCCGCGCCACCCTGGACGCCTTCTCCCCCGAGGCGTACAGCGTGAGCACTTCCTCCTGCCGCGGGCTGAGCCCGACGCCGGACAACTCCGGATCACCGTCGATGGCGGCCGCCCAGTCGGTGGTCACCACCTGCTCCCCCGACGCGGCCCGGCGCACCGCCGCCACGACGGTCGCCACGCTCTCGGATTTGCGCAACACCCCGAGCACGCCCGCGCGGGCGGCCGATCGGACCAGATAGGCGTTCTCGGCGCCGGTGAACACCAGCACCTCCACCCCGCGCTCGCGCAGCGCGCGCACGTTGTCCTCGGGCAGCGAGGAATCCGCCAGCCGCAGGTCCAGCACGCACAGATCCAGATCGGGCGACGGGCCGACGGCGTCGAGCAGTTCGGCCACGGTGCGCGCGGTGTGCACCAACTCCAGATCCGGCTCCGCGGCCAGCATCGCCGCCAACCCGATCGCCACCGACTCGTGATCCTCGACCAACGCGATCCGCCGCCGCGTCACCTCACCAGCATTCACCGACACACTCCCATCGTCACCACACTGAGCGACATCGATCGAAACCGGCGTCGTGTTGCAGTATGACCGTTCACGAACGAATCTGTTCAGCGAGGAGGTGATGCGTCGACCTACTCCCCCATGAGCTGCGCCGCCAGCGTCGCGCCGAGTTCCCAGCACGCTTCGAGATCGTCCTTGGACGGCTTGCCCGAGACCACCACGTACTCGGCTGCCTTCACCCACCCGAGCCCGGTGGTGATCGAGGTGACACCTTTCTCCGCGCCCTCGGTGCCCTCGTTGCCGTGCAGGTACAGCCCGAACGGACGGCCGCGGGTCGCGTCGAGGCACGGGTAGTAGACGGTGTCGAAGGCGTGTTTGAGGGCGCCGCTCATGTAGCCGAGGTTGGCGGGGGTGCCGAGCACGTATCCGTCGGCTTCCAGCACGTCGGTCGGGGACACCGACAGGGCGGGGCGGCGGACCACTTCCACGCCCTCGATCTCCGGGTCGGTGGCGCCGGACACCACGGCCTCGAACATGGCCTGGCAGTGCGGGGACGGGGTGTGGTGGACGATCAGCAGCCGCGCCATCGGGTCAGCCCTTCTGTTCGCGTTCCAGACGTTCCAGGGCGACCGCGCGCCGCATCGTCTCGCGGGCGCGGGTGCGGTCGCCCGCGTAGTCGTAGGCCCTGGCCAGGCGGTAGGAGACGCGCCAGTTGTCGGGGTCGGCTTCCCATTCCTGCTGCACCCGCAGGAACAGTTCGTCGGCGGCGGCGCGTTCGATGCGGCCGGAGGGGCGGCGCGGCAGCTCGGAGACGTCGAGTTCCATGCCTTCCTCGTGGATGCGGCGGGCCAGGTGCTGGTGTGCCAGCGCGGCGCGCACCGAGGCGACGACCACCCACAGGCCGACGATGGGCAACAGCAGGACCCCGATCCCGATGGCGATGCCCGCGCCCTTTCCGGAGGTGAGCAGGCCGATCGCGATGCGCCCGAGCCACAGGAAGTAGAAGCCGAGCACCAGCACCAGCGCCGCGATGAACACGACGATGCGGGCCACCGCGCGGCCGTCGCCGGGTCCGGCCGCGGTGCTCACAGGTCCAGGAACGGGTCGAGTCCGACGGTGAGCCCGGGCCGCTTGCCGATCTCGCGCACGCCGAGCAGCACGCCGGGCGCGAAGGAGGACCGGTCGATGGAGTCGTGGCGGATGGTCAGCGTCTCCCCCTGGGTGCCGAACAGCACCTCCTGGTGGGCGACCAGCCCGGCCAGCCGCACCGAGTGCACCCGCACCCCGTCGACGTCGGCGCCGCGGGCGCCGTCGAGTTCGGTGCTGGTGGCGTCGGGGCTGCGGCCGACTCCGGCGCGGTTCCTGGCCTCGGCGATGAGCCCGGCGGTGCGGTAGGCGGTGCCGGAGGGGGCGTCGGCCTTGTTCGGGTGATGCAGTTCGATGACCTCGACCGACTCGAAGAACCGGGCGGCCTGCTCGGCGAACCGCATCGACAGCACCGCGCCGATGGCGAAGTTCGGCGCGATCAGCACACCGGTCGCGGGGCTCGCCGCCAACCAGCCGCGCACCTCGTCCAGCCGCGCGGCGTCGAAGCCGGTGGTGCCGACGACGGCGTGGATGCCGTGCTCGACCAGGAACTTCAGGTTGCCCATCACCACGTCGGGGTGGGTGAAGTCGACGACGACCTCGGTGCCCGTCTCGGTGAAGGTCTCCAGGGCGTCGCCCTTGTCGACCTCGGCGACCAGCTCCAGGTCGTCCGCGGCCCGCGCCGCCGCGCAGATCGCCTGGCCGACTTTCCCGCGTGCTCCCAGCACTCCGACCCGAATGGTCACCGCACCTCCTCGTCTCGCCGATGTGGTGGCAAGCCTATCGAGCGGCGCCCGCGGGCCGGCGCGGCCCCGTCCTCAGTCGAAGACGATCACCTGGCGCAGCGCGTGGCCGGCGGCGAGTTCGTCCATCGCCCGGTTGATCTCGTCGAGCCCGATGTGCGCGGAGACGAGCCGCTCCACCGGCAGTGTGCCCGCGCGCCACATCCGCACGTACTCGGGAATGTCGCGGGCGGGCACCGCCGAACCCAGGTAGCTGCCGACGATGGACCGGCCCTGTGCGACCAGACCCAGCGGGGCGATGCTGGCACGCGCGTCGGGTGCGGGCAGACCCACCGTCACCGTGGTACCGCCCGCCGCCGTGGCCGCGACGGCGGTCTCGAAGGCGCGCACATTGCCCGCGGCCTCGACGACCACTTCCGCCACGATCCCCCGCTCGGCCACCTCGGCCGGGGTGTAGGCCGCGCTCGCCCCCAATTCCCGTGCCAGCGCCAGTTTCTCGGGCACGGTGTCCACCGCGATGACCTCCGGTGCACCCAACGACACCGCGACCAGCACCGCCGCCATGCCGACACCGCCCAGCCCGACCACCATGATCCGGTCCGCCGGACCCGGCTTCGCCGAATTCAACAGCGCGCCACCACCGGTGAGCACCGCGCACCCCAACACCGCGGCGACCTCGGGCGGCACGTCGTCGGGCACCGGCACCACCGACCGCCGGTCCACCACCGCATGCGTGGCGAACGCCGACACACCCAGGTGGTGATGCACCGGCGCACCGTCGCGGATCAGCCGGCGACCGCCACCAAGCAGCTCCCCGGCGTTGTTGGCGACACTGCCCGGCACACACGGCATCCGGCCCTGGCTGGCACAGCCCGCGCACTCACCGCAGCGCGGCAGGAACGTCATCACCACGCGCTGCCCGACCGCGACATCGCTGTCCCCCGGACCCACCGCCTCGACCCGGCCCGCGGCCTCGTGCCCGAGCAGCATCGGCACCGGCCGCACCCGGTTGCCGTCCACCACCGACAGGTCCGAATGACACAGCCCGGCCGCTTCGATACGGACCAGCAACTCACCGGGCCCGGGCTCGCCCAGCTCGAGCTCACACACGTTGATCGGCGCCGACTCGGCGAACGGGGCCGGCGCCGCGATCCGCTCCAGGACCGCCCCACGAATCCTCATTCCCCCGACGCTACCGCCCGGCCCGGCGGGCGGGCATCGCCCCCGCCGAATCGGTCCCGCGGCCGGACACCACCGGGTGTGCTCAGGCCACGTCGAGGCGTTCCCGATCGATCCGGTTGCGCCGCACTCCCAGTCCGGCCGCGACCAGGCACGCCACCGCGACCAGTCCGACGAACCACGGGAACACCGTGCCGAGCCCCCAGGTGGTCGCCGCCCACCCGGCCGCGACCGTCGGCAACGCCATCGCCGAATAGGCGAGCAGGTAGTAGGCCGACATGGTCTCCCCGCGCTTGTGTTGCGGCACCACCTCCGACAGGTGCCGCAGCGACCCGCCGAATCCGAGCCCGAACGTCGCGCCCAGCGCCAGGCCCGCCCCGAGCACCGCGACCCAGTTGTGGGTGGCCAGCGCGGGCACCGTGAGCAGCAGCGCGATCGCCATGCCGGTGTCGCCGACGATGGCCGCGCGCCGGGCCGGGATGCCGGTGGCGAACAGCTGCGCCGTCGCACCGGACAGCGCGGTGGTGGCGACCACCGCGCCGCCGAAGACCAGATTGTGGATGCCGGTCTGCTGGGCGGCCAGCGACGGGTACAGCGACAGCAGCACGCCGAGCACCGACCAGGCCGCCATCACGCCGATCGCCGAGAACCAGAAGTCGGCGCGGATCTCCTGCGGCACCGCGGGTCTCGCGATCCGGATACGACCGGCGACCCGCTGGCCGTGCGGCTCCCGCAGCACCAGGACCCCGGCCGCGACCGCGAGGCACACCACGGTGATGGCGACATAGGGGGTGCGCAGCGGATGCGGGGCGTATTGGGCCAGCACCGCCGAACCCAGGATCGCCACCGCCATCCCGACGTTGAAGGCGACACCGCTCAACTGCCCGGACCGCGCGCCGCGGTGCGGGCGCAGATCCAGCAGCGCCGCCGCACCCGCGACCACCGTCGAGCCGACCGCGAGACCGTGTAATGCCCTGGCCAGCAACAACATCGGCACCGAATCGGCCAGTACGAAGACCACCAGCCCGGCGATCATGATGCCGAAGGCGCCCAGCAGCACCGGCTTGCGTCCCACCACATCGGAGATGCGGCCCGACACCAGCACCGCCGCCAAGGCCGCCACCGCGTACACCGCGAACACCACGGTCGTGGTGAACGGCGACAGCTGCCATTGCTGCTCGTAGATCCCGTACAGCGGGGCGGGCACGCCGGACACCCCGAGCGCCACCCCGCTGGCGGCCAGCACCAGTGCGTACGCCCACCGCTGGACGGACCGGCCTTCGCCGACCGTCACCGTCGTCGCTGTCATCGATGCTCCCCATCAGGTAAGTTTGATGTTGATCGAACACGACACTACAACCGGTTCGATGGTTGTCAAACCCATCGGTGAGGTAGCTCATGACCGACGCGGACGACGCATCACACCCACCCGTCGCGCCCTTGCCCGCCGTCCTCGGCGCGCTCCAGGATCCGGTGCGCCTGGAGATGGTGCGCCGGCTGAGCAACGCGGGCAGCGCGGTGCGCTGCGGCGCGCTCTACGACGTGATCAACAAGTCGACCGCCACCCATCACTTCAAGATCCTGCGGGAGGCGGGCCTGATCGAACGGCTCGTCGTGGACGGGCAGACCTGTCAGCGCCTGCGCGCCGAAGCGGTCGAGGACGCCCTGCCCGGTCTGCTGTCCTCGGTGGTGGCGGCCGCCAACCGCGCGCACGACCGGCGGGCACCCGCTCAGCAGGTGTCGTAGCGCCAGCTGCCGTCGACAAAGGTCCAGGTGGCCGGCGCCGACCCGTCCTCGCTCGCGCGGGTATCGGTGTGGCGGACGGTGACCCGGCCGGTCGTGCCGGTCACCGTGACGGTGATCTCCGGCTCGGCGGCCTTCAGGTCCCGGCCCGCGTACCGCTGCGTCATCTCCTCGACGTAGGCGTCCTGGCCGAGGGTGAGCCGGCACCGCGCGGACCGGAACTGATAGGCGCCCGGGTAGTCGCCCGCGGCCAGCGCCTCGGTCATCTGCTCGGCGGCCGTGCGCAGCGACTCCTCGGTCGGGCCCTGCGCGGCGGCGTTGTCCGCGTCCGCCCCGCCGCAGCCGGCCAGCACGGCCACCGCCGCGAGCGCACCCACGGCCCGGCCCCCACGTCCGATCATCTTCGCCTCCTCGTCTGCCGAACTCCGGGCGCGCCACGATCATTCGCCGCGCCCGATACCGCGCGCCACCGTATCGCGCCGGACGCGCCGCTCCTGTGGCGAGTCCGGCGCGCCCCGGGTGGCAACCACCACGCGGCCCAGAGGTCACGCCGGGAATCTCACGCGAGCGAGCTTCGCACCCGGAGCCCGGCCGCCCGGTTCAGGCGACCAGGCGCCGGACCGCGGCGGGCAGGTCGCGGGTGCGCCGGTACGGCCCGGCGACCGAGACCCCGAACGGCCGCGACAGCAGCGTGCGCGCGATGGCGGCCACCTCCTCGGTGGTGACGGCATCGATGCGAGCCAGCGTCTCCGAGACGCTGCGGTGGTTGCCGTAGCTCAGTTCGCTGCGGCCGATCCGGTTCATCCGGGAAGCCGAATCCTCCAGACCCAGCACCAGCCCGCCGCGCAGCGACCCCTTGGCGCGGGCGCATTCGGCGTCGGTCACGCCGTGTTCGGCGACCTCCTCGAGCACGCCCTTCGCCAGCCGCGCCACCTCGCCCAGGTTCTCCGGCTGGCAGCCGATGTACACCGAGAACGCGCCGGTGTCGGCGAAGGTGTCCACACTCGAGTACACCGAATAGGCCAGCCCGCGCTCCTCCCGGATGCGCTGGAACAGCCGCGAACTCAACCCGCCGCCGACCACTGTGTTCAGCACCGACAGCGGCCAGCGCCGCTCCCCCTCGTGCCGTCCGAACGCGCGCACGCCGAACACCAGATGCGCCTGCTCGCTGTCGCGGAAACTCCACTGCAACTCCGGCGCGCCGTGCGGACGGAACCTGCCCTCCCGCCGCGGCGCGGGCTGCGCCGCCGGATCGAGCCGGTTCTCGAAGGCGCGGTGCACCAGTTCGACGGTGTGCTCGTGCTCGACATTGCCCGCCACCGCCACCACCATCCGGTCCGGACGGTAGCGGCGCTGATGGAAGCCACGCAGCTGGGCGGCGGTCATCGATTCGATGGATTCCACCGAGCCGATCACCGGCCGGCCGATCGGATGATCGCCGAACAGCGCGGTGAGGAAGGCGTCGCCGACCAGATCCTCGGGGTCGTCGTCGCGCATGGCGATCTCCTCGAGCACCACCTGCCGTTCGACGTCCACGTCGGCCGAGCGGCACAGCCCGTTGAGCACCACGTCGGAGACCATGTCCACCGCCAGCGGCAGGTCCTCGTCGAGCACATGCGCGTAGTAGCAGGTCTGCTCCTTGGCGGTGAAGGCGTTCAGTTCACCGCCGACGGCGTCCATCGCCTGCGCGATGTCGAGCGCCGACCGGGTCGGCGTCGCCTTGAACAGCAGATGCTCGAGGAAATGCGCGGCACCGGCCACGGTGCGGCCCTCGTCGCGGGAGCCGACGCCGACCCACACCCCGATCGAGGCCGATCGGACCCCGGGGACATGCTCGGTCACCACCCGCAGGCCGCCGGGCAGCACGGTGCGCCGCACGCCGGAGTCCACCGCCTCGTCGACCCGCTGCCGTAGTGACGGACCCCCCTGCCCGCTCGGGATCAGGGGGGTCGTCGTCTTCTTCTTGCTCACACCGACCAGTACTACTCGGTTCCGGCGTCGACGGCATCCGCCGCGGGCTCGTCGGCGTTCTCGTCGACCGGGACCAGCGAGATCTTGCCCCGGTTGTCGATGTCGGCGATCTCCACGCGCAGCTTGTCGCCGACGTTCACCACGTCCTCGACCTTGGCGACGCGCTTGCCGTTGCCCAGCTTGGAGATGTGCACCAGACCGTCGCGACCCGGCAGCAGCGAGACGAACGCGCCGAAGGCGGTGGTCTTGACGACCGTGCCGAGGAAGCGCTCGCCCACCTTGGGCAGCTGCGGGTTGGCGATGGCGTTGATCGCGTCGATCGCGGCCTGGGCCGAGGGGCCGTCGGTCGCGCCGACGAACACGGTGCCGTCGTCCTCGATGGAGATGTTGGCGCCGGTGTCCTCGGTGATCTGGTTGATGACCTTGCCCTTGGGCCCGATCACCTCGCCGATCTTGTCGACCGGGATCTTGATCGCGGTGACGCGCGGAGCGTACGGGCTCATCTCATCCGGGGTGGCGATGGCCTCGGCCATCACGTCCAGGATGGTGGTGCGGGCGTCGTGCGCCTGGCTCAGCGCACCGGCGAGCACCTGCGAGGGGATGCCGTCGAGCTTGGTGTCCAGCTGCAGCGCGGTGACGAACTCGCGGGTGCCTGCGACCTTGAAGTCCATGTCGCCGAAGGCGTCCTCGGCGCCGAGGATGTCGGTCAGCGCGACGTAGCGGACCTCCTGCTCACCCTTGTCGTTGGTGACGGTGTCCGACACCAGGCCCATCGCGATGCCCGCGACCGGCGCCTTGAGCGGCACACCGGCGTTGAGCAGCGACAGGGTGGAGGCACACACCGAACCCATCGAGGTCGAGCCGTTGGAGCCCAGCGCCTCGGAGACCTGACGGATCGCGTACGGGAAATCCTCCTGGCTGGGCAGCACCGGGATCAGCGCCCGCTCGGCCAGCGCGCCGTGGCCGATCTCGCGCCGCTTGGGCGAACCGACCCGGCCGGTCTCACCGGTGGAGAACGGCGGGAAGTTGTAGTGGTGCATGTAGCGCTTGCTGGTCTCCGGGCCGAGCGAGTCGACCTGCTGCGCCATCTTCACCATGTCCAGCGTGGTGACGCCCAGGATCTGGGTCTCACCGCGCTCGAACAGCGCCGAGCCGTGCGCGCGCGGCACCACGGCCACCTCGGCCGAGAGCGCGCGGATGTCGGCCAGACCGCGGCCGTCGATGCGGAAACCGTCGGTGAGGATGCGCTGACGGACCAGCTTCTTGGTGACCGAGCGGAACGCCGCGCCCAGCTCCTTCTCCCGGCCGGCGAACTGCTCGGCCAGCCGGTCGAGCACGGCGAGCTTGATCTCGTCGATCTTCTCCTCGCGCTCCTGCTTGCCCGCGATGCTCAGCGCCTCGCCCAGCTCGGCCTCGGCCGCGCCTTCGACGGCCTCGTACACGTCGGGGCCGTAGGGCGGGAAGAGCGGGAACTCCTCGGTCGGCTTGGCCGCCAGCTCGGCCAGGTCCTGCTGGGCGCGGCACAGCCGGGCGATGAACGGCTTGGCCGCCTCGAGTCCCTCGGCCACCACGGCCTCGGTCGGCGCCTGCGCGCCGCCCTCGACCAGCTCGATGACCTTCTCGGTGGCCTCGGCCTCGACCATCATGATCGCGACGTCACCGGATTCCACGACCCGGCCCGCGACCACCATGTCGAACACGGCGCCCTCGAGCTGCTCCACGGTCGGGAACGCCACCCACTGGCCACCGCCAGCGGAGTTCGCACCCTGGTCCGGGATCAGGGCGACGCGCACGCCGCCGACCGGGCCGGAGAACGGCAGGCCCGCGATCTGGGTGGACGCGGAGGCGGCGTTGATGGCCACCACGTCGTAGAGATCCTTCGGATCCAGGCTCAGCACGGTGACCACGACCTGGACCTCGTTGCGCAGGCCGTCGACGAACGACGGGCGCAGCGGGCGGTCGATCAGGCGGCAGGTCAGGATCGCGTCGGTGGAGGGACGGCCCTCGCGGCGGAAGAACGAGCCGGGGATGCGGCCCGCGGCGTACATCCGCTCCTCGACGTCGACCGTCAGCGGGAAGAAGTCGAACTGGTCCTTCGGGGTCTTGCCCGCGGTGGTGGCCGACAGGAGCATGGTCTCGTCGTCCAGGTAGGCCACGACCGACCCGGCGGCCTGGCGCGCCAGCCTGCCGGTCTCGAACCGCACCGTGCGGGTGCCGTAGCTGCCGTTGTCGATCAGCGCGACCGATTCGAACACACCCGGCTCGACCTCCACGGCCGAGGACTTGCGTTCACTTGTCTGCGTCATTGTCTTCTCTCAACCTCTCGTCTCGCCGGATCGAGCGTCCGTCGGACGCGATCCGGCTGTCGTCAGCCGTACCCGGCACGGTCGCGCGGTAGCCCTCCTGGCCACGACGCGCACACCCGGCCGATCCCCCTTGGAAACGGCGACGCGGAGGCGGTCATCGATCGAAGCCCGACGGGCGGATGTCCACTCGAGAGGCCACTACCGAAGACCGACGCCACGCGGCGGGTGCATACGGCTGTGCACATGTTGTTCGTGCCCGGGGGAGGTAACCACCCCTCATACACGAATAGCCAACGGGGCCGATTCTACGTCTCCCCGTCGGCTGCGGCCCGACCGGCTCACCGGAACGGGCGATATTCACCCCGGAAAACCCGCGCGAGCCGCCGGCGCGACGCTCCGTCGGGAGCGTGGGGCCGGCGGCTCGGGCGGTTGGAGAAAGCGAGTGCGGCGGGGCCGCTACTCGGTCAGCGCCGGAGACCCAGGCGCTCGATGAGCGCGCGGTAGCGCTCGATGTCCTTGTCCGCCAGGTACTTCGACAGCCGCTTGCGGCGACCGATCAGCGCCATCAGGCCGTGGCGGGTGTGGTGGTCGTGCTTGTGCTTCTTCAGGTGCTCGGTGATGTCGGCGATCCGCTTCGACAGCAGCGCGATCTGGGCCTCCGGGGACCCGGTGTCCTTCTCGTGCAGGCCGTACTCGGCCAGGATGGCCGACTTCTGCTCGGTGGTCAGCGCCATGGGGCATCCACTCCTGTTTCTCAGTTCCGCGCTCGAATTCTCCGGTGATCCGGCCGGGCAGCCACCGCGGACCGCAGCAAACCCGAGGAGCCACTTTACCGGAGCCGGACCCGCCGATCCCAATCGCGGTACGCACGGGCGCGCGGCGTGCTGGAATCGAAGGCGTGGACCCGGCCGTTGCGGATGTGCTCGACGCGCTCACCCGCGGTGATTACGCCGCGTTGCGC
Source organism: Nocardia farcinica (assembly GCF_001182745.1). Lineage (NCBI taxonomy): Bacteria > Bacillati > Actinomycetota > Actinomycetes > Mycobacteriales > Nocardiaceae > Nocardia > Nocardia farcinica. Next base: position 6,177 of record NZ_LN868938.1, on the reverse strand, counting down.
CCCATGCTGCACCCCTACCTGCGTTGGACCGACAACGGCGAGACCATCCGCGGCCGCACCAAGGTGCTCGCGCACCTGGCGGCCAACCCCACCGACGAGCCGCCGGTGGCGGTGGAGTTGCGCGACGGGCAGATCTACCGGTGGACGGTGCCGGAACGGGAGCTGCCCTAGGCGCCGCTCAGGCGGTGAGGATCCGGCGGGCGTTGTCCACGTCGCGCCGCATCGCCGCGATCAGCGAGTCCAGCCCGTCGAATTTCTCCATGCCGCGCAGGTGCTCGACGAAGTCGACGGCGACGTGCTGGCCGTACAGGTCGGCCTGACCGTCGATGACGTAGGCCTCCACCGTGCGGGCGCGGCCGGAGAAGGTGGGGTTGGTGCCGACCGAGATCGCCGCCATCGCGCGCTCCCCCGGCGTCACGGTGCCGATGGTCGGCCCCGGCCCGAGCACGGTGAACCAGCCCGCGTACACGCCGTCGGCGGGAATCGCGGCATACATCGGCGGCGCCACGTTGGCGGTGGGGAAGCCGAGTTCGCGGCCGCGGCCGTCGCCGTGCACGACCACGCCCTCCACGCGGTGCGGGCGGCCCAGCGCTTCGGCGGCCGCGCGCATGTCGCCGGCGTCGACGCAGGCGCGGATGTAGGTGGAGGAGAACGTGACGGCGTGTTCGCCGACCAGCTTGACCCCGTCGACCTCGAAGCCGAAGCGCTCCCCCAGCTCCCGCATGGTGTCCACGGTGCCCGCGGCCTTCTTGCCGAAGGTGAAGTTGTCGCCGACGACCACCTCGGCCACGTGCAACCGCTCGACCAGCAGGTCGTGCACGTAGCGGGCGGGGGTGAGCTTCATGAAGTCCTGGGTGAACGGCATCACGCAGAACACGTCGATGCCCAGTTCCTCGACCAGTTCGGCCCGGCGGGTGAGGGTGGTCAGCTGCGCGGGATGGGAGCCGGGCCGCACCACCTCCATCGGGTGCGGGTCGAAGGTCATCAGCACGGCGGGAACACCCCGTGCCGCGGCCGATTTCACGGCTCTGCTGATCAGTTGCGCGTGGCCGCGGTGCACCCCGTCGAAAACACCGATCGTGAGCACACACCGACCCCAGTCCGCGGGCACATCGTCGAGACTTCGCCATCTCTGCACAGTTCAGACCTTACTTCGCAGCTCACGAGCAACTCCAAGCGAACGGATCAACACCCGATTCCAACTTTGCTCCAAGATTGGCCGGACACAAGCTCTCCAACTCCTTCGAGAAGTCCACCGCCGGGTGCGTGTACCCCTGGTCATCAACATAGTGCCGCATCGCCACCGTTACCCCCTCGGCATGCCCCAACTGAGCACTCGCATTCCGCGGATCCCCCGTCACCCCCGCCACATGCGTGGCCGCCGTATCCCGCAGATTCCCGAACTGCAACCACTCCAACTCCGAACCACGCCGAGCCCTCAACAACGCGCTATCAGCAGTGCTCAACCGCACTACCTGCCCCAGCATGCTCACAAAGATGTGCGCATCGGCCTCAACCTCGCCCGCCATCCGCCACCACGCCCGCACCACCATCGTCAACCAGCCCGGCAACACCAGATAGAAGTCGTTCGACACCTTCGACTTCTTCGCCGACTTCCGGTACGGCTGACGCACGTACGCACCCTTACGCGCAACCATCGTGCCGCACACATGCAAGGTGATGTTCGGCAGAGATTCATCCTCCAAGCCGCGCAAATCACACCAGCGAACCGCCAGCGCCTCCCCGGGCCGCAAGCCCGTCCCCAAGATCAGAAGCACCATCGGCAGCAGATAACGCGCCCGCTTCTGACCCTCGCCGATCACCGGGCACAGCAACTCACGCTCCTCCACTGTCAACGCCCGCTGACCACCCCCACCCTGAACCGGCCGCGGCACCGGCAGCATCGGGCTGTAGTCGAACAGGTCACTGCTCAACGTGAGGAACTTGAACACTCCCGACAGGACCGTCCAATGATGCCCAGCCACCCCGGGAGAGGTCTCAGCCAGACTCTCCAGATAGTCGGCCAGGAACGACGGCTTCCCCACCTCCCCTATCGACAAATCCCCCAGCGTCTTCATCAGCTTCAACGCGTCCGGCTTCGCCAGCGGGCCGTCACCGACATAGATCGCGCGATGGAAGGTCAACAGGGACTGTTCAGTGATCTGCCCCGCCTCGGCCTTCTTCTGCTGCCGCGCATAGTAGGCGTCGAACGCCTTCGCCATCTTGTCCGTGGCCTTGAACGCCTCCTTGCCGGTGGCGCGAGTGGTCGAGCTACCCTTGCGGCGGTTACGTTCGAAGTTCTGATGCCAGTCGGCCAGGCACTCCCTCTTGGTGCGCCCCGACCCACTGGTGCGGACGTAGGCGCCATTGAATGCCCGGTGGCGGACCCGGTCCAACCGCCAGACCCCATCCACTTTCACAGGGTTCAGTTTGTGCGGGGGCGGGAGCGCGCCGGGCTCCATCGCTACTTGCGCCATGTGTCGTCCTCGATGTCCCGAAAGCTCACGCCGCCGCGCGCTGCCGCTGCTCCTGCCACGCCTGTACGTCCGTGGCCAGGTACCGATAGCGGTTGGCGACCTTGAAGCACTTCGGCCCCTTCCGCGGCTTCATCTGAGCCCAGTTCTCCAGCGTCTTCACGGAGAATCCGGTGATCTCAGCGACCTGACGTCGGGTCAACCATCGCGGTTCGGTGGACATTGGTACCTCCTGGCTCGTGCTGACGACACGTCGAACAGATCCGCGCCGGTGTGTCGCATACATACTTTAGTTGCGCATCAACACTACGCCAGCAAAAGATGCCCCTGCAAGCCCCCTCAGCCACCTGGAACCACTACGAGACGGATCGGCGCCGCTCCAGCACGCCCACGATCAGCGCGCGAGCCTTCTCCCCCGTAACCGACTGCTCAGCGAGCAGCTCGAACGCCTGCGCGTACATAGCCACCTCGCGCGGCTGCGTCACCTTCAGCTCCGCGGTGATCGTCTCCACCGTCACCAGCCGGTCGTCGAACATGACGAAATTCGTAGTCTGCATCGGAATCTCAGCCGTCGCCGGGACGATACCGAGGATCAAGCGCGGCAGACTCGACACCGCCACCAGCCGGTCCATCTGCCCCGCCATCACATCCACACTGCCCACCGTCGTCCACAACGCCTGCTCAGCGATCAAGATGTGGAAGCGGCGATCCCCCCGATACAAGAACTGTTGGCGCTCCATCCGCCGCGCCACGCCCTCCTCCACGTCGTCGACGGGCAGGCGGTGGCGGGCGGCCGAGAATTCGAGCGTCGCGCGCGCATACTCCGACGTTTGCAGAATCCCCGGGATCACCTGGGTCTGGAAGATCCGCGTGTGCTTGGTCTCCTCGGCCAGCCGCACCAGCTGGGCTTGACTACGCCCTTGCCCGCGGGCGAGCAGGCGCCGCATCTCCATGTAGGCGCCGTCGAGGTTGTGGAGGGTGGCGAGAAGGTCTTCGATTTGGTCGAGTGCGCCAGCGTGCAGGCAGTAGGCGCGGATGTCGTCGTCGGAGGGGCGCAGCTTCCCGTACTCGATCTTGGAGACCTTGGATTCATGCCATCCGGCGAGAGCGGCCATGCCGCGGCCGGACAGTCCTGCGCGGCGCCGCATTTCACGGAGGCGCCGTCCCAGCGCCTCGCGAGCCTCGTGCGGATTGGTGGTCAATGGCCCAGATAGTCGCGGTACGGGGTGGCGGTAGACCACAGGCGGTCGCGGATGCCGCGGCAGTAGGCGGCGATGTGCGGGTCGCTGGTGATCGCGAGCCCCGCGGGGCGGCCGTCTGAGGTGACGAGATTGAAGCCGACCCGGGTGTCGTCGAACAGCCACCAGTCGTCGGGTGGGATGTCGCCTGCGAGGTGGCGCGGGAGATAGCGGATGTCTTCGCCGGCGTCGACGTTGCTGCCGGTGATGGAGAGTAGCCAGCGGTGGTAGTCGGTGTGGGGGACGGTGACGACCCGGACCCGGCTGACATGGACGCCGCGGCTGGTGGTTTCGCGCATGAATCGGGTCCAGGGGCGGTCGCTGTAGTCGTCTGGGTCGGGGTCGCCGTCGAGGAAGCGTCGGAAGGCTTCGGATTCGGTGGGGGTGGTGTAGCTGTCGCGGACTTCTAGATGGAAAGCCGTGTGTCGGCATTCCCGGAAAGGGTCATCGGCTTCGTCTCCGGTCAACAGCAGCACCGTAGAACGTCCTCTCTAGCTTCGGCACCTCGATCGCGGTCTCGTCCGCCGCCAACGTCAGCTGTCCAGTGTCTCAGCGTCGGTGATCGGTCGGCCGGACAGCGTGAAAGTACCGCGCCCGGTGTCGGTCATGGTCGCACCAATGTAGGTGTCGTGTTCGGCGAACCCGGGGAGGAGGTGGGGGATTTCGACGACACCGGCAGTGTCGGTGATCCAGCCTTGGACGAGGTAGGTGCCGCGGTCGGTGGCGTAGAGGGTGGGGCAGTCGCGGTCGGAGGAGCCGCCTTTGCCGAGGAAGGTGAGGAGCATGTTTGTTCTCCTGGAGGGGTGGGGGTGGGTTTGCGGACCGTGTTATTCCATCACCAGGGTTGTCGCAAGTTCTTGCTAGATTGTCTCGAAGTGGTGCAAGTTTTTGCAAGATCCTGGTGTGCTGGTGCACGCGCTCCCTAACCTCGCAGGTGGGGCGCCCGAGGTCAGCAGGTCAGGCATCCACTGTGGAGGGCCGGCTTTCGCTGTTCCACAGCCTCGGGCGTCCCTCTTTCTTTGTTCTCTACACGTGAATCCAGGTGGTGGGCGTGCACATCAACGAGGCGCGCGTCATGGCGGTCCTGCACTCGGTCGGTCCATTGAGTGTGCGGGAGATTGCCGAGAAGACGCGGTTGAGCGTATCGACGGTGCGGAGGTCGGTGCAGGCGTTGACCTGCCGAGGGTTGACGGCTGCCGCACCGGCGGAGGTGCCGCGGGCGTGGCAGGTCACTCGCCGCGGCCGGGGCTGGGCTGAGACCCGACGTGGCCGTGCCGTGTTGGATGTGCCGCCGATACAGACGGGAGTTGCGTCATGAGTTGGGACGCCGCGCTTTTGGACAGGATCGCTTGCGGTAACGGCTTGTGGGCGGCGACGAGTGTTGCTGCTGCTCATCATGCGATGCAGGTGCACCTGGATTGCGTGGTGGGTGAGTGCCGGGCAAAGACGGCCGCGCATCGCCTCCTCGTGGAGGAGGGGCTGTTGGTGCCGGATTCGGGCGGGTCCGGTCGTGAGCGAGGAGCCGGGGGTCTCGATTCAGCTCGCGGATGTTCGTGGGTGTGGTCGACGAGTACGGGTGGATCGATGAAGAGAGCCGGACGGTTCGCTGCCGGATCGGATTTATGAGCGGCTTCGGCATCCGTTGCAGGTGGTTGGCGGTCGACGCGATCGGAAGGGGTGAACGAGTGGTAGAGGTGCTTGTCCCGGCCCTGACGGTTCGGCGAACGACAACTGGAACGAGCCCGCGAACGCCGCGGACGACGGTCAGGACTGACGGTCAAAACAAGGTGAAGCGCCCGACCCTGCGGCTATCAGGGTCGGCGCTTCACTTTGATTCTGGCTCGCACGCCACGGAGCGCGTACGAGGGGACGAGTTGTTGCCGAAGTCGCAGCGGGCGGCCGTCGCGTAGTGGACGTCGAAGTTGACCAGACCCATCCAGTCGCCTTTGGCGGTGGGGATCCAGCCGTGGAGGAGTCCGGGGACTTCGCCGGACATGTCGATGCCGGCGGTGTTGTTGCGGATGGGTAGGCCGGGTTGCGGACCATGATGGCGTCGAGGCGTACCCATACGAGTTTGGGCGTTCGCGGTGGCCCCAGAGGTCGTTGGTGACGGCCGGTTCCCACCCTTCTACATGCCCCGTCTCTGGTCTCGAACGCATGTTCGAGATGCTACCGCGCGCCAGCTATCAGTCAACCAATATCGACATCCGCTTACAGAACGAGCGACCCGGCGTGGCGATCTCCAGCAGCACGTCCGCGTGGCAGGGGATTCGGTTGCCGTGCTCGTCCTCTAGCGGGCACCAGCAGGCCAGGTCACGCCCACCCAACTCGGCGCGGACATGGGCGAGCGGTTCGCCGCGGCCGAGGTTCTCCAGGTCGAGGCATCTCGGCGTCGTCCGTGCCGGTGCAGAAGAAGGTTCGCTGCCCCGTTGTCTTGTGCAGGCGGCCTTCGTACTCCCAGTCAG